>JAJUHC010000020.1 GCA_029268065.1 Clostridiales bacterium | reverse complement strand
TTTTTCCGGCGGCGTGTACGCCGGAAAAATACATTATCCCGCGCAATTGTGCGCGACCGGGGGTATCGAGCCGTGAGGCTCGTATCCAGGGGGTATTGGATACCCCCTGGAAGCGTGTCGAAAGACTTTTTCGACACGCTCCAGCGCCCCGCCTCGAAATGAGGCGGGGCGCTTAATTCATGTTACCTGCCGGCTGCACGGTGGCGCTCAGGGCTCAAGCGATTTCAGCACATGCCACATATACCTTCGCATACGCTCCTTAAGGTCGTATCCGCCGTTGGAGGTGCACCAGTGGTAGCATACTCCTCTCATGCACACAAAAAGAAAGTCGGTCAGCTCCTCAGACGAAGTGTCGGAAATGATCTCGCCAATCTCCTGGCCTTCCTTTATCATTTCGTCAAGCTTATGCTGCATGGCGCGGTACTGGACAAACCATTCATTATCAGGGTTGTAAAGCACCTTTACTGAATCAAGGCCGGTCCTGAGGGTAAGCTCGGAATAGCGGTCGATAAATAGACGGATCCTCTCCAGCGGAGTTTTCCCCTCCTCCGCGGGATTGGCGCTCACCATAAATTTATCGCCCTGCATATATACTTCTTTCAAAATATCGCTTTTGGTATTATAATACAGGTAAAAAGTACCAACCGAAACGCCGGCGCGGCTGCAAATGCTCCTTATCGTCGCCGCCTGATAGCCCTTTTCTCTCATCAGGCTCATTCCGGCCACGAAAAGCCTGCGTTTCGTGGCCTCGGCTTTCTGTTGTCTTTTGTTGTCAGCCGCTATATCCAATAAAATCACCCAGAGCCATTATAAGCAAATATATTGCTATATTTCAAGGACAATATATTATTTTTTTAGAGAATGTATATCCATTATTGACATGTATAAAAGATTTGATATACTGAACGTGTTCAGTATATACATTGTCAGCGCGTCTGACGATAAATTTATCGCTCATTGGATCCCTGTCCCGGCAAACACGAAAGCCGCCCATGTTGTCCTATCCGGCGATATTTTTATTTCAGTAATAAAAAGGAGGAAATGATTTTGGAAACAATCTATGAGAAACTTTGCGCTATTCTCGGCAGTGAGAATGTTTCCGACGACCCCGCGACGCTGGAAGCGTTTTCGAGAGACGAAAGCTTCGCGACCCCGATGAAGCCTTTCTTCGTCGTGAAGCCTGAGAACGCCAAGCAAGTCCAGGCGTTGGTCAGGCTGGCAAACGAAACGAAAACCCCGCTCGTACCTGTCAGCTCCGGCGCTCCCCATTTCAAGGGGGATACGGTGCCGAGCGTTCCGGAATCGATTATCGTCGATTTAAGCGGAATGAACAAAATCATCAGCATCAACCGTCAGCAGAGAATGGCAATTATCGAGCCGGGCGTTACTTACGGCCAGCTTCAGGAAGCTCTGGCGAAGGAAGGCATGACGCTGTCGACATCCATAAGGCCCAGGGCTACAAAGTCTGTGCTGACAAGCCTTCTAGAAATAGAGCCAAGGCTAAACTGCCTGCATCAGTTCAACTACACCGAACCCTTGAGATGCGTCGAGGTCACGTTCGGAGACGGCAATCAGATATTCACCGGCGCCGCCGGCAACGGCCCCCAGGACCTGCAAAAGCAATGGGAACTCGGAAACTGGCAGGTACATTCCAACGGACCGGCCATGACCGACATGCTCAGAATGGTCACTCAGGCGCAGGGGAGCATGGGAATTGTCACCTGGGCCTCTGTAAAATGCGAATTGCTTCCCACAATCAAGAAAATGTTTCTTGCGCCCGCGAAAAAGTCCACCGATCTGGAGGATTTCGTTTACAAAGCTATCTGGGCGAGAATCGGCGATAAGCTTTATGTAATGAACAAGGCGTATCTTGCGAGCTTAATGGGCGAAACACCCGAAGAGATAGCCGAGCTCAAGCATATTATGCCGAACTGGGTGGCGGCCGTCGGCATTTCCGGAGATATCCTGCTTCCGGAAATGAAGGTAAGCGCTCAGGAATACGATATCAAGGACTACGCCAAGCAAACGGGTGTTCAGCTGCTTTCCAAGGTTCCGGGCGCCGTGGGAGACGCGGTGCTCGAAAAGTCCGTCTCACCTTCCGGGGAAGCTTACTGGAAGCAGACGGCAAAGGGCGCGTTCCAGGATATATTCTTCATCACGACCCTGGACAGAACCTCCAAGTTTATCGAGGCAATGTACGCTCTCGCGATCGAAGCTGGATACCCCACCGAGGACATCGGAGTATACATTCAGCCGCAGCACATGGGCACATCGGTTCATCTTGAATTCAGCCTCCCTTACGATCCCGGGAATTCAAACGAAGTAAAGAAGGTCAGGGAATTATATATCGCGGCGAGCAAAGAAATGTCGAAGCTGGGCGGCTTCTACGCAAGGCCGTACGACATCTGGTCCACGATACAGCTGAACAAGGACGCCCAGACATACGAGATTTTAAAGAGAATGAAAAACATTTTCGATCCCAGCAACATAATGAATACCGGAAAACTTACTTTAAAATAAGTACGGGAAAAGGAGGCTTAATAAGATGGCTTTAAAGGATTTCAGACCCATGATGGAACGCTGCAGCAACTGCGCAGGCTGCAAGTTCATTCCATTTGACAAAATAAAAAGCATTAGATTTGCGGAAAACTGTCCGAGCATCGGGTATTACAATTTCATGACCTATTCGGCCCGCGGACGTTTTCAGCTGAGCCAGAGCCTGCTCGACGGCAGGACGAAGCTTGACGATACCGTTACGGAAGCAATTCATTCCTGCACCTCTTGCGGATACTGCGACGTTGGATGCAAGGTGACAAGGTACAACCTGGAAACCCTTGAGCACAACATTGAGCAAAAAGCCTACGCGGTTGAGCAGGGCAAGGTCCTGGAAGGTCAGAAGCCCGTTATTGAGAATCTCAAGAAGGAACAGAGCATGCTCCCCGGAGCAAAGAAAGCGAACCGCACCGACTGGGCAAAGGACTTGAACCTTAAGGACCTGTTCAAGGAGAAAGCCGAGGTGGCTTTCTTCGCGGGCTGCAAGTACAGCTATGAGCCCAAGCTCCAAAAGATAGCGCAAGCCGCCGTAAAACTGCTTCAGGGCGCCGGAGTGGATTTGGGCTATCTCGGGGCGGCAGACAACTGCTGCGCGGGACGCGCTCATCAGATGGGCTTCTTAAACGAATTCAAGGACCGCGCCAAAGCAAACATCAAGGCGTTTGAAACTGCGGGCGTTAAGACAATTGTAACTCCCTGCTCCGATTGCTACCACGCCTTCAAGCGCCAGTATGCGAAGCTTGGACTGAACGTCAAGGTGCTTCACGTTGTCGAGTATGTCGACCAGCTGATACAGGAAGGGAAAATCAAATTTACCAAAACGGTTCCCATGACCGTCACCTATCACGATCCCTGTCATCTCGGCAGACTTGGCGAGGAGTACATCCCCTGGGAAGGCAAGGAAAAGAAGATATTCAACCAGATCCATACATGGGAGCCCAGAAGGCCCAGATATAACGGGGCTTACGGCATATATGACGCCCCCAGAAACATACTGAAGGCCATTCCGGGAATAACGCTGGTTGAAATGGAAAGAATCCGCGAGTATTCATGGTGCTGCGGCGCGGGCGGCGGATGCAGCGAATCCAATCCCGAGTTCTCCGCCTGGACCGCCGGAGAAAGGATCACGGAGGCGAATGCAACGGGCGCGGACGCGCTTGTAACGGCCTGCCCGTGGTGTAAGGACAACTTTGTCAACGCTGTCGATGAAAATGGTAATAAGATCGAAGTCTTAGACATCATTGAGCTCGTACAGCAAGCGATGTGAGAGGAGGTTTTATAATGGCTTTTCCGAAAGAAATATATAAGGCGCTCGAAGATATCGTAGGAAAAAGGAACATCTCCGAGAATATCGGCGTGTGCGAAACATACAGGTGCATCCCTTCTCAGTCGTCCGCTCACTATGGTCCGTCCGAGCACTGGACCCCCCTTCCCCAGGCCGTGGTCCTGCCCGGAAGCACGGAAGAGGTGCAGAATATCATCAGGCTCTGCAACAAGTACGGCATAGAGTTCAAAGCCTCAACCACCTTCTGGGCGGCAATGGGTTATATTGGCGGCGATTTTGCGCTTCAGATAGACCTGAGAAGGATGAAGAGCATAGAAATCGACGTCAAAAACATGTGCGCGATCGTTGAGCCCTTCGCAATCGCCGCTACCGTTCAGGCTGAAGCCATGAAGGTTGGGCTGAACCTTAACATTCCCGGCGTCGGCTGCTCGAGCTCCGCTCTCGCCAACGCTTCCTCCTGGATAGCTTTCGGCCCCAACACAATATTCATGGGTTCCGGCTCCGAGAACATACTCGGCATGGAGTGGGTCCTTGGCGGCGGAGAGGTGCTGAGAACAGGCTCTCTGGGTTCGGGAGACGGCTGGTTCTGCGGGGAAGGTCCCGGACCAAGCCAGAGGGGTCTGCTCAGAGGTCTTTTCGGTACCGCAGGCACGACGGGCGTCTGCACAAAAATGGCCATTAGGCTCCATCCCTGGCCCGGCCCCGCCGACTTCCCGACTTACGGCACCGTTCCCGCGTATAAGGCTGATTTCGGCCCGAACTTCAAATGCTATACGCTTTGCTACCCCAGCTGGGAGGCTTGGGCGCGCAGCGTGCAATACTTCCATGAGAGCGATATCGCTTATTCAGGGCACAGGCAGTTCAGCATGTTCGGCAGAAATCTGAAAGCGGCGATGCTGAAGATCATCACGGATCCCGACAAGCAGCTCTGCGATATACCTGAGCTGCTGGAAGACCCGTATATCAAGGAGCAGAACGAAAAAATGAAGCTGGATTACCAGGTGATCATCGCCGGCTTCTCTGAAAGGGATCTTGAATATAAAGAAAAGGCCATCGACTATATCCTTGAGCAGACCGGCGGCTGGAAAAGCGAAATGATGCTCGAAAAGGATATGCACGACTACGCGCTGCTTTACCTGACAAGGCTGGGCCATAAGAATCTTAACTTTGTCATGTGCGGCGCTTACGAGGGTACCTTCGGTCTCTCTCCCAACGTGTGGAGAACCATACAGGTGGTTGAGGATGCTACGGCTCAGAAGAGGAAATGGGAGGTCGAACACACCTCGATTGCCGCAACCGGCGGAGACTCGGCAATGGGCAGCCTGTCGGGAATCGGCGGAGGCGGCGCCACGGGCTGGGAATTCTTCACGAACTTCGACGCGTATGATAAGGAATCGGTACGCGGGACATGCAAATTCGTCGACGGAAACCAGGAATTCCACAACAAGTATTCCTTCGGTCCTGATTTCTGCAGATGGAATTCGGACGTAAGACATATGAACGGCTACAACTACACGCAGGAAGAGCATGACGAGATGTTCTCAAAAACACCGCAGCCCTGGATTTTCGCCTACCAGTATAAAATAAGAGAGGCTGTCAATCCCAAAAACCTCAGCGGTAGCTACCTGAGAACCGTGAACCCGGAGAAACTGAAATAACATAAAGCATATTGCATAAACGAAAGGGACCTGCCGCAAGGACAGGTCCCTTCGGGCTGTAGACAAACCTTTTTTACTGTTTTCGCTTTTTTGATCTCAGGCTTTTTGAGAGTCTGGGCTGCCGGAGTCCACTCGGTACAGGGGCTCCGGCGGCCTTTTGGTCTTGTAACGCTTTTAATTCAGTTCATAAAAAATGAGTTTGACTGTACGCGGCGCGCGTCGTATAATTATACGTACAATTGGTATTTATTTTCTTCCGGCGGTCAACCCGTATCGACCTCGTCATATGCGAGAAATCACGACTACATAAAGGTGTGTTATCCGAATTGAAGGTACTTATTATTATTCCCGCATATAACGAGCAGGAAAGCATAGAAAACGTGGTTCTGTCCGTCAGGGAGCACGCGCCGTTTGCCGATTGCCTTGTGGTAAACGACTGTTCCACCGATTCCACAAAAAAAATACTGCGAAGGCTTGGAGCTAGCTATCTCGATCTTGCCTATAATCTGGGTATCGGGGGATGCGTGCAGGGCGGATACGCCTTTGCTTCGGAAAACGGATACGATATCGCCGTTCAGTTTGACGGTGACGGACAGCACGACGCTTCCTGCATAGAAAAGCTGATAGAGCCTATTCTCTCCGGAGCCTGCGACTACGCGATAGGCTCCAGGTTTTTGGACGGCGCTGGCCCGGGCTTCAGGTCGACTGGCTCGCGCAGGCTGGGCATAAAACTGCTGAGCGCACTGATCTATGCCTTCACGGGAGTCAGCATCAGGGATGTTACAAGCGGTTTCCGGGCGGCGAACCGCCGTGTGATAGAGCTGTTCTCAAGGGAATACGCCCAGGACTACCCCGAGCCAGAGGCGATTGTCGCCGCAGCCATGAAGGGCTTTAAGATTGCGGAGGTTCCCGTTGTCATGCACGAGCGCTCCGGCGGAAAAAGCTCCATCAACGCCTTCAGATCGCTTTATTATATTGTGAAGGTATCGCTGGCAATAATCCTGCGCAGATTTTACTCGAAGGGAGCAAACTGAAATGGTACCGGCTTTGAGATACGCCCTGCTTTTGGCTGTCGCCTTGTATTTTGTAATCCTTTTCAATATCCTGAGCAGGCGCAGGCTGAACCTGAGATACTCCCTGCTGTGGATCATATCCGGGTTCATCATGCTGGTTATAGGCGTCTTTCCCGAAATCATGACCTTCTTGACCCGTCTAATAGGCATAAAGGAACCGGCAAACGGCCTTTTTGCTCTCGTTTGCTTTTGCCTTATCATTATACTTATGTCCATCACCGCCATTGTGACGACGCTTAATGAGAAATGCACCAGGCTGGTTCAGACCGTCGCCCTGCTCGAGAAAAGGATAAGGGAGCTGGAGGGACAGCCTGTCCGGCCGGAGGAAGCGGAAGCTTTTGAAAAAACCGGCTGTTAACAGGGTTTTTTCACGGCTCTTCCCCTGTTTCTCGGCAGGACTGCGGAATCAGATTATTTGCAAATGATGAAAAACGGGTGAATTATGATTAATATTTTTACCGTGGACACCGAGGACTGGTTCCACGCGAATTACGAGGGAACCGATTTCTCTGATGATTTGAAGGAGAGCTCCACGGTTGAGAGGAACGTTGACAGCTATCTTGAGCACCTTGAAGGATACGGCTGCAAAGCGACCTTTTTCGTACTCGGCACAGTAGCGGAGCAGTTTCCGCAAATGATACGAAGGATTGCGGATTGCGGGCACGAGATAGCAAGCCACGGATACGCCCACCTGCTCGTTTACAGGCAGTCCCCGGAGGAATTCAGGGAGGACGTACATAAAAGCAAATCTCTCCTTGAGGATATAAGCGGCAGGCGCGTGTTAGGATACCGCGCCCCCTCCTGGTCCGTCGTAAAAGAGTCGCTGTGGGCGCTTGACGTGCTTGTTCAGGAGGGTTTCCTATATGATTCCAGCATTTTTCCCACCAAAAACTTCCTCTATGGCATACCGGACGCTCCCCGCTTTGCGAATCGCCCCGTAGTTGACGGCAGGGAGGCTGGTATTCTTGAAATTCCCCCTTCCACCTTTCGGGCGGCCGGCCTCAACATTCCCTTTTCGGGCGGCTTCTACTTCCGAGCCCTGCCCTTTTTTCTAATAGACTGGTTTACATCCTCGGTCAACAGCTCGGGCGAGCCCGCTGTCTTTTACCTGCATCCCCGCGAAATCGACCCTGCCCAACCGAGGCTTGAGCTTTCGTTGAGGGACGGATTTATACACTATTGCGGCATAAACGGCTGCGAAAGAAAGCTTTTAAAGCTCTTGAAAAAGCACAAAACAGCTTCCATAGCCGACGTATTTTTCAGCACGCGTCAGACCTCAAAGCTGTGATAATGGCTTGTCAATTCGCTTGAAAAGCGTAACGGGGACATAAGCGCCGCTCATGCCCCCGTTTGTTTTTTTCATTATCTGTAATAAATGATGCTGAGAATTTTCGCAAGAAAGGAGCACAGCATAAGCCAGAACGATATGGCCCCTACAAAAGCCAATACGGTTTTTACGACGAGCGTCATTGTCAAGCTTGCCGCAAATATCAGCAAGGCGACTGCGGTGAAAATTGCAGCCGGTATTATTACCAATTTAGAAAACCTCGAAACGCTGAAGCAGGTCGGGCTTATGCAATATCCTTCCCTTTCGTCACCACAGCGCGCTCTAAGCACTGAACTTTCAATGAGCAGCAGTACGGCCGCGCCAAAAGCATAGGGAAGCATGGCCCTTACAGACGTAAAAAGCCCCATGCACCACATAATACCGGTCGCGACGCCGAGCAGCAGACCCAATATCACGGGAACCCACTGGGGTATGCCTCTGTGTTGGATAATGAACACCTCCTTATATATCCCTCTTTATACAATATATTCTATATTCCGGTTTTTCGACACTCACCTTATTTTGCATTTCCCCGCTGACCCCAAAGAGCGGCGATGAGCGCAGCCCCGGCGCTGATGGCTCCCGAGCTGCGCTCGTATTACGCTTTCAAGTAAAATTTTAGGAAAAAAATTATGTTAATATTTCTTCTCATTTGTTATAATCATATATGCGTATGCGGCGGCGCCGTCTTTCGATAACGCGCAGACGCGCTCCGGCAATTCTGCCCGCGAAAATACGGCTGCTGCAAAGGAGGCAATTATGGGGAAGAAAATCACTGACAAGGTTACATGGGTCGGCAAGACAGACTGGGAACTCCGGACATTTCACGGCGACGAGCTTTCCACATTCAGAGGCTCGTCATACAACTCTTATCTTATCCGCGACAGGAAAACCGCGCTCATAGACACGGTCTGGCTGCCCTACGACAGGGAGTTCGTCAAAAAGCTTAAGGAAGAAATTGACCTTGGCTCGATAGACTGCATCATCGCAAACCACGGAGAAGTAGACCACAGCGGAGCGCTTTCGGCGCTGATGCGTGAGATACCAGGAACCCCGATATACTGCACCGCGAACGCGGTGAAGTCCTTAAAGGGGCAATACCACGAGGACTGGAACTTCGTTACGGTCAAGACCGGAGACACGCTGGACCTTGGCGGCAGCACCCTGACCTTTGTCGAGGCGCCAATGCTTCATTGGCCCGACACTATGTTCACCTACATGAGCGGAGAAAACATCCTCTTCAGCAACGACGGTTTTGGGCAGCACTTTGCGTCCGAATCGCTTTTCAACGACACCGTCGGCCCGCACGAGCTGGAGGCGGAGGCGATGAAGTACTATGCCAACATTCTCACCCCCTTCAGCCAGATGGCGGAGAAGAAGATCAAAGAAATCATCGCCATGAACCTTCCCATTTCCATGATATGCCCGAGCCATGGGGTAATCTGGAAGGATAACCCCATGCAGATAGTCGACAAATACCTCCAGTGGGCAAACGCCTACCGGGAAAACCAGATCAGCATCATTTACGACACCATGTGGAACGCGACGCGCAAAATGGCCGAGGCCATTGCGGAGGGCATACGCGCCGCCGATTCCTCCGTTACGGTCAGGCTTTTCAATTCCGCAAAGACCGACAAATCCGACATAATCACCGAAATCTTCCGTTCCAAGGCGGTTATTATGGGTTCTCCCACCGTCAACAACGGCTATCTATATTCGATCGCCGGAATTTTGGATCTTATCCGCGGTATGAAGTTCAAAAGCAAAAAAGCGGCCGCCTTCGGCAGCTACGGCTGGAGCGGCGAAGCCGTCAGGCTGATCGGGGACGAGCTCTCCAAAGCCGGATTTGAGCTTGTGGACGAGGGCTTCCGGACGACATGGGTCCCTGACGGCGATGTGACGGCAAAGCTCCGCCTGTACGGCTCGGAGCTTGCTTCAAAGCTATGAAACCGGCTTACTGCTTCAAATAAATCAGGAGGTTGCTATGAAAAAGTACAAGTGCTCTGTCTGCGGTTATGTTTACGACGAGGCGGCGGGAGATCCGGAAAACGGAGTAGCTCCCGGAACCAAATGGGAAGACGTTCCGGATAGCTGGTCCTGCCCTGTCTGCGGCGCATCCAAGGACCAGTTTGAGGAGGAAGCGTAACATTGTGATATCCGGAGGCGGGGTGCAGGCCCTGCCTCCGGTTTTTTAGGCAAAATATTGCCTGAAATTCCGGCCGGAATGTAAAGCTTTCATAAAATCATCCGATAAATTAATCAAGGGTAGATGCATACGTTCGGGTTATGGTGATACAATGAAAAAATTCGATCTAACAACCGCAATCGGACTCATCGGCGCCGCGTTCGTCGTATTTATGAGCATTGTATGGGGAAGATGGGCCGATATTCCGGGAAGTCTCGTAAAATTCGTAGACATTCCCTCTGTCTTTATCTGCGTTTTCGGACCGATCGCCGCCCTGCTGGTGGCCTTTGAGTTCAACACCATCGCAAGCGTTCCCTCCATACTCCGCAACGCTTTTCTTAACAAGGAGATTTCCAAGCCCGAGCTCATGAGGCTCTTCATCGATCTCTCAAAGCAGGCCCGCCGAGAGGGCGTCCTCACGCTTGAAAGGAATTTTGACAAAATCAAGGACAAGTTTATAAAATCAGGCATACAGATGGTTGTCGACGGCTTCGGCGAGGACACTATCCGCGACATCATGGGACTTGAAATCGACAAGACTAACGAGCGACACAAAAAGTGCATACAGCTTTTCAGAATGTGGGCCAACCTTGCCCCTTCCATCGCGATGATGGGGACCTTTATCGGTCTTGTTCATATGATGACAACCTTCAACGACATCGACAGGTTCGGGGAATCCTTCGCTACGGTCGTCGTCACCTCCTTTTACGGGGTAATTCTCGCCAATATGGTCTTCTCTCCGCTGGCTAACAAGCTTGACATAAAAAACCAGAACGAAATAAACAGAATGGAAATGATACTTGAGGGCGTCGTGGGACTTAGCCGCGGCCTGACACCCAACGTGCTTGAGGACAGCATAAAGCCCTTCCTGACCCCCGCCGAGAGGCTTCAGTACGAGGTCGTGCATATCAATGAAGTAAAAGGCCTGAATTCGGCCGGGTATGTAAAGACAAAGGACAAGAAAAATGGGAAAGAATACGTCGCGTAACGGCAGGGATCTCGAGCCCGCCGAAGGCAGCTGGCTTATTTCATACGCGGACATGATGACCGGCCTCGTTCTTTTATTCATACTTTTGTTTGTGATGACCGCCTTTAAAGCGAAGGGAATGGTCGAAAAGGCCAGGGCGGATGCCTCTTACGCCGAGGCGCAGCTTGCGTCTGTTAAGGCTTCTATCCACGAGACGGCATCGACCGAAACGGAGAATGTCACTCAAGCATACGTTTCTCCCTCCCAAAAACCGGATTCGGAGAAAAGTTCCGCCAAGGCTCCTGTCGAAAACGCTCCTTCCGAGAACAAGCAGGACTCAAAAGAAACCTCTCTTCCCCCTGTAAAAGAGGAACTTAATAAATATCTGAGCCCGCCCGCAAGCCTCAAGGCTTTGGAGCACAGTCAGACTGCAGAGGGCATAAAATTCGTCATTCAGGCGGACTCGCTTTTTGAGAGCGGAAGCTCTAAGCTCAAGACTGAAGCCCACGCTCTGCTGAACGACTTCGCCGCCTATTTCAAAAGCCTCGGCAACAACATAGTAATATCAGGACATACCGACAGCGTACCGATAAAAAACGGCGATTACCAGTCCAACTGGGAGCTTTCATGCGACCGCGCCGTTAAGGTCCTGAGGTATTTCACAGACTCCTGCTCGCTGAGTCCAGGCAGGTTCGTCGCAATCGGGTACGGCGAATACAAGCCTGCCGCTGATAACGCCGCGGAAAGCGAACGCAAAAGGAACAACAGGGTGGAAATACTGGTCGTTGAAAAATAATGCCGCTAAAGCCGGGATACCGTATTCATGGTGTCCTGGTTTTGCTAAAATCTTTAAAATATATATGTACACAACCGCAAAATTTATGGTATAATGTCGTACAATGTCGTAAGGCTGCCCCATGCTCCCTCTCCGAGGGCGTGCGCTCAAAGCAAGCCGTTTTACTGCCGCCCCGAAGAATCGAAACCGCAGAACACGGCTCAATAGCTTAATTTCCACTTCGCATATATGTAAAATACAATTATACGGAGAAAAATATGGGTTACATCAGAACGTTTTCAGGAATCTCATTCGATCCAGTCTTCCCCGATGAGAAAAGCATCAAACTAGAGGACATAGCTCACTCGCTATCCCTGCTCTGCAGGGCTAACGGTCATTTCCCTGAGTTCTTCTCTGTCGCCCGCCACTCGCTCAACTGTGCGGCGGAGGCAAAGGCTCGCGAACTCAGCCTGCGCGTACAGCTTGCGTGCCTGCTTCACGACGCGGGTGAGGCATACGTTTCAGATGTCACGAGGCCGATAAAGGCTGAGCTGCCGGAATACCGAATCATAGAAGACCGCATGCACGATACGATTCTGAGGAAATTCGGCGTTTCCGATCTGATATCGCGAGAGATTTCGATTGTGAATGAAATAGACGACGCGATGCTGTACCACGAATTCCTGCATTTTACCGGCGAACTGATTTTCCAGAGGGAACCCAGGCTCTACCGGAAGCCCAATTTCACCTCTCTTCCCTTCAAGGATACGGAATCAGAATTTCTCACTACCGCTGGGCATCTGATAATCCAAATCAGGCTGGGAAAAGGCAACATAAGCTGAACACGTCAAAGGCTCCCCAAATCGGGGAGCCTTTTCAGACTGTCAAAAAACTCCCTCGCAGGGATATTTAAATCTATTTTTCCGGGAATTCACTTCTCGGAAAAATACCTCAGCCCGCGCAATTGTGCGCGACCGGGGGTATCGCGGCTTTAGCCGCGAATCTAGGGGGCATTGGATGCCCCCTGGAAGCTTGTCGAAAACACTTTTTCGACAAGCTCCAAAGGCTCCCCAAATTGGGGAGCCTTTTATCAGTTGAAGCAGAGCTCGCAGAAGGCGAAGCCCCTGTCGTATGCCTGTCCGAGCGTCATCAGAGTATATTTTGTCATACCCGAACAATTCTCGTCCAAATGTATCCTGCCGCCGCTCACATACACTATCGTGTTTTCATCGCGCCCCCTGATCGTGCGCTTAGAGAGGCCGGGAGGCGCAGAAACTTTCACCGATGGCGACGAGGTTAAAACCACATTCTGCGCGGAAGGCGGAATAACCTTTATGCTTATGTCCCTCATAAGGCTGAGCAGAACAAGGAAAAACACCGCCGTCAGCACGAAGGCCGTCAGCCAGAAGGTAGCCTTGTTTGCCAAAATACCGTTTGCTCTCGGCTGGCGGCGTCCCCGCTTGCGGTATGCTCCGGTCTTTTGGTCGGGCGGCGGCGGAGCAGGATTATTCAGCTTTCCCTCCTCCTTCAGCTTTCTCAGCGCGTCATATACCCTCCGCTTTTCCGGGTCCTTTAATATGTCGTAGGCCTCGTTAAGCTGCCGGGTCTTGATTTCGGCTACTTCTTTCGATACGTTTTTCAAATCGGGGTGGAAAAACTTCACCTGCTGCTTGTATGCGTTTTTTATTTCCTCGGCGGAGGCGGACGGAGGGACGCCGATGATATCATAGTAATCCATTTATTGAGTCTTCGCCCTCCTTCTGACCTTCTCGGATTATTATATCACACATTATATTTCGGCACTTTTAACAAAAAGTAAATTATCTCTCAAATCAGCTTTTTTTGGCTGATTTTTCATTTTTTTCTATTG
This sequence comes from Clostridiales bacterium, assembly GCA_029268065.1. GTDB lineage: Bacteria > Bacillota > Clostridia > Oscillospirales > Oscillospiraceae > DUPK01. The sequence goes on along the minus strand of JAJUHC010000020.1, from coordinate 37,272 downwards.
TTTTTTCGCCGTCTTTGCAAATGCTATCCGGGGAGTGATAATATGATAAACCTGACAGGCTTTCCGGACGCGGTTTTTTATGAGCCGGAGGCGCTTAATTTCCCCCTGGGGCGGGAACTTAAAGCAAAATACGGTTACCTGCCCTGGCACGAGATTCAAAGCCACAATGGAATACCGGAAATGCAAAAAAGTGAGAACCGAGAATTCGCACAGCTCAAACGCCATCTTATAGTCGGCGTCCGCAAGACTCATAAGTACGTTCCGAACCACAAGGTTTCGGACTGGCTTGTGCCCTACACCTCCTCCGGCTGCGCCGCGATGTGCCTTTACTGCTACCTTGTCTGCAATTACAATAAGTGTTCCTACCTCCGCGTATTCGTCAACCGTGAACAGATGATGGATACCCTGATTCGCAGGGCGAAGGCTTCCCTAGTCCCCCAGACCTTTGAGATAGGCAGCAACAGCGACCTTGTGCTTGAAAACGAGGTGACCGGAAATCTCCCATGGACCATAGAGCGTTTCGCGGAGGGCGGAGCCGGCAGCATCACCTTCCCCACCAAGTTTTCGATGGTCGAGCCGCTTCTTAAGCTCCGCCACGGCGGAAGAACCATCTTCAGGATGAGCCTCAACCCCGAGGAAATCATAAGGAAGGTCGAGCTCGGCACCGCTCGCCTCTCGGAGCGCATAAGAGCGCTCAACGAAATGTGCGAGGCGGGCTACAAGGTGGGCATACTGCTCGCGCCCGTCATTATGCTGCCGGACTGGGAGAAGATGTACGCCGAGCTCATCGAAACAATGAAGGCGGAGCTTACTGAAAAGGTTAAGAGGCAGGCCTTCATTGAGATAATCTTCATGACTTACAGCTATGTGCAAAACATAATAAATACCGAGGCTTTTCCGGGCGCCGTAAGTCTCTTCGACAAGGAGCGCATGACCGGCAGGGGCCGCGGCAAATACTGCTATAAGGAAACGCCCCGCGCCGAAGGCGAGGCGTTTCTCCGTAAACGTATAGCAAATTCGCTCGGCGCTATGCCGGTGCTCTATGTGGTCTGATTCCCGATGAAAAATTTCACCCTGCCGCACTCGTAAAGCTTTGCTGGCATGGGTCTTCCCGTGTCCCTGCCCTCAACGGCGCCCGTTTTGAGTATCCTCAGGCCTTCCAGCAAATCATCAAAAACTCCGTTCGTCACAGGGTAGCCGTCGTGACCCGGGTAGATTTCCGCTATGCCGTCCCTTATTTTCAGCATCTTGTTAACAGAGGCCTCGAAAGCCGCAAAATTCCTGCCGCTCCCGAACATGAAGATGCCGCCGTACTGGAACGAGTCGCCGGAGATTATCATCCGGTTCGCTCTGTCGAACAAAACGATGCTGCCCGGCGTGTGACCGGGAATATGTACGACCTCGAATTTTCTCGCGCCCAGGTCAAATACGTCGCCCTCCCACGCGGGAATGAGCTTTTCCTTGTTCTCAGGTCTTTCATAATAACGGCCGAAATCTGAGGGATGCATATAGATCTCTGAAAACTGCCCGCAGCCTCCGGTATGGTCTGGGTCCGCGTGGGTGATAGCGACGAAAACAGGCTTTCCTGTCAGGCCCTCGACCAGCGCTTTTAAATCTCCGCCGCCGAAGCCGGTATCGACCAGCATAGCCTTGTCCCTGCCCTCGACCAGGTACATAAACACCCCGCGCTCCTCTATCGCCCAGAAGCCGTCGCCGATTTTGTTGATCGCATAGGGATTTTCCATTTTTACATCTCCTTTTCACAGCAGCTGCTGTTCGTTTATGATGAGCTTGAACTGCAGTCCCAGCCTCTCAGCCGCCTTGCGGCAGAGCGTCATGCGCTGGAGAAATATTTCAAAATAGTCCATGACCGTTCCGTACTTCGGGTCTATCGTGAGCTTCAGCTTAATGATGGTTTTTTCCTCGTTTATCTTCGTTATGGATTTTTTGACGGAGTAGTTTACCCTGTCGTGTATGTCGAAGGTGGCGACATCGCTGTTCCTTACGCGGCTGCGTCGCACATCTGTTTTGTCAGCGAGTATGAGCGCCGCCGCTATCGGGTTCACCGACTCCGCCGTCCCCTCGTCGTGATTCCCTATCGCTGTGACGATGGTCGCTATCTCATCTGCGGTCATGCCCATATTATCGAGTATGCGAAAGGCCATGACGGCTCCGCTCTGCGCGTGGTCGCATCGGTTTATAAGGTTGCCGATGTCGTGGAGATAGCCCGCTATCCACGCGAGCTCGCAGTCCCGTTCCTCATAGCCCAGCGTTTCCAGTATGTATTTTGCCGTTTCCGCGACCTTTGTGACGTGCGCGAAGCTGTGCTCGGTGTAGCCGAGCGCAATCAGGGATTCGTCCGCCTTGCGGATGTAGGTGTTTATCGCCTCGTTATTCTTAATATCGTTTGAAGTAATCATAGCTTTTTCCTTATCTGCAGATTTCCAGTATGACCTGCGTGAATATTTTCGCGCTGGTTATGAGATCGTCTATCACCGCGAATTCATCTGCTCCGTGCATCCTGTTGTCGACTCCGGGCATCGAACAGCCGAAGGCGACAGCGCCATCTATGCCGTGGACATAGGTCCCGCCGCCCGTGGCCGAACAGCGTCCTTTATTTCCCGTGTAGTCCTCGTAGGCCCTGAGAAGCGTCTTAACAAAATTCGAATCCTCCGGCGTGTGGTGAGGCTCAATAAGCTCGTCCGTGCCCGTTATACCGATGCCCTTTTCCTCCAGCGCTTTTTTCGCCGCCTCCGCGACGCTTTCCCTTGTGCCGCAAAGCGGGAAGCGGCAATCAAACCTGGCCGAAAAGCCGGTCAGATTATAGTCCATCTGCGACAGGTTTAGCGTCAGCTCCCCGGAGAGCTCGTCTCTCATCGCTATTCCAAGCTCTTTTCCGAGGAAGTCGCCGTGCGGGAAAAGCGAATTGAGCGTGCATATCATCGAAAAGCCTTCGCTTTTCGCGAAAACGAGGTGAGAGAGCAGAAAAAGCATCGCCGTCAGGGCGTTGTTTCCGTTCTGAGGCTCGGCCGCATGGGCGTTTCTGCCCTTAGCCCTTATTTTTATTAAGTCTCCGTCTTCCTCAAACTCGAACTCTGCGCCCGTATACTCGGCTATCATGTCGGCGAACTCCTCCAGGACCTCCATGTCAAGGCCCTCGACGACGGCGGTCGACTCATGCGGGACGAGATTTACCGTGTCTCCGCCCCTTAGCGACACTATGCGCGGCAGCGCCGCGCTTTCCTCCCAGGAAGCACCGAACGCAGGCGCCCAGCGCCCCTTTTCGATATTGATTACGGGAAAATCGGCATCGGGAGTAAAGGTCATAGGAGCTTTCTTTTCGTGCTTAAAGTAATACCTGAGATCCTCGCCCCCGGTCTCCTCCGAGGTTCCGAAAACGAGCCTCGCGTTTTTGGAAAGCGCAGGCTCAATCTCCCTTGCCGCCGCCATCGCAAACAGGGCCGCCATTGCAGGCCCCTTGTCGTCCTGCGCTCCTCTTCCGTATATTTTGCCTTCCTCGACAATGCCCTCGAAGGGCGGTTTTGTCCAGCCGCAGCCCTCAGGCACCGTGTCGAGGTGAGCGATTACGCAAAGCTCAGTCTCCTTGTCGTTAATATCTGTAAAACCGACGTAATTATCCAGATTTACCGGCGAAAATTCCAGCTCGGAGGCGATCTTCAGAGCTTCGCCGAGCGCTTTCGATACTCCCTCGCCGAAGGGCATGCCGATAAGCGGCTCCTCTCGGACGCTTTTTATCCTGATGAGCCTTCTCACGGCGTCTGTCATTCTGCCGGCATTCGCCTCAAAATATGCGTCTATCTTTTCTCTGTACACGGTAATCCCTCCGCATCACATTATTCTTTCAAGCGAAATCCTTTTCTTCGCGGCGTCCGCTTCTATTACGCGCACCTTTATTATGTCCCCTATGCTCACGACGTCCATCGCCCGCTTTACGAATTTGTTTGAGAGCCTGCTTATGTGCACAAGACCGTCCTGATGCACGCCAATATCTACAAACGCTCCGAAATCGGCTACGTTCCGCACCGTTCCCACGAGCTCCATGCCGGGCTTCAGGCTGTTTATATCCAGCACGTCCGTCCGAAGCTGAGGCTTCGGCAGCTCGTCGCGCGGGTCGCGCCCCGGCTTTAAAAGCTCTGAAACAATGTCGCGGAGCGTAGGCGTGCCAACTCCGACGGCGCTTGCCACGCTCTCCCAGCCGAGCTCCGATACGCGCTTATGAAGCTCTTCCACCCTCCTGTTTTTCACATCCGCCTCCGTGTATCCCACGAGCTTAAGAAGCTTTTTGGCCGCCTCGTAGGACTCGGGGTGTACCGCCGTATTGTCGAGCACCTCGCTGCTCTCCGGCACGCGGAGGAAGCCTATGCACTGGGTGTAGGCCTTTTCGCCTATGCCCTTTACCTTTTTCAGGTCAGAGCGTTTTTTGAAGCGGGAATTATTAACGCGGTATTCGTAGATGTTTCCCGCGGTTTTGCTGTTTATGCCGGCGATATGCGATAAAAGCGACACCGAGGCGGTGTTAAGATCCGCGCCTACGCTGCTTACGCAGGATTCCACGACGCCGCCGAGGGATGCCGAGAGCTTTTTCGGGTCCATATCGTGCTGATACTGCCCGACGCCTATCGCCTTCGGGTCTATCTTGACAAGCTCCGCCAGCGGGTCCTGCAGCCTTCTCGCTATCGATACCGCGCTCCGGAGGGACACGTCGAATTCCGGGAATTCCTCGCTCGCGAGCTTCGAGGCCGAATACACCGAGGCCCCCGCCTCGCTCGTCATAATGTAGCTCACCTTGCGGCTCTGGCTTTTTATGAGATCGGCGACAAAAATCTCGCTTTCCTTTGAGGCGGTTCCGTTTCCTATCGATATGATATCCACCTTGTGGGTATTTATCAGGTTCGTAAGCACGCGTCTTGCTTCCTCCGTCTTGTTCTGGGGCGGCGTCGGATATACCACCGCCGTCGCAAGAACGTCGCCCACGTCGTTCACTACCGCTATCTTGCAGCCCGTGCGGTAAGCGGGGTCAAAGCCCATGACGACCCTGCCTCTTACAGGCGGCTGGAGCAGCAGGTTTTTGAGGTTTTCGCTGAAAACGTCTATCGCCTGGTCCTCCGCCCTTTCAGTTACCGTTCCGCGCACCTCGTTGCTCACCGATGGCGCTATGAGGCGGCCGTACGCATCCTCCGCCGCCATTACCACATGCTTTGCCGAAGGCGCGGATATATCCGTCACCATCTGTCCGTTTAAATACCCCTTTATAAACTCCTCGTCGACCTCCACTTTGACCGAAAGCACTCCCTCACGCTCGCCGCGGTTTATGGCCAGCATTCGGTGGGAAGGGATTTTTGAAAGCAGCTCGGAAAAGTCGTAGTAAAGCCTGTAAACGGTGTCAACCTCGGGGTTTTTCGCCTTGGAGACTATGCGCCCCGTGTCAAACGTATAGTCGCGTATCCATTTGCGGAACTCGGCGGTGTCCGAAACGCGCTCCGCTATTATGTCGCGCGCTCCCGCAAGCGCCGCCTCGACGGAAGCTACACCCAGCTCCTCATTTATGAAGCCCTCGGCGGCTTTCTGAATATCCGCGCCGGCTTCCTGCGCCAGAAGGATTTCCGCGAGCGGCGTCAGGCCCTGCTCCGCCGCGATGGAGGCTCTTGTCCGGCGCTTCGGGCGGAAGGGTCTGTATATGTCGTCGATTTCGGCTACGGATTCCGCTTTGTCCAGCGCAGCTTCGATTTCCGGCGTCAGCTTCCCCTGCTCCCCTATGAGCCTCCTCACGTCCTCGCGGCGCTCCTCTATCGCACGAAGAGCCGTCAGTCTTTCGCTGAGGTCGCGGAGCTGCTCGTCCGTAAGGCTTCCCGTTACCTCCTTGCGGTAGCGCGCGATAAAAGGCACGGTGTTCCCCTCGTCTATGAGCTTCACCGCCGCTTCGGTCTGAGAAGGCTTTATACTAAGTTCTGTCGAAATGCGTTTTATGATGTCCATTTGTGATATCCTTTGCTTGATTAATATTAAAAATTCCAATGATTATGCTGAGCCGATCATCCTTCCGGAAAAGCTGCCTTAAATCCGGACGGATTCAGGCGGTTCTATTCGTTTAAGAGACCTCTCGCTATCTCAACGTTCAGCTTCTCAGCTTCTATTACGCGCCGCGCAAGCCCGAGCAGCCTGTCCCTGTCGGCATTTTTTTCCACAGCCGCGTCTATCATCCCCTTAAGGTTCTTCCCGTCCACCTCGCCCAGATTGCAGCAGAGCTCCTGACCCAGGTACTTCATAAACGCGTTTACCTTTGGGTCATAGGCTATGCCGACGAGCGGCGCGCCGCTTCGCGTCGTGAAAATCAGCCCGTGCAGGCGCATGGAAACAACTACCGCCATCCGGGACATAACCCCGATTATCTGATCGGAGCTCATTGAATTTTTCATGATATGGAAGGGAACGCTAAGCTTTGAAGCGACGGCTTCCGCGACGCCGATATCGTGCTGATCTATCGGTATGAAAACCGGAACAAGCCCGTGCCTCGCATAGGAATATTCCGCCGCCTCTACGAAATACGAAAGCTTTTCATCGAAGCCATGCCAGTTTCTAAGCGCAAAGCATATATAGCTTCCTCTAGCCGCCATACCCTCCGCCCGGAAAACGCTGTCGACCGATTCCTCGGGAGCCGGACATAGGCTGAGCGCAGGGTCCGCGCTCAGGAGTACCTTCGGTTTTGTCACGCCGAGGCTTTTGAGTTCCTCCTTGGAGCTGTCCTCGCGGAGCGTGATAACGTCCACATACCTGTTCATAACCTTGCCCGCTACGCTCCTGTCGAAAGGCCGGATCAGCGGTCCTATCCCGCAGCCGTACATCAGAACCCGGTTGCCGAGAGTCTTGGCGGTTATGATATTGAAAAGGTAATAGAGCAGGGACCTCTGGCTCGTGACGTCCTGTATGAGGCTGCCGCCGCCGTTGATGTAGAGCCTCGTTCTCTTTACCGCGCGCCGGAATTGAATGATATCGAAGGTGTGAACGGAATTTACACGGTACTGCTTTCTCGTGGCCGCGGGGTCTTTTGAAAGAACGACAAGCGGCAGGTCCTCGTCTATCTCTCTCATTTCGTGTATTATCGCCTCAAGTATGGCGTTGTCCCCGGTGTTGCCCCTGCCGTAGGCCCCGCATATGGCTACGCCGTCGCGTTTCCGTTCGGCCGCCCTGCTGCTGCGCCTAAGCACCGTTTCGTATATTCTGAGCTGCGTATTTCTCGTCGCTTCAAGAGAGTAGCAGTCCCTGGCCTTTCTCCCAAGGCGCTCTCCCATCGCCTTTCTCATCTCCGCGTCGCCGGCAAGCGTCCTTAAGCACTCCCCCAGCTTTTTGTAGTCGCCCGCCGGGAACAGAAGCCCGTTCACGCCGTCGTCTATGAGATATGGCACCCCGCCGACGCGCGAGCTGATGGTCGGGAGCCATTCCCTTGCTCCCTCCGTCAGCGCGTACGGGAAGGTTTCCGAAAGGGATGTAAGCGTGTTTATGTCCAAGGCCTTGTAGAATTCGCCGATATTGCTCACCCAGCCGAGGAAGCGAGTTTTCTCGTACACGCCGAGTTCCCTCGCAAGATTTTCGAGTATTTCGCGCTGCTCTCCGTCTCCCGCTATGAGCAGCCTGAGATTGGGACAGTCCCTCTCCGCGTCCGCAAAGCCGCGTATCAGCGTGGCGACGTCCTTTACCGGGTTCAGCCTCGCCGCAATCCCCGCGACCACGCACTCGTCCGAATTGATGCCGAGCCATGCGAGATATGCCGTTCGGTCGAATTCCCCGAGCCTGTCGGTGAAATCGATGCCGTTATATATTGTGAACAGCCTGTCCGGCGAAAATCCGCGGTCTATGAGAAGGTCTGTCATGGCGTCCGAAACGCCTATATAGTAGTCCAGCTTCTTTAACGAATATTGGTTTATGTTTCCGTATATGAGCTTTCCCGCGGGTCTCCCCATGTAGTCGAGCTTCGGGTCGCTGTGCACCGTTGTGATTATAGGCAGGTCAAAGCTCTTTTTCAGCAGGCTGGCGATAAAATTCGCCCTCGAGCCGTGGCAGTGTATTACATCGTAGCCGCCTTCGGCAATGCGCCTTTTCAGCTCCGCAAGGTCCGAAAAAAGACGGCCCGAATTGACGATTGCGGTGGGTATGCCCATTTCCCTGGCTTCCGCGGCAAAGTCGCCTTCCCTGAAGCAGATGAGGTCCGCCTTAATTACCTTGTTGAGCTCTCTCAGAAGCGTAAGGACGTGCGTCTTGGCGCCGCCCACGTCCCCTCCGCTTATCAGCGTGATGATTTTCAAAATAACCCCCCAAACGGCGGCTCCCGTCATTTTATGCGCGTTCCTCCCTCTCGGAGGCTCGGGGCCGCGGGACATAAATCGATAAAACGCGCTGTATTTTCCGCGCCGTACCGTCAATAGGCATTTTTTTGCCGCGGTACTTGTTTAAAATGGGAAAATGTTGTACAATTACCGTTGTGTCCGCAATTTGGGGAGAAGCCCGCGTGCGGAACGGCGTTTTATTTATTACCATATTATACAATGTTTTATTCTATAAAGCAACTGAAAGGATGGCCCTCCATGGAGAAAGCGAAAAGGAAGATCAACGTAATTGACGTCATTATAGTCGTCGTCATACTGGCCGCAGCGCTGTTTTTTGCATATAAATTTCTGGGCGGCAAAGGAAAGCTCGCCCCCAAAACCCAGATTACTTATACCGTACTTGTCCATGCTGTCCCCAGGGAGGAATACGAAAACATAAAAAAGTTTATTCCCGACAAAACCATCTCCAGCGGCAGCTACATCGACTGCCAGGTTCAGAGCGTTACGGCCGCCCCCAGCAAGGTCGACAAGCTTGAAAAAACCAACACGGACTCATTCGTCAAAACCGTAATAATACCGAACGGAGAGTATCTCGACCTCACCTTCACCGTCACCGCCCAGGTAACCGCGACGTCGCTTCTCAACGAGGTCGGGACCCAGGAGGTAAGGGTGGGACGCACTCATATCGTAAAAACGAAGAACTTTGAGATGACGGGTACCGTTATTACCCTCGAAAGGGCGCAATAGGCTTTTTTACTGCTAAAATATCATAGAAAGCGCACGTGAGATTTGTATGACTTATGTCTATATCATCAGGCACGCGGAGGCCGAGGGGAACCTTTACCGGCGCGTTCATGGCCACTACGACAGCCTTCTGACTGAAATGGGAGAAAAGCAGCTCGAGTATCTGCGCCGGCGTTTTAAGGACATCCATATAGATGCGGTCTATTCGAGCGACTTAAGCCGCACCAGAGCTACCGCGGCCGCGATCTGTGTCCCCAAAAAGCTGCCCCTCAACACCCTGCCGGAGCTCCGCGAGGTGAAAATGGGCGTATGGGAGGATGTCTGCTGGGCGGAAATAGAGCGCGACATGCCCGAGGAATACAAAAACTACAACAGCGCGCCGCACAAATGGAACATCAGCGGCTGCGAGAACTTCTACAAGCTCTCCGAGAGGATCACCTCAGCGGTTAAGACGCTCGCCGAAAGGCACGACGGTCAAACCATTGCCGTGGTCACGCACGGCGGAGCAATCAGGGCTCTTCTCTGCACCCTGATGAACATCCCGCCGGAGGAAATAAGCCGCGTTTTTTACTGCGACAACACTGCGGTCTCTCTGCTGACCTATAAGGACGGCGCGTTCGGTATAGAGTATATGAACGACAACTCTCACCTCCCCGACGAGCTGAGCGCCTTCAAGCGTCAGGACTGGTGGAAAAAAGAGAGCTTCACCGACGGCACAAACATGTATTTCCGCCCGATGGATCTGGAAAACCGCGGTGAAAAGTACCTTAACGCTTACAGGGACGCCTGGACAGCGGCGCACGGAAGCCTTGAGGGCTTCAGCGACATTTACCTGAGGATCGCGAAAAAGCGCAGCCGCAAGGATCCCATGTCCGTTACCGAGGCCTTCCTCGGCGACAGGCCGGTCGGCATACTTGAGCTCAGCATCGAGCAGGATGCGGCGTCTCACGCCGGCTGCATAGCCTTCTATTACATTGACGAGCCTTACCGGGGAAAGGGGCTTGCCGTACAGCTTCTGGGGCACGCGACCTCCGTGTACCGCAGGCTTGGCAGAAGGACCCTCCGTCTGAGGGTCGCCGAAACGAACGCAAGGGCTATCGCCTTTTATAAAAAGCACGGCTTCAGGCATATAGATTCGGAGCCGGGCAACGTCTGCTCCCTTCTCGTAATGGAGAAGAAAATCGCATTGGACTAAACCGCATTGAGCCGACCTCGTTCTGTTCGGGTCGCTCAGATGCGTACGCACGGCGTCTGTTTCTGGACCCGAATTATTTGCGTTTTTGTTGCTAAAGGATGGTTACTTTGAGGCGAAGATGGTTTTTTACCGGCGTATGTCTCGCGGTGCTCCTCGCGCTGCTTGCGGGATGGTGGCTGAAAACTCCGCCTGCAAATCTGCCCGCGGCGTTTTCAGCTATTTTTGCAACCGCTCTTTTTGCGCTGCTGGGGATACGCTTCATACCTCTCTGGATGGAGGCCTGGAGCGGAAAAAGGGATCGCAGCGTCTCCGTAAAATCTGATTTTTGGCTGCTTTTCAGGCTTTTCGTTCTTCTGCTGTTATCCCGCCTTGCCGTTCTCGCGCTCTCCCTCCTGATGCGCCGCGTCATCTGCGGTCCGGAAGACCCCTACACCGCCTTCCTCAGCATTTGGACCTACGGCGACGGCTACCACTACGTTGACATAGCCCAAAACTGGTACCGCTCCGTCGGTGAAATCGACGATATCGTAAGGCTTGTCTTCCTGCCGATGTACCCCATTCTCATAAGGGGCGCGGCTTACCTGACAGGGCATTATTTTATCTCCGCTATACTCATATCGATTGTTTCCTTCTCCCTGGCGGGCTGCGTTATCTATAAGACGGCGAGACTCGACATGGGGCATGACGAAGCCATGCGCGCAGTGAAATACGTCGCCATAGTGCCGAGCATGCTTTTTTTCTCCGCGCCTATGAGCGACTCGCTTTTTCTGCTCCTGTCTGCTTGCTGCATCTACTTTACGCGCAGGAAGGAATACATGATTGCCGCCGTTTTCGGCGGTCTTGCCGCTTTCACAAGGTCGCTCGGCCTTGCGCTTATAGCGCCCGTGTGCTTTGAGTTTATTGCCGATACGATATATGAGGTGAAAAGCGGAAATCTTGTCCTTTCGCGGACGATAATGCACCTCATTTCCCTTTTCATCATTCCTCTCGGCTTCTGCGTCTACCTGTATATCAATTACGCCGTGTCAGGCAATCCCTTCCAGTACCTCATTTACCAGAGCGAGCACTGGGGACAGAACCTGGGATACTTCTTTTCCACGGCAGCCTATATGGTCCAGCACAGCATTGCCTCCTTCTCGAACGGCCATCCATACTGGTCTTACGGGCTCTGGTGGCCGAACCTTGCATTCATTTTCGGCTCGCTTGCCGTCATGACCGCGGAAGTCAAAAAGCTGCGCCCATCTTACACCGCGTATTATATAGCCTACTTTGTCATATGCATCGGCGTTACCTGGCTGCTTTCCGGCCCCAGATACCTCGGCTCCATGTTCCCTATAAGCTTTGCCATCGCCGCCCTTACCGAAAACCGCAAAGCCGATACGGCGGTAACGGTGTGCTTTACCGCCGGCTCGATTTTTTACCTCTGGGCCTTCGTCAATTGCTGGTGTGTATACTGATAACATTAGCGGTTTGATTTTTGTTCAATGACTACATAATGTGCTATTTCGCTGAAAACTGATAGATTACCGGTCTTCTATGTGTTATCTTTTATACAATACTGAGGTTTGAAAGGAGCAAAATGATGAACAGGAAACCTTATGACGCCGAAAATGAATCCAAAATAACGGGAACCATAATATGCTTGCCCAACCCCAACGCCAAGGACGGGAAAATGCCGAAACCGGGCACTCCCATCTCATACCGCGATAATATTCTGTCGATGCTCAAGGGCGAACCCCCGCAGTGGCTCGCCTACTACGCCGCCGAGGTGCAGATGTTCAACCCCCGCCTGATTCCCGACAACATCGCCCGCGCGATGATCTCCGACGCCGAACCGATGGAGGGCATACAAAAGGGCGGCAAGGACCTTTTCGGGGTCGAATGGGAATACGAGGCCCTTGTCAACGGCTCGATGGTAAAGCCCGGAAATCCGAAGTGCCCTGACATAAACCAGTGGGAAAAATACATAAGCTTCCCAGATCTCGATAAGCTGGACTGGGAAGCGAGTTCCAGAATCAATTCACCCTACCTCTCCGACGACCGCATGAACGAATGGACGGTTTTCAGCGGACTATTTGAGCGCCTTATTTCCTTCTGCGATTTTGAGGGCGCGGCCATGGCGCTCATGGACGAGGATCAGCAGGATGCGGTGCACCGGCTCTTCGACAAGCTTGCCGACTTCTATGACGATTACTTCGGACGTATCAAAAAACACTTCAAGGTCGATATGATACAGTTCCATGACGACTGGGGCTCCCAGCGCGCTCCCTTCTTCTCGCTTGCCACCTGCCGCGAAATGCTGGTGCCTTACCTTAAGCGCATAGTGGATTCCGCCCACAGGCGGGGTATGTACTTCCATCTCCACTGCTGCGGCAAAAACGAGATGCTTGTCCCCGCAATGATAGAGGCGGGCGTCGATATATGGATACCCCAGCCGATGAACGACTCCGAGTACCTCATAAAGAATTTCAACGACAAAATAGTCCTTGGTGTAAATCCCCCGAAGATCGAGGAGGATATAGACGACTTGAAGGCCCGCGAGCTCTGCGATAAGTTCGTGAAATCCACCTTCGCGGTTCCCTATCCGCGTGTCTTCTGCTTCGCTTCATCCGTCACGAGGACCCCCTCGACCATGAAGCTGCTCAAGCACCTCTACCCCGTCAGCCGCGAATACTATTCCAAGCTTTAAACACGTTTTGCGCCCCGCAGACCTCTGCGGGGCGCATTTGTATGGTCTTGCCGTCGAAAGCTGTTGCCTTTTGGGCATTTTTGTAATATAATAGGCTCATTTATAGATTCATTTTCGCATTGGAGGGCTTTGCCTGTGGCAAGAAGAAACATTTTTGAGATCATTAACGACGCCATGTCGTTCAAGCGTGAGCTTTCAAGGATCGAGGAGCTCCTGCACGCCAAAAGCGGGGTCAAGGTGGACGCGGTATCGGCTTCAGCGCCGGAATCGGCCGTAAAATTCTACCCTTTTGAGGCCTTTGTGGACGATACGGCTTTCAAGAAGTGGAAAAGCCGGGGCACCTGCATAAGCTGCAAGGATATGCGCGAAACGCTCGGGATACCATCCATACTCGCGAAGGACGCGCCCTCAATGAACGATGTCCTAACCTACCTTGAATACGTCTCAAACCTCTTTTTCTTGTTCAAGAACATTAATCTCAGGCTTGGCTTTCACTTCTACGACACCAACATAACGATCGCGGCCAGGGAAAACGTGAGGAAGGTACTGGACTGGCTCAATTACGAGGCGAAGGAGCTGGAGGCCGAGGAAAAGGTGCTGGTCGTCGAGAAAAACGCCGCCACCACCGCGCTTGCCGAGATTTCCGAGCCGTCCTTCGCTCTGAGTGTCATCCAGTACAACCACTACACCTTGAAGGGAGACCTCGAGGCCAAAAAGGAAATACTGCTTTCGATGGGCAGACAGCTTGAGCTGCACAAGCTGAACCTTGCGGACGTTGACATGATGCTCGCCGAGGGCATCAACTATTTGATGAATAACCTTAACCTCCTTCACGACAACTGCAAAAAGAAGGACGTTTTTTACAGGGACGTGGTCGGCAGAATGCCGCCCAAGAAGCTGGAGGAGTGGTACGACGACCTCTACCAGATGCTGCTGCTTGCTTTTCTGGAGCTCGACCATGTTGAAAGGGACAAGCGCTACCGCGAGCTGAGGGCTCAGATAGACAGAAAGTGAGCTTATCGTAAAAGTTCCGCCGACGGCAGCGTTTTTTCGCAAATATTGCCAATATTTAGCGTTTTATACTTGAGAGAGCGGTCTCCAGATAGTATAATAACCCTGTAAACTGTGAAGACTCGGAGGATTATCGACCGGTGCCGAAAAGAAACATCTTTGAAAAGATAAACAACGCTTATTCTTACAAGCTGGAAATGAGCAGGCTTGAGGAGCTTATCCACGCAAAGGGCGGTGTCAAGCTGGAAAACTCCACCTCCAACGCGGACATACCCGCCGTGAGCTTTTTTCCGCTGGAGGATTTCATTGACAAGACGGTTTTTCGCAAGTGGAAGGGGCGCGGCAGCTGCATAAGCTGCAAAGACATGCGCAGAGAACTTGGCATCGCGCAAATCCTCGCCAAGGAGGATCCCAGCGTCGAGGAGTTCCTTACATATCTTGAATATGTCGCGAACCTCTTCTTCCTTTTCAGAACCACGAATCTGATACCCGGCTACCGCCACTGTGAAACGCTTGTGACCATCGCGGCGCGGGAGAACCTGGAAAGAAACCTCGAGATGCTGAATTCGGAGGTTTTGGAATTCTCTGCAGAGGAAAGGGTCGTCATCGTAGAAAAGAACGCGCCGGCGACGGTCGCCTCCGAAACCGTCGACACCTCGCTCGGAAATCTTATCAACCTTTACAACCATCATTCGATGAGCGGAGATCTTGACTCCAAGCGTGAGATACTCATGGTAATGGGCAGGGAGCTTGAGCTCAACAGAGCGCGCCTCGCCGGACTCAACCAGCGGCTGACCACAAACGTTTTCTTTCTGCTGAACAACCTCGATATCCGTAGCGGCAGCCGTAATAAAAGCGACTTTTTCGGCAGGGATGCCGTCGCCAAAATGCCCCCGGAGGAGCTTGAAAATTGGTACGATGAGCTGTACCAGATGTGCATTTTTGCATTTCTCACCCTCGAGCAGGAGGAGAGCTACGCTCGGGTAGAGAAGCTGATGAATAAGATCGACTGCTCCTGCTAGGAGGCCTCACCTGTCCCCCTCGAATGCCCGCAAAAAAATCTGCAAAAAATACACGTTCTGCGCTTGACGCGGAACGTGTGAGCGTGTCGAAAAAGCCTTTCGACACGCTTCCAGGGGGTATCCAATACCCCCTGGATACGAGCCTCACGGCTCGTTACCCCCGGTCGCGCACAATTGCGCGGGATAATGTATTTTTCCGGCGTACACGCCGCCGGAAAAATGTTTTTACACTGTTATTACATCTCTTGTCCTAAGGTTTTTTGACAGTCTGACACGTTCTGCGCTTGACGCAGAACGTGTATTTTCGCTATTTGCCGACCGTTGTTTACATTTTTTGTTATTATATTACTATATTTTTAATGCGGAGGTGATCCGCATTGGATTATACATTAAAGAAGTTCTCCCGGGATATCGTGTGGGACATTCTGTTGCGGGAGGAGGTGAAGGAATTGCCCGTCAAGGTTTCCGACATATGCGCCGGACTCGGCATAGCCGTGAAATGCTACCGCTCTACGGACGGAAACCGCGGCTTCTGCAATATAGTCGGCGGAGTCCCCTACATATTCGTAGATTCCGCCTCCGAAAGAAGCGTCAGGAGATTTACGGCAGCCCACGAGCTGGGGCACATATTGCTCGGACATGTCGGCGATTTCACGGACCTCAAGCACCCGGAGCCGCTGAACGCCGAAAAGCTCGAGGCGGACGCCGACGCCTTCGCCGCGCGGCTGCTTGCTCCATCCTGCGTCCTATTCGGCTGCGGCGTCAGAAGCAAGGAGGAGATCGCCCTACTCTGCGATATAAGCCTGGACCTTGCCTCAAAGCGCATGCGGCGCGTCCGCGCGCTGAGGAGACGCGGACGCCTCAGCTGTCCCTACGAGGAAATCGAGGTGTGCAGCCAGTTTATGCCCTTTATATATCGGTATCGTCGGGCATCTGGGAGATAATGAACCTGATGGCCCGCAGCTGGTCGTCGGACAGTCTTCGCTCCACATAGGAGCCGTCCCTGCCGCGAAGCCTTACAATATTCCCGCCCTCCTTCCGGGCGGGAATTTCCCTGCCCATCAGCTCATCCACGGTAATCCCGAAGAAATCGGCAAGCTTCAAAAGGCTCGCCGCGCCGGGCGTCCCCTTGCCACGCTTCCAGTCTGAGAGCGAACTCTGCGAAACCCCCGTTGCCTTCCACACGGCATAGTGCGTCAGGGAGCGCTCCCTCATCAATCTTTCAAAAATCTCGTACAAAATTTATTGCCTCCTACAAAAATACAATTTCGTAGTATTTCAACTTGACACAGCTTCGTATTTCGTAGTAATATTTTGCCAAAAGATACGATATCGTAGTATTTTATGCGTTATAAGCTCGTTTTGGCTCAATAATTGCGGTGCAAATCACATTTCGGTACTTACTTTGGCAGAAGTATATCATAAATCCGAAGCAATTACAACTATTTTATGCCTGAGAAGGAGGATCAGCAATTATGCAGGACGGCGATACCTACGAAGAAATAATGAAATGCCTGAGCTGCCGCTACCCGAGGTGCACAAACTGTCTCGAGTATGCGTTGAGCCGCAGGTCTCCCAGGCTGAAGCAAGGAACCATTTTTTCAAACAGCCGCATTTTGAGGCTTTACGAGAGCGGGCTGGGTGACACGGAGATAGCCGAGAGGCTGGGCTGCCACAGGCACACTGTGTACAGATGGCGGCTCCGCAACGAGCTTCCTCCCAATCCGAGTCCCAGGAGCAAAAAAGAGGTGCTGCCTTGAACGGAAAATACGATGCGCGCCTAAGCCCCATGACCAGGCTCATATACAGCGAGCTCCTTCTGCGCTGCAACTACGGCTCGCGCTCCACCCGCGTCACGGACAGGGAGCTTGCGGAGCGCTTCGGGCTTACCGAAAGAAGCGTCAGCAGAATTGTAAACCTGCTCTGGCGTGAAGGCTACCTCGTTAAGAGCCGCGCTCACAGGAAGCGGACGCTGAGTATCGCGGGGACGCGCCTCGCCGAACATGAAGCAGCGGAGCGGACCGAACGCTCCGCTCAGGGCGCCGAAGTCGAAGCCTATGAGGAGATAAAATGAAGCCGAAAGAATATTACGACCCCGACCCGATGAACGCTCCGTACATACTCTGCTCGGAGTGCGGAGGCGAATGCTATGAGATGAGCATTATGTACACCTGGGCGAAGCGGCGGGGCGGGGTGTGGGAGGATGCTCCGGTCTGCGTTTCATGCTTCGAAGAGCTTTTTTCAGAGCTAAGCCTGGACGAAAAAGCGGAGCTCGTCGGCTCAAGAAAAATAATCGTCGGCGGAGGCGGACAGCACCTCATTCGCTGATATGCCGGAGAGTCTGAGGCTTACGCAGGCGCGGCCTATTCTGCTCGCTCCCCTGTGTTTTCCCCTTGACGGCTTGTATTTGTTGACATTACGGGAATTTTCTATTAAATTATATGTTGGTTGGTCAAACGCCTCCATCCCGGACACTGTCCCACAGACTAAGCGAATTTCTTATATCGGAGCGTAAAAAATGAGGAAAAAACTTCTGAGCCTGTCCATTGCGCTGATCCTTGCGCTGAACCCCCTTCCCACAGTATCCCGCGCGGCGGTGCAAAACGATCCCGTAACCTCTTATCGAAGCTCATACAACGAAGGAGATTATTTTGAATTTACTGTCAGCGGGGACAATCTGATAATAAAGGGTGTGTGCAGCGACAACAGCGTCAGGTTCCTTTGGATCAAGCTTGGAAGCCTGGATCAGGGACAGTTTGAAATAAACGCAAACGAGCCTTTTGAAAAAACCTTCAGCCTTGCGGCATTCAAATCAGACGGCAGTGTGAACGTGAACATACTGAGCGGCAAGGCGTTGTACGGATATTATTACTACATATTCGACGGCTCGAACGTCGCCCTGAAGCGCTCCGGCTCTTCCTGGAGCTTCGATTTCAACCAGGAAGTCTTGGGCAAGAACGCGGAGGCGGACGGCAAATGGAAAAATCCCGGCAGCATGTTCCTGGAAAAAATCGACGAAAGCGTTGTGGCCCTGTCCAGAGATATAACATCGGGCGCCAAATGTGATTACGAAAGGATACTCCTGATACATAACTGGGTGGCGGAAAATATTTATTATGACATGGACTACTTCTATAACAGGAGCAGCTCGTCCCCGACCGACCCCGCCGAGATACTGAAAAAAAAGTACGCGGTGTGTACGGGCTACGCAAATCTGACTCAGGCGCTTTGCAACGCCCAAAACATCCCGTGCATCACGGTGAGGGGCTACTCTCTCGGCCTCTCTACCAGCGGAGCGTGGACCGACAATGCAGTCAATTCCGAAAAGACAAACCATGCATGGAACGAAGCCTGGGCGGACGGACGATGGGTCACAATTGACACGACATGGGACTCCGGCAACGAATACGAAAACGGAAATTTCACTTACCATGGCAGGCGTTATCCGAAATACTTCGACATCTCAAAAGAACAGCTTTCCAAAACGCATAAGACCGTATTCTGCGGCTTTGCAGCCAGCCAGAACACCCCTTCGCAATGGGCGCAGAGCGAAACGGCAAAGGCAATTTCGCTCTATCTCGTCCCTTATTCCCTGCAAAGCCTTTACGGAAGCGGCATAACCCGCAGAGATTTCTGCGCACTTATTGTGAGCCTTTTCGAGGCGAGGTACAAGGCGGAAATAAGCAAGGTGCTCTCCTCCAGAGGACTCGGCGTAAATATCTCGGCTTTTTCGGACTGCAGCGACTCAAATGTTCTCTCGGCCTGCGCGCTCGGAATAGCCGGCGGAAAGGGCAACGGCATTTTCGATCCATCCGGCTTCATAACGAGGCAGGAGGCGGCTGCAATGCTGCAAAGAGCCGCTAATGCGCTGGGAATAATCGCTCCCAAGAGCGAAAGGCAGAGCTTCTCCGACAGCGGGAGCTTTGAAAGCTGGTCTGCGGAATCCATATTCTTTATTTCCTCGCTTATCGATAATGAAAGCGGAAAGGCGGTTATGGGCGGAGTCGGAAACGGAAGCTTCTCCCCTGATGGCATTTACACGCGCGAACAGTCATACTGCAGCATCCTGCGTCTTTTTAATCTGGCGCGCAGCGCGAACTCCTAATTTATGTAAACCTTCATTGTTACCGCATCTGCAGCTGATTTCAGGCTGCAGATGCCTTTTTTGTGGCATTTTAGCATATTATTAGCACTTCGGTCAGAAATTGTACTCCACTATATTACATTGATTATGTAAACAAAATTGTATATATTCAAGGTAAATTCTTTTTGAAGGAGTTTACTATGAAGAAAAGGATATTTTCCTTACTTGCGGCTTTTGCACTTATAATTTCCATCGGCGGCGGAGCGCTTGCGGCTGAACCCACGCAGCAGCAAATCGCGGCTGAAACTCTCTACAAGCTCGGACTGTTCAGGGGCACGGGGGTAAACGAGGACGGGACTCCGAAGTTTGAGCTTGACCGGAGCCTTACAAGGCAGGAGGCTGTCACCATGCTGGTCCGCCTCCTCGGAAAGGAACCTGCGGCGCTTTCCGAGAACAACTGGATTCCCTTTTACGATGTTGACGACTGGGCTCGGCCCTATGTAGGCTACGCCTACTCCAGAGGCTACACAAACGGCACCGGTCCGGCGACCTTCGGAGGCGGGGAAATAGTTACCGCCAGCCAGTACATAACCTTCCTGCTCCGGGCGCTCGGATACACGTCCGGGACAGACTTCAGATGGGAAAGCGCCTGGAGCCTTTCCGACCTGATCGGCCTGACGAACGGCG
This sequence comes from Clostridiales bacterium, assembly GCA_029268065.1. Lineage (GTDB taxonomy): Bacteria > Bacillota > Clostridia > Oscillospirales > Oscillospiraceae > DUPK01. The sequence continues at coordinate 17,498 of JAJUHC010000020.1, read as the reverse complement.
AATACTATGCGGGCGTGGAGTTTCTTCGCGGCGGCGCGGCGGCGCTTTCCCTGAAGGCACTCGCCCAGACGACAAAGCCCGACTCCTCAACTCTCCTTTACAAACTCTTTTCCGAGGGCTGCGTAACCTCCTCCGCTATAAGCTCCGCAGGGCTTGAGGCTCTCCTGGGGGAAAGGTCTCTTAATCTGAACGAAACCTATTTCAAGTTCAGAAACGCAGTCTTCAGCATCGAATCCTACGACGCCGCGGGCGGCCTGGTCGCCTCCGGCAGCGGTTTCTTCATCGATTCTGCCGGCACGGCGGTAACAAACTTCCGCTTCCTGCAGGGAGCGGTTTCAGCGTCGGTAACGCTCAGGGACGGCACCGTGAAGAGCGTCGTCGGCATTTACGATTTTAACCAGGCAAACGACCTTGCTCTCATAAAGGTTGAGGGCGGCCCATATGAGTTTTTGCAGGTATCCTCCGCGTCGTGGGCCGTTCAGTCCCCGGTTTTCGCCTTCAATTACCCCCGCCTGGGCAACTGTTCAATAACAGACGGCGTGCTTTTGAGTACGGATGAGGAGACAAACGGCGTTAACTATCTGAAAAGCAGCATCGAGCTCCCCGGCGGCAGCGGCGGCGGACCGCTCATGGACATAAACGGAAAGGTAATAGGAATTTGCTCGGATAAAGACGGCGTCGGACTCGCTGTGCCAGCCGCAGCGCTCGCCAGTCTTTCCAAAGGCAGCCTGAAGGGCCTTGCGGACGAGCCCTCCTATGTGGGTTTCAGCTTTGCCCCCGACTTCGGCGCTTTCACCTCATCCTCCTACGACCCCGCCCTGAGCGGCATAAAAAACGGGCTCGGTACCTACTTTTATGAAAAGAGCTCCGTCCCGAATTCAGAGCCTGGCCCGGTGGAAAGGTACAGGGAGCTGCTCGTGAGCCGCGGCTTCTCGTATAAGGGTGAATTCAGCGGCGAGGACAGCGGCGGATACCTCTACACAAAGGGAAACCATTTTATCTTTGTCGGAACTGCGGCGGCAAACGGTGCCGAATATTACCTCGTCGTCGTATTTTGACAGGCTTATGTAAACTTTACCGTTTCGCGGATATTACTCTTACTGCTGGCATCAATTCCGCCTGCTGTAAGAGTATTTCCGTGTTTATACCCACCTTTCGCTATATTTGCTTCCATGAATTGATATTGATTATGTAAATCTGATTCTGTATATTTCTATATGTATTAATATAGTATATGGGGGTAACGCCATGCGTAAAATCATCTCCCTTTTGATTACGGCGGTGCTGCTCATCTCCGCTCTTTTGCCTGGCGTGTTCGCGGAGGCAATGTCCTACGGAGACTCCGTCGCGAAGGCGGAAACCGCCGCGGAAACGCTTCGCGTCCTCGGCCTCATGAGGGGCACGGGCACGGATGCGGACGGCAAAACCGTTTACGAGCTAAACCGCCCCATGACCCGCTCCGAGGCGATCGCGATGCTGGTGCGCCTTGTCGGCGGCGAGAGCGCGGCGCTTTCTGAAACCCGCTCCACGCCCTTCAATGATGTGGAGAGCTGGGCGGCTCCCTATGTTGCTTACGCCTACGAAAAGGGATACACGAAGGGAGTCGGTGAAGCAAGCTTCGGCGGCGCTCGTCTTGTAACCTCAAGCCAGTACATAACCTTCCTGCTCCGCGTTCTCGGCTATACTTCGGAGAAGGATTTCAAATGGGACAGCCCCTTCTCCTTCTCGGACCTTTTAGGGCTGACAGACGGAGATTACGGCAGTTCATCGCGCTTCCTCCGAGGCGACGCGGCGCTCCTTTCACTCGCGGCGCTCTCAAGGAGCACTAAAAGCGGCTCTTCGACCCTTCTCGGCTCGCTCTGCGAGAGCGGAGCCGTGAGTACGGATGCGGCTGCCGCGGCGGGTCTTTCCTCCCTGCTCGGCCTGAAAGCCATGGAGGCTGGCGAAATCTACCTAAAAAGCCGCGGCGCCCTCTTCACGGTCAAAGCCTTTGACGCGTCCGGAAAGCTTCTTTCCTCCGGCACCGGATTTTTTGCGGACGGCGGCGATATCGACAGCGATTATGCGGGCGAGACGCTTGCCGTGACGAGCCTTGGCTCCCTGAGAAACGCCGCTTCGGCGGAAGTTACTACATTCGGAGGGGCAAGGTACCCGGTGCTCGGAATCCTTGCTTATGGAGAGGCTGAGGACGCCGCAATACTGAGGGTCGGCGGCTCCGGCTTTGACAGGCTCAGCATACGCAAGGGGGACGCCCCGGCAATCGGCGAGGGTGTTTTCGCTCTCGGAAAGGACTCTGCAGCCGCCGGCGCGATCACATATTCCGGCGGACTTTCAAACGGGGTCAGCTACCTGCGGAGCTCCGGAGGCGGCGGCGAAGCGGGCGCTCCGCTGATTGACGCTTACGGCAAAGTCGCGGGAGTCCAGTCCGCAAGAGCCGATGGGCTTTCGCTGACGGCTGCGGCTCTCCGACGTCTTACCATGACCGGCTTCATGCGCTTTTCGTCCGAACGCGGATACGAAAACGCGCCAGAGGTGCCCGATTTCGGCGCGTACTTCGGCTTTGAGCCGGTAAAAATCCTCGTGGAGGACGGCGAAACCGTATTTTACTACGGCGAGGCCGCAATCCGCGCAGTCTCGCCGAACGCAGTCCAAAGCTACGCCGCTCTGCTCGTAAAATGGGGCTTTGAATACGCCGGCGAGCGCGAGGGCAGGAGCTTTGATTACACGGTGTTCAAGAGCGCGTCCACGGCGGTCACCCTCGGCGTCGAGCTTAATGCGGGCGTATTATACAATACTGTCCGGGTAACCCGAAACACGGAACGGTTGTTTTAAATTAATTGAAAATTAATGATTTGTCTATTGACTATCACCTCTCTTTGCTATAAATTTAGAATATGCTTAAATTCTTGCAATTTATGTAAATTATAGATGGAATTTGTTATTTCCGGGGTTGTATTATGAAGAAACGTGTCATCTCTTTCCTGCTTGTCATTGTAATCCTCTGCTCTTATGCGCCTCTTGCAGGCGCTTTCAGCGGCAGGTCGCTATACTGCGCGAACTCTCTCTACGCGCTCGGGCTCATGCAGGGCACCGGCGTAAACCAGGACGGCACGCCCTCCTTTGAGCTGAACCGCGCCCCCACGAGGGCCGAGGCCGTCGCCATGCTTATCCGCCTGCTCGGCAAGGAGAAGGAGGCGCTTTACGGCACCTGGTCCACACCGTTTTACGACGTCCCTGACTGGGCAAAGCCCTATGTAGGCTACGCCTACGCAAGCGGCCTCACGCAGGGCATGGGCAGCAATACCTTCGGCAGTGATTACAGCGTGACGGCTAGTCAGTACATAACCTTTGTACTCCGCGCCCTGGGCTACATCTCAGGAAAGGACTTTGAATGGGACAAGTCCTACCTTTTCTCAGACTCCATAGGTCTTACCGACGGCACCTACAAGGACAGCTCCTCCTTCCTGCGCGGCGACGCGGCGATAGTATCCTACGGCGCGCTGTCTCAGAAGCTTAAAAACGGCTCCACGCTGCTCGGCTCACTTTACGCAAACGGCGCCGTCTCCTCGGGCGCGGTTTCGGACGTTGGGCTCAGCTCCCTCATAAACGCCGCGCTCACTCCGACCGAAATCTATGCCAAATGCTCGCCCGCCGTTTTTTACATCGTAGTCTACGATTGGAGCGGGCACGCTCTCGGACAGGCCAGCGGCTTCTTCATCAGCAGCGACGGCACCGCCGTGACGAATTACCATGTTATCGAGGACGCCTACTCCGCAAAGGTAAAAACACTCGACGGTAAGATCTATAACGTTCTCGGCGTCTGCTCCAGCGACGCGAATAACGACCTTGCCATAATAAAGGTCGACGGAACGGGCTTCCCCTATCTTGAGCTCGGCGATTCCAAGTCGGTCTCGGTCGGCTCCACGGTCTACGCGATAGGCAACCCTCAGGGTCTTGAGGGTTCGATCTCGCAGGGCATCGTGTCCTTCTATTACAGGGAAATCGACAATACGCCCTTCATGCAGATAACGGCGCCTATCTCGCCGGGAAGCAGCGGCGGCGCGCTGCTCGACTCGGCCGGCAGGGTTGTCGGCGTGACGACAGGAGGCATCACCACGGGTCAAAGCCTGAACCTTGCAGTACCGATAAATTATCTCAGAGCCCTTTCCAGGGATACATACATTTCCTTTGAAAAGAGCATACCGAACGCCGGCAAGGAGGTGGGCTACGCCGCCGTAGGGTCCGTTCCGGACTTCGGAGCCTACTTTGGCAAGAACCTGTACGATTCAAGGTATTACAACAACACCTTCACCTATTATTACAGGAAATCGCCCGCAATGACGAACGTGCTGAATGAGTACTTCGCCCTTCTCCAGAAATGGGGCTTCGCCTTCAAGGAGGATTATACCTACGGCGCTGTGAAGGGCAAGTATTATACCAAGGACAACATTACCCTCATCGTTGCCGTCATCCCCGATTCCTCCGGTGACGAATACATAGCGGTTCAGATAAGCCTCGACACCGACTCGGTTTATCCCAAGACGGAGGCCGGAAGCGACGGCTTTCCCTCGGTTCCCAATTTCGAGATATACTTCGGTCTCACAAAGTTCAGCCATGACCTCACCGCAACGGGCTACATAAACCGCTACGATGTTTCCGAGGTAAACGCGGTGGACACTCAGGCAGTTTCGGTATACTGCTCGCTTCTTGAAAGATGGGGCTTCAGCTTTGTAAACGGCAGCGCCTCCCAGGCCTCTGTCGCCTATCAATACCGGAAGAACGACTTGGTTGTCACCATCGAGAAAAAAGACGGATATATCACTCAGACCGTCAGCAGGTCTTCCGCGGGACAATAAAACGGGAACAAGGCAGGGGGGCTTTCCTCCTGCCTTGAAGTGCATTGTCCTGTCGTTTTGCGTCGAATTACATAGCTTACTCTATTCTTGCGATATTTTCTACACGAGAATGCATTTTCCTTTAATGTAAGGATTTTGTAATAATGTTTCAGGGAGTGTTTTTAATGAAAAAGCGCGCCGTATCATTCATGCTCGCGATTTTGCTCCTGCTGTCGCTGACGCCACGGGCCGGAGCGGCCTCCTCCTCGGCCTTCGGCAGCGCGAGCGCCCTCTACACACTGGGCCTTTTCAAAGGGACGGGCACAAATTCCGACGGGACTCCGATTTATGAGCTTGACCGCGCGCCGACGAGGGCCGAGGCCGCCGTCATGCTGGTCCGAATGCTCGGCAAGGAAAACGAGGCGAAGCAAAGCGGGCACGGTCACCCCTTCAAGGACGTCGAGGACTGGGCAAGGCCCTACGTTGGCTACGCCTACTCCAGCGGGCTTTCAAACGGAACCAGCGAGACCTCCTACGGCAGTTCCGAAACTATCTCGGCGAGCCAGTTCATTACTCTTGTGCTGCGCGCGCTCGGTTACTCCTCGGGCAGTGATTTTTCATGGGACAAATCCTATCTATTCTCAGACTCCATAGGACTTACCGACGGCTCTTACAACGCGGGAAGCGCCTTCACGCGCGGGGACGCCGCGATCGTGCTTTACGCCGCCCTTTCACAGAAACTGAAAGGCAGCTCCAGGACGCTGTTGGGAAGCCTTTATGATAACGGAAGTGTTTCCGAGGAGGCTGTGAAGTCCGTCGGGCTTGAGCGCCTGCTCGAAAGCAGCTCGGGGCCGGCAAGCGAGCTCAGCGCCGAGCAAATCTACGCAAAATGCGCTCCCGCTGTGTTTTACATAGAGGTTTATGATTCCGCCGGGAAACTCATAAATATAGGAAGCGGCTTCTTTATAAATTCCTCCGGTACCGCCGTCACCAACTATCACGTCATAGACAAAGCGCATTCAGCGAGTGTAAAAACGGTTGACGGCAAAACGTACAACGTGCTCGGGCTGTACGGCACAGACGAAGCAAACGACCTCGCGATCCTGAAGATCGACGGCTCGGACTTCCGCTACCTTGAAACGGCAAACTCTGACGCCGTGAAGACCGGCGCGACGGTTTATGCCATAGGAAATCCCAAAGGGCTTGAAAGCACTATTTCCCAGGGGATCGTGTCCTATATTAACAGGAAAATCGGCAATATGACCTTTATACAGACCACGGCGCCCTTCTCCTCAGGCAGCAGCGGCGGCGCTCTTATCGACACCTACGGCAGGGCGATAGGTGTCACCACGTTAACTACTTCGAGCGGCCAGAACCTAAACCTGGCGATACCGATAAACATGATTAAAGCACTGCCGCAAAGCAGCGTTTCACCCTTTGAAACCGGAGGCTCAGACTCTGGTCCCGCCGGGAGCGAGACCCCCTATGCGCGCTGCTCCTCGGTTCCGGACTTTGGAGCCTTCATAGGCGTTCCGCTCTTCAGCTCGAGCTCAAAAACCGGCGACGATTATGTGGCCTATTACTACAACTACAAGTATTCGGCGACGATGGCGGTAAACGCGAATGCGCTCTCGGACTACTGCAACCTGCTAAAAAAATGGGGCTTCAAGTTCAGCGAATCCTACACAAGCAGCACAAGCACGCTGAGCGGAAACATATATAAGAAGGGCGGCATTGAGGTGATGGTCGCCACTCAAACGAGCGAGAGCGGAACGAGGTATGTTTGTATTTACCTTATTTTAGAAAAGGCCTCTGCCGCGTCCTACCCCAAAAAGGAAACGCCCTATGCGGAGAACGCCGCAGTTCCCGACTTCGGCGCGTACTTCGGCGTAGACGTTTCATATGACAATTCCACTAAAGGCTCCGCCTCATTTTTATATAAAAAGTCCGCCGTTGACGCCGTAAGCACATCGGCGCTCACGGAATATGTATCAGTCCTCAAAAAGTGGGGCTTCAAGTTCTCGGAAAACTATACCTCTCAATTTGGGAGCGGAACGCGCTTCACAAACGGGAGCCTGACCATCAGCGTTTTTGGTTTTAAAATCGACGGCGCAAACTGCATCGGCATAAGCTTCAGCAAGGACGCCTCCTCCGGCTCTGTCTCCTATCCCAAGACAGAAAGCGGCTACTATTATGACTCCCTGGCGCCTGATTTCGGCGCATATTTCGGCGTAAATATTTTCAACGACCTTTCAAACGGCAATGTATATTCTCTGATTTACAGGGTTTCCGACCTGCCTGTCAGTCCAGCGGACGCCGTCAGCGAATACGTCGAGCTTTTGAAAAAATGGGGCTTCAGCTACCAGAACCGCAGCGACAGCTACGGTGACTACTACGCGAAGGGCAGTCACTTCGTCGTTGTCGGAGCCGGGACCTACGACGGGGTCACAAGCATTCGGATCACCATGGTAAGGTCCTCCCGCGGCTACTCCTTCTATACCTCAGTGCCCGATTTCGGTTACTACTTCGGGGTTGAAAGCGTCTACAAATCCGTTGGCTATACAAGCGCCTATCTGTATTACAGCGTTTCCGAGGTAGACGCAGCCGACCCGAAGGCTCTCGAGACCTATTACAGCCTGCTGGAGTCGAAGGGCTTCAAGTATGTCAGCGAATACGCTCCCACTTCCTTAAGTCATGGAAAATGCTATTCAAACGGTAAGGCTCTCGTATACGCGGGTCTTCTCGTCGAAAACAGTATGACCGTCTATTTTGTAAAGATAGCTCCCTCAAGCTGAAAAGGAGGTATGTATTATGAAAAAAAGACTCTTGTCACTTTTCCTGACTGCGGCGATGACTATTTCCCTTCTCTTTTCCTCCCTGCCCCCTTCGGCGAACGCCGCAAAGGCCTCCGCAATAAGCCGTGCAAACGCTCTATATACTCTCGGGCTTTTCAGGGGCACCGGCACGAACCCTGATGGCAGCCCGGTATTCAGCCTCGACCGCGAGGCGACAAGGGTGGAGGCCGTCGTCATGCTCGTCCGCATACTCGGAAAGGAAAACGAGGCGAAGCGGGGGACATGGACAATACCCTTCGAGGATGTCGAGGACTGGGCAAAGCCATACGTCGGCTACGCCTACTCCAACGGGCTTTCGCGGGGCGTCAGCGAGACCACCTTTGGGAGTGAAAGCCTTATTTCCGTCAGCGAGTTTATAACTCTCATCCTCCGCGCACTGGGATACAGCTCAGCCGAGGATTTCGAGTGGGACAAGGCCTATCTATTCTCCGACTCCATAGGGCTTACCGACGGCTCATACAACGCGGAAAGCTCCTTCACGCGCGGCGACGCCGCCGTCATCTCCTATTCCTCGCTGTCGCAGAAGCTGAAGGACAGTGATAAAACGCTGCTCGCGTCACTTTATGAAAGAGGCGCCGTTAGCTCCAAGGCCGTGTCCGACGCCGGGCTGAGTTCTCTTATCGGCTCCTCAGGAGATAATTCGGCGGATGTGCCTCCGCTGGACGACGGCGGAGCTTCGGGGCTTAAAAAAGAGCAAATATACGAAAAATGCTCGCCAGCGGTCTTCCATATCGATATGTACGACTCCAAGGGAAAGCGTTTTGGGACGGGCAGCGGCTTTTTCATCGACTCGAGCGGCACGGCGGTCACAAACTATCACATGATTTATGGCGCCTACTCCGAAAAGATAACCATGACGGACGGCAAGGTTTACGACGTGCTCGGAGTTTACGACACCGACGTTAACGGCGACCTCGCCATAATAAAGGTGAACTGCGCCAGCACTCCCTACCTCGAAATGGGAGATTCGGACTCGCTCAAAACGGGACAGACGGTTTACGCCATCGGCAACCCGAAGGGTCTCGACAGCTCGTTCTCAAATGGTCTGGTGTCTCATTTGAGCCGGGAGCGGAACGGCGCCCCCTTTATCCAGATTTCCGTACCCATTTCCCACGGAAGCAGCGGCGGAGCGCTAATTGACGGCGAGGGCAGAGTCGTCGGCGTGACCTCCGCCGGTATTGACAACGAGCAGAACCTGAACTACGCCGCGCCTATCAATAGTATCAAAAAGCTTTCACGCGCGTCTTATACGCCTCTCAGCAGCGGTTACACAAAAAAGGTCATCGGCTACGCGCAAAACCCCTCCATTCCCGATTTCGGAGCGTACAGCGGCGTAATGCCCGCAGGCTTTGCCTCCAGGAAGAACGGCTTTACATACATCTATTCGAAAGCCGACGCCGACGATATGGTTCCGAACGTGAAATCCGCTTACTTTACCACGATGCGCGGACAGGGCTTCAACCTTTTGTGCAGCGAGGCGCCGGCCGGCAGCAAGTATTCGCAAAACGGGGTATTTTACTCCAAGGGCAATCTAAGGGTTTTATTCAAAACCATAACACTGAAAGCGGGGGATTACCTTGTTGTCGATGTCTTCGAGCTTGCGGGCGCTTATCCGAAGAAGGAGGCGTTTTATCCGGATTGCAACAATATCCCGGACTTGGGCAGCTATTTCGGACTCAGCCCCACGGAGACCAGCGTCTCCGACTCAAACTCGAAAAGGTACGTTTACAGCCTCTCGGAGGCTGTCGGCGCTGAGACTGCCGCCGTAACGCTGTACTGCAACCTGCTCGACGGCTACGGTTATAAATTTTCGCGCGACTTTGATGGCGTTCTGGCGGGCCGTAAGTTTTCCGGCTATGTTTTCAGCAAGGAAAAAACCAGTATTTTTGTCGGCAAAATGTCGGAGGACAATAATTACAGCCTGGTTGTCCAGATTTTTCTCGCAAACGTGGAAATCGGTTACGAAAAGCATCCCGGCGTGCCGGATTTTGGCGCCTGCTTCGGCGTCAGCGCCTATGAAACCGATTCCTCGTCAGGCTGGGACTACTATTACTATGTGGGCAAGCTCATACAGAAGTACGACGCCTTTCCTCTGGAGACCTATCATTCCATTCTGCTTAAATGGGGCTTCGAGGTCATGGACGAATATTCGGACAAGAATTACACCTTTTACACAAACGGCAACTACATAGTCGCCACCAAAAAGACCTTCAGCCAATATCCCGCCATCGGCGTCAGGAGAATAAAATGAGCCGCGCAGGCGCCGCGGATGATTCAGCGCACGCAAATTGTGCGGCGGGGACGGAAAACCTTCCCCGCGCACTTGACGTATCGCTATTTTTTGCTAAAATAGGAATGTATATGCCATCTGAAAGGGCATGCGGGCCGCGGGCGCCTCGAAAAGGCGGCCGTCTCCTGAAAGCCGCCCGGCAGGGAGCCCTCGCTCCTTACCAGACGCATAAATACTACTGCCTGGGAGTGTCAATATGAAAAAACGCATTATTTCATCCCTTCTAACGCTTGCGATGGTCCTCTCGTTTACGGCCTTCGCGCCTTCCGTCGCCGGCACAGCCGCGAAGGCGACAGCCGACGCCGCGTACTACTCCGCTAGCACGCTCTATACGCTCGGGCTTTTCAAGGGCACAGGCACGGACGCCTCCGGCGCGCCGACTTTTGAGCTTGACCGCGCCCCGACAAGGGCTGAAGCCGTCGCAATGCTTATACGCCTCCTCGGGCGCGAAAAGGAAGCCCTGAACACGAAGGTTGATTCAAGCTTTCTCTTCACCGACGTGCCCGAATGGGCAAAGCCCTATGTTAACCTTGCCTTCAAGCTCGGCTACACCTCCGGATATGACAGCTATACCTTCGGCAGCGATGACTACGCCTCCGCGAGCCAGTACATAACCTTCGTGCTCCGCGCGCTCGGCTACAAGTCCGGCACCGACTTCTACTACGACAGCGCCTGGACCCTTTCCGACTCGCTCGGCATGACAGGCGGGGAATACTATGCGGGCTGCTCCTTCACGAGGGGCGACGCCGCAAAAATCTCCTGCAACGCCCTTGTTCAGAGCGTCAGCGGCAAAAACTTCAGACTCCTCCCCTATCTTTACGGAGCAGGCGCGGTTTCCGACGCCGCGATCAAGAGCACCGGGCTCAATTGGGCGATGAAGCGCAGCGAGGTCGGCTACCCGGAGCACATTTATGTCCCCGACTTCGGAGCCTATTTCGGCATAAGCATCTTAAACCGGAAATCGGATAACGACACCATCACCTTCCTTTACAGCCTTGCCGACGTGCAGGCGGCAGATCCGGACGGCAGCCTTTTGGCGGGCTATCAGGACCTCCTCACCAGATGGTCCTGCACCAAGGGGCAAGCCTACTACAAAACCGACGGCTCACAGATTATGCAGTATACGACCCGAGCGGGAGACCAGATTGAAATGGAGCAGACCTGGGTAGACGGAGTCTCGTCATATAAGATTGTGATAAAATTCTTCGGCCGTTACTCCTATCCGAAGAAGGTTAAAGGCTATCCCGAGTCTTCCGAAGTGCCGGATCTCGGCGTGTATTTCGGAACCAGCGCCTCCGGCTACTCGATGAGCACGGGCAGCGTCAACAGCTTTGGCTACTATTACAAGTACACGGATGTGTACGTCAAGGACAAAAACGCCATCGGCGCATACATTATGGCGCTTTCCATGTCGGGCTTCACCTACTCGAACATCGCCTACGCAGGCAACACCACCTATTACTATTATACCAAGGGCAGCATAAAGGTAGCCGTTACTTTGAAGCCCGGCGAATACCTCTACGTCAACGTTACCATGTAAAAATGCATGACGACTTATGCGCAGAATTTAACGGCGCAATGCTTCAAACAAGAAGGTTTGTGAGAATATGAAACGAGCAGCCTTGTTACCGCTTGCTCTTATCGCCGTATGTGTCGTTTTTTTCAGGAGCGGCACAGCGGCGGCAAACGGCTTCCGTTTGCGCGAAACACCGCAGGTCTATGTTTTGCAGGGCGAGGATCGGTTCACCGCGATGCCGACCGTTACGCTTTACGAAAACGGTAACGCACGGCTTTCGCAGCCGGCCATCAGCAGCCGCGCAATATTGGGGATCGGGAAGTACAAAATCGCCGGCAGCAGGCTTACGATCACGCATGACGACTCATCCAGCGCAACCTTTGAAATTTCTGACGGCGGTGATACCCTGACGCTGGTTTCCGCAAACTTGAGCTTTGCAAAAGCCGGCGCGGTGTACAAGCATCGTTCAAACGTCGACTTTTTAAACAGCTTAACGAAGGTCGGCGGGGAGAAGCTCACGCTCAATACATTGCGTGAGCTGGCAAAGAAAGCTCCGAATCTCGCCGTTTCGGATTTTGAAAATTATGAGCATTTCGACAAAGACCCGGATTATCATATTTTTGACGTGGAAGGCGATTATACGCTCAAAGTGATCACCGGCGCAGACGGTAAAACGCACTGCACGGTGGAGCGCAATTCAAGCGGCGAGAGTTTTCTTTTAAGTATGAACGGCTCAACGGGTTATGTATTCGACGCCTTTCTCGGTCTCACAAGTATTCCCGAATATGAGCCCTGCTAGTGGCTTGACTGCTTCGGCGGTGAAAAGATCAGATACCGACTGGTATATTCTTAAACGTCAAACAATCCTCCCGCAAGGCGCGGAAGCCAGAGGGCTGCTGTTTCTTTTTATGCACTCAAAACAGGTCGCGGAGACGAGAATCTCCGCGACCTGGCGCTTTTTTGAGTATTGTCATACGAAAAAAGCCCTCCTAAGGCTTTTTTATCCTTTCAGAGTATGATATAATTCGCTTTGTTCTTATTTTTTACGCAAAAATCGTCGGGGGCGGAACTGGTGGACAAGTTTTTTACTATGGCGGAGGTACAGGCCTCCCTTTTCATATATCTTGCGGTAGGCTATTTTCTCAGGCGCAGAAAAACGGTATCCGACGAAACGCGAAGCGGTCTTTCGGACCTCGTTTTGTTCGTATTCCTGCCATGCCTTGTGTTCGAGTCCTTTAACATGGACATCACTTCCTCGCAGCTCGTTTCAGCCTCGGTTTTTCTTATTGTTTCGGTGCTCGTCTGCCTCTTCTCCTTCATTCTCGGAAAGCTCATTTACTTCAAATTCCCCGCCTCCAAAGTGAAGATACTCCGCTACGGCACGCTGATACCGAACTCGGTGTTCGCAGGGCTTCCGGTAGTCAGGAGCGCCTACGGCTCCCTCGGGCTGTTCTATGCCTCGGTTTTTATCATACCCCTGCGCATATTCATGTGGAGCGCGGGCGTTTCGATGTTCTGCGACGCGGATTTCAGGACAAAGTTCAAGAGCGTGGCTCTGAACCCCGGAATCATAGCGGTAGCGCTCGGACTCGCGCGGCTTCTTCTCCGCATTCCCCTGCCCTCCTTCGTCGACGTGGCTATCTCAAAAATGGGCGACTGCACGACGGCGCTTTCCATGATGCTCGTCGGCATGGTGCTTGCGGACATCGAGCCCCGCCGGGTATTTGACGCGGGCTGTTTTTATGCCTCGTTCGTACGGCTTGTTCTTATGCCCGCGGCCGTGCTTATCGCGCTGAAATCCGCTGGCTTTGACCCTCTTCTGACCGGGACGGCCGTCATCCTCACCTCAATGCCCTTCGGCTCGACGACCGCCATCTTAGCCCAGCGCTACGGCGCCGACTCCGAATTTGCTTCAAAGTGCATCTTTGTGACTACGCTTCTCAGCCTTTTTACCCTGCCGGTTATTTCGATTTTCCTCTGAGAATCTATTTTGCCTGTTTTATAGTAAACGGACGGCGAGAGCCGTCCGACTTGCTTTTCTTATATCACCAAAAAGCCGATTATTGCGACCGCTGTTCCTATAATTGCCCCCGCCGCCGCGTCCCTTGGGAAGTGGACCCCCGCAAGAGGGCGCGAAACGCATATCAAGACAGCGGCGAGCGACATCAAGAGCCCCAGCGGAAGCGACACATAGAGAAATGCGGCGGCTATGGCCACTGCTGACGCCGAATGTCTGCTCGGAAAGGAATCTCCGCCACGGCGCGCCGGGACCGCAGGCTCAACGCTTATCAAAAGGCACAAAAGCGCCGCCGCAGTCTCGGATGTGGAAAAGCGGATTCCCGCGGGCGGACGCAGCGTATATAAAGCGGCATTAGCGGCGAAAAGCAGCCAGATGCCATACAGTGAATAGAGGAAAATCTTTGCCCATCTCGGCAGCTCAGTCCAGAACGAGCCGCCGAAGCCCATCAGGTTTGAAAACAGGTCCTCCCGTTTTTTGCGCTCCAGCAGCGGCACGATACCCAGAGCTTCGGCGGGGCGCGGAAGCCTTATAAGCTTCCTCATCAGGCTTACAAGCATGAATACGGCGGCCGGCACCAAGAGCGCCTTTAAAAACCGAGTGTCTCCTCGGAAAAAAAGCGTGGCGAGCAGCAGCGGATATGCGCAAAAAAACGCAGCCGGAAGGCGCGAGTATGCAAACTTCAATGCAGCCAAGGCCATAGGGCGTTCCCCAAACCACGCCCTTATTTTTTCGTAGCTTTCCTTTGTCAAGAAATCAAACCCTTCTGAACACAAAGCCCCTCCGCCGAAAACATCCCGAGGGGAACAGCAAACATGAATTCCCGGAAAACAGATCACAGATATCCCGAATACGCGGCATAAACGGCGGACGAAGACGCCGCACCGTGCTTCGAAACATAATAATAGTAATCCCTGAGTCTTTGATTGTCAACTCAGGGATTGGGCACGCCTTACAGGATTCCCAGCTTTCTGAGCTTTGAGATTACGCCGCCGTGCGAGCGCTCGAGCCTCATGGCAATCTCGATTAGCGGAACCTTGGCTCCGTAAAGCTCCCGAAGCCGCTCCTCCTCTTCCCCGGTCCAGGGCTTCCCCTGTTTTCCCTCTCCCTCGGATATGATGGAGTCCAGATTTTCGAGGATGAAGCTCTGTGCCTCGCGGCTTAGCTGAGTCACAAAATAGGTACCATATACGCCGTTTTTCGTCGCAGTCCTCATACCGATCTTCTCTCCCGCCTCCGTAATCCTCTTGCGGCTTTTGTTTTCGGAATCGAGGTAAACCGTCATAAAGCCCTTTGCCACCAGCCAGTGCGATAGACTTTTCTGCCGCAGCTTTTTGCAGTTATTCGGAGCCGCCGCCGCGTTAATCCTGTCCACCAGCTCGGGAATATAGCATTCCGGCGTGAGTACTATTCCCGCCTTCTGCTCCTCGCTTATGTAAAAACAACCTTCCTTTTGGGGCTTTTGTACAGCTTCTCCGCCCTCTATCACCCGTCCGAGCACCTCGGAAATCAGGAAAAAGGCGCGAGACAGCCGTATGTCGTTCAAAATCGCATCCCCGCTCATCTCTCTGTCCGAAAAGGGATCTATGCCGTTTGCAAGCCTGTCAATATACGTTTTCGCAGTTTTCAGTTTTTCAAAATCGTACATTTCTCTCTTCCCCCGACAGCTACATTCTTATAGTTAACACATATTCGCCGTTCCGCTTCAGCATAATTTTACGCACCATAATATGATATATCGGCATTAAACGCTTTATATTCACAATTTAATACAATATGAATGATTTTTCAATAGAAAATTGGAACTTATGTTCATTTTTTCCAATAGATGCTAAAAAACGACGATTTTTTCCAAAAAACAAAGTCCGCCGAAACGGCGGGCTTTACAGCGTGTATAAACTTGAACCCAGGGCGGCGAGGCCGGCCGAGCACCGGACTCTTAAGTCGCAAGGTAGCGTGCGACGCCGCCCTCAACCGTCTTCTCGGCCGCTCCGAGGCTTACGAGGTACTCGAGATTTACGGCCACCTCGCCGGCCGCCGAAAACTTCTGGAAGGTCGTGAGCCTGTCCCACCTCGTGTTCCAGGTTATAACCGAGGAAATCTCAAAGGGACTCATGCATCCTCCCCTCTTCAGACTCATAAGCGTTTCGTCCAGCTTTTTGCCTCGGCGGCTTATCAGCTGGTCTATGCGCTCGTTTACGGGGCATGTCATCGTTCTGTGCCCGGGCAGCAGGGTGTTTATTTCAAGTTCCTTCAGCTTCAGAAGGTTTTTTGTGTAGAGAGACAGGGGATTTTGCTCCCCGTCCCAGGCGTTTACGCTCGGGGCAACCCCGTACAGTATATGGTCGCCGCCTATGAAGATACCCTTCTCGGCTATGTAGAGCCCCGTCTGTCCCGGCGAATGTCCCGCTATACCGACGCAGAGCAGCTCGTGTCCGCCGTATAGCAGTCTGTCGCCATCTTTTACGCCAAGAAAGCGGCTCTTATCGTCAGGGGGTCTCTTTTTTGCGACTATCCTGAAAAACTCCCCTATGAAGTCCTCACCGAAGCCGAGGGAGCGCAGTCTCTCGGGTCCTGCATCCGGTCCCTTTTTTCTGCCGTTCAGCATATCAGCCTCGTCGGCTCCGATCCGCACCGTTTTCCCCTCTGAGGCAAGTCGTATTGCGAGCTCCGCGTGGTCCGGGTGCATGTGCGTGAGGAATATGTCGCAGCGCTCAATCGAGGTTCCGAGCTCCGAAAGCGATTTGTCAAGCAGCGTCCGCAGCTCCTCCCTGTCGTATCCGCTGTCTATAAGCAGGCTCGGTTCGCCGAGAATGAGGTATACGTTGACCGAGTCAAGAAGCCCCACGCTGACGGGGAGCTCTATCCTGTATATGTTTTCGGTAATCTTTTGGGTCATTTCAATCCTTCTTCGTATCTAATTCATGGAATAATATCCGCCCTGCGGATATTATTCCCGCGCATGCGCCCTCTCTGAGGGCGCGCGCTCAAAACAAAGCCGTCTTGCTCCCGCCCCTTCAGGCCGAAACCGCAAAACACGGCAGCATACCATGAATTTGAAAAATTCATGGTATGCGTGTCGAAAAAGTGTTTCGACACGCTTCAAGGGGGTATCCAGTACCCCCTTGATACGCGGCTGAAGCCGCGATACCCCCGGTCGCGCACAATTGCGCGGGCTGAGGTATTTTTCCGAGAAGTGAATTCCCGGAAAAATAGATTTAAATATCCCTGCGAGGGAGTTTTTTGACAGTCTGACCATGAATTTGAAAAATTCATGGTATAATCAGCTGCTGTTTATTATACCCGCCTCCGCTCAGCTTTTCAAGCCTGGTTTGAAAGACGTATAGCCCGGAGCAGACGCTCCGGGCTATACGAGTTATGGGGTAGAGGATGAAAAAGGAAGTGGGGATTAATATATCTGATTCAGCTTTGGCTCTTATTCAGAAGGGCGTTGATCACTGCCGTTTCCTGCTCTTCTGTTATAGTGCCCGCTGTGACCAGGCTGTCTAGAACGGACTTTAAATTGTTTGTCCCTGAGGATCTATCGCCGCTGCTGCTGTCGCTCTCGCTGCTGCTTCCGCTTCCGCGCTGCGGCATCGCGCTCTCCACCGCGGTTTTTATCGCGCTCGACTGCTCCGAGGTTATGGTACCCGCCGTGACGAGGCTCTCAAGCACCGCAGACAGCTCGAAGCTTCCCTTGTTTTCCTTCATCGCGCTCATGATCGCCTGAATTACGGCCTCGGACTGTTCTTCAGTGATCGTTCCCGCGCTTACCAGGCTCGAAAGCGGATTACTCATGCCGCCTTTCCTTTCGCCGCTCTCGCTCTGGCTGTCGCTGCTTTCAGGTCTCGAGGGCTCCTCGCCGCTCTCGCTGCTGCTTCCGCTTCCGCGCTGCGGCATCGCGCTCTCCACCGCGGTGTTTATCGCGCTCGACTGCTCCGACGTTATGGTGCCCGCCGTGACGAGGCTCTCAAGCACCGCAGAC
>JAJUHC010000019.1 GCA_029268065.1 Clostridiales bacterium | reverse complement strand
TTTCAGAAGAAAGTAAGTTGGTGTCGATAACGGTGAGGGTCCACCCGTTCCCATTCCGAACACGGAAGTTAAGCTCATTTGTGCCGACAATACTTGGCTGGAGACGGCCCGGGAAGATAGGTAGTCGCCAACACTGAAAAAGCATGGGGTCTGGTCGACCAGACCAGACCCCATACACATGCCTTCTTAGCTCAGTCGGTAGAGCATGCGGCTGTTAACCGCAGGGTCGTTGGTTCGAGTCCAACAGGAGGCGCCATGATGGCCCCGCCAGTAGGCGGGGCTGTTCATTTTTATTGCATGAAAATGCTGCCCATATGTATAATACCAATAAACTGAACGTGTTAAGTTAAAATTTTTTTGCTAATTTCGATATGATTAAAGAAAGAAATTTATATAAATATATTTTTAATTAAAGTATTATGTACCTGCATGAAATTTTGAACAATAGACAAATATAAAATTAGTCTATTTTACGGAATTTATAATTATCGTATTGTACCTTTAAAAGTAAAATGATATAGTATTACGGCAATTGATGAAATTACGCGGTCATATTTATGCAGAATGCAGCATATTTGCTCAAAATATGATTATTAAGTAGGGGGAAAACGATATGGCAAAGTTTATCACCGCGAAGGAAGCGGCAAAATTGATTCCTGACGGCGCGACACTCGGACTGGCGGGCATGGGACTATCCGGATGGGCTGAAGAAGTCGGAGTCGCCATAGCCGAGAGCTTCAAGGAAACCGGTCATCCCTGCGGAATCAACCTCAAACAGGGCAGCGCGATGGGAGACTGGAAGGAGCGCGGAGTTACGAGACTGGGCTACGAAGGTCTTGTTACAAAATGGTCCGCAGCTCATATAGGCTCGGCTTTCTCTTTGTGCGACCTTACGGTGAAGAACAAGATACAGACTCACTGCCTGCCGCAGGGCGTCATTGTGAATCTTTGGCGTGAAATTGCCGCAGGACGCCCCGGGCTCATTACGAAGGTGGGGCTCGGAACCTTTGTAGATCCGCGCGTCGAGGGCGGAAAAATGAATTCCTCCACAACTGAGGACCTAGTCGAGCTTATTAATTTCCAGGGAGAGGAGTATCTCTTCTACAAGAGCTTCAAGCTGGATGTTGCTCTGCTTCGCGGATCGATAGCCGACGAAAACGGAAACATTTCCTTTGCCAATGAAAGCGTAATAAATGAGGGCCTCGCGGTGGCGACCGCCGCAAAAAACACCGGCGGAATAGTTATTGTGCAGGTCGAATATCTCGCGAAAAAAGGCACCCTCAATCCTAAGGACGTCAAAATCCCCGGCATCCTTGTAGATTACGTTGTGGTAGCTACCGATAAAAACGCCTGCTGGCAGACAGAGGGCGTATATTTTGAGCCGGCCTTTTCGGGACAGATTAAGAAGCCGCTCAACGCCATTGAAAAGCTGCCTCTGGGCGAGAGAAAGCTGATAGCGAGGCGCTGCGCTATGGAGCTCAGAAAGGGCGACATAGTCAATCTCGGCGTGGGTATGTCCGCCGACGTGGCGAACGTTGTCGCCGAGGAGGGCTATTCCGAAAGCATTACGATGACCACCGAAAGCGGAATGGTGGGCGGAGTGCCGGCTGCTCTACCCAATTTCGGCAGCGCGTACAACCCCGAGGCTACGATCGAGCACGGCGCGGCCTTTGATATTATTGACGGCGGCGGACTGGACATCACCGTTCTCGGCCTGGGCGAGTGCGACCAGTACGGAAATGTAAACGTCAGCAAATTCGGACCACGCCTTTCGGGACCCGGAGGCTTTATTGATATTACCCAGAGCACGAAAAAGGTTGTGTTCTGCGGGACCTTTACCGCCAAGGCCAAGACCGAGGTCAGCGACGGCAGGCTTAAGATCGTCCAGGAAGGCACGATCAAGAAGTTCCTGAAGCATGTCGATCAGATAACCTTCGCGGGCCAGTTCAAAAAGCCGGATCAGGAAGTGCTCTATGTGACCGAGCGCTGTGTTTTCAAGCTTATAAACGGAAAAATGACGATTACCGAACTTGCTCCCGGATTGAGCATAGAAAAGGACATACTCCCGGTAATGGACTTCGTGCCGGAGGTTTCGTCCGATCTGAAAGAGATGGATCCCGCCTTGTTCTGTGAAACATGGGGCAAGCTCGGTGAAATATTAGGCTAACCATAAGTATATAAAAGGAGGCAAAAGAAATGATTTTTTCGGAGAAACACGAATTAATCAGAAAACTGGTCCGAGATTTCGCGGAAAAAGAATTCACCTCGGACATGCTGGATGAACTTGAAGAAACCGGCGAATTTAATTGGGAGATATTCCGTAAGATGGCTGCCGCGGGCTTTACGGGCGCTAAGCTCCCCGTACAGTACGGCGGACAGGGTTCGGATTATCTGACCTATGTCATTATGCTGGAGGAGCTTGCGAGAGTGAGCCCTGTGCTTGCAATATACGCAAACACGTCCAACTCCCTCGGCGGCGGTCCCCTGCTGCTTTCGGGAAACGAAGAACAGCTCCAGAAATATCTCAGGCCTGCCGCGACGGGCGAAAAGATTCTCGTGTTCGCATTGACCGAGCCGGGCGCAGGCACGGATGCGGGCGGTACGACCACCACGGCGGTGCTTGACGGCGATTACTATGTGATGAACGGGCGCAAGACCTTTATAAGCGGCGCACCCGTTGCGGATTACGCCATAATTTATGCGAAGACCGACCTTAAGCAGAAGGGCGCAAGGGGCATCTCGGCTTTCATTGTGGACATGAAGCTCCCCGGCGTCTCCCTCGGCAAGGACGAGAAGAAGATGGGCATTATCGGATACCCGACCTGCGACATCATCCTCGAGGATGTCCGCGTGCATAAGAGCGACCTTCTGGGCGAGCTTGACAGGGGCTTCTCCAACGCGATGAAGACTCTTGACGGCGGCCGTCTCGGCGTCGCGGCCATGTCCTGCGGCATCGGACAGGCCTGCCTTGACGAGTCCATCAAGTACTCCAAGGAGAGAAAGCAGTTCGGACAGCCGATTGCCAATTTCCAGGCCATCAGCTTTATGATTGCAGATATGGCGACGGAGCTTCAGGCGGCCAAGGAGCTTGTCTATAATGCTGCGGTCCTTAAGGACCTTAACCGTCCGGACGCGCCCCAGGCCTGCTATATGGCAAAGTACTACGCGTCCGAGATGTGCAACCGTCTCGCGGCTCACGCGGTTCAGATCCATGGCGGCTACGGCTATATCAAGGATTACAAGGTCGAGCGCCTCTACCGCGACGCCCGCATAAACACGATATACGAGGGAACCTCCCAGGTTCAGCAGATGGTCATTGCGGCCAACCTGCTGAAGTAAGGGGAAAGGAGCATAGAAATGAGAATAATTGTTTTGGCGAAACAGGTACCTGATACCAATGAGGTCAAGATAGATCCCGTAAAGGGCACACTTATACGCGACGGCGTGCCTTCGATACTGAACCCGGACGACGCCAACGCGCTTGAAGCGGCTCTCGCCGCGAAGGATCAGTTCCCCGGCTCGACTGTCAGCGTTCTTTCGATGGGCCCCGGACAGGCCTGCTATATGCTCCGCGAATGCCTCGCGATGGGGGCGGACGACGCTTATTTGCTTTCCAGCCGTACATTCGGCGGAGCGGATACCTGCGCCACATCAACCACGCTTGCCGCCGGAATCAGGAAGCTCGGCAAGTTTGATATTATATTTGCGGGACGTCAGGCGATAGACGGAGACACCGCCCAGGTCGGACCGCAGACCGCCTACCGTCTCGGCATCCCTGTCGTGACCTATGTTATGAAGATCCGCGAGTATAAGGAGAAGTCGGTAGTCGTCGAGCGTCAGCTCGAGGACGGATACGAGGTCATCGAGGTTTCCCTGCCCTGCATGCTGACGGCCGTTAAGGAGCTCAACGAGCCCCGTTACATGACGATCGGAAGGATCGAGGAAGCATATAAGAAGACCATCACCATCTGGGACGAAAACGACGTTGCTCTCAAGCCCGAGAGCTGCGGCCTCAAGGCCAGCCCGACCCAGGTTTTCAGAAGCTTTACGCCTCCCCCAAAGGGAAAGGGCGAGATGCTCAAAGGCACAGTTCCCGAAATGGCCGCGCAGCTCGTCGCAAAGCTTACTGAGAAGCATGTGCTTTAATAAGAAGGGATGTGAACCTAATGGCTGTAAATGTAATCAATGAAAAATGCAAGGGCTGCCAGAAATGCATAAAGGTTTGCCCTTTTAACGCAATAACGATGGAAGAAAAGCTCGCCGTAATAGGTCCGAGCTGTACTGGCTGCGGCGTCTGCGTTGACGCCTGCCCCTTCAAAGCAATAGAGAAGACCGAAGAGGCCGCACACACGAAGGATCTCTCCGTATATCACGACGTGTGGGTGTTCGCCGAACAGCGCGAAGGCAAGCTCATGGGCGTCGCCATCGAGCTTCTCGGCGAGGGAAAGAAGCTCGCCGCCGAGATAGGCTGCAAGCTCTGCGCGGTTCTCTGCGGCGAAAACGTCGACGGTCTCGTGGATGAGCTCATTGCCTACGGCGCGGACAAGGTGTACTACGCAAACGCTCCCGAGCTCAAGAGCTATAACACCGACGCTTATACGAAGACAATCTATGAGGCGATAAGCAAGTATAAGCCCGAAATCGTCCTCCTCGGAGCGACGCATATCGGCCGCGACCTCGGCCCCTGCCTCGCCGTCAAATGCGGAACCGGCCTCACCGCCGACTGCACTAAGCTCGAGATAGATCCCGAGGACAAGAAGCTGAAGCAGACCCGTCCGGCCTTCGGCGGCAACCTGATGGCCACCATTATCTGCCCGAACCACCGCCCGCAGATGTCCACGGTCCGTCCCGGCGTCATGGAAAAGCCGAAGTACGACAAGAGCCGCAAGGGCGAACTGGTAAAGCTCGCTGTTTCCTTCAAAGACGGGGATATCCGCATGAAGGTTCTCGAAATCGTAAAGCACGTCGCGGACGTCGTGTCGCTCACCGACGCCGATATCATCGTATCAGGCGGCCGCGGGCTCGGCAGCCCGGAGGGCTTTGACCTTCTCCGCGAGTTTGCAAAGAAGCTCGGAGGAACAATCGGTGCCTCCCGCGCTGCGGTTGACTCCGGCTGGATAGACCACGCGTACCAGGTCGGACAGACAGGCACGACGGTCAAGCCGAAGATTTACTTTGCCTGCGGCATCTCAGGCGCAATCCAGCACCTCGCCGGTATGCAGAACTCGGGATATATTATAGCTGTAAACAAAAACGAGAATGCGCCGATATTTGAAGTGGCCGACTACGGCATCGTGGGAGACCTCTATAAGGTAATCCCCGCGATCATGGCGGAACTGGACAAATAAGGTACGTTGACGCAAACAGCAAGGGGGCTGGCTTATGCCGCCCCCTGCGTTTAAGCGTGTGCTGCGGCTTTCGCCGCTCTGACTCTATGGAGGACTGCCTATGCCCGAGTTATGCAATATGACACTTGGAGGCTTATTGAAGCTGAACGCTGAAAAATATCCTGCAAGAAATGCAATCGAATATTGCGGCAAGTCCTGGACATGGGGGGACTGTGACAGGATAACGGACTCCATTGCAAAGGGTCTGCTTGCCCGGGGAGTCAAAAGAGGCTCTCACATCGGAATAATATCCTCGGACAATCCTAGCTTTCTGATGTTCATGCTGGCGGTTCATAAAATCGGCGGGGTATGCGTGCTATTGAATCCCGCATACGGAAAAACCGAGCTTGAGGCGCTTGTAGAATTTACGGACATCGAACTTCTGGCTTTCGGCGAGAGATACAGGGATACCAATCTCAGGGAGCTTGTGGAGAGCCTTCCGGATTTTCCGCTTCTCAAGGGAACCATCTTTATCGGCGAATCGGCGGAAAGCGAGGAGCTTGACGCCTTGGTGAAGGACGGAGCTTCCGTTGGCGAAGATGCGTACGCCGGGGCGCAGAGCGCCGTTATGCCCGAGGATACAGCTAATATTCTTTTTACATCAGGAACGACCGGCAGCCCGAAGGCTGTTATGATAAGCCATTTTTCACAGGTGAACACCTCTATAACCCAGGCGGGGGACCTGGGCGCATCGCTTGACGACAAGTTTTGCGTCGGCATACCCATGTTTCACTGCTTTTGCCTTTCCGCCACAGTGTTTTCCGCATTTGCCGTGGGTGGCTGTGTCTGCTTCCCGGAGAGCCTGCGCACGGTGAATATAATGAAGACGCTGTCCGAAAGCCGCTGCACGGTATTCAACAGCGTCCCGTCTCTGTTTTATGCGCTGCTGGCGAGACCGGACTTTGCAAGCTACGACATCTCCTCTCTCAGGATCGGGCTGATTGGAGGGGCGGGCTATACTCCCGAGCAGTTTAAAAGCATCGAGGAGGGCTTTGGCTTCACGCTTCTGGCGTCGCTCGGCATGACCGAGGCGACGGGCGGCATTACCGTAACATACCCAAACGATTCCTTTAAGGTCCGCAGCACGACGGTGGGGCACTTCATGAAGCATGTCACGGGCTTTATCTGCGATATTAACAGCGGGAAGGAGCTTCCGGAAGGAAAAACCGGGGAGATATGCATCTCAGGCTTTATGGTAACGAAGGGATACTATAAGCAGCCGGAGCTTACGAAGCTCGCAATTGATGAAAAGGGCCGGCTGCATAGCGGGGATCTTGGGTATTTGGATAAAAACGGAAATCTTCACGTGACAGGCAGGATAAAGGAGCTTATAAACAGGGGCGGTGAAAAAATTTCACCGAACCAGATCGAAACCTGCCTTACGGACAACGACCGTCGCATAAAGACTGCGAAGGCGATAGGGATTCCCGATGTCCATTACGGCGAGGAGATATGCGTCTGCGTGATACTCGAGGAAGGCGCCGAAATGAGCGAAGATGAGGTGCGCGCCATAGTGCGAAGGCATCTTGCGCGCTACAAGATTCCAAAATATGTTTTGTTTTTTGAAGCTTTCCCCTATAATTTTAAGGGAAAGGTGACGAATAAGATTTTACAGGAAAAGGCGATAGAAAGGCTTAAGGAGCAGGGCCTATATTGACCGAAGTTTTTTCCGGAAACCGGTATTGTAACCTTTTTCGGCGATATTAGTGATTTGGAGGTGAGCGAATGTCCGAAAACAAGCCGAGAATTTCAAAAGCCGCGCTGGGGAGGATAAGCCAGTATCTGAACTATCTGAAAAAGCTGCCGGAAGGAGCGTACCCATACATTTCATCGACGATCATCGCCGAGGAGCTCGGCCTCAATCAGGTTCAGGTCAGAAAGGATCTCGCCTGCGTGGGAAACGGGGGGAAACCCAAAATCGGCTATAAGCGCAGCGAGCTTGTTTCCGACATAGAGCATTTTCTGGGCTACGACGACAGCTCTGATGCGGTGCTGGTCGGAGTAGGGAACCTTGGGAAGGCACTTTTGGCTTACGGCAACTTCAACAAATACGGTCTCAACATAATAGCGGCTTTTGACAGCGACAAAAATCTTATCGGCAGCCAGACAGCCGGGAAAACGGTATACTCGGTCGATAAGATACCCGAACTCTGCAAAACCCTCAACGTAAAGATTGGGATAATAACGGTTCCGGCCTCGGAGGCGCAGGAGGTCTGCAACAGGCTGATTGACGGCGGCGTCCGAGCGATATGGAATTTTGCCCCCGCCATCATTTCGGTGCCGAAAAGGGTCGTGATAAAAAACGAGGACATGGCGGCTTCTCTTGCTGTGCTTTCAAATATGCTGAAAGAGAATCTGCTTAACTACGGTGCGGATTGAGGTGGCAAAAATGGTTGAAGCGGGAATAAAAGGCAGTCAGACGATAGCGGTAACGCCGCAGAACACAGCCAAGGCCCTCGGAAGCGGGGGGCTTGAGGTGTTTGCGACCCCCGCGATGATAGCGCTGATGGAAAAGACGGCGGCAGAGAGCGTTTCAAGCCTGCTTGACGAGGGCTGGGGCACGGTCGGAATGTCCATAAGCGTGAAGCACACGGCGCCGACCCCAGTCGGAATGAAGGTGAGCTGCGAAAGCCTGCTGACGGAGGTTGACGGAAGGCGGCTTGTTTTCGAGGTAACAGCCAGCGACGAAAACGGGGTTATAGGCAGCGGCATCCACGAGAGGTTTATTATTAACAACGAGAAGTTTATTCAGAAGGTAAACGAAAAATTAAAAAAAGCCTGAGCCCAGGGACATAAAAACGGGGAAGCGCCCTTCAGCGTTTCATGCCAGTCTTAAGACCCGGTCCGTGCTTTTGCACGGACCGGGTCTTTGGCGTTTTTGCGTTTAAAAATTGCAAAAAACATACAGCCTATCACCCTGAAATGCTCTCGATTACGCGGGTTGAGTATTTTCCTTGACCTTGATACGCTGAGTGCTTTTCATATCTGCTATTTGGTTCTCCGTCAGCGGAAAAATCATTGGAAGGATACAAGTAAAAAATCATAACCCCCCGGGAGGCTTGTGTGAATAATAACCATATGCTAGGATAAGTCTCGAAAAAACTGGAAGCCCTTTTGCGGAAGAATACTTATGCGCTGAATAGGTACAAAAATTAATTTAAATGTGCAAGGTCAAAAAGCCGTAACATTCAAAAAATCAGATCGGGTGAAAAAATGGGTGCAAATACAAATGTCGTGTACATAAACAGAATCGCCTTTATTATTACTACAAAGTGCACTCTGTCCTGCTCGCACTGCCTGCACTTAAACAGCAGGTATGTGAGCAGGGCGGTTTTTGAAAAAGACAAGCTCCTCAATGACGTCGGACGGCTTATGGCGGCTGTCGACACGGTCGGCGGCGTCCATGTGATGGGAGGGGAGGCGCTTTTGCATCCCGAGCTGCCAGGTATCATATCCGCACTGCTGCAAGAGGAAAAAATCGGACATGTGGGACTTACCACAAACGGCACGGTTTTGCCTGACGAAAGCCTGCTTGCGGCACTGAAGCATCCGAAAGCTGAGGTGTATCTCAGCGGATATTCTACGGTCCCAAACACCGGAAAGTGGATTGATATACTACGACAAAGCGGTGTGTCGTATCACACGGGGGCCGCAAAGAAATGGGTGGACGCCGGAGGAATCGAATTGCGCAACAGAAAAGCGGACGAACTGAAAAGCATGTATTCTCAATGCCTCTACCGGGAATGCGTTACTCTTCTTGACGGGAGGCTCTTTGTGTGTCCTCGAAACGCAAACGCGGTTAATCAGGGCGTTATTCCCTTCGATTTATCGGGGGGCGTTGACCTGCGGAAGGAGAAAATCAATACTCTGAGAGATGAGATTTCCCATATGCTGTTTGATACGGAGTATCTTGCCTGCTGCGACCGCTGCGACTATATCCTCCCGAGCGGCGAGCAGAGGCAGATAAGCCGGGCTACATAATCCGTAATATATGGGATTATGTTTTATACACAAAGAATAATCGTAAGGAGAATTTGAATGAAAAGACACACAAAACTTGTGGCGCTGCTGCTGGCAATCGCCATGATAGCCGGGGTGCTGTCCGCCTGCTCAAACGGAAGCCAGACCACCCCGGGCGCCGCACCTGCCGGATCCCCAGCCCCGAAGACTTCTGCCGGTGCAGGCGGCAGCTTTACGCCGTTCACGTTCACGGATATGGACGGGCATACCGTCACGATAAAAAAGCAGGTAAAAACCGTTTATATCACCGGGATGACGCCGCTACCCGCCGTATATCGCTATTATAAGGGGTCTGCTGAAGGCCTGGTCGCGATTCCGCAGGATTCAAAGGATATGCTCAGCAAGTCCGTATTTAAAGATATTTTTGCGGATCTTCTCACAGTGCCTTCCGACAGCGCCAATTCAGGCGCGACGGTCAATGTCGAGGCAATCCTGAAAGCGAACCCCGACGTGGTTTTTATAACCGGGGGTTATGAAGATTCGTATAAGGCTCTGGTAAACGCCGGTTTGACGGTTGTAGCCTTTACTACCGCTATGACCAAGGACTGCAACGCTATGAGCACGGTAGAGCAATGGCTTCAGCAGATCGCAAAGGTTTTCGGAGACACCGACAGAAGCGACGCGCTGATAAAGGAAAACAACAAAGCGCTGACGGAGATAACGAACATCACAAAAACGATTGCGGAAAAGGATAAGCCGAAAGCGATAATCATATTCGCGCTCAGCGATAACAAAATGACTGTCGCCGGCGGCGGTCATTACAGCGATTTTTGGCTTGGCAGCACGGGCGCCATCAACGCGGCGGCCGAATTGGACAAGATACAGCCCGTCAATATCGAGCAGATTATGAAATGGAACCCGGACATTATATACATAACAAACTTCAATACCGCAATGCCGGAGGATATCTACAACAACAAAATCAAGGGTTTTGACTGGAGCGAGGTAAAAGCGGTAAAAAACAAGCAGGTATACAAGATCCCCCTGGGCTCATACCGCTGGTATGCTCCGTCTTTGGAAGGGTCTCTCATGCTGAAATGGATGGCCGCAAAGAACCATCCGAAGCTTTTTGCGAGTACTGATATCAAAAAAGAATTCAGCGGCTTTTTCTCCTCGTTCTATAATTGGAAGCTGACTGACGAACAAATTGCGGAAATGCTGCATACGAGCAAAGCGTAAATCGGAATGGCCAAGAAAATACGGATTAAGATCGGGCGGGGCTTTGTTCTGCTTTGCGTGCCTCTTGCTGTATTCATGATCGCGCTGTGTCAGGGGAGATATACCGTATCTCCCCTGCTGGTCGTTCGCGCCTTACTAAGCCCTTTCGGAGTCGAGAGCGCTTCAAACGTTGTGCTCGTGGTATTGAATGTGCGTTTGCCGAGGGCGCTGCTGGCTCTGATTATCGGGGCTGGCTTGTCTGTTGCGGGAACCTGTTTGCAGTCTGTTTTTTCAAATCCTTTAGCTTCGCCGAACACCTTGGGGGTTTCCTCCGGCGCCGCTTTCGGCGCCGCGCTGGGGATTCTTGTTTTTGACAAGACAGTATATATCCAAGGCATGGCTATGCTATTTGGGCTTGTGGCAATAGGGGCCACGTGGCTGCTGAGCTCAATAAGAGGGAAACCCAGTATTTTGATGATAGTGCTAGGGGGAGTAATAACATCTGCCTTTTTCAGTGCCTTGGTCTCCTGCGTCAAATATGTGGCAGATCCGCAATCCAAGCTTCCGGCAATCACCTACTGGCTGATGGGAAGCCTTTCCGGAGCTGACTATGAGGATTTAATGCTGGGCGCGCCTCTGATTATCATTCCCACGGCGGTTGTTGTTTTGCTGCGCTGGAGACTCAACATCCTTGTTCTGTCGGAAGAGGAAATCATTTCATTGGGGATGAACCCAAAACTGATGCGATGGGCCGTTGTACTGCTTTCCACCCTCATTGTCGCGACAAGCGTTTCGCTTTGCGGGGAAATCGGATGGGTGGGACTGGTTGTCCCGCATATCGCAAGGGCCTTGTCGGGAGAGGATCACAAACATTCGATTCCGGTCGCGATAAGTCTGGGCGCGGCGTATTTACTGGCCATCGATACTATGTGCCGGAGCATCACAAACGCTGAAATACCGCTTTCCATATTAACAGCCATTATCGGGGCACCGCTTTTCGCATGTATATTCTTCAGGAGAGGGGCGAGCGGCTTTGAGGCTTGAAGTGGTTAATGGCTGCTTTTCTTATGGCAAGAGGCCGATTCTGAAAAACGTCAGTTTCACCTTGGAAAGCCGTCAGGTACTGGCTGTGATAGGTCCTAACGGCGCGGGAAAGACCACCCTGCTCAAATGCATTATGAATTTGCTCCCGTGGCAAAGCGGCTGCGCGACCCTGGACGGACAGAACATCTCACGCATCCCGGCGAAACGGCTGTGGCGGCAAATTGCATATGTGCCGCAGCTAAAACGGGCCGGCGGAAGCACCGTGCGCGAAATGATTGTCTTGGGACGAAGCGCTTACATCGGTCTCTTCAGCCAACCCAAGGAAGAGGATTACTGCATCGCCGAAAAAATAATGAAAAAGCTCTCCTTAACAAAGCTGGCCGACCGTCCTTGCGATATGCTCAGCGGCGGAGAGCTTCAGATGGTGATGATAGCAAGAGCATTGGCTGCGGAACCAAAAATAGTGATTATAGATGAGCCGGAATCAAACCTTGACTGTCATAATCAGCTGCGGGTGCTTGAACTTATCCGCGAAATCTCGCAGACTGTCGCTTGCGTGATTAACACGCATTACCCCGAGCATGCCCTGAGGTTTGCCGACAAGTCGTTGCTGCTTCTGTACGGGGGAGAACAGGTTTATGGCGCGACGGATGCTGTTATTACCGAAGACAATCTGAAACGGGCGTTCAACATTGAAGCCCATATCGGAAATGCCGTAATTGATGGCGTCAGCCATCCGTACATAATTCCCATAAGCTCAAATTGCGACTCGTATGCTCAGATTTGATACCATAATATTCATTGAAATAAGTCGCCGCACCTCCGTAGTGGTATTTCTCATTATGGAGGGCGGTTTTATTTTTCGGCAGCTAATGCCAGAATCCGCTCCGGGCGACAGGGAATATATTTTGTTATTTTGTTTTTGGTTGCCGAATCACCCCTTAGGAGGCTTGCGAATACGGTTGCAGAGTGATAGTTTTATAAGGCGGGATTTTGCTTTTCATATCTGGCGTATAAATTGTTCATACGCTGAGCAACAGCCGAAGCTGAAAGCAAAAAATCAACAGAACGATTACGGAGGATTATTATGGGTCCGGCAACAACGAAGCTGAATTATACTTATGCTCGGGAAGTACTGGATAAGTATGGACGAAATCCAAACAAGCTCATACC
Source organism: Clostridiales bacterium (assembly GCA_029268065.1). GTDB lineage: Bacteria > Bacillota > Clostridia > Oscillospirales > Oscillospiraceae > DUPK01. Next base: position 39,640 of record JAJUHC010000019.1, on the reverse strand, counting down.
GATTCTGCAGGATATTCAGGCTGAGTATAAATACCTGCCAGAGGAGATAATGTCGTTTGTCTCCTCCGACCTCGGCATATCGCCATCGTCGGTATACGGCGTGGCGACCTTCTACACGCACTTTACTCTGGAGCCCAAAGGAAAGCATGTCATCAAGGTCTGCGACGGGACAGCATGCCATGTAAAAAAATCCGAGGGCATTCTGAACGCGCTTGAAAAGGAGCTGGGGCTAAACAAGGACAACAAGACGACCAAGGACATGATGTTTACCCTGGAAACGGTGGCATGTCTCGGAGCTTGCGGGCTTGCTCCCGTGGTGGTCATAGACGATAAGGTCCACGGGCTTATGACCCCCGAAAGCACCTTGGAGCTTCTTGAAAGCATCAGAAGGGAGGAGAGCGTAAATGGCTGAGCATATATCATTGTCCGAGCGGAAGCAAGTATTCGACGAGTGCATGCGAAGGTATAGAGCGAGGATTATCATCTGCGCCGGCACCGGCTGCGTCGCCAACGGCTCGCTCGACGTTTACGACAGATTTGTAAAATACATAAAGGAAAAAGGCCTGTCCATTTCCGTTACTCTGAAAAAAGAGGAGACCGACTACATAATCTCGCAAAGCGGCTGCCAGGGCTTCTGCCAGATGGGCCCGCTGGTTACGATATATCCCCAGGGCATTCTCTATACTAAGGTCAAAGCCGGCGATGTCCCGGAAATTGTGGACTCGACTATCCTCGGCGGCAAGCTTATCGAGCGGCTCATGTACCATTCGCCTATTACAGACGCTCCGTCCTCCGACATTGAGCATATACCGTTCTACAAGAAGCAGAGAAGGACGGTGCTGAAGCTCTGCGGATACATCGACGCACAGGACATTGACGAGTATATCGCAAACGGCGGGTACGAAATGGCGAGGAAGGCGTTCCTCGAAATGAGCGATAAGGAAATCTGCGACATGATGCTCAAGGCCGGGCTTCGCGGAAGAGGCGGCGCGGGGTTCCCGACCGGACGCAAGTGGGAGCTTACAAGAATTCAGAATAACGATACCAAATACATCATCTGCAACGGCGACGAGGGGGACCCCGGCGCGTTTATGGACCGCTGCGTGATGGAGGGCAATCCGCACAGCGTGCTTGAGGGAATGATGATAGCGGCAAAGGCTGTCGGCGCGACGGAAGGTTTTATTTACGTCCGAACCGAGTATCCGCTCGCGGTTGAAAGATTAAAAATCGCCATCAAGGACGCGTTTAACGCGGGAATCCTCGGCAAAAACGTTTTTGGCAGCGGCAAGGATTTCGATATATCGGTTATGGAAGGCGCGGGAGCCTTCGTGTGCGGCGAGGAAACGGCCCTTATGGCGTCCATTGAAGGGAAGCGCGGCATGCCGAGCCCGAAGCCGCCGTTTCCGGCGGAGAGCGGCCTCTTCGGAAAACCCACGGTGATAAACAACGTCGAGACCCTGGCCTCCGTCCCCATCGTCATGCAGATGGGAGCCGACGCCTACGCCGCGATCGGGACCGAGAAGTCCAAGGGAACGAAGACCTTCGCGCTTACCGGACATGTAGCCAACACCGGCCTTATTGAGGTCCCGTTCGGCGCGACGCTCCGGCAGATAGTAGAGGAAATCGGCGGCGGGGTCGTAAACGATGACGGAACGATCTGCGGTTCGGACTTCAAGGCCGTTCAGATAGGGGGGCCGTCCGGAGGTTGCCTCACGAAAGAGCATCTCGACATGCCGCTCGATTATGAAAACCTGGCGAGCGTCGGCGCGATGGTAGGCTCCGGCGGTCTTGTGGTAATGAATAAGCAGACCTGCATTGTGCAGATCGCGAGATTCTTCATGCAGTTCACCCAGAACGAATCCTGCGGAAAATGCGTCCCCTGCCGTGAGGGAACGAAGCAGATGCTCGCGCTTCTTGACGATATAATCGAAGGAAGAGCCACGGGTGAGACGCTGGAACTCCTTGAGCAGCTTGCCCAGACCGTCAGGATAGGCTCCCTGTGCGGGCTTGGGAAGACGGCTCCGAACCCGGTGCTCTCCACATTAAGATACTTCAGGGACGAGTACAACGCCCATGTGTTTGATAAGCGCTGCCCCGCCGGAAGATGCAAGGCTTTCAGCAAGTATGCGATAGATCCGGGAAGGTGCAAAAGCTGCGGTCTCTGTGCAAAGAAGTGCCCCGCGGGCGCCATCACGGGAGCCAAGGGCGTACCGTATCAGATAGACAAAGATAAGTGCATCAAATGCGGCGCCTGCGCCGAAAGCTGCAAGTTCGGCGCAATCGCCATCGTCTGAGGTGAATAAAATGAAGACACAATACGCCGTTATTGACAATATCGAAGTGCCGATAGAAAATGAGCGCAATCTGCTTGAGCTCATACGCAAGGCGCATATAGAGCTTCCCACCTTCTGCTACCATTCCGAAATAAGCGTGTACGGCGCCTGCCGCATGTGCATGGTGGAGGTGCAGGGCAGGGGAATCGTGCCCGCCTGCTCAACTCCGGTAAGCGACGGCATGGTCGTCACGACCAGCACGAAGCAGATAAGGGAAATGCGCAAGATGATAATCGAGCTGCTTCTCGCGAATCACGACCAGAACTGCACCTCCTGCCCCAAAAGCGGAGACTGCAAGCTCCAGAGGATAGCGCAGAAGCTCGGCATATCCAAGGTCCGCTTTAAAAGGAGAGACGAGTTTCCGGAACCCGACCTCTCATCCGTCGCAATCTACCGCGACCCGGCAAAGTGCATACTTTGCGGCGACTGCGTCCGCGTCTGCAGGGAAATACAGTCCATCGGGGTGATGGACTTTGCCAACAGGGGCGCGAAGGCCTTTGTGACCCCCTGCTTCAATAAGGGTATTGGGGAGGTCGATTGCGTAAACTGCGGACAGTGCGTCAAGGTCTGTCCGGTCGGCGCGCTTACGCCCAGACGCCAGATAGACGAGGTATGGAACGCCATCCATGACAAAAGCAAAAAGGTGGTTGTTCAGATCGCGCCAGCAGTAAGGGTCGCGATAGGCGAGAACTTCGGCTTCGATCCGGGAGAGGCGACGACGGGGCAGCTGGTGACCGCGCTTCGCATGATGGGTTTCGACAAGGTTTACGACACCAGCTTCGCGGCTGACGTTACCGTAATAGAAGAGGGAAACGAGTTCCTGGCGCGCCTTGAGAAGGGCGAAAAGCTTCCCCAGTTTACGTCCTGCTGCCCGGCATGGATAAAGTTTGCCGAGCAGTATTATCCCGAGCTTTTGCCGAATATTTCATCCTGCCGTTCTCCGCAGCAGATGTTCGGGGCTCTCTGCAAGGATATCCTCACAAAGGACATGAAGATTTCCCGCGAAGACCTGGTAGTTGTCTCGATAATGCCCTGCACTGCGAAAAAGTATGAGGCGGACAGAGCGGAGTTTTCGGTAAATGGCAATAAGGACGTGGATTATGTTCTGACCACCCAGGAGCTTGCGCTTATGATAAAGGAACGCGGCATAGATTTCGGGAGACTCGAAATAGGGGCTTTCGATATGCCCTTCGGCTTCAAGTCCGGCGCCGCCGTTATTTTCGGAACCTCCGGCGGCGTGAGCGAGGCGGTGCTGAGGTATGCGGCGGACGCCGTCGGCGGCGAAGCCTTTACGGAGTACAAGGATTTGCGCGCTGACTCGGGAGTAAAAATCACCGAGGTTACAGTGGGCGGCAAGGTCTTACGGCTGGCTGTCGTAAGCGGGCTCGCAAATGCGAGAGAGCTCATCAAGAGAATCAAAAGCGGCGAGGAAAGCTTCGATCTCGTCGAGGTCATGGCCTGCTGCGGAGGCTGCATAAACGGCGGCGGGCAGCCGATTTCCGACGACGCCGCGTCCGTAAAAGCGCGCGCGAAAGGGCTGTATGATAACGATAAAATGCTCCAGGTCCACAGCTCTCAGGAGAACCCGTACATGCAGAAAATGTACAGCGAGGATCTTAACAAGCATAAGGCTCACGAACTGCTGCATACGAAATATATAGTGAGAAAATGAGAAGTCTGAATTAAATCAGGCTGCCAAAAAAGCCCGGCTCAGGCCGGGCCTTTTTGTGCGGCAACGCTGCAAGCATCGGAAAATACAAAGAGCCCGCAAGAGGATGTCCTTTCAGGCAATTTGCCTGGCAGGAGAATGTCTTACGGGCTTCATAGTTTTTATATTTCTGAAACTGCGTCCAAAGCCGCCTTAAATACCGGCGTGATCCGCTTTTTGAGCAGGAAATATGTATCGGCTCTATTTTTCAACTATCTCAAGAACCGATGTGGGACAGACCTTCACACATATTCCGCAGGCGATGCATTTCGACGCGGTCTCGGAATCCTCAGTCTTTACTATGACTCCGAACGGGCAAGCTTCCTTGCATTTGCCGCAGCCCGTGCAGAGCTTTTTGTTTATCATGTATACGCCCTTGGGGTTTTGCGTTATTGCGCCTGCCTCGCAGACTTTGGCGCATTTGCCGCACTGAACGCAAACCGCCGGCTTAGAAACGCCGTCTTTCTGAAGGATTTGTATACAGGACTTTTCACAGCTGAATTCCTTGAAAAAAGCCTCCGAACAGGCGCGCTGGCATTCAAGGCATGCCATGCAGGAGGCGTCTTTTTTCACTGATAACCTTTTCATGAACCGGTAAACTCCCTTTTTTTATTTTGATGCGAAATACACACGGCTTTCAAAACACATCGCCCGCAGCGTCCAATCTGCGGGCGATATTTACGCGAGAAGCTAATGAGCACGCTTACATCCCTGTCAGTATACCGTGTTGAAAACGGCTGCGGCAAGCCCCCCGGGGGGATATATTTGTGGTAAATTCTTATTATTGTTTTGTAATATGTTTATATTTGAGAAAATATGCGCGAGCCTGCGGACAAAACAAGAAAATATGCTATTTTATCAGCTTTCTGATCGCATTCTGCAATTCGTCAATTGTTTCCTTATCCCCGAATTTTATGGCGTCAACGATACAGTGGTCGATGTGGTCCTTCAAAATGAGTTTGCATATTTCGTTAACGGCGGAACGGACCGCGGCAAGCTGTATAAGCACCTCCGAGCAGTCCCTGCCGTCCTCCACCATCCGACGGACCGCGCCCAGATGCCCGATTGCCTTTGACAGCCTGTTTAAAACAGCCTGAGTATTCTCGTGCGTATGCGAGTGCTTCCCCGCGGGATATGAGCCTCCGTGCGTGCGGGCGTGATTATAGTCATATGTACCGCTTGGATGGGAACTGTGCCGCAGTTCATTCGGAGTCCTTTTTCCTTGCATCGTCTGCCCCCGTTTGTTATGTCAGTCTACAATTTCGCCCTCGGCATAAACGGTGATAAACTGAATGGGAATATCTTTTCTGCAGCGCTTTACTGCGGCTATTACCGCGTTCGTGAGCTTCCTGCAGCAGGGCGCGTCCATTCTCGCGACCGCTACGCTCTGTATGTCATTGCACTTGAGGATTTCAAGAAGCCTTCCCTCAAACGCTTCCCCGTCCAGCTCCGGACAGCCGATTATCAGAATCCTGTTTCTCAATATGGCGGCATGAAAATTAGAGTATGAAAATGCGGTGCAATCGGCTGCCAGCAGCAAATGGGCATTGTGAAAGTAAGGCGCGACAGGTGAAATAAGCCTGATTTTCAGCGGCCACTGGCTCAGATGCGCCTGGCCTGAATCCTTTATATAAAGTCGTTTGCCGAAGGTGTCAAGACAGTCCCAGGGCATGGATACGTCCATATGATGAAGTCCTCCAAAAAGCACAGTATTCCCGCATAGATTATGATTGATATTACGATATTCTATCAAATGCAATCGCGCAAGCCCCCTGTGGGGTCATTTTATTGAATTTATTATGGATTTTTTGCTGTTTGTTAGCGTGTTATGTTTTACATCCCCCGGGGAGGCTTGTTAGCTCCGAGCCGGTATGCTAACATAAAATCCGCTGTAACTGGGGAAAATGCCCGAAAATAATGCCGTACAAATCAAGAATAGGCGCCGTCTGCACGCAGCGGCAGATCCGCATAAATTCACAAACAGGAGTATGATTCAATGAAAAAAGCAACTAAACGCCTGTCCTTGCTTCTTGCCCTCGTCATGATGGTCACACTTTTCACAGCCTGCGGAAGCCATGTCAACACGGCCGCGCCATCGCCATCGTCGCCGGCGGCAACGGCCGGAACCGCCGCAAAGACGGTCAAGACCCTGAAGCTTGAGGGCGGAACGGACTGGGGTGCGCCGTCGCCCTTTCTGAACGAATCGCGCGGCCCGGGAACCGCAAAAATGAAGCTCGTCTTCGGGAGCCTGCTTGAAAAGGATGAAACGAAGGACGTATCCTGGCTCGCCGAGTCGTGGAGCGTGAGCGGCAACGATTACACCTTCACGCTTTTTAAAAACGCAAAGTTCCATGACGGAAAGCCTCTCACCACGGACGACGTAGCCTTTTCGCTCGATTACTATAAAATACACCCGCCGGTATCAAACTCTCTCGGCAGCGGAAACAGCTATATTGTCGATCATTATACGATTATCGACAAGCAGAAAATAACGATCACCGTCAAAAAAGCGACGGCGGACACTCTCTCCGACCTCGGCTCATTTGTGATTATACCCAAGCACATATGGGAAAAGGTAGACGACCCGAACAAGTTTAAAGGCGAGGGTTACCTTGTGGGCAGCGGAGCCTATAAGTGCACAAAGTACGAAGGCGCTACCGGCAGCTACGAATTTACGGCGTTCGACGGCTGGTGCAACGGCAAGCCGGCGGCAGAAAGAATACTGTTTGTTCCTGTCAGCAACGCGATGCTGGCGTTCACAAACGGTGAAATCGACATAACCACTCTCCCCGCGGATCTGATGGACAAGTATACCAAGGACAGCACCATCGGGCTTGTGAACAAAGCGAACGACACAGGCTACAAAATGCTTATCAACTTCCAGAAGTGCCCCGATTTTCTTAAGCTGGAGCTCCGCAAGGCGATTTATTCTGCGCTTGACCGCCAATCCGTGGTTGACAAGGTGTTCCGCGGAGCAGGAAGCGTCGGCAGCGCGGGCTATGTTCCCGAAGGGAGCATTTTCTACAACAAGGATGTAGTCAAGTATAGCTATGACCCCGCCGCGGCGAAGGCGGCTTTCAGCGGGAAAAAATACAGCGTTACGCTGCTCAGCGCCGACAGCGGCAGCGATGTCGCAATAGCCGAAATTATCAGAAACAATCTCGAAGCCGCAGGGATTACGGTGAAGGTAGCGGCCTACGATTCGGCGACAAGGGATAAAATGATAAACAGCGGCAGCTATGAGTTTGCCCTTGTCGGTAACGGCGGCTGGGGAAACAACCCGCCCAATTATATGAGAACGATTTTCTCAGATGTTTCAAAAAACAAGGGCGGAAATCCACATTCCATGGGTCCCATAGGGTACAGCAACGAAGAAATAACGAGGCTCGCGGAAGGGCAGATGAGCGAGACGGATTTCAATAAGCGCATTCAGATGTTCAAGGACCTGCAGCTCCTTGTCAGCAAGGAAATCCCGCTTTTCGTGATCGCGAACCAGTCGACCTACTCCATGTACCGCAAGGATTATTACAGCGGATGGATGAAAACCTACGCCTACCAGCAGGCGGAGCAGAACCGCCTGTCTTACATGGCGCGATAGAAAGCCTCAAATACGCTATCCGCGGTAAATTGCCGATATTTACCGCGGATAGCACTGTATTAATTGGGAGTGTACAGAAATGAAAAGAAAAATAGTGATTTTCCTATGCTCCTTCATTGTAATATACGTTTTTAACTTTTCCATACCCCGGCTAATGCCCGGAGACCCGTTTTCATATTCGTCGTCAGTTTCGGGAGAAGACAACATTACCGACCTCAGCCGGGAGCAGATAGAGTACCTGCGCTCGTACTACGGGATGGACAAGCCCTTTTTTGAGCAGTTTACAGATATGGTAAGCAGGAATTTAAGGGGTGACTTCGGACTAAGCATCCACTATAAGAGGGCGGCGTCAGATATTCTTGCCGAACGCCTGCCGTGGACGCTGTTCATCATGACGTCGACGCTTGCACTGAGCTTGCTTATCGGTTCCTTGCTGGCTTTATGGTGTATCCGCAGCAAAAGAGCGGACAGAATTGTTTACGGCGTCGCGTCGGTTATTTCAGAAATACCGCCGTATCTTATCGCAATTCTGCTGCTTTTTCTCGTTGCGGCAAATGTGCGCTGGCTACCGCTCTCCGGCGCTGAAACAGCGTTCGGGGTGTATGCCACGGAATTGGAGTGGATAAAGGACGTGCTGCTGCACGCTCTGCTGCCGATGACGGCAATGTGCCTCGTCACGATACCGAGATTCTATTTTACGGCCAGAGCGAGCTTCCTCGGCATAGTTGAAAAGCCGTATATTCTGAACGCGAAGGCCAAGGGGCTCCGTGAGCGCCGCATCCGCTGGCGCTATATATTTTTCAACGGTATTACTCCTGTGATAGCAAGATTTTTCCTCAGCGTCGGCTCTACGGTCGGCGGGACGCTTTTAATTGAAAATGTATTTGCCTATCCGGGGCTCGGAACGGTGATGCGCGAGGCTGTGAAGTACCGCGACTATATAATGATACAAGACGTTTTTTTGCTTTCCGCCACAATCGTGCTGATAAGCATGTTCCTTGCGGACCTTATTAACGGACTCGTGGATAAGGAGAGTGCCGACCTATGAAAAAAGTCATCATTCTTTGCGCCGCATTCGCGGCTATTACGCTTTTTTTCCTATACGGGGCTACCTTGTACCCGCACGGCTCCCGCCTGCCGTCCGGAGCATCCCTGGAAGCGCCGTCCGCGCTTCATCTTTTGGGGACGGATAACTTGGGCGTGGACATCTATGCTCAGTTATCGAGCGGATTTTTCAGGAGTATGGCGATTGGGCTTGCGACAGCCGCCCTCGCCGCGCTTCTGGGAGGCCTTCTCGGAATCATGGCGGGATATTTGGGGGGAAGGTTTGACACCGCGGTGTCGTTTCTGATCAATATTCTGCTTTCGGTGCCTCAGCTGCCTATAATGATTGTCGTGGGCGCTTTTTTCGGACAGAGCACGGGCAATATTATCTGGATAATAGCTATATTTTCGTGGGCGCCGATCGCAAAGCAGGTGCGGGCAAAGACGCGTTCCGTATGCGGCACGCGCTATGTTCAGCTTGCCGAAAGCTACGGCGGCGGTGCGCTGTATATTATCGTCAGGCACATGGGCAGGGATATTTTTCCCCTGCTCGCCATAAACGGCATCGCAGTTATCGGCATGGCCATCATTCAGGAGTCGTCTCTCGCTTATCTCGGCTTATCCGACCCCCTCGCAAAATCATGGGGGCTGATGATTTCGAAGGCTACGGCCTTTTCGGGGATATTCTTCACGGATTTCTGGAAGTGGTGGATTCTGCCCCCCGTATTCTCATTGATGCTTTCCGTTGTCTGCCTGCGAATACTCGCAAGGGCGCTTGAAAGCTATTTCATAAAGGAGCGGTGAAATGAAAGATATATTGAAGGTAAATAGTCTTTCGGTTGCATACAGCGACTTTGAACTGCATCCGCTCTCTTTTTCAATGCAGGAGGGAGAGATCCTCGCGATTATCGGTGAGTCCGGAAGCGGGAAAACGACGCTTGCCAGGGCAATTTCCTGCCTCCTGAAGGAGGATGCGGAGCCTGGCGGCGAGGTAATTATCGACGGCGCGGAAGTCCTTTCGATGAGCGAGAGCGAACGCAGAAAGATGCGACTGACCACGTTTTCAATAGCCTTCCAGAATTCGGCGGAGTGGCTTAATCCCACTATGAGCCTGCGCGCGCAGTTAAACGAAATCCTGGATCGGGTTATGAAACGGGAGCGCCAGGAAGCGCGCATGCTTGAGCTGATGGAGCTTGTGGGGCTGTCTGGCGACGATCTTTCACGCTACCCGAAGGAGCTTTCCGGCGGAATGGCTCAAAAGTTTCTCCTGGCTGGCGCAATCGCGCTTGAACCGAAGCTGGTTATTCTGGATGAGCCGACGAGCTCCATGGACGTCAAGTCACGGCGTGATTTTTCAGAGCTGATTAAAAAGCTAAATTCAGAAAAAGGCATAGCGTTTCTGATAATAACTCACGATTTAAGCCTGGCGGCGGCTCTCAGCAAGAGGGTGATTGTTCTCTACGAGGGTCATGTTGTCGAAACCGGCCGTACAATGCAGCTTTTGGAGGATCCGCGCCACCCTTACACCCGGGGACTGATAAACGCGTCGATGAGCATGAATCTAGCGCGGGATATCTGGGGCATAAGGGCCGCCGATTCTCCATACAACCGAAAAGGCTGTCCGTTCTGCCGACGCTGCACTCAAAGCCTCCCCCTATGTCACGAGAAGGCGCCGAGCCTTGAAGAGTGCGGTGAAGACAGGCAAATATCCTGCAACAGAGGCGGGATAGTCGCTTTGATGGAAGCGAAAAGCCTCTCAAAGGCTTACGGAAAGCAGGCGGTATTTAAAGGCGTTGATTTTCTGATCCACTACGGGGAAATTGTGTCTCTGGTTGGGAAAGCGGGGGTCGGAAAGACGACGCTTGCCCGGATTCTCGCAGGCTTTGACGAGCAGTATACGGGAAATGGGATACTTTTTGATTCTGAAAGAGCAGATTTCGAACTCCTTCACCGGACTAAGCGCGGCGTTCAAATGGTATTTCAGGACAGCGAATCCGCATTAAACCCGCACATGACGGTGAAGGAGGCGGTTTCTGAGCCTCTGCTGCTTTCAAAAGAAGCGCCGGATAGTATCACGCCAGCCGTTATCAAAATTTTAAAGGAAGTCGGTCTTCCCGGCGACGATGTTTTTTTGCGCAAGAAGGTAAGGGCGCTGTCCGGCGGACAGAAGCAGCGCGTTTCGGTTGCAAGGGCTCTCACTATGGAACCGGCGCTGCTCATAGCGGACGAACCGACCTCCATGCTCGACCCCTCCAGCAGCGCAAACCTCATCAGAATGCTTAAAACGCTTCAAAACCAGCATGGCTTCAGTATGCTTATCATAACCCACGACCTTGAATGCGCGCTCAAAATCTCCGACAGAATATATCTCTTTACCGAGAACGGCCTTAAGAGATTGCTGCCATCCGAATATGTCACAGCTAACCTGGAGAAAGTGTTTGATTAGCATTGGAACTTATAACGGTGCCGCGTCCATAAGTTTCGGAACACGGCACCGCCGCTTTATTGATCGGAGCTCAGGCGCAGAGTGTCCGGAGGAAACTTCGTCCGGATTCGTCAGCGCGATGAAAATATCGCCTTTATTTCCGCCCGCACCGCTGCCGATATACGAAATGAAACAGACCTCGTATTTTATTCTTAAAATCCGACATTTCACCCGTTCGGGTGATTTTTTTTGTCAAATTTACCATTATAATTAATACTGTGGCGAAAACAATCGCTGAGTAAAAATACAAAGTATTTTAAAAAGGGGATGTTACATATGAAAAAAATGCTATCGGTTATGATACTGTCAATCACCCTTGCTTTGGTTTTTTCGGCCTGCTCAGGCCAAAGCACAAACACTGCTGCGTCTTCAGCAGGGAATTCAAGCGCCAAACCGGCGGCAACGGCTTCGCCCGCTCCTTCGCCCTCGGCGGCTGCAAGGCCTGCGGATAAAACCAAAGTAACGATCGGAAAGACTTATAACGCAGGAACCCTCCAATATACCGTTACGCACACCCGCTCGCTTGCAAAGGGCAAAATGACTCCAGCCGCCGGAAACTATCTTTTTGTCGTGGGTGTGGAAATCAAAAACACCGCTTCAACCGATTTTAAAACCATTTACTCGGGGCCTATCGCATCCAGCCAGTTCAGCCTTTCTGACAGCAACGGGAAAAAGTACAACGTCATAGCCGGAACAGGAGATACGGAAGGCAGATATGAGGCGACAAAAGACATTGGAGCAGGCAAAACAGTGTACGGCGAGCTGATGTATGAGATACCGGAAGCTGCAAGCAAGCTGTATCTCACCATCAGCGACGAAAAAGGCAACGACTCGCAGAAAATAGAGCTTGTGCCGGTAAAGCCCTAATGATTTACAGCGATGCTTCCTGCCTGGGCTGAATCATCATTTTGAAGTGAGGTGTAAAAACTTATGCCCGAAAACACTGTAAACGAAAACTGGCGCTGCACCTGCGGAACAGTATCAAGCGGAAGCTTTTGCCCCGCCTGCGGGAAAAGGAAGCCGGCCGCGCTGTATTGCGTGAGATGCGGGGCGGAAATTGAGCCCGGAGCCCGTTTTTGCAGATCCTGCGGCACCCCAGCCTGCGGCGAGGGGGAGCCCGCGTCTGATATCCCGCAGCAGTCCCGGCAGAATAGTAATAAAAGTGAAGCTTCCCAGCCGCAGCCGGAACCCAAGTCCAAGAAGAAAAAGAGAAGGGGCTGCCTGCTTTCCGTTCTGGGAGTGCTCGCCTTGCTGATGGTGCTGGCAATCGCAAACGGAGGAGAAATCGGATTTTCAACGGCAAACATCAGTCAGCCGGCTATGGCGTCGTCGGTCGATGCCTCTACGAAGCAGCCCATCAATAAAACCGACGTTTTTTCTGTGCAGACTCCGGTCATATACGCCACGGTATTGGTAAAAAACGCTCCTTCGGATACCAGGATTACTGCAAAATGGACATATGTGGACGGAAAAATTGACATCGGAACCGTGAATTTTCAGACGACACAGACAAGCCAGTATGTTGCTTTTCATCTTACCAGACCCGACAGCGGGTTTCCTGCGGGCGCATACAAGGTGGAGATATACTTAAATGACAAGCTGAAGGAAACTATGAAGTTTTCGGTAAAAGGGTAGCCATCGCCTTACGTGGTTTTTCTTATGTGCCCTGAAGAGCGAAAACGCCTCAGCCGGAATCGCCCGAACGGCTGATTTAATAATACAGGTCAGCCGGATTATTACAGCGGCTACATAAAAGCTTTCTTCATTGGCATGTTTAATACTTCTGCGGTTCTAAACAGAAAAATGATTTGGGGGAGGAAAAAATGTCAAAGCAAAGCATTATCAGCCAGATTGCGGCTGAATTTGACCGGCTGGGCGTTTCATATCAGACCGGCGGCAGCGCCGACTTTGTCATAACGAATGAATTTGTGGACGCCGGATGGAGCACGGGCAACAAAAAAATAAGCTATGAAGCATTGGTTTTTGCAGACGACAGTACCGAAACGGTTTTCATGTACGAATTGACCAGGGAATCCGGAAAAGGGGTGTCCTTCGGTTCTGAAAGCGACTCCTATTCCCAAAGCGGGGCAACGCTTTTCAGGAAGGTTAAGGGCATAAAATATGGGCCTGAAGGCAAGGCCTGTGAATACACCCTTGACCTGGGAGCAATTCCAAAGACTGTAAAAGAAGCGGCAAAGCAATACGGCTGGAAGTTCAAAACTGTTCTGCGCAAGGAAAAAGCGTCTTATCCGGCGGGATATGTGTCCGCTTACACCCCCTCGGCGCAGCAGAATTCACCCGTTCAGCCGCAGCCGCGGCAGTTTTGCGGCAACTGCGGGACCGGTCTTGCCGAAGGAGATAGTTTTTGTCCCAAATGCGGCCTTCCGGCAGGCACGGCGGCGAATCCCCGCCGGGAGGACGCTTCTCCCGGACAAAATGCCGCGCGGGGAACAGATGAAAATCGGGTGGTTAAGACTGGAAAAAGGGCCGGGATCCTGCTTTCAATCTCATGCGTCCTCGTGCTGGTTTTTTATTCCCTTATGGCCGTGCCCTGGATAGGCTGGCTCATGACGATAGCGGTACTGGCGGCATTCTTTCTGCTTGCGCGCAAGGCGGCCGCAGGAAGCCTTCTGAGAACTATTCTTTTGTGGGTTGGCGCAATGATCGTCGTGTTTTTCATATTCATTTTTTCCGTACCCGGCAAGGATTCGGGCACAAGCGGCAAAGTATCGTCACCTCCGGGTGCCGCGGTCAGCAGCGGCGGCATGGCGTCCCCCGCGTCGGGAAAAAGCTCTCCAGATTCAGCGGCAGCCAAGGCAAATCAGCAGGCGAGTATGAACGATCTGTTTGCGCACATTCTTAAAACGGTAAAACAGGAATGGAAGCCTGATGCCAAAATATCCAAGATATACACGGTAAAATCATCAAACGATTTTCATGAACTTAAGTCGTTTGATCCGGCGACGAACTGGAATGTTGCGTTTTATTCCCCATCTTCAAATACGGAAATCAATGTCATACTGAGATATGAGTTTATGGATTCGGAGGGATTTCCCGGGATTGGGTATTTCTGCAGAAACGGCTCGGGCGCGGAAAAGGAAATGCGGCAGGAAGTTCTCAAGCAGAATCCCGATTTTCGCATAATCGAAACAACGCCGGCGGCTGCATACAAGGAAGCTTATCTGAAAATGCCCGACAACATGCTGCTCGGCGCGAGCTTGACGGCGCAGCAGGTTGGGGAAAAGGCATATGCGTTTGTAAAAAACAAGACCAATTCGAGCGGCTCATACGGTATTTCAATATATTATGTGAAAAAAATGATTACAAACGGGGAAGAGCTCAACTCGGCCGTATGGGAGATTTCATGGTCGGGCAGCAGTAAAAGGGAGCATTTTGTCATCAATCCCTTCAGCGGAAAAACATATGAGTATTAAAGAGGGTGTTATCGACGAGGCATAGGGATTGGATTACGTTGCAATAACCGCAAAACCGAAGTTAAAATCCGTCTTCAAAATCGGCTGCTTTTTGCGGCATTTTGAAGACGGATTAAACTTTGATTAACTAACGGCTGTCGGTTCAATACCGGACTGTCCGAAGGGGACAAAGCGCCGCGTTCCGGCAAAACAAGCCCGGACGGGCCGAAACCGTCATACATGCCGGGGCGGCCGACAAGCTTACTAGCAGTCACAAAAAAATGTGGGATTTTGAATATGATCCGGGTTTTCAAAAATATGAAGGAATATATTGACACATGCCCCTGAATGGCGTAGTATTGTCAGAGGCTGGCAGGATCCGGAAAGTAAACAATCATACATACATGAAAGGAACAAAAACATGAGGGGCATATTGAAAGTAATTCTCTTAATTATAGTTGTATTGGTCGTCGCTGCGGCTGCAGGGTTTTTCTATCTGACACGCGGGCTTGAAGCAGGCGCAAAGGTACGGGTAAACGGAATAGACCCGACTTCAAAAAGCGACGGCACTTACGAGGGTACATATAACGCGGGAAGATGGACAAATAAGGTAGCGGTGACTGTAAAGGGCAGAAAAATCACTGATATAAAAATAATTAAGGACGTTACTATTGCGAAAAGCGAGATAAGCGACGCCTTGTTTAAAAGTGTGATTAAAGCGCAAAATACGACCGTGGACACCGTTTCCAGCGCTACCGTAACCAGCAAAGCCTACCTTAAAGCAATCGAAAACGCGTTGTCCAAATAGTGACGCATTTTTTGCTTTTTCCTGCCGTTATCGATAAGACCGTAATTTCATGAGCAGCCCGCCCGTCGGGAAGGCTGAACATTTAAAGCCGGTGAGCCTATAAACAGGCTCGCCGGCTTTTTCCGTGACTTTTTATTATTTGATTCGGCCATCGCCGCCCATCAAAGCAGTCATGTCTTCAATGCGTTCCAACGGAAACGGCGGCTGAGCGACGGGTTTCATAGCCAGTGACATCAATTTCATCGGATTATCATCCGCGGCAATACGATTTGAACTTAAGCGACCGCAGATTCTGCATCTGTGTATGATTGCCCATTCGCCGTTCTTGCGGACCCAGACGGCTATCGGCTCCATGCATCCGCCGCAATCCGCCTCACGATCTCCGGGTTCGTTATCCACATGAAGGCTGCTCAGGCAATTTGGACAGTGATTTCTGTGATCGGTTCCCGCGCCGCATGGTACCACAATTCGCCCGCAAACCTTGCAGGTAAAGGCGTCGCTGCAGGCGTTGGTTTTATAATAACCCTTATCAAATGATTTCTTCTTATTTTCCCTATTCACGGGTATTATCCTCCTAAAAGCAAAATCAAAACTTTTGGGAGGTTTTGCGAAGATTGATCGGCAAACCTCCCGGTCAGCCTGCAATCTCCAAGGTGTTGTTATTGTTCGTACAGCATTCTCCTTAAAATGTTTTTATATAATCAAGCCCTATGGCTGGATTGACCTGAGCGACGGCATGACGGGGTTCAAATCTGCCTGCTTCTGACAAAACCTGCTCCTCTGTTTCCGGAGCTTTTTCGTTTATCCGCACAGAAGCGCAAAAAGGAATTGCGGGAACGCTCAACAGAGAAAATAGCAGAGAACAACTTCGTGTCGGCGCGCACACCCATTCTAGCAAATATCGGCAAATAAAACAAGCGTAAATTGCATATCCGAGTTGGACGCCTGCTCTGGAACGGGAACGGTTTTATGCGGCGTAAATCTTGTCCGGGAATGTCAAAATGCTTCTTCCGTCGTGAGGTGGCCGAGGCTGAGGCAGTGAGGTTCGTTGACAAGCCCATGACAAGACGCTTAAACAGCGCAATGCTGATATTGCATATATGCCTGTCCCCGAAACCGTTCAAAAGACTCGGAAACGAGTGGCGAAAATGGCAATATTAAAACGAAGAGGGGATATTAGCACTTATCAGTCCATCAATTGCCAAAATAAATCAGAATAATTTTCCCTGCGTTGCTAACAATAGCTTCAGAACAAAACAGGTACAAATTTGAAGAATAATCGAGAAAATCTAATGTAGTTTGGCTGCCTTAAGGCTTTCCAAACAGCCCATAAAGCACCAGATTAATTAGAAAAACGTAGTGCAAGTTGAAAGATTTGGTACTAAAAATACAGGTATAATTATTTGCATAGCGCACGGGAGGTTTATATTATATATGAAAGCAACTGGAATCGTTAGAAGGATAGATGATCTGGGAAGAGTAGTCATACCCAAGGAAATTCGCCGGACGATGAGAATACGCGAGGGCGACCCGCTGGAAATATTCACAGAAAAAGACGGCGAGGTAATATTCAAAAAGTATTCGCCTGTCGGGGAACTGACGGACTTTGCGTCCCAGATTTGCGAGACGCTGAACAAAACGACCGGCTGCATTACGGCTGTGACAGACAGGGATAACATTATTTCAGTCTTCGGAGTGCCTAAACGGGAGCTCAACGAAAAGAGAATAAGCCAGGAGCTTGAGCAGATACTTGAGGAAAGACAGCTTTATCAGCGGCGAAACGGGGAGAAAGGAATTTCTCCTGCGGACGGGGTGACGGCATACAACGTCGCGATAGCCGCTCCCATTATTTCTGGAGGCGATTTGATGGGGTCCGTGCTCTTCCTCACGCCGGAGGGCGCTCCGGCTCTGGGCGAGGTGGAAAACAAGCTGGCGCAGATGGTATCAAGATTCCTGGGCAAGCAGATGGAAGACTAATGAGAAGCATACGACACCGGTTTTTTGCTGAAAAGCGGCAGAAAACCGGTGTCGTTATTTGTCCTGGGGCCTTTTTTCACAGGTCGGAAGATGCCGCCTTGAGTCACAAAACAGGGCCTTTTTTCATAAGATGTTGATAGGGGTCGAATAATACGGAAAAGTTTTATTTTACAAATTTTTCCTTATATGTTATATTTTATATCGCGGGGCAAATGACTTGTCCTAAGGGCGGTATAATCTATCCGAAAAAGAACGGGAGAAAACGAGACATGAATATAGAGCTTGACCTCAGGCGGGTGCTGTTTATTCTTTGGAAAAGGGTTTGGGTGCTGATACTCTTTATGGCGATACTCGGCGGCGCGGCCTTTTCACTTTCAAAATGGTTTATGACAAAACGCTATTCGGCTTCAGTCTCCATGTATGTGTATAACCAGGAAAACCGCGCGGGAACCAGCATAACCTCCGGCGACCTGCTGACTTCTCAGAAGCTTGTAGGGACTTATATCGTTATCCTTAGGAGCAACTCGGTGCTCGACCAGGTCTCCGAGCAGATAGGGGGAATCTATTCTTCGACCGAGCTGCGGAAAATGCTCACGGCCTCGTCGATAAACGACACGGAAGCCTTCAGCGTGACGATAACGAACACAGATCCGGAGCTGGCGCAAAAAATCGCCAACACGATAGCCGGGGTAGTTCCCTCCGAAATCAAAAGGGTCGTAAAGGCTGGCGCCGTAGAGGTTATAGACTACGCCGTCAGGCCGGAAAAACCGACTTCACCGAGCGTTGCAACGAACACTGCGATTGGAATAGTTGCCGGTCTCGTGCTTGCGGTCATCCTTGTCGTGGCGCTCGAAATGACGGATACCGCAGTCCGCTCCGAAGAAGACCTGACGGAAGCCTTTGAAATACCCGTGCTCGGCGTGATACCGAAGCTTTACGGGGAAAACGGAGGGCGCTGAGATGGGGAAGAAAAAGAACAAAAGCGCGGTTTCCTCGGCTCCGGCGTACGCGAAAATAAGCAGGCTGCTGATGACGGAGGACACTCCGTTCGCAGCAAAGGAGGCATATAAGTCCACAAGGACTCATATATTGTACTTAAGTCCCGGTGAAGGCTGCAAGAAAATAGCGTTTACGAGCGCACTTGAGCATGAGGGCAAATCCCTCACCTGCATAAACCTCGCAATTTCCATGGCGCAGACGGGGAAAAGCGTGCTGATCATAGACGCCGACCTTCGCAGGCCCATGATGAAAAACGTGTTCGGACTGCGCGAAAGCCAGGGACTCTCCGAGCAGCTTGCGGGGCTGTCGGTTCCGGAAAACGAGGGTCAGATTTTTGCCTGTAAGACAAAATATGAGAACCTTGCCGTACTGCCTTCCGGGAATATCCCCCCGAATCCGGCCGAGCTGCTTTCATCATCCAGGCTCCACGGGATAATCGAGGTGCTGGAGCCGCATTTTGATTATATATTCATAGACACGCCGCCGATAGGCGCCGTTACGGACACCGCGCTTCTTATACCGGAGGTGCAGGGGCATATCTTCGTCGTTCGGGCGGGAGATACAGGCTTAGAAGATGTCCGCAGGGCTGTATTTACGATGAACCAGCTGGGGGCGAACGTCCTTGGCTTCATACTGAACGACTACGACCCGAAAAAGAGCCGCAGCTACAATTCTTATGGTGGCTACGGGCGCTACTACGGCAGGTACAGCCAGTACGGATACGCATACCGCATGAAGAAGGAAGAGACATATGCCTCGCTGGCTTCCGTAAGCGACGAAAAGGAAAAAGCCGGCTTTTCGGCACGGACAGGAAGCAGGGGATGAACCGTCAGAAAGGACGAGGGCTGCGGTAAAATGGAATGAAAGGCAAGTACATAGATTTTCACGCACATATACTGCCCGGCACGGACCACGGATGCGACTGTGCGGAGACTGCGCGCAGACAGCTTAAGTCAGCCGAAGCCGCAGGTGTCTGCCTTATTGTCGCCACGCCGCATTTTTACCCTGAGCGTCACAGCACAAGGAGCTTTTTCGCGCGCAGGGACGAGGCTCTCGCGCTTCTTGAAGCTTTGGGAAGCGGCATAAAAATAGTTCCGGGAGCGGAAGTGAGGCTGTGCAACGGACTGAATGCCCTTCCGGAGCTGAAAATGCTTGGCATTGGTGAAAGCGGCAGCATACTGATAGAAATGCCTCAGGGTCCCTGGACGGCGGAGCTTATCGATTCCCTGCTGCGCACCAAATCGGAGCAGGGCCTGAATGTGATTTTAGCCCATGTGGAAAGGTACCCGTCCGAGCAAATTGAAGAACTTTTCCGGCTTGGAATAAAAGGGCAGGTCAACGCCTCGGCCTTTGCTTCGCTGACGAGGAGGGGCAGGTATTATAAATGGATTGACGGGGGCTTTGTCGTTGCCCTGGGCAGCGACGTCCACGGCGAAAGCAGGGCGTATAAGGACTATTCGCGCGCGATGCTGATTTTGCGCGGACGGGGAGAAAGGCTGCAAAAATCTATGTGCGATCTCATTTTTAGAACTAGAGTAAAAGATACGGAGGGCTCTGTTTGAAGCTGCTGAAAAAAAACAAAAGCGTACGAAGGCTCATGCTGCCGACTGCCGATATAATTTCCTTTATGGCCGTGTCCGTTGCTGTACGTATGCTGCTGCCCGGAGATACCGGGGTAAGCGACGCTGTTTTTTTGGGCGGCACGGCAACGCTCGGTGTGTGCATATTCGTGTTCCAGGTAGCCTTCAGGACTTATGACAGCCTTTGGCGTTATGCAAAGGCGCAGGAATACATGACGCTGTTTCTGGGGACGCTTTGCGGTTATGCGGCATATCTCGGCATAAACGCTTTTGTACTTAGGCAACATTATGTGAGCGCATTTTACATGCTGGTCGTTTCGCTTTGCTCCTTCATTGTTTATCTTGGAATACGGCTTCTCCTGCGTTTCCTGAGAAACGGAAAAGCTTGCTCCAAGGGTTCGGAGAACATCAAATATATAGCCGTTATAGGGGCGGGAAATGCGGGCGAGCTTCTTTATAACGAAATTAGAAGAAACAAAAAAAGTCCGCACAAACTCTGGTGCTTCATTGACGACGATGCGGAAATAATCGGCAAGAGACTGCACGGGGCGAGAATATGCGGGCCTATAAACGACATGTCCGCAATACTGAAGGATTCTCCGGTCAGTGAGGTGATTTTGGCCATACCTTCCCTTGATGACAAAAGAAGGCGGGAGATAATCGAGCTGTGCTCGGCGCTTCCTTACCGCCTCAAGCTGCTGCCCGAATCGGTTTTGAACGACGATAAGGAGAGCGGGAATATTTCCGCTTCGGTCCGCGACGTAAAACCGGATGACCTTTTGGGCAGAAGCAGTGTCAGCTTGAACTCAAACGAAATCAAGGCTTTTCTGAAGAATAAGGTCGTGCTGGTAACCGGCGGCGGAGGCTCTATCGGCTCGGAGCTTTGCCGCCAGGTCGCGGGCTACGGTCCGAAAAAACTGATTATCTTCGATATGTTCGAAAACAGCGCCTATATTCTTCAGAAGGATCTGGAGCATATTTACGGCGTCGGTCTTGATTTCCAGGTGGAGATAGGCTCGATCAGGGACGAAAGAAGGCTCAGAAGCGTTTTGGAGCGCTATCGTCCGGAAATAGTGTTCCACGCCGCCGCATACAAGCACGTTCCGCTTATGGAGCACAGCCCGGGTGAAGCCGTGAAGAACAATATCTTCCCGACATTCAATCTGCTTAAGCTCGCCCCGCTTTACGGCTGCGAAAAATTCGTAATGATATCAACCGATAAAGCCGTAAACCCCACGAATGTTATGGGTGCGACAAAGCGTTACTGCGAAATGATGATGCAGGCGGTGTCTGAAAGCACCGACTGCGGTACGGAATTCGTTGCGGTGCGCTTCGGCAACGTGCTGGGCTCCAACGGGTCTGTCGTCCCGCTGTTCATGAACCAGATAGCGAAAGGGGGCCCCGTGACCATAACAGATAAGAGGATTATACGTTATTTTATGACGATCTCGGAGGCCGTTTCGCTGGTGCTGCGGGCGGGGGCAATGGCAAAGAAATCCGAAATATACGTTCTTAATATGGGAAAACCGGTAAAAATACTGACACTGGCGGAGAATCTTATCAGGCTTGCGGGATTTGTTCCCTATAAGGACATAGAAATAGTGGAGACAGGGCTTCGACCCGGCGAAAAGCTGTACGAAGAGCTGCTGATAAAGGAGGAGGAGAGCTGCGCTACAAAGAGCCAGAAGATATTCACGGAGAAGCAAAGGAGCAGGGCGAGCCTTTCCGACATTGAGCGCGGAATAAAGCTGCTTTCCGAGGCCGTCAAGACGGAAGACGGCGATATTGTCGTAGCCGCGCTCAAAGACCTTGTGCCCACGTTCAGGACACCGGAAGAGGTCAACTCCTGCGTAAAGGCGATAACTGAGCTTCAGGGAGCCGTTTCGCAGAGCGCCTGATCGGTAAATTTCGGTCTAAGGTTTTGGAAGTCTGAGCGGCGGTTATAATGCGGTAAAAGGGGCAAGTTCTCGCGAAGGATGTTAAAAATGGGCAATAGATTCAGAGCTAAAAAAATATGGAAAAAAGTACTGCTTTCCATTTTGTGCGTATTTTTTTCCGTTTCTTTTTTTGCGGGAATCTTTATATGGTTCTGGCTCTCGAAAATCCAAATATCCAGGCCCGGACAGAATCCTCACGCTCAGAACGGCTATTCAGAAACCCCGTATTATGACGAAGGCTCAAGGCCGCAGTCGGATACGGCGCCGGGTAAGGGCGGAAAGACGGATTCGCCGGATGCGGCGCCCTTCGGCAAAAGCGGCGTGCTGAACATACTGCTCGTAAGCTGGGAACAAAACAGGTACAAGAAGGAGCGTAGCCCTGAGGCGATAATGCTCCTGAGCTATGACAGCTCCGCAGGAGTCATAAGAACGGTTCCCGTTTTAAAGGAGCTTCTTGTAAGCATTCCGGGATACAAAAAAGACCGACTTGACGCGGCCTTCTCGCTGGGCGGATCGGCGCTCCTCGCAAAAACCATTGAAAATGAGTTCGGACTGAAGGCGGACGGCTGCTTTGTTGCGGAGACGGAAAAGCTTGCCGAAATTATCGACTCAATGGGCGGGGTAGACATGACCCTGACGCCGGAGGAGTCGAAGGCGCTCGGGCTTAAACCCGGCGTTAATAGCCTTGACGGGCAAAAGGCCCTCGCATATTCCCGCATCCGCGGCGGCGTTTCGGATTTTGAGGAGGCGGCGCGCCAGAGAAATCTGATGTATCAGGCGCTTCTAAGGATATCGGAACTCAGGGCGGCCGAAAAGCTGAAGCTTCTCGAAAAGCTCCTGCCCTGTCTTGAAACCGATATGCCGCGTCAGCGGATAGTGAGCCTCTTTTTGGCCGTCCTGAAAAACGGCGTTACGGGAATCGACCAGTCGCAATACCATATACCTGAGAGCGGAACTTACAGAATCGCGGATATGGGCGGCGTGGAAGTGCTGGTGCCGGATGTTGAAACGAACCGCGCCCTGCTGAAAAAGTGGCTGTATAAGAGCTGATGAAAAAATGTGCGCCGCACAAGCGGCGCACAGCGCGTGTCGAAATAGTGTTTCGACACGCTTCAAGGGGGTATCCAATACCCCCTTGATACGCGGCTGAAGCCGCGATACCCCCGGTCGCGCACAATTGCGCGGGTTAATGTATTTTTCCGGCGTACACGCCGCCGGAAAAATGGTTTTATACTGTTATTTCTCTTATGCTCTCAGGTTTTTGACAGTCTGGTGCGCCGCACAAGCGGCGCACACAAATTTACGGGATTATATGCTTATACGGCTCTGACGCGGATGACGCCCTTTATGGCTGAAATGGCGGAAACCAGCGCGCCGGTGGCGTTGCCGCTCAAATCTATCAGTGTTGCGGCGACCGATCCCCTCGCCTTGTCGGCGGTTCCGACGGCTGTCGCCCCGGAGGAGGATATCGCGTCGAGTATCTCGGACTGGAGCCCGTCCACATTTTTTCTGAGGATAACGAGACGGCTGCCGCCGCTGCGATCCATGGAAACGTTCGGGAAATTGACCGAATTTACTATATTTCCGTTCGTCACATACTCGCTTATCTCGTCTACGGCCATGATGGCGCAGTTGTCCTCGCTTTCGGGCGTGGAAGCGCCGAGGTGAGGTATTGCAATCACGCCCTTGGCGTTTGCGGTCTTGCCGTTCGGAAAATCCGTGACATAACGCGCTACCTTGCCGCTTTCAATAGCTGCCAGAATATCGTCGTCGTTTACAAGCTCTCCTCTTGCAAGGTTAATTATCTTGACCCCGTCCTTCATAATGGCGAGGTTGGATGCGTTTATTGTGTTCTTTGTGGATTCCATATAGGGAAGATGCAGGGTTATATATTCGCAGGAGGTGAATATTTCCTTCATATCGGCGACGAGCTTTGCCTTTCCGGAGAGCGCCGCCTTTACGGTGTCGGACAGGAAGGGGTCGTAGCCCATAACCTTCATGCCGAGAGCGTGAGCCGATGCGGCGACCTTGGCTCCGACGGCCCCGAGCCCTATGATTCCAAGCGTTTTCCCAAGAATCTCGGGTCCGACGAAGGCGCTTTTGCCCTTCTCAACCATAGCGGCAACCTTGTCGCCCTCGTGCGCTATGCTCTTAACCCATTCGATGCCGCCTACTATGTCACGGGAGGCGAGGAAAAGGGAGGCGAGGACAAGCTCCTTCACGCCGCCCGAGTTTGCGCCAGGGGAGTTGAAAACCACGATGCCCGCTTCCGCGCAGCGGTCAAGCGGGATATTGTTTACGCCCGCGCCGGCCCTCGCTATGCAGAGCAGCCGGTCGTTGAAGGAATAGCTCAGCATATCGGCCGAACGCACCAGGATGGCGTCGGGATTTTCGGCCTTATCATCGACTTTGAACAGCGCGCTGTCAAAACGGTCCGTCCCGACGCAGGCGATGCTGTTTAAACATTTGACCGTATACATATAATCACCCTTTACTTGTTTTTCTGCTCGAAGTCCTTCATGAATTCGACGAGCTTCTTCACGCCCTCGATCGGCATGGCGTTGTATATGGAAGCGCGCATTCCGCCGACGCTGCGGTGCCCCGCAATGTTGACAAAGCCGGCCGCTTCCGCGGCTTTTATGAATTTCTTGTCAAGCTCCTCGGAGCCGGTCACAAAGGGAACGTTCACGCCGGAACGGTCCTCGCGGCGGACCGGCGATTTGAAAAGCCTGCTCTCCTCAAGGTAATCATAGAGAATCTTCGACCTTTCGGCCTTTAGCTTCTGCATTCCCTCAAGTCCGCCGTTCCGCTTGACCCATTTCAGCACAAGACCGAGAACGTATATGGAGTAGCAGGGGGGAGTGTTGTACATGGAGTCCTTCTCTACCATTTCCTTATAGTTCATCATTATGGGCGTGTCGGGCCTCTCGCGGCCGACCAGGTCTTTGCGGACAATGACGAGCGTAACGCCCGCTGGGCCCATGTTCTTCTGGGCGCCGGCCAGAATAATGCCGAACTTCGAAACGTCGAAGGGCCTTGTGAGGATGTTTGAGGACATGTCGCAGACAAGAGGCACACTGCCGGTTTCGGGTATGTACTGCCACTCGGTGCCGTAAATGGTGTTGTTGTCGCAGTAATAGAAATACGAAGCCTCGCTGTCAAGCTTCAGCTCGGACTGCGAAGGAATGTAGGTGTGGTTTTTGTCGGCGGAAGACGCGGCGACGTTGCAGGTGCCGTACTTCTTGCCTTCCTTGTAGGCTATGTTTGAGAAATTGCCGGTAATGGCATAGTCCGCCTTTCCGGTTGTCATCAGGTTCATCGGGACCATGGCAAACTGCAGCGACCCGCCGCCCTGAAGGAACAGGATGCTGTAATTGTCGGGAACTCTGAGCAGTTCCCTCATGTTGGACTTCACTTCCTCGTGAATATCGATAAAGACCTTGCTCCTGTGACTCATTTCCATGACGGACATGCCAGAGCCGTTGTAATTTGTAATTTCAGAGCCGGCCTTTTCCAGCACCTCAAGCGGCAGCATGCTGGGCCCTGCGGAAAAATTGTATACTCTTTCACTCGCCATTGAGCAAGACCTCCATATAGATAGTATAATATATAAATAAAAACGTATCGATTTAAATTTTATTATAGTACAGCCAAAAACCGCTGTCAACACCCTGATGCAGGAAAATTGAATCCGATACATCCGACGAAAACGCAAGGATTTGCGCTGAAATTGGGAGAAAATACATCAAAGCGCCTCGCCTTCAAGATAATCCTTGCAGACGCCGGTGATCCTTACGCGGCAAAACGCATTTCTCGGCGCTTCCCCGGCTGCGCGTACCTCGCAGTAATTGCCTGTGAAGCCGTGGATAAAGCCGTTCTCCGATTTTTCGACGAAAATGTCCGTTTCAATGCCCTCCTGCGCACGCAGAAAGTCCTCCTTAAGGCTAAGGGCAAGCGCGGAGGCCCTTGCCGCGCGTTCCTTTTTTACGCTTCTCGGTAGCTGGTTTTCCATGGCGGCAGCCTTCGTGCCTGGACGCTTGGAATAGGGGAACACATGTGCAGCCGAAAAGGCGCATTTCTTCAAAAACTCAAGCGTTTCCTCAAATTCAGCCTCGCTCTCGCCCGGAAAACCGACGATGAGGTCCGTGGTGATCCCGCAGTTCGGAAAATAATGACGTAAAATCCCGAGGCTTGAGAAAAAGTCGCCGGTGCGGTATCTTCTGCCCATACGCTTCAAAACGGCATCGGAGCCGCTTTGAAGGGAGAGGTGGAAGTGCGGGCAGAGGTTTTTCAGAGCAGAAAGCCTTTCGCAGAATTCCCGCGTTATCGTTCTCGGCTCGAGAGAACCGAGCCGTATGCGCATTTCAGGCGCCGCAAGGCAGATGCTTTCGACAAGACCGGTCAAATCAGGACTCCCAAGATCCCTGCCGTATGAAGAAATCTCTATACCGGTTATCACCAGCTCGCGGTAGCCTTCACGGGCGAGCCTCATCGCTTCAGAAACCGCTTTCTCCGGCGTCATGCTGCGCACCGGACCTCTGGCATAGGGAATGATACAGTAGGAGCAGAAATTCTGGCAGCCGTCCTGAACCTTCAGCATCGCGCGGGTACGTCCTACGCCGGAGCCCGCAGGCAATTCCTCAAATATACGGCGGCTCATAGGGTCATCAACCCTCCTTACGGCGAGCCGCTCCGAAAAAGTCCGCTCAACGGCGTTTACCAGCTCCAGCCTGTCGGAGCTTCCGAATACGATATCCGCGCCGAGCTTCTTCGCTTCCTCGGGGCTTATCTGCGACCAGCAGCCGCAGACTGCGGTTACGGCGAGGGGGTTTTCGGACATGGCGCGCCTGACCGCCTGCCTCGACTTCCTCGAGCTCTCTGCGGTTACGGTACAGGTATTAATAATATATGCGTCGGCGGGTCCTTCCGCCACGAGCTCATGACCGCGCTCCTGAAGAATTGCGGCCATAGCCCGGCTTTCAAACTGATTGACCTTGCATCCGAGCGTTACGACGGAAAACTTCACGTTTTTACTCCCACTTGAATTGGCGAAGCCGTTAATATAGAATAAACCTATTATACATCACGGATGTTTTCTGTACAAGTCCGGCTGAAAGACGTTTTTTGGAAAGCGGTGCATCATTACGATATATTTTGACAACGCGGCAACTACAAGGGTGTCCGAGGAGGCGGCCGAAGCGGTCCTCTCCGCGATGAGGGAGGATTTCGGCAACCCGTCCTCCACACATTCGCTCGGCACAAGGGCGAGAGCTTTGCTCGAGGAGGCCAGAAGAAGCGTAGCCCGCGCGCTCGGAGCAAAGGATAAAAGCATTTATTTCACTTCGGGAGGAACAGAAGCCGACAATATAGCGGTGCTTTCTTCGGCGGAGCATATGAAGCGCCGCGGCAGGCACGTGATAACGACGGCAATCGAGCATGAAGCGGTGCTTAAGTCCATGAGCGAGCTTGAAAGGCGTGGATTTGAGGTCGAATATCTGAAGCCGGACAGAAACGGGCATATTCCGGCCGAAGCTTTTGAAAACGCTCTTCGTGAAGATACGATTTTGGTTTCAGCGATGCTTGTAAACAACGAAACCGGCTCTGTCCTGCCGATCGCGGAAGTGTCAAAAATGCTGAGGCGCAAAGCACCGGCAGCCCTGCTGCATACCGACGCTGTCCAGGGCTTCCTTGAGCTGCCCTTCAGCGTTAAGTCCCTCGGCGCCGACATCATTAGCCTCAGCGCACACAAAATACACGGCCCAAAGGGCGTCGGGGCCATATATGTCAGGGAAGGGCTCAGGCTGCCTCCGAGGAGCTTCGGCGGAGGGCAGGAATCCGATTTCAGGCCGGGAACGGAAGCGGTTCCGCTCATAGCGGGATTCGGGGCGGCGGTAAAAAACGGCTTTGAAAATATGGAGAAGGACATCGCGTCCACCCGAGAAGTAAAGGAGCATCTCAAAAGCACGCTCAGGCTGTGCGTGCCTGAAATAGTGTTTTTGGGAAGCGACGACGCGCCGCATATCCTGTGCATTTCACTCCCGGGCTACAAAAGCGAGGTGCTTATGAACTGGCTGGACGCAAGGGGAATCTGTGTTTCCAAAGGTTCCGCCTGCAAAAGAGGCAGGCGCAGCCATGTGCTCGGGGCTATGGGTCTCGACGACAGAATCATAGACGGCGCTTTGCGCGTAAGCCTGTCCTCGGGCAACACCAGGGATGAAGCGGAGCTTTTTGCAAGGGCTCTGAAGGAGGCGAAAAGCGAGCTTTACGGGAGCCTGGACCGCCGGGGCTGATTTTTGAGCTCATGAGCGTTTGGTTGTGAATGTTTAACAATTAATCGTGCAGAAAATCTCAATTTACGTTAATTATCTCAATGGCATATTTGTAAAACCTGTGCTATAATCAATTTATCACGTTATCGCTTTATCGCAATAAAGCAGACGGAGGGGATATGAAAAACTTGCTTGATATTTTGTCGCCGGATGAACTGACGGTTCTGAAGCTGCGCGGATTGTTCGAGGAGAAGGGATACCGCAGATATCACAGCGGCAGGTTCGAGGAATACAGGTTTTACCTTGAAAACCAGCGGTTTTTAAGCTGCGACATGCTCATAAGCTTCAACGATCTTGACGGGAGGCTTATGGCGCTGAAGCCTGATGTGACGCTGAGCATCGTAAAAAACGCCGCTTCGGGCGGGGGGCTTAAAAAGCTTTACTATATTGAGAACGTGTACAGACCTAGCCCGACGAACCGGAATTTCGCCGAGATAAGCCAAATGGGCCTCGAATGCCTGGGGCGTGTCGGAAAACAGGAGATCTCGGAGGTCCTGCGGCTTGCTTACGGCAGCCTTAAGCTCACGGAAGTTCCATTTCGCCTCGTGATAAGCCACGTCGGCTATGTCGCGGGGCTGATGAGGAATCTCCGCGTCCCGCTTCAGCGCCGCGCCGCCATATATGAATGCATTGCGTCAAAGAATCCTCACGGGTTGAGGCTTGCCGCTTCCGAGGCGGGGCTTTCTCAAAACGGCGCCGAGCTGCTCGAAAGGGCCTCCATGCTTTCAGGCTCGGCTTCAGGCGTTTTAAAGGAGGCGGCGGCGCTTGCAAGAAACACCGAAATGGAGCGCGCGGTAAACCAAATGGCGCAGGCGATTGATGGGCTGGACGATGAGCGCGTGCTCGTGGACTTTTCCATAAGAGGCGACGAGGATTATTACAGCGGGCTGATGTTCGCGGGCTATCTCGAGGGCAAGAGCCGCATGGTGCTTTTCGGCGGTCAGTACGACAATATGATGAAGAAGATGAACCAGGAGGGCGGGGCCATCGGCTTTGCCATCTACCTTGACGAGCTTTTCGGGAGGTGAGGGAATATGCTGAACATTGCGCTGCCTAAAGGCAGGCTGGGCGAGAAGGTGCACGGGCTCCTCTCGAGCGTCGGCTATGCCGCGGGCGATTTGAGCGACATGGGCAGGAAGCTTGTGTTCGAGAACGAGGAGGCGGGAGTGCGGCTGTTTCTCGTGAAGCCCAGCGACGTTGCGATATATGTCGAGCACGGCGCGGCCAACATCGGCATAGTCGGCAAGGACATTCTTGAGGAAGACAGGCCGGACGTTTACGAGCTGCTTGACTTGGGTTTCGGCAAATGCCGCATGTGCGTCGCGGGACCAAAGGGTTTTGCGGACGACGGCTGCGGCACCCTGCGCGTAGCCACAAAATTTACAAATGTAGCCGCCAGATACTACGCCTCCCTCGGGAGAGAGGTTGACATAATAAAGCTCAACGGCAGCATAGAGCTTGCGCCTCTTTTAGGTCTTTCCGATCTCATTGTGGACATTGTGGAAACCGGCAGCACGCTTCGCGAAAACAACCTCGCGGTGCTGACGGAGATAATGCCGATAAGCGCGAGGCTGATCGCGAACAAAGTGAGCTTCCAGTTCCAGAGAGAGGAGATAGGAAGGCTCCGCGAAATACTTGCCGAGGCAGTAGGCGCCAAATAATCCGGAAATAAGCAAGTTGCAAAGGGGGAACTGTCCGTGATAAGAATAGGCAAATACGACAGGGAGGCTTTCGGCCGCGAGCGCACTCAGGCTGACGCCGATGTTGGCGAAATACTAGGCGAAGTGGCGAAGCGCGGCGACGAGGCGCTTTATGAATATACCTGGCGTTTTGACGGCTGCAGGCTCGGCGAGCTGCTCGTCTCCGGGAGTGAGATTGAGGAAGCGTTAGCCGAGACCGACGAATACTTCATGGAAACGCTTAAGCTCGCGGCTTCCAATATCCGCGCCTTCCACGAAAAGCAGCTCCGAACCGGATTTTCGATGTCGGCCCCGAAGGGCTCCCTGCTGGGACAGAAGGTTACGCCCCTCGAAAGGGCGGGGCTTTACGTTCCCGGAGGCACCGCGAGCTACCCGTCGACGGTTCTGATGAACGCTATCCCGGCGAAGATAGCGGGCGTGTCCGAATTAGTGATGACGACGCCGCCGAACAGCGAAGGGAAGATACTTCCCGCCGTGCTTGCGGCGGCAAGTGTCGCGGGCGTCGACAAAATATACAAGGTCGGCGGAGCGCAGGCCATCGCAGCCCTCGCTTACGGTACGGAAACAATCCCCAAGGTCGACAAGATAGTCGGCCCCGGAAACCGATATGTCGCGTCCGCAAAGCGCCGCGTATTCGGGCTCGTCGATATAGACATGATAGCGGGACCGAGCGAGATCCTGATAATCGCGGACAAGGACGCTGACCCTGTGATTGTAGCGGCGGATCTTTTGAGCCAGGCGGAGCACGACGCGCTCGCAAGCGCGGTTTTGGTGACCGACTGCGAGGAGCTTGCAAAAAGGGTCCAGGCGGAGGTTGAGCGTCAGCTTGTACTGCTGCCGCGCGCCGAGATTGCGAGGCGCAGTATAGATAACTGCGGCGGGATATTTATCTGCGACAGCATAAGGGAAGCTGTTGAGACCTCAAATGACATAGCGCCTGAGCACCTTGAGCTTTGCGTGGAGGAGCCTATGCAGTACCTTCCGCATATAAAGAACGCGGGCAGCGTCTTCCTCGGACGCTACACGCCGGAGGCGCTGGGCGACTATTTCGCGGGCACGAATCACACACTCCCGACGAGCGGGACGGCAAAATTCGCGAGCCCCCTCGGAGTCGACAGTTTCCTGAAGCGCTCAAGCTACATCTACTACACGAAGGAAGCTCTCGCGGAAGTTTCTGAACGAATTGCGGACTTCGCACGCCGCGAGGGTCTGGACGCTCACGCGAGGAGCATAGAGTCAAGATTCAGGGGTGAGGGAAGATGAGCAGATTCTTAGCTCCGGAATATAAAAATATTGCTCCTTATACGCCCGGCGAGCAGCCGCAGTCCGGCAGCTTCATAAAGCTCAACACGAACGAAAGCCCGTTTCCGCCCTCGCCCGCGGTGGTCAGGGCCGTCTGCGAGCAGGCAGCCACGCTCCGGCTCTACCCGGACCCTGAGTGCCGAGAGCTTAACAAAACAATGGCGGCGGCCTTCGGCGTAGGCGCAGATCAGATGATCATGGGCAACGGAAGCGACGAGATACTGGCGTTCATTTTCCAGGCATTTTGCCCGGGCGGTGCGGCCTTTCCTGATATAACATACGGGTTTTACAGGGTCTGGGCGCAGCTTTACGGTGTTAAAACCAAGGTTTTGCCGTTGCGCCCCGATTTTACTATATGCCTTGACGATTACCGGGGATTGAGCGAAACGCTCTTTATTGCAAATCCGAACGCGCCGACGGGAATAGCTCTGGAGCCCGAGGCCATAATAGCCCTCGCCAAAGAAAAACCCGAAAGGCTGATTGTGGTCGACGAGGCTTATGTGGATTTCGGAGCTAAAAGCTGCCTTCCCTACATCAATGGATACGACAATCTGCTCGTCGTGCAGACCTTTTCGAAGAGCCGTAACCTCGCGGGAGGGCGCGTCGCCTTCGCCGCGGGTGATAAAGCCCTGATCGACGATTTGAACCGTATAAAATTCAGCTTCCACCCCTATAATCTCAGCCGCCTTTCGCAATACGCTGGCATCGCGGCGGTCAAGGACAGGGATTATTTTATCGAATGCACCTCAAAAATACGGCTCACAAGGGAAAATACGGCAAGGGAACTGAAGTCTCTCGGCTTTGAAATGACGGACAGCAAGGCGAATTTTCTTTTTGCACGGCACCCGAAGCTGACAGGGCTGGAGCTGTATACCAAGCTTCGTGAAAGAGGCGTTTTGGTTCGCCACTTCGGAACCGTCAGGATAGAGGACTATGTACGGATAACCGTAGGCAGCGACGCCGAGATGGACTCGCTTATAAAGGCGGTAAAAGCAATAATATAGGAGGGCGCAATGAGAACGACGACCATAAGCCGCAAAACCGCGGAAACCGATATAACGCTTACGCTGAGTCTCGACGGCGGGGAGAGTGTAATATCGGCCGGCTGCGGATTTCTTGAACACATGCTGACGCTTTTCTCCTTTCACGGCGGCTTCGGAATTGACCTTTCCTGCAAGGGAGACACCCATGTCGATTACCACCATACCGTGGAGGACGTGGGAATTGTGCTCGGCCAGGCTATGCGCGAGTGCCTGGGCACAAAAGGCGCTATAAACCGCTACGGCAGTATAATACTGCCCATGGACGAGGCTCTCGTTCTCGTAGCGGTCGACATCAGCGGCAGGCCGTTTCTGGGATTTTCGGCGGAGATTCCCGCCGCTAAGGTCGGAGATTTCGACACCGAGCTTGTGGAGGAGTTCATGCACGCGTTCTCAAGAAGCCTCGGCTGCACCCTGCATATAAGGCAGCTCGCGGGGAAAAACAGCCACCACATAATAGAGGCGATGTTCAAGGCTCTCGGCAGAGCCATGAGGGAAGCCGTGAAGGAAACGGGCGGCGGCACAGCCTCGACGAAGGGAAAGCTTTTATGATCGCAATCATAGATTACGGCGTCGGGAACCTTTATTCCCTTTCGTCGAGCCTGAAATTCCTGGGGCTTGACTGCCGCGTGACAAAAAGAAAGGAAGACCTGCAAAGCGCGGATAAGATTATACTGCCGGGCGTGGGAGCCTTCGGCGACGCGATGCGGAGGCTTGTCGAGACTGGGCTTGCCGAAACGGTGAGGGAGCAGGCAAAGGAGAAACCGCTGCTCGGAATCTGCCTCGGAATGCAGCTTTTGTTCGACAAGAGCTATGAATACGGCGAGCACGAGGGCTTAAAACTCATTAAAGGGGTTGTTTCCCCTCTCGCGGCGGACATTAGGGGCGGACTTAAGGTTCCGCACATGGGCTGGAACAGGCTCGAAATCGTGAAGGACGACCCGATATTCAGGTACTTCAAAAGCGGCGAGTCGGTCTACTATGTCCACAGCTTCTACGCGAAGGACTGCGCTGAGAGCACGCTCGGAGTGTCTGAGTACGGTGTTCCTGTCACGGGGCTTGTGCGTTCGGGTCATGTCTACGGCTCGCAGTTCCATCCGGAAAAGAGCGGCGGCGCGGGGCTGCGGCTGCTGCGTGCCTTTGCGGAGATTTAGGAGGTTAGGATGCGTATTATACCGGCCATTGACCTGCGCGACGGAAAGGTCGTGCGGCTTTTTCAGGGCGATTACGACAAGATGACGGTTTACGGCGACAGGCCGCTCGGCACCGCGCTGGGCTTCAAGGCGGCTGGCGCCTGCGATCTGCACCTTGTCGACCTCGACGGAGCGAAGGACGGAGAGCCGAGGAACTTCGGCGTAATATCGGAGATACTGAAAAGGAGCGGCCTGAAGGTAGAGATAGGCGGCGGAATCCGCGACGAGGAGAGAATAGCGAAATACCTGGAGGCGGGGGCCGAGCGCGTGATACTGGGCACGGTGGCGGTAAGAAACTTTGATTTCACCGCCGAGATGGCTAAAAAGTACGGGGAGCATATAGCGGTCGGCGTGGACGCGCGCGACGGCTTCGTAGCCGTAAACGGCTGGCTTGAAACGAGCAGGGTGAAGGCGGATGAGCTGATAATCCGCCTGAAGGAGGCCGGAGTGCAGACCGTGATTTATACGGACATAGCCTGCGACGGCGCTTCTTCCGGCACTAATCTCAAGGCTTACGAGGGCCTGAAAAAACACGGCGTTAATCTGATCGCGAGCGGCGGCATCAGCTCTATGGAGGAGCTAGAGACGCTTGAGCGTATCGGCGTTTGGGGTGCGATACTGGGAAAATCAATTTACACCGGAAAGCTGGACCTGAAAACCGTGCTCTCAAAATTCGGGGGTGCGGTATAATGGTCAGCAAGAGGATAATACCCTGCCTGGACGTCCGAAACGGCAGGGTTGTCAAGGGCGTGAACTTCGAGGGAATACAGGACATGGCCGACCCCGTGGAGTTGGCGCGCTGGTATAACGAAACGGGCGCGGACGAGCTGGTTTTCTACGATATAACGGCGAGCTTTGAGGGGAGGGCGCTTTTTACCGACATACTCCGCGCCGTCGCCTCCGAGATATTCATTCCGCTCACGGTCGGAGGAGGAATCAACACTGTTGACGATTTCGACAGGGTCCTCAAATGCGGCGCGGACAAGGTAAGCGTGAACAGCGGCGCGATAAAGGACCCCTCACTTATAGGCGCTGCCGCCAAACGCTACGGCGATCAGTGCGTGGTGCTCAGTATGGACGTAAAGCGCGTTGACGGGCAGTTCCGCGTCTTCGCTAAGGGCGGCAGGGAGGACACCGGCATCGACGCCCTCGAATGGGCAAGGCGCGGCGAGGCGCTCGGCGCGGGCGAGATAGTGCTGAATTCCATAGACACGGACGGCGTTAGAGGCGGATTTGACCTTGAGATGCTCCGCGCGATAGGCGAAATTGTAAAAATTCCTCTCATTGCGAGCGGCGGCGCGGGAAAAATGGAGGACTTTTTGGAGCTTTTCAGGTACGACAGGATAGACGCGGGACTCGCGGCGGGCATATTCCATACGAAAAAGGTAAATATCTGGGATTTGAAACGCTATTTGGGCGCCTGCGGTGTGAATATGAGAATGGAGGGCTGAATATGGATCTGAAATTTGACGAAAAGGGGCTTATCCCCGCGATAGTACAGGATTCGAAAAGCGGAAAGGTCCTCATGATGGCGTATATGAACAAGGAAAGCCTTGAGATAACCGTGAAGGAGGGGCGCACCTGCTTCTGGTCAAGGAGCCGCGGGGAGCTTTGGCGCAAGGGCGAGACGAGCGGCAACGTCCAGCGCGTCGTGAGCATAAAGGCGGACTGCGACGGAGACTGCCTGCTAATATCCGTGGATAAGGACGGTCCCGCCTGCCACACGGGAAACGAGAGCTGCTTTTTCAACTCCGTCGCGGAGGGCGCTGAGAGCTTCACATACGAAGGGCTGTACGCTCTCATCAAAGGGAGGAAGGACGACCCTAAGGAAGGCAGCTACACCACCTATCTGTTTGAAAAGGGCAAGGAGAAAATACTGAAAAAGGTCGGGGAGGAATGCACCGAGACCGTTATAGCCGCAATGAAAAACGACAAAAAAGAAACGGTGTTTGAGCTTTGCGACCTCGCCTATCATGTTATGGTGCTTATGGCTGAAATGGGTATAACGCTTGACGACGTGCGGAATGAGCTTGCGGGGCGGCACGTCATCGATAAAAAGGTCAAGCAGGAAACGATGCAGTAATAACACATGTAATATGTCTGCGGAAAAAATAGCCAATTCGTTCCTTTTAGCAGTAGTACGTCGTCTCCGCCCGGATGGCTGGTCCGAGCGGCGCTGATTGGCGAACCGTCTTCCCGGAGGGGATAAGATATTCCGAGCCTTGCTGCCGGTATCTTAATCCCTCCGGGAATTTTATTGCCGCGAGGGGAATTGGGCCTGATTT
Source organism: Clostridiales bacterium (assembly GCA_029268065.1). Lineage (GTDB taxonomy): Bacteria > Bacillota > Clostridia > Oscillospirales > Oscillospiraceae > DUPK01. Next base: position 3,909 of record JAJUHC010000019.1, on the reverse strand, counting down.
GGAAAACGTCCCGTCTCGCCTCTAAAAAAGCTTTTGCAGGCGTGGCGCCTGGGCGATATCCGACAGACATTTTTCGGCCTTTCCTGCGCAAAGCCGCGCTGAATAAGTCTTTCACTATTCCGGGAAAACGGAATAGTATATTGCGGGATTATTCGGAGGAGCTTTGCTGTTTATTTCTGCGGACTGAGCGCCATGCCGCAGCTGCGGCTGGCGGGTCAGGCATGCAATCAAGGAGCTTCCTCATGTCCGTTTTGTGCATTTGGTAATGAAAGGAATGACAACACTCTTGAAGAAACCGCTTACGTTTGCCGTAATCGGCGGAGATATGCGCCAGGCGAAGCTTGCCGAAATGCTTTCCGCCGACGGGCATCGCGTCTGTACCTACGCTCTCGAAAAAGCAGAAATGTCGCCCTCGGCGGTGGTGAAATCCGAGCTCCAGCAGGTCCTGTGCGCCGCGGACTGCGTGATTCTGCCGCTCCCGGTCAGCGGGAAGGCGGGCTTTCTTAACACGCCTGTTTCAAAGGAAATATGCTCCCTTGACGAGGTTTTCAGCCGCATAAGACCGAACCAGCTCGTCTGCGCGGGGCGCGTGGATGAAGACTGCAAAAAAATCGCTTCACACTACGGGGTCCGCATTGTCGACTACTACGCACGCGAGGAGCTGATGGTAGCAAACGCGCTCTGCACCGCCGAGGGCGCGATAGCCATCGCAATGGACAACACCGCGATAACTCTCTGCAGCGCAAAAATCCTCGTCATCGGCTTCGGGAGAATAGGAAAGCTGCTCTCAAACCGCCTGCACGGTCTCGGCGCGGATGTTTACGTTTCAGCGCGCAGCCATGCCGACCACGCGTGGATCAAGGCCTATGGCTTCAAGCCCCTTCACACCTACAAGCTTGGCGGCCTGCTTTCCGACTTTGACGTTATCATCAACACCGTGCCGGCGACGGTGCTTGACGAAAATTTGCTGAGGGAGGTCAAAAAAAGCAGCCTCCTGCTGGATCTCGCCTCAAAGCCCGGGGGCATAGACTTCGCTTCGGCGGCGGGACTCGGGCTTCATGTGATATGGGCGCTATCGCTGCCCGGCGAAGCCGCGCCTATAACTTCCGGCGCAATTATCCGCGACACAATCTATAATATTCTCCGCGAAGAGGAGGAGGAAAAGCCTTGAGCGATATAAGAGTGGGCTTTGCAATCTGCGGCTCATACTGTACATACGACCGGATGCTCGGCGCTCTCGCCGCAGTCAAGGAAAAGTACGGGGACGTCCAGCCGATAATGTCCGAGAATTCCTTTTCAACGAATACAAGATTCGGAGAAGCCAAGCATTTCATCAGCGAAGTAGAAAAAATCTGTGGCAAAAAGGTCTTTTCAAGCATAGCTGAGGCGGAGCCGGCCGGACCCAAAGCGCTTTTCGACATACTCGTGATCGCCCCCTGCACCGGCAATACTCTCGCCAAAATAGCGAACGGAATCACCGACACTGCGGTTACAATGGTTTGCAAGGCGCATCTGCGGAATAACAGACCCGTAGTGATAGCCATCTCCACAAACGATGCCCTGTCGGGCAACGCCCAGAACCTCGGGGCGCTTCTGAACCGCAAATACTTCTACTTCGTCCCGTTCTATCAGGACGACGCGGCGGGGAAACCGAATTCGCTTGCCGCCGACCTTGGAAGGCTCTGCGATACCGTTGACGCGGCTTTAAAGGGCGTTCAGCTTCAGCCGCTGCTGCTGACAAAGTGATTGAAAAAAAGCCGCCGGACGATTTTCGTCCGGCGCTGCCTTTTGTTCACCTGCTTCTGAGCTCCTCAATTTTTTTGGCTATATCGGGCTTCGCCTCTTCCATCAGCTCGTCCCATTCGCCGATATAGTTGTAGGTAATCTGCTCCCCGCCCCTTATGGCCCCGACGTACTTTTCGAGAAGCCTGAAATCCTTTTCGTAGGCGTGGAAGCTGTTAGCTCGGTGTGTATAGCTTCCCATTTCGACGCCGAGCTCGTCGGCGAGCCGCCGCTGCATCAGAATCAGCGCGAAGGCGTTCATAAAGGTCGCCTTTACCGCGTCGTTGGAGCGAAAGAGCACCTTGCAGTACAGCCTGCCTCCCCTTATAAAATAATGTATGTGCTGAAGGCAAGCCGGGGAATCGTTTCCTTCCCTCGTATCGTGCCGCCAGTCCCGCACGTCAATTACCGCGCGGCGCGAATCCGGGTTTCTCCTCAGCTCTCCGCGAATAAAGGGAAGCTGCTCCGCTATGCGGCTGTGGTAGGTGTATTCCCAGTTCCCTCGCTCAACCTCAAAGTCCAAAACCCCGTCAAGGATTTCCTGACGGTACTGCTCAAGCTCCGAGAATCCGCCGATAAAAAGCTTGCTTATCATCGGCTCCGAAACCGGCTGCTCAACACAAATGGTCATCGATAGCTCCTTCTGCCGAGTTCCGTAGTCCGGGCAGTCGCTTATTTCGCCGAAGTCGTAAAGCGCCTCTATCGCTCTGTGGTAGGCTTCGGGCAGCGTTCTTCCCGTCACAAGCTTTTCCGTCATAATTGATACCCCCGCAGCATAATATCTGAGTCCATTAAAACACAAAAACGCATAAAGCACAATTATTTTCGTTTGCTTAAGCGTCCGTTCTCTGGTAAAATATATTGAGCTTATCCGGGGAGGCAGGGCATGAATATTCAGATTTTCGGAAAGTCAAAATGCTTTGATACCAAAAAGGCGGAGCGCTATTTCAAGGAACGGCGAATAAAATATCAGTTTATCGACATCCTGAAATACGGCATGAGCGCAGGCGAGTTTAAAAGCGTGCTCGGGGCATTAGGTTTCGACGCGCTGTTCGACAGCGGCGCAAAGGGCGCGGAGGGCGTTCGCTACCTTGCGTACAAGGCCGATATGGAGCAGAAATTATTCGAAGATCAGAGCCTTCTTAAGACGCCCATAGTCAGGAACGGCAAAAAAGCCACAGTCGGCTACTGCCCGGACGTCTGGAAGGACTGGGAATGACAAGGGAGGAAAGCTTTATGCCGGTACCGACGCCTCACAACTCCGCAAAAAGCGGTGAAATAGCAAAGACCGTCCTAATGCCCGGCGACCCGCTGAGGGCAAGGTTCATTGCGGAAAATTACCTCGATAATCCCGCGCTTGTCAACAACGTCCGAGGCGTACAGGGCTATACGGGCTTGTGGAAGGGCGCTCAAGTTACCGTTATGGCGAGCGGTATGGGCATTCCTTCCATAGGCATATACAGCTATGAGCTTTTTAATTTTTACGGCGTTGAAAATATCATAAGGATTGGCTCCGCCGGGGCTATAAGCGAGGAGCTTAAGGTCCGCGACATCGTTTTAGGGCTGGGGGCCTGCACCAATTCAAATTTTGCCTCTCAATTTGACCTCCCTGGCACTTTTGCTCCCACCGCGAGCTACAAGCTTATAAAAATCGCCGAGGAAGAAGCGGAGAAGCTGGGCGTAAAGCCGGTGGTCGGCAACATACTTTCAAGCGACAGTTTCTACGACGACAGGCCGGACGCCATAATGAGATGGAAGCGCATGGGCGTGCTCGCGGTCGAGATGGAGGCCGCTGGGCTTTATTTGAACGCTGCGAGGGCCAACAGACACTCGCTTGCGATATGCACTATTTCAGACCATGTCATAACTGGCGAGGCGCTCGATTCCGAAGCGAGGGAAAAAAGCTTTACCGATATGATGGAAATAGCGCTTACGACGGCTTTGAGGCTTGCCGAGTAAATACAAAATCGCATCCGCTTGAATAAGCAGGGGCGTCCGGGTTTTCGGACGCCCCTTTTGCAGCCTGATTAAGCCCGCGCGAGGCGGGAAGCGGCCCAAATCAAGGCTTTGAAGGGCGCGCAAGAAGCGAAAACATGGCGTGACTTGTCGGCTGTAATGCAAAAGCGA
>JAJUHC010000018.1 GCA_029268065.1 Clostridiales bacterium | reverse complement strand
GCTTCAAGGGGGTATCCAATACCCCCTTGATACGCGGCTTGCGCCGCGAAACCCCCGGTCGCGCACGATTTGCGCGGGCTGAGGTATTTTTCCGAGAAGTGAATTCCCGGAAAAATAGATTTAAATATCCCTGCGAGGGAGTTTTTTGACAGTCTGAGAGGCTTCCTTATTACAGGAAGCCTCCAAAAGCCGGTTATTATTTTACTTCTTTTTGCCGTACTTAATCTGATCAAGCGGGACTTCTTTGATGAGGATAGCCATGACGACGGCGCCCAGCGAGAATATTGCGGCAATGACAAAGCACGCATTTACAGCGGAGTGCAGCGAGCTTCTGACCGCGTCAACTGTTTTATTATAAAGCTCGGTGTTGTTGCCGAAGGTAGCCTGGAGCGCCTTCATGGAAGCGGGAGTCACCAGAATCCTTGAGGTAGCGATAGCTTTGAGCTGTTGGGGAGTAAGCTGCTTTGCTATCGAAGCCGTAGCTTTTGTCAGAGCGCTCGAATAGGTCCCGTTAAATATGGAGCCGAGAATGGCGGGCCAAATCGCCTGTCCAAGTCCAGTTATAAAGAACAGCGTGCCGCCGCCGGCGCCGTAATCCTGTTCTTCCACCTGAGCCATAGCCGCAAGCGAGTTGATTGAGGGCATATAGCCGGTCATGACCCTGTTGAATATCGAAATGCCGACGATGAAAGTAATCGAGGCGGCCGGAGTCAGCAGCTTGAAGAAGACCATCGTAACCGAGCCGCAGAAGGGGGCCAGCATAAGCAGCCATTTGTATCTCTTCGTTTTATCCATTGCCCATCCTGAAAGTCCGCCGGCGAAGATGCCGATTACTGCGGAGGGGATGCTGGCAGTGGCCCATACCGTCGCTGAATGACCCATGACGCCCTGAACGAGCAGGGGACCGTAGGTGCCGAAGGCGCTCATTGTAGAGGTCATGAACATGGATACCAGTATTGCGAATACGTAGTTGCGGTTTTTAAGGAGTTTGATGCTGAGCAGAGCGTATTCCTCGTGCTTTTTCTCATACACGGCGGCTCCGCCTAGGAAGACGACGGCAACGACAAGCATGGCGATAATCATCGGGTTGCTCCAGGGGTACTTTGAACCGCCCCAGGAAAGCGCGAGAAGGAAGGGGACGGCGCCGATAGTAATCAAAGCCATGCCGATGATGTCGATCTTAAGCTTTTTGATTTCCTTTTGTTGCTTTGGGAGCAGGAAGTATACGGCCGCCATAGCGAGGACATATATGATGGCGGTCATCACAAAGACATATCTCCAGGACGCTCTCTGTGCAATCTGAGCGGTAAGGAGCGGCAGAAATATCGTAATGATATTCATGATAACAAGGATGTATCCGCCGTAAATTCCCCGCTTGTCGGGCGGGAAGAGATCGGCAAGAATGGAGTAGAAGGTAGCGAGCATGGCGCCGCCGCCGAAGCCGGAAATGGCGTTTGCCACTATGTAAACGAAAATATTGGGGGCTGCCGCCATTATAACGTCGCCGACGGTTAAAAATCCAAGCAGCAGGAGCAGCACCTTTCTTCTGCCGATCATATCGCCCATTTTTCCCCAGAAAGGAGCGGCAATGCAAGAGGTGAGGGAATACAGCACCGCAGCCCAGGTGTAGTAGGCCATACCGTCAAGGTCGCCCGCGATGATCGGCAGTATCGTACCCGCTCTATACTTCAGAAAGTAATACGCTACGGCCGCGATCATGACTGCGAGAGCTGACAGCTTGGTACGCTTCAAATCCTGCTCTGAAAGTTGATTTTGTTCGTTCATCCAAATTTACCTCCTTTTTCTGCCGTGGTTTATACCACGTATACAGGGTAATGTTTTGTCGGGATAAAATCAACTATTATATTCTTAAAGCATAAAATATTGTTCATTATGCATATTTGTCGAATCCAACAAATATACAAATATGCTGCTATTTTCTTGATATTATATCCAACAATACCTTGGTGTACCAGTTTGGGGGTCTGGATTTTGATCAAAACGGATTTATTGATAATAATTTGTCTGACATTATTGTGCATTATAAACAACAAAAATTAGTTAACTTGATAAATATAATAGTACAAAGACAAGAGGCCGCCATTTCATCAACGGCAGCCTCTTAAAATTTGGCTTGTGATATTATTTTTTTGCGGTGGGCCTTCTGTATTTTATCTGATCGAGCGGCACTTCCTTGATGAGAAGCGCCATTACGACCGCGCCAAGCGAGAAGATGCCTGCCACGATGAAGACGGACTTGAGAGAGGATTCAAGAGCGCTTCTGACGGCGTCTACCGTCTGGTTGTAAAGCGCGGTGTTTGTGCCGAAGGATGTTTGGAGCGACTTCATTGATGCGGGCGTTACAAGGACTCTGGAGGTTGATATTGTTTTTATCTGCGCCGGCGTGAGCTGCTTGGATATTGAAGCGGTTGCTTTTGCGATGGCTCTGGCATAAGAGCCGTTAAGGACCGAACCGAAAAGCGCTGGGTATATGGATCCGCCGAGAGATGTAATGAAGTACATTGTTCCATTGCCGGCGCCGAACTCCTCGGGCTCGAGCTGTGCCATGGCTGCAAGCGGGTTGATGCCTGGCATGTAGCCTGTAAAAATTCTGTTTGCGATAGCCATAGCCGTAACGAACCAGAGAGGCGTGGAAGGGGAAGCCGTATTGAACAAAACCATGATGATGGTGCCCGCCAAAGGAGCCAAGACCAGCAGCCATTTATATCTTTTGGTTTTGTCCATGAGATATCCGGTAAGGCCGCCGGTAAATATGCCGATTATACTTGCGGGCATTGCGGCGGCGGATAGCATGGTAGCGGATTTGCTCATAACGCCCTGCCCGAAGAGGGACCAGAAGGTTCCGGAGGCAGTCAGAGTTGAGGTCATGAAAAGTGAGATGAGTATTGCGAAGGTGTAATTCTTTCTCCTAAGGAGTTTGATGCTTAAAAGGGCGAAGTCCTCGTGCTTTCTCTCGTATATCACGGCGATGATAAGGAATACCACCGCGACGGCCAGCATGATGATTATGGTAGGATCGGTCCACGCATATTTTGAGCCGGCCCATGAAAGAGCAAGGAGGAAGGGTACGGCCGCAAAAGTAATGAGGATGGTTCCGACCCAGTCGACCTTTGTGCTTTTGCCGGATACCTGCGATTTGGGAATCATGAAAGTAACCGAAATTATTGCAATAACATAAACCGCGCAGGTCAGAACGAATACATATCTCCATGAAGCCCTTTCTGCGATTTGGGCGGTGACAATGGGAAGAAAAATACCGGTGATGCTCGAAAGCATAAGAATGGTTCCGCCGTATTTCCCGCGCTTATCGGGCGCGAAGAGATCGCCCAGCATGGCGAAATATGTAGCCTGCATTCCTCCGCCTCCAAGGCCGCATATAGCGAAGCCTATGCAGAACACATAGATATTTGGAGCGGCTGCCGACACCAGGTCGCCGGCGGTCATCAGGGAGAGGAGCATTATCAGGACCTTTTTTCTGCCCAGCATATCGCCAATCTTTCCCCAGAGGGGCGCCGCGATACAGGCCGCCAGATTGTAAAGCATCGCCGCCCAGGTGTAAAACGCCATGCCGTCAAGGTCGCCCGCTATAATAGGCATTATCGCCGTGGCCTTTCCTCTTGTGAGCCAATAGGCGAAAGAGGCTGTCATGATCGCAACAGCTGCCCATATCGTGCTCTTCGAGCTCTGCGGAACTTTTTCTTCGTTCATCCAAATATACCTCCCTATTTTTGTGATAATGAAATTTTGCAAACTATTGCCACAAGTATAGAGTACTTTTATTCACCGGAAAAATCAACTGGGTTATAGCATGTAAAGGTAAAAATCATCATGTTGCCCACATTGTTGTGTGCAAATTATACATAATATCCAAATAATTTGGGCGACTTTTTGTTTTAATTTTAGTGCAAATATGCATAGAGCATAGAAAACGCCTGTAAAAACAAGGCGGAAATTACTGCTTGTATTTACTGCGGATTTTTGGAGTTGGAAAAAGCAATAATGAAAAACAGGACAGGATTTGTAAAATATAAACCAGTAAAGCGGTGATTAACACACTTTTGTTAGCGCGCTCATGTTTGGCGCTTCAGCGTAGGCCCTCTCCATTTCGCCGACAAGGGAAAAGCAAAGCCCGGGTGCCGACGATAGCACTCGGGCTTGATGTTTGGCTTTTATGACTCGAGAAACGATACTGCGGCGCCGATTGCGGTAGCGTATATCGAGAGAGGAGGTATTGTAAAATTCAGCCTGTACAGCTTGCTCAGGCCGTCAAAAACGTCCCTCGCCTGAGGAAGGACCGTAAGCGCGCCGGTAAGTACAATGTCCTTGATCGGGGTATTGTAGCAGGCGAGAAAGGACATCGTTCCTATCGCCTGGAAAACCATGTTGACGAGGCCGAGGGCCTTGTCGGAGCTTGTGGCCGTGTTTTTGATGTTGCCGAAGTTGGAGGCGGTCGCATTGGGGGGGAGATTGGGAATCTGCACATTGCTGATATCCTTGATAAGAAGGTCTACGTTTGAAAGGTCTCCCTTTTCGGCGAGAAGCGAAACGTTGGAAATATTGTTTTCGTGCAGCAGCTCCGAGGAAAGCCCCATGAGCGTTCCGCCGCCGACGCCGCTTCCGCCGATATGAGTAACTTCGCCGTCGGAAACGCGGACGAACGCGGTGCCGGTGCCCATGCTGACCACCAGCGCCCTGTCAAGCGCGGATAGAGTACAGCCGCCCAGGCCTATTGCACGGAATTCGTCGATCTTGACCGTAGGCACTTCGTAAACGCTGCCTGTAATATAAGAAGCGCCCACGCCGGTAAGCACGATTTTTGATACGTCCCTGAGAGGTATCGAATAGGTTCGCAGAAAGTTGCCGATGGCGCCGTACATGGAGGTCACCTGATCGGTAGCCTTCACCTGCAGGGAGCCCAGCATATTGTTCTTGGCGGTAAACCCGACGATTTTTGTAGTGGAGCCGCCTATATCTATGCCCAAGATTACATCCAATTGATCCACCCCATTAAAAAGTCAAAATGCAATTACTCAAAGTGCCGGACACAACCGGTTCGCGCTTCATTAGGATTTGATTTCCTTAACCCTGCCTTTTCAGGTGGCTTATCGACATATTTGTACCAATATAACACAGCAAATGTAAAATGAAAAGCTAAATATGAAACAAGGCGTCGCGAAAAAGGGCGTCGGGTTGCTTGTTATTGACTTTATATTATAAAAAACCTATAATGGATAAGAATAACAGTCATAGGATTAATTGAATCTCAAACGATAAGGCGCCGGAGCGCGCTGTGGGGCGAAAGGGTTGTAAATACGAATGCCAAAGATAATCATAATAGGCAAGGGGCCTGCGGGCGTATCCGCAGCGCTTTATACAACGCGCGCGGGGATCGAGACCGTCATAATAGGAAAGGGAACCGGCTCTCTTGGCAGGGCGGAAAAAATTGAGAATTATTACGGGTTCTCCGCTCCCGTCAGCGGTGAGGAGCTCTCGGACAACGGCGTTGAGCAGGCGAAAAGGCTTGGAGCCGTGTTTATTGAGGAGGAGGTCGTCGGCATCGGCTATGACGGCGGCTTTGCGGTCAGGACGGACGGCGGCGAATACAGGGCCGACAGCGTTATACTGGCGACGGGTTCTCCGCGAAAGGCCCCGAAGATAAAGGGGATAGCGGAATTTGAGGGGCGCGGCGTCAGCTACTGCGCCGTCTGCGACGCATTCTTCTACCGCGGGAAGGCTGTCTGCGTGCTCGGGAGCGGTGAATATGCGGTTTCGGAGGTCAATGAGCTGAAGCCGGTGGTCGGCAGCGTGACGCTGCTGACAAACGGCGAAGAGCCGTCGGCTGCAATTCCCGACGGCGTGGATGTAATAAAGAAGCCTGTCGCTGAGTTCAAGGGAGGGGACAGGCTGGAAAGGATTGTGTTTAAAGACGGCGCCGAAATCGCGGCCGACGGAGTTTTCATCGCCCTCGGGACCGCCGGCAGCGCCGACCTTGCGAGGAAGCTCGGCGTGTTTACCGACGGGAACAGGATATCGGTTTCGGAAAATATGTCCACCAACATACCCGGGCTTTTCGCCGCGGGGGACTGTACCGGGGGCATGCTCCAGATAGCGAAGGCGGTGTATGAGGGGGCCGCTGCCGGCACGGAGGCGGTCAAATTTCTGCGCGGAGGCAAATAATATGCTCAATCCCGATTTGATTTCCTTCATGGAGAAGCATTTTCCCGCCTGGCGGCATTTGTCGCCTGAGCAGAGGGAGGCGCTCGTTCAGAACACCGTAGAGGTTTCCTATAAAAAGGGCAGCTGCGTACACGGGGCCGAGAGCGAGTGCGTCGGCGTGCTTCTCATAAGGAAGGGAATGCTCCGAACCTATTTGCTGTCTGAGGAGGGCAGAGAGGTCACGCTGTTTCGGATGGGCAGCGGCGATACATGCGTGCTGTCGGCGTCCTGCGTGCTGAACGCGATATCCTTCGACGTCCACATAGACGCGGAGGAGGACACCGAGGCGCTTCTGATCTACTCCGCGCATTTTTCGCGGCTCAAGGAGCAGAACATTTATGTGGAGTGCGAGTCCTACAAGCTTGCGGCCGAGCGTTTTTCGGACGTAATGTGGGCTATGCAGCAGATACTTTTTACGAGCATGGACAAGAGGCTTGCCGTCTACATCTGGGATGAGCTTTCAAAGACTGGCGGCGACACGCTGAGGCAGACACACGAGCAGATAGCCCGGCATATCGGAAGCGCGCGGGAGGTCGTTTCGAGGATGCTCAAGTATTTCGCCTCCGAGGGGATTGTGGAGCTGTCAAGGGGCGGGATAAGGGTGCTGGATAAAAACAAGCTGAAGGCGCTGACATAACAAAGGGGCTGTTGCAAAACGCCCTGGTCGAAAAGTAATGTACAAAAATGCGCCTTGATTTGGCTTTAAAAGCCATTTCAAAGCGCATTTTTTGTTTGTAGGGCCGCTTTTTTTGTGCAATTTGCTATCACAAATTTGTTTTGCAACAGCCCCTTTATACGTTCAGCATTTTGAGAATATCAGCCTTCGGCCTTGCACCGACGGCCGTGGAAACGATTTTGCCTTCCTTAAGAACCACGAGGGTCGGTATGCTCATCACCTTGAAGGCGGAAGCGAGTTCGGGCTGCTCGTCGACGTTGACCTTTCCGACCTTAGCGGCGGTGGTTTCGCTGGCTATTTCCTCAACGACCGGTCCGACCATGCGGCAGGGACCGCACCACTCCGCCCAGAAATCGAGGAGTACGGGCTTATCGGACTTGATGACTTCGGCTTCAAAGTTTTCTTTTGTTATTTTAATGGCGCTCATACTTTTTATCTCCTTGTATCAATATTCAAATGTCTTATGCTCTTATTATACCCCATAATACCATAATTTCTGTGATGTAATCACTAAATTTGAAAAAAACAGGATTTTTATGCTTCTGCGAGAACAAGGGCTCTTTTCGGACAGAACCTCACGCATCTGCCGCAGGCGACGCACTTTCCGGCATCTACCTTTGGGGCCTTGAACCCGGACTGCTTTAACGCCCCGTAAGGGCAGATTGTCACGGAAGGGCAGGGATGGTTCTGCGGGCATCTGTCCTGCAATACGCTCAGCTTTTTGCTCATATCATCACCTCGGGGTTAAGTATACTCTGTGCTTTTTCCCGGTATCAGTGATTCGGTCACATTAGCACTATTTTCATAATGAGCATAACGCCCCCGTCATAAAAAATCCTTAGAGCAACTACGTGTTCTAAGGATTTTTATGCAAAAAATCGGAAGTTTTACTTCTTAACTGTCGGTTCCTTTCCACTGCCGGAATATGTACCCTCATTATTGTAATATCCTGCACAGTCTATTACGCCGTTGTTTTCGAGGATTGCCTTAGCGGCGTTAAACAAGTTCCCTCCGTTTGAGGTAACGGTTATAGTTCCTGCGTTTATAAGCGTCCCGAAGTTTTTATACTCACCGCCGCGGTCCATTTCAAGCTTTCCGCCAGTCTCAATCGTAAAATTACTCCTGTTATTAAATACTGTCTGGTAAACGCCCAAAAATCCACCGTTTGCCACTATAATGTTGCCCTTGTTCTCAAAGTTAACGCCGCCAAGCGTGACCTGCGTTTTCAGCGTCAGCACGCCGCTGTTAGCCACGTCCATTTCAACAATAAGCAGATTTTTGTTAACGGTTAAGTCCTCCGTTATTTCAAAGCCCTTGGCAAACTCAATTTCTTTTACCTTGTCGGATTCCAAAGCGCCTTTTAACTCGGCAAGGTCCTTGACTTTTGCTATCCCGTCCTTGAGCTCGTATGTATCGGAAGGGGTCACCAAAACGGCATCCCCCGCTACTTTTTTCGCGGCGTCATACTGGGCTGCCGTGAATACGCCGGCCGCGATCAGCTTTCCGGAGAGGCTTTGGCTGCCGTCCTTCATGGAAGCTTTAAGCGAGGCCCATGAAATAATGGCTACATCCGCGCGAAGGAAGTTTGAAGTGTCTACGTTGCTTGGAAGAATTCCAATCGATTTAGCCAGCGTATCCGGCTCGTTCCAAACGAAGTCGCCCTTTGAATCGTCGTAGCCGAGCGCGCGGAGCACAAATGTCAGATACATATCGGAATCGGCGTTTCCAGAACCAAATTCAGTGGCGGATACTCCTTTTGTCAACCCTTTTTCGTATGCATACCCGATATATTTGTCGGCCCATGGCTCCACGTCGGTAAACGGATGCTTAAAACCGCCGTTTTGGGCCTCCGTTTCTTTTCCCAGTACACGGATAAGCATTATCATGGCCTCGGTGCGGGTAGGAGCCCTTCCGAGATCGAACTCCGTGTCGGAAACGCCCTTAAACAAATTGAGCTGCTTGAGAGCTACGGCCTTCGTCTCTGCTTCGGAAACGCTCGCTGCGCTTGCCGGAATAAGCATGGCAAAGCAAAACGCAAAGACCATAATTACGGAAATAAACCTATTTGCTCGCTTCATGTGTCTTTCTCCTTATACAACTAATATTTGCCAATAGTGGAAGTGGCACACAGTGAATAATTGGCAAACTGATTATATCATTTTTGGGTAGCATTACAAGATAAAAACAGGAAGCGTGCTAATAATTTACAAAATATTTATATAATAAGATATTGAAAAGATAAAAAATGACAAAAACAACGTATAATAAAAAGTTTATATAGTTTCCACCTTCACAAGGTTGGTGCTGCCGACGACCCCGCTCGTCGTGCCGCCGGTTATGACGATCTTGTCGGAGGGCTTGAGTCTCAGCATTTCCTTCGCCAATTTTTTAGCATGGTAGAACATTACCTCGGTGGAGGTAAAGGGTTCCGTTATCGCAGGTATAACACCCCAGGAAAGGGAGAGCTTGCGCCGGACCTTCTCGCTTGTGGTGACGCCGACGATGTCGACCGGAGAGCGGAAGCGCGAAACCTTTCTCGCGGTCATGCCCGAAGCGGTGCAGACAACGATCGCCTTGGCGTTCAAATCTATCGCCATGGCGCAGGTGGCGTGAGAAATGGCGTCCGAAGTGTCCTTGATTGTGAATTCGGCGGTCGCGAAACGCTTTGCGTAGTCGATGACGTTTTCGGTGTATTCGGCCACTCTTGACATTGTGGACACCGCAAGCGCGGGATGCTTGCCGACGGCGGTCTCGCCTGAGAGCATTATGGCGCTCGTACCGTCGTATACCGCGTTTGCTATATCCGAGGTCTCCGCCCTCGTCGGGCGCGGATTTGTTATCATGGATTCGAGCATCTCCGTGGCTGTGATGACGCGTTTTCCCAGAAGACGGCACTCCGTTATAAGCTTTTTCTGTATGGCGGGCAGCTCCTCAAAGGGAATTTCCACGCCCATATCGCCACGGCCTATCATGATGCCGTCGCACTCCTTGAATATTTCGAGTATATTGTCGACTCCGGAGCGGTTTTCGATTTTTGCTATAAGGTCTATATCCTCTCCGCCGTTTTTGCGGAGAAAATCTCTGACGTCTGCGAGGTCCTGCCTCCGTGAGACGAAGGAGCAGGCTATGAAATCAAGCTCGTTTTCAACCGCGAATTTCATATCGCTTTTGTCCTGTTCGCTGAGATAAGGCTGATTCAGCACCTTGTTGGGAAAGCTCATGCTTTTTCGGTCGGAAAGCTCTCCGCCTACTACGACGCTGCAGATTATGTCGCTGCCGCGCACCTCGTCCACGCGGAAGGTCAAAAGTCCGTTGTTGAGCAAAATCGTGTCGCCGCTCGTAAGCTCGTTCGGCAGGTTCTTGTAGCTGACCGACACTCTTTCGGCGCTCCCGTCCACCTCGTCGGAGGTGAATATAAACTTGTCACCCTCGCGGAGGGTGATTTTGCCGTCCTTAAAGCTCTTTATCCTGTATTCGGGCCCCTTGGTGTCGAGCATAATGGCTATGGGGAGCCCCAGCCTTTCGCGGACGCGTTTTATGGCGTCAACCCTCGCTTTGTGCTCCTCGTGAGTGCCGTGGGAGAAGTTGAGCCTCGCGACGTTCATGCCGGCGAGACACAGCTTTTCGAGCATCTCCTCGCTCTCGCAGGCGGGACCGATAGTGCAAACGATTTTAGTCTTTCTCATAACTGCGTTCCCCTTAAAACATAGGTCGAATGTTCACGCTTCTATTTTATACCTATATGGCGGGCATGTAAAGGCGGGAAAGGTGAAAAGAAGGTAAAAACCCTGTAATCGCAAAGGACTGCCGCAAGGCGCCCTAAACGATTACAGGGTTTCTGATTAGGAAAATATTATCTGAAGTACAGTACGGCGACGATTCCCGACAGAATGATGGATACCACGACCCTTTCAAACCACACCACAAGGTATTTCCAGAACGGGACCTTCATTTCCGAGGCGAGAAGGCAGGGGATGGAACCCGCGAAGAATATTATTTCGGAAACCGAGGTTACCGCGATTACATACTTTGCGGCTGCGGGGAGCTTTGCGACGAGGACGTTCGGAACAAACATCTCGCCCAGCGTAACGGCCGCGGCCTTGGCGAGCTCAAGCGGGGCGGGGATGCCTATCAGGCTGATAAGATAGGTAAAGGGATAGAAGATGAGCCCTATGTAATTGAAAATCGGAGTCATTTTAACAAGCATAAACGCCAGCAGACCGATAGACGCCATGCAGGGCGTAAGCACGAAGCACATTTTCATGCCGCCGACAAGGTTTTCCCAGATGCTCTTGAAAACGTTTCCGGACTTAAATGCTGCCTCCAGGCCTTCGAACAATGCGACCTTAAAAATGTTCTGTCCTTCGAGCGGCTGTTCCGGTTTTCCTACGCCGTCAACATATGTGTCCTCAATTTTCGTGATGGGCCAGAGCCTGACTGTAACGGCGGTGACGGCAAAGCAGATGACGAGGGAGGACCAGAAGTAAAAGTTCCAGATGTTCATAAACTGGGCGGTCTTGGCGACAATGATCATAAAGGTTGCGGACACCGTCGAGAAGCCGGTCATGATGATAAAGGCTTCCTTCTTGGTATACTTTGATTCCATATAAAGCTTGTTTGTGAGATAAATCGCAACCGAGAAGCTGCCGACGAAGGAGGCGACGGCGTCGATGGCGGACTTGCCGGGGGTTTTGTACAGAGGCCTCATTATGGGCCTTACAAGAACTCCCACAAATTCAAGGACTCCGAAGCAGATTATGAAGGTGAGGAAGATGGAGCCGATCGGGACAATCATGGTGACCGCGATGACTACCTTCTGCCAGATAAAGGGCATCATGCCGGGGTCTGTAAGCCAGGCCGGGCCGACGTTGAAGTAAGCGAGAAAGCACACCGGGATGCCGAGCGTTCTGAGTACGGCCATAATAAAACTCAGGGCGTCCTTCTTGTAGCTTTTTTGCACCCAGGGGAGGATTCCGCCGATTATGGCGACGACAAGGGTGAAAAGGGGGCCGAACCAGGGCGTCACCGTGTTTATGAAGGTGATCAAATGGTCTAAAGGTATCGTGGATGTTCCCTTGATAGTGATGGGAGTGAAGAAAAGAAGAATGCCGAAAATGCTGAAGAACGCGAATTTGAATATGTTCGCTGCCGAGTAGATTTGCCTGTCCTGCGAATTGATTTCAGTCATAAAATTCCCCTCTAATAAAATTGATTTTAACGTCATTCAGACGATGGATGAACAAATTTCGGAAAGAAAGCGGAGCGCAGTAATGCGTAATTACTTATCAATAAATTATTATCCATTTTCCTTATTCAGCCGGGAGCATTTATTGAAAATAGATATGTATGCAAAAAAATGGTCTTTGATTTTTGTTTTTTATAATATATTCACATTATGCGGATGTCAAATAGCAAATTATATTTATATATTCAAACAAATGTATATATATTCATCACAAAAACACGTATAAGGCCAAAAAACAATGAAAAATATTAACGCAACAGGAAAATCATTTTTACTGAAAATTAATTATATTTTGCTATATCGATTTAGTGCTATGCAAACACTGTCGAATAAATAGGCTTTTTGTGTATTGTTTTATGTCAAATTTAAGCTGCGATTTAGTGTGATGAATTTTATTGCGCATCTGTGAGCATAAAAATGAAAACTCTGTAACAAAAATGTTACAGAGTCCAGACTGTCAAAAAACTCCCTCGCAGGGATATTTAAATCTATTTTTCCGGGAATTCACTTCTCGGAAAAATACCTCAGCCCGCGCAAATCGAGCGCGACCGGGGGTTTCGCGGCGCAAGCCGCGTATCTAGGGGGCATTGGATGCCCCCTAGAAGCTTGTCGAAAACACTTTTTCGACAAGCTCAACTCTGTAACAAAAATGTTACAGAGTCAGAACGCGTGAAGCGGCAAGTCAAAAAATTCAAAACGATTCAAGTCGTTTTGCAGGACGCGCGCAAAAGTACTCAAATCAATTCGAGCGCGCGCTGCCGGGCATAAATTCCACGGGCAGCGCGCGCCGAAAGACCTTCTTTGCACGCCCTATTTCGCCATATCGAGCTCCTGGAGCGTCAGAGTGTTTTTATCCTTCCCTATGCAGTGACATGCCACAAAGTGATTCGGGGCAACCTCGATAAGAGGCGGCGTTCCCTTTTTGCACCCGTCGCCGCAGTAATTGCAGCGCTTTGCAAAGCGGCATTCGTCGGGTGGTTCGATGGGGGATGTGATTTCGCCGCGAAGCTGTATCCTTTCCTTGTTGCCGCCTACCTTCGGCACGAGCACGGCGGAGAGCAGGGCCTTTGTGTATGGGTGAAGCGGGTTTCTGAAAAGCTCATCCGACGGCGCCTTCTCAACCGTCTGCCCCATATACATAACCATGATTTCGTCGGAAAAATAGTTGACTACCGCCAGATCGTGCGTGATGAATATGTAGGTAAGACCCCTCTCGCGCTGCAGGGTCTTAAGGAGGTTAAGTATCTGCGCCTGTATTGAGACGTCCAGGGAGGATACCGGCTCATCGCAAACGATAAACCTTGGGTTTACGGCGAGCGCTCTAGCTATGCCTATCCTCTGGCGGCGGCCGCCGTCCAGCTCATGCGGGTATGTATTTATAAGGCGTTCGGCAAGTCCCACCGTTTCCATAAGCTCGACAACGCGGTTTTCAATATCCGCCCTTGATGCGCCCGGCATTATTTTATTGAACTTAAGCGGTTCGGAAATTATGTCAAGAACAGTTTTCCTGGGATTCAGGGAAGAGTAGGGATCCTGGAAAACAATCTGGATATCCTTTCGAAGCTCCTTCATCTTGTGATTATTCAGCTTGCAGATATTTACGCCCTCAAAAAGCACCTCGCCCTCCGTGGGTTCGAGCAGCCTGATGACGCATCGGCCCAGCGTGGACTTTCCGCAGCCTGACTCACCCACAACGCCGAGGGTCTTTCCTTTTTCTATGCTGAAATTCACATTGTCGACGGCGTGCACATACCCTCTGGCGGATTTGAAGTATTTTTTCAGATTCCGGACTTCAAGAAACGTGTTGCTCATTGCTTTGCCTCCTCTTGATCCGGAAGCTCGGATCGTCATATCTGGTGCAGAGAACAGTGTGGGTATCGCTTACCTTGCGGGGTTCGGGCCGTTTGGCGCTGCACGCCTCCGTAGCATACTTGCAGCGCGGCGCGAAGGAGCAGCCGGGTGGCAGCTTGGTGGGGTCCGGCATGAGGCCGGGAATCGGCTCCAATTCCGCCTCCCTGTTTTCCAGATTAGGCAGCGAGTTGAAAAGCCCTTCGGTGTAAGGATGCATGGTGTCGTTGAATACGTCCTCAAGCGTTCCCGACTCAACGATCCGGCCGGCGTACATGACCGCCACCTCGTCGCACATTTTGGCCACGACGCCGAGATCGTGGGTAATCATTACAAGAGCGGTGTTAAACTTCTTTTTAAGATCGTTCATCATGTCGAGCACCTGCGCCTGTATTGTAACGTCGAGCGCCGTCGTCGGTTCGTCCGCGATAAGGACGTGCGGACTGCAGGCAAGCGCTATGGCGATTACAACGCGCTGCTTCATGCCTCCGGAGAACTGGTGAGGGAACTCCGACGCGCGCTCGCCGGAAATGCCGACAAGCTCAAGCATTTCGACTGCCCGTTCGTAAGCCTTTGCCTTTGACACATTCTCGTGCAGCCGGACGCTTTCCGCTATCTGGTCTCCCACCCTCATGACCGGGTTCAGCGCGGTCATCGGGTCCTGGAATATCATGGATACGTCCTTTCCGCGGACCTTTTTCAGCTCGTTATGCTTTAATTTCAGGATGTCGTAACCGCAGACGTTTATTGTCCCGTTTTTTATGACGCCGGGAGGGTCGGGAACAAGATTCATGATTGAAAGCGCCGTCGTAGTTTTTCCGGCGCCGGTCTCGCCCACGAGGCCGATGGCACGCCCCTTTTTCAGGCTGAAACTTATATCGTTGACCGCCTCGACAGTTTCCTTTTTCAGGACGTAATGCACCACCAGATTTTTAACTTCCAGCACAATATCGCCTTCAGCGGCGAGGCCGTTGTTTGTAATGTGTTCGTTGCCCATTGTGATCCCCTTACTTTTTAAGCCGCGGGTCAAGCGCGTCACGCAGTCCGTCGCCCAGCATGGCGAAGGAGAAAGTGGTAAGTACTATGAACAGACCCGGGAATATTGTTATATGTGGCGCCGGGTTAATGAAGTTTCGTCCGGATGAAACCAGAGCGCCGAGTTCCGGCAGCGGTACCTTGATACCGAAGCCGATGAAGCTGAGACTGGCTATCTCCAGGATCGCGGTACCCATTCTTGAGGTCAGTGTGACTATCAGCGGAGAAAGAGCGTTCGGAAGAGCCTGAGTAAAAACTATTCTGAAGTTTGACATGCCTATGGCCTGTGCCGCTTCGACGTATTCGTTCCCCCTGACGGTAAGAACGGACGCCCTTGACATACGCACAAACATCGGCGAAGCCGTTATTCCTATGGCAAGGAGCAGATTTAACGTACTGCTCCCCAGGACGCTCACTATGACCATGCCCAGGAGAATGGTCGGCACTGACGACATGATATCCGTCGTGCGCATTATTATCGTATCTACCCTGCCCCCGAAAAAGCCGGCCAGGGACCCGAAAAAGGTGCCGATGACAAAGGCCATGGCAACCGCCCCGATTGCGAGCGAATACGAATATCTTAGTCCGTAGATGACTCTCAAGAACAAGTCGCGGCCCATCTCATCCGTGCCGAACCAGTGCTCTGCGCTGGGTGGCTTGAAGCGCTGGAGCGGGTTCATTTTCGTAACCTGCTCGTAGCTGATGAAAAAGATGCCGTAAAGCATTGTCAGCATCAAAATGCAGAGGACGATCATGCCGAGAACCGCTCCGGGGTTAGTGCGTATTCTCTGCCATATTTCGGATAAGAGTCCCTTTCTGTCATACTTCTGGGAAATGAGGGTTTGGGAAGACTTTTTGTTCATGCCG
Organism: Clostridiales bacterium; assembly: GCA_029268065.1. GTDB lineage: Bacteria > Bacillota > Clostridia > Oscillospirales > Oscillospiraceae > DUPK01. Next base: position 36,795 of record JAJUHC010000018.1, on the reverse strand, counting down.
ACTTCCTCCTTCTCGCGGGAGCGAACTGAGCCCTTATTCTTGGGTCAACCAGCGCGTATAACAGATCAACTATCAGCAGCATGGTGATAAACAGAATCAGGGTCAGTATTATGCCGCCGCAGGCGAGCGGCGTGTCGCGCCTGTTGATGGCCTCGATAGTAAGCTGACCGATTCCCGGCCACATGAAAACAGTCTCAATAACGACCGAGCCGGCGAGCGAGAAGGCGAGCATCATTCCGACCTGCGTTATTATCGGAATGAGCGCGTTGCCCAAAGCGTGCTTTATGATGATCATCCTCTCGGAAACGCCCTTGGCGCGCGCGGTGCGGAGATAATCCTGCCTCAAAACCTCCAGCATGGCGGACCTTGTCTGTCTGGTCGTTGAAGCCGACATCATAAAGCCGGAGGTCACGGCGGGCAGCACGTAGCTCGCAAGGGTTCCGTTATAACCGGAGGGGAATATTTTAATATGGTACGAAAACGCGAAAAGCAATAGCAGTCCGGTCCAAAACGACGGCATTGAAATGCCGATCAGCGCTATTCCGGTGGTCAGGTTGTCCCAGATGGTTCCGGAGTGCAGAGCTGCGAATATTCCCAGCGGCAGCGCTATCGCGACCCCTATGCAGAGAGATACGAGCGCGAGGCGAAGCGTCATCGGGAACCTTGAGGTGTACAGGTCCCAAACAGACAGGCCGCTTACCTGTGATTTGCCCAAATCACCCTGGACCAAACGCAGCATGTACTTGCCGTAACGGTATACCATCGGCTTATCAAGATCATATTGGGCTCTGAGCTCGGCGATATCCTCCTTTGTCATCTCGCTTGTTATCATGGAGTCGACGACGGTGCCGGGCGCAAGATCCATGAGGGCGTAAATGATAAATGACACGCAGATTATGGTAGGAATAAGCCAGAGGATACGCTTGATCGAGTAAATAAACATTGCAGCATTACCTTACCCTTTCGATTTTCCTGTCCAATTCTCTAAGGCCTAAGGCGGCGCAAGGCATTCGTTGGGAACGACTGTCTCGCGCCGCCCTATTCAGAAAATATGTATTTATTGATTAAAAAACATCATTGCTTCCGGAAGGCGATATTCTATTGTATGACCTTGAACATGTGGCTGAAGTCATGGTTCAGGCTGGAATAGATGCCTATGCCGCCGACGCCCTTCTGGGAAACGAATTCATAGGTCATGTTAAAAATGGGCATGTAAGGAATATCCTTCGCCACCAATTCCTGAACCTGCTTGTAAAGCGACTCGCGCTCCTTGGCGTCAAGGGTTACGGCCGCTTTGTCAAGCAGCTCCGTCACCTTGGCGTTGCTGTAATTTGCCTTGTTGCCGACCATGCCGGGGTAAACAAGGGATCTGATGGAAGATGCGGAGTTGGACCAGGCGCTGGAGTAGACGATAATCTGATGCTTCTTGCCGCCCACAGGCGTGTACGCCGACAATCCCGCGGCGTCGGTTTGGTATATTTTTACGTTGATGCCGACGGCCCTGAGATTTTCCTGTATAATCTGCGCGTTCTTGATATGGTCGTCAAGCGCGCTGACGATCTCTATTTCCTGTCCCTTGTAGCTCGTCTTGGCGAGGTACTCCTTCGCCTTTGCGGCGTCATACGGGATCAGCGGAACGTCGTTGTTCCTGAATTCGGTGGCATAGCCCCAGAACGTGCCGGACTTCGGCGCCACGGCGTAGCCGTTTCTGGTGCCGGCGACGCAGTCCTCCCTCTTTAAGGCGTAGGCAACGGCGGTTCTGAAGTTGATATCCGACATAAGGGGGTCAAGCATGTTGAAGCCTATATATGCGGTGTTGTTCACCGTGAAGGGAACGCACTCGTATTTCGGGTTTTTCTCCATGTCCGGCAGATAAATGGGAAGCAGACCCATTACGCTGTCGAGCTCGCCGTTGTCAAGGGCTATGATCTGCGCGCTCTGCTCGGCGACATTCTTGAAGTGGAGCTTCTCCGTATACGCCTTTACGCCCCAGTACTTGTCGTAGCGGGCGAAGTCTATCTGCTGATTTACCACCAGCTTTTCGACCTTATAGGGACCGGTGCCAATCCAAGAACCGTTTTTCGGATCTGCCGTAACGGCTTTTCTGCTGAGTATGCTGCAGGCGGCCGACTGCAGTTCTTCGAGGAAATCCGTGTTGACAGACTTGTATGTGAGAGTAATCTCGTAGTCGTTTGCGACTTTGTATGACTCGACCTTGCTCCATCTGTCGAAAGCCTGGGTGCCCTTGGACGCTTTTCCTCTGTCGATCGTAAAGGCCACGTCGTCTGCCGTGAATTTTTCGCCGTTATGGAAAGTGACGTCGTTGCGGAGCTTAAAGGTGATCGTTTTGTAGTCGGTAGTTTTCCATTCGGTGGCGAGCGCCGGTATGTACTTGCCGTCGGGGGTAAGCTTGATAAGAGAGTCGTATATGTTGTTGCAGATCCAAGCCACCTGAGGCGTATAGAAAGCGGGGTTGCCAGGGTCGATTACAGAACACGGTAACGCGTAAATGGAAAGTTCTTTTGCAAGTTTGGCGCCGGCCGGGGGTGTCGCAAGGTTTTTCTGGGTAGTTGCCGCGCTGCTGGGTTTAGCGCTGGGAGCCGGGGTTGCCGTGGTTCCTCCCCCTCCGCCGCCGCATCCGGCCAGCGTCGCGAGAGTCAAGACTACGCAGAGCAATACATAAACCACACGTTTTGTTCTTTTCATATTTCGACCTCCTTTTTGTAGTGAAAGCACAAAAAAGTAATGGAAACGGAGTGCTTTGCACCTGTGTTTATAATATGTTAACACAGTTTGACGTATGTTGGATATTGACATATTTTACAAATATCACATACGGAATACTATCATATATTACAAATATATTTAATAAATGCCTATATTAATTGTTTAGTATCCATATTTATTGTTTTGCTGAAATAAAAAAAATTCACTTGACGGATTGCGCCGGATTGCCTAAGAACAGGGTTCGAGTCAGCCTGATCGGGGAGCGCCGGCAGTTTGCGTTCCGCTCTGCCGGAGCGGCCCTTCGCATACCCAAAGCAGGCCGCCGCCCCATTTCATAAAGCGCGTTCAGCCGTGAAGGCAAAATCAGCCGCCGGGCAGAGCGCGCGCAGGGCAGCAAAACACAAAAAGGGCTTGTCGCGCCTCGTTTTTGACAAAACGTTTAGCGACAAACCCATTCATATTGTCGGAGAACCCGGAACCCGTACTAGAAAGACGGCGCCCGGTCCTGTGCAAAAACTACGCGAACCCGGTTGCCCGCCATTTAAAAGCTTTACATCCTGCTTGCCGCGTCAAAAGCGAGGGGCGAGCGCTCGCATTCGTCGGCCCGCATCGTAATCTGGCAGCACAGCGGGCTGTTTTTCATTTTTTCTCCCGCATAGCTTAAACCGTTGGTCCGCTCGTCCAAAAGCGGATGGTCTATCTGCTGAGGATCGCCGAGCAGAACGATTTTTGTTCCCTTGCCGACGCGGGTTATGACTCCCTTTGCCTGCTTGGGAGTGAGATTTTGGGCCTCGTCTATAATCAGGTAGGTGTGGGTTATTGTCCTGCCGCGGATAAAATTCATCGCCTCCGCGGAAATGATGTTTCTCGAGAACAGCTCCTCCACCTTTCCCCGCAGCTCCATCTCGTTTTTGTAGCGCTCCTTTTCGTTCCGGTCGACCAGTATTTCGAGATTATCTATGACCGGACGCATAAGGGGCGCGATTTTCTCCTGCTCCGAACCGGGCAGATACCCTATATCCTCGTCGAACTGGACGTTCGGACGGGTGACCAGGATTTTTCTGTACTCCTTCTTTTCGCTGTTCAATACCTTCTCGAGGCCTACCGCAAGTGAATAGAATGTTTTTGCCGTGCCCGCGGCGCCCTTGACTATCACGAGAGGGCATTCGTCCGCGTCCGCCATCAGCGCTTCCTGAAGAAAGTACTGGCCCGCGTTGCGCGGCCTTATTCCGAACGGCTCCTTTTTCTGATAAGCAAGGGGAACGATCATGGTTCCGTTAAAGCGTCCGAGCATAGTCTTCTTTTCGTTTAAATCCGAATGTATCGTGAAGAACTGATTCAACACCGGTGAGCATTCGACACGCTTTTCGTTTTTGATGACATATACGTCGGACAAAGCGAGACCTCGTCTTTTAAAAACCGAGAGGCTCTCGTCGGAAGCGTAGACGTCTATCCTTCCGGTAAACTGCTTTTCCAGCTCAGGCGACTGCTCGGTGGTGAAATCCTGGGCGTCCAGTCCCATCATCTGGGCTTTCAGCCGCAGGACAATGTCCTTGGTGACCAAAATTGCCGGAACTCCGGCTTCGTTTAAGCCTTTGCACACCCGAAGAAAGCGATTGTCGTTTTTGCTTTGTGCGAAGTCCTCGGGCAGGTCGATGCTGACGTAATTCGGTTCGATGCGGAGGGTGCCGCCGTTTTCAAGAGCGACTCCGCTGATCAGGTTGCCCTTCTGCCTTAAGGTTTCCAAAAATCTGATGCAGTCTCTTGCGTTGGCGCCTCTTTCACCCTCGTCGTTCTTAAGCTTGTCCAGCTCTTCAAGGCAAACCATCGGCAGGACCAGGTCGTTATCGTCAAAGGAAAGCAGGGAATAGGGAGACTGTATAAGCACATTGGTGTCGAGTATAAAAGTTTTTGACATTTGGACACCTCCTGAACTAAGTATATGTGTTCAATGTTAGCTTGAATATCTCCAAAAAGTAAAAATTGTGAAAAATAGTCCGCAATATATTAATGCCTGAAAAAGCACCGATGTTGCGCCAAAAGAGCTAAATAAACACAAATAATTATCCCCAATATTTAAGTATCCCACAAATTTATGAAAAACGAATCCGAACCGCGCTGCGCTTGATTTAACATTTTCTTCTTAAAATTTACGCGCATCTAACCTTTTTTGTCTTTCTGCCTTTACAGAGCGACTGTAATATTGCATTGCAAGGCGAACTTAATTTTGTCAAAGGAGAGAATGTATGAATCTTAAAAAGTATGTAAAATCCGCAATCGGTCTTGCGCTTGCGGCTTTGATGGCGGTCTCGGCGACCGCGTGCTCCGGGAACCCCTCGCAGAGCGCCTCGCCGAGCGCGGCTCCGAAAAGCTCGGCGGCTCCCGCCGGAACCATAACGGTGGTGTGGTATCCTAACGAATCGGCCGCCGACTACGCGCCCGCCCGCGACGAGTTCGCGCGTCTTATCACGCAGGCGACGGGCAAAAAGGTGGAGCATAAGCTCACCACGGACTACGCCATAGCGATCGAAGCCATGGCCTCGGGCACCGCGCAGATCTGCTTTATGGGTGCGCAGGGATATATAGAAGCAAACAACAAGAGCAAGGACGTAAAGCCGCTTTTCGTTAACACCGGCGCATCCGGAACACTTTCCGACGCGATTTATTACAGCTGGATCTGCGTCAGCAAGGGTCAGGAAAGCAACTATATGGAAAACGGGGCATACTCGATTGCAAATATTCAGGGCAAAAAAATGTCCTTTGTTTCAAACAGCTCAACCTCAGGGTTTAAAGTGCCTACAAACGCAATAATCACACAGTTCAAAAAAACCGACAAGTGGAAAAACATTAACACCGACGCCCTGGTGGAAGGCGGAAAGGATAAGTTCTTCTCGCAAGTGCTTTTCGGCGGCTCGCATCAGGGCTCCGCGGTCAATCTTCTGACGGGGAAGGCTGATGTCGCCGCGTTCTGCGATACGGAGCTCAATACCTACATGAAGCTCGTGTCTGGCGAGGAAAACAAGTCCGGAGCCGTGTACGAGGTGAAGGCGGGGGCCTCGGCGCCCTTCGATACCATGGTTGGCAAGCAGTGCGTGATAATAAAATCGACTCCGGTACTGAACGGACCCTTCGCTTACAATTCCAAAACCCTCAGCGCCGAGGATACAAAAAAGATTCAGGATCTTTTCACATCAGCCGAAGTCGCGGGCAATCCCAAAATATTCGTTGTCAAGGGCTCGGGCAATGTGGGGATGTTCACAAAAACCAAAAACGAGAAGTTTGTGCTTGTAGAGGATTCGTGGTACAACCCCATACGTCAAATGAGCTGAATGAGGTGAACTTTTTTGCCGGTCTTGGAACTGAAAAACATAAGCAAAACCTATGATAACGTAACAAAAGCGCTGCAGGACGTTTCCATCACTGTCGAAGAGGGCGAATTCGTGTCCATCATCGGTCCCTCCGGTGCCGGCAAATCGACGCTTTTGCGCAGCGTCAACCGTCTGGTTGACGCTACGCAGGGCGCCATTATTTTGGACGGACAGGATATAACCCATGTGAGGGGCAAGGAGCTCCGGAGAGTGAGAACGAAAACCGGGATGATATTTCAGCACTATAATCTCGTCAACCGGCTGAGCGTCATAGAAAACGTATTGCACGGGAGGCTGGGGCACAAGTCCGCCGTAAGCGGGGCGTTCGGGTTTTATACCGAAAGTGAAAAGGAGCAGGCCTTTTTCATACTGGAAAGACTGGGCCTCACCGAACAGGCATATAAGCGGTGCGACGAGCTGTCGGGCGGACAGAAGCAGCGCGTGGGCATTGCGCGGGCCCTGATGCAGGAGCCTAAGCTGATACTCTGCGACGAACCCATCGCTTCCCTGGATCCGAACGCCTCAAGGATCATTATGGACTACCTGAGCGATATAAACAAATCGATGAAGATAACGTGCCTGCTTAACCTTCACCAGGTCGACGTCGCGGTAAAATACTCCGAGAGGATCATCGGCCTGACCGCGGGGCGCGTGACCTATGACGGCCCCGCGCAAAAGCTCGACAGAAAAATGATATATGAGATATACCAGTCCCACGAGGGCCAGCTAATCACCGACATGAAGGAATAAGCGATGGAAAAGAGAAGGACTAATGAAATACTGCTCTTTCAAAAGAGGAAGCTGGTTTTTACGGCTGCGGCCGCAGTTGTGATCCTGCTCTACGGGATGGCTTCCTTTGTGACGGAATACGATACGCTTCTGGGGCTCTCATCCTTTCCGAAAGCCTTCAAATGGATAATTGTAAACATGGTTCCGAACGCGAAAGCGCTTGAACGGCTCCCGAATATACTGAAAAAGCTCACTGAAACCGCTCTGCTTTCCGTGGCGGTAACCGTGTGCGCGGCGATATGCGCCTTCTTCTTTGCCCTTTTAGGTTCCAAAACGACGAGAGTAAATCCCGTCCTTGCCGGGAGCGTAAGGGTGGTGGCGGCCTTTTTCCGAAATGTGCCCGATGTCGTCTGGGCGATACTCCTGATGTTTTCGTTCGGGCAAAACGTTCTTACCGGATTTTTCGCGATGTTTCTGACTACCTTCGGGCTTCTGACCAGGACCTTCATAGAGACGATAGACGAAGTCAGCAATGACTGCGTGGAGGCGCTGCATGCGGCCGGCGCGAACTATATGCAGACGGTTTTTCAGGGGATACTGCCCTCCTCGATTTCCGAGGTGATTACATGGATACTGTTCATGATCGAAACGAACATAAGGAGCTCCACCCTCATCGGCATCCTCACGGGAACCGGGATAGGGTATCTTTTCGACCTGTATTACAAGCGTCTTGACTATCCTTCGGCGAGTCTTGTGGTGATGTCCATCGTGATTCTCGTAATATTGCTCGAAACCATATCGGGCGGCATAAGAAAGGTGATACTTTAATGAACGAGTCGGCTGCCGCGCAAAAAAGCGCGCTGAGTTTCGACATACAAAGGCAGATCCGCAAGACCGCGACGGGCAAAATCAAAACCGGGGCGGTGAGCAAAAGCGGCTTTGCCATAAAAGCTACCATGCTGGTTCTGCTCGGGCTGAGCGTTCTGGCCTTTTTTACTTTTGACTACAAGGATATTGACTTTGCCGGAGCGGTGCAGGGTACCCTGAGAAACGCCGCGACGCTGTTTGCAGCGCCGAAGCTGAAGTACGCGAGCCCGGGCGCCGTGCTGAACCAGCTTTTCGTCACGTTCTGCCTGGGGATACTGTCCACCATACTCGGAGCCGCGATCGCCTTCTTTGGCGCCCTTCTTTGCGCGGGTAACATATCCAATCCGAGGGTATCCGCCGTCATAAAGGGTATCGTTGCGTTTGTACGGGCGGTCCCGACGGTGCTGTGGGTTCTGATTTTCGCCGTAACGGCGGGTCTTGGAAGCGTCGCCGCCGTATCGGGGCTTACCTTCCACAGCGCGGGTTATCTCATTAAGGCGTATGCCGAATCGATCGAGGAGATGGACTACGGTACGATAGAGGCCCTGAAAGCGAGCGGAGCCGGCTTCTGGCAGATTGTCTTCCAGGCCATCCTGCCGTCTTCGATCAGCTATATGCTCGCGTGGACATTCCTGAGATTTGAAATCAATTTTACAAACGCCATAGCTATGGGCGCCGCGGCCGGCGCCGGCGGCATAGGCTATAACCTTTTCATGGCGGGCTACTTTTACTTTGACCTGCGCGAAATGGGCTATCTGACCTATGCGATTGTTTTGGCCGTGGTTCTCCTTGAAATAGCGGCGACAAAGATTAAGGCGAAAGTGAAGTAGAAGTAAGACCTATGGAAAAAAAACTGATGACAAAAATACTGTCAAAGGCGTCGGGAGCCGAGGTGGCGAAGCTCGCTTCCGAATATAAGGAGCGTTGCAGCATAGCGGTTATAAGGGAGCCCTCAAAAACCCTTGCCATGCTCAAAATGCGCGAGCCGGTGAAGGGAAGCCTCTTTTACATAGGCGAGGTCATCGTCTGCGAGGCGATAGTCGAGCTCGACGGGGTCAAGGGCATGGCCGTGACCATGGGCGACGATTTTGAAAAGACCTTTGACATGGCCGTAATAGACGCCGCGTGCAACAAGGGTATTTTTCATGAAGAGGACTCGCTGATACGGCTCGGCCGTTCGCAGGAGCTGCTTGAACAGAAGGAAAACGCGATGCACCTTAAAACAATGGTAAACTTCACATCTATGGATCGGGGGGCTCAGTGATGCCGTCACTCACGAAAATACACAGCTTTGATGAGGTCTTTGATTCGCAAAGGCTGTTTCGCCAGATCCTTACGGTAATGGCGAACCCGGCGCGGAAGGTTAACATAAAGGAGTTTGCGGACAGGCTGCACGGTGACAATCCGGGTATGCTTGCGGTTGCGATGACGCTGCTTGACAACGAGGTAGGCTTCTGCGCCGTTGGAAATGCGGACCTCGCTGAAGAAATCAGCTTTCTTACCTTCGCAAAAAGGGAGGAGGCCGAAACGGCGGACTATATATTTGTGACCGACGCCGCTTTTCTTGGAGACGCCGTGAAAAAGGCAAAGTGCGGAACCCTCCGCGATCCGCACAAGTCGGCTACGATAATAGTAAGGACTGAGGGCGCGGACGCGGGAGAGCTTAGTCTGAGGGGGCCGGGCATAAAGGATACCGTTTCCCTCGGCGCGCCTCAAGCCGTCATCTCCGCGATAGAAATGCGCGACGCTCAGAATTACGAGTATCCGCAGGGTGTGGATTTCATTTTTATAAGCGACAGCGGAGAGCTTTTTTCTATTCCCAGACTGGTTCGCAAGGAGGCTTTCTGATGGGCTACGTTGCCGTTTCCGGCGGAAGCGAAGCGATAGAGGCGAGCATAAGGCTGCTTGATTACTACCGCAGCGGAACAGAAAAGGATTTGGATATCGAAACGATAGCCGAAAAGATGTCTCTGCTTGTGGACCGGGTCATGGGCGAAGCGGGGCTGTATTCAAAGAGCTACGCGGCGCTTGCGCTGAAGCAATGCGAGGGCTGCATCGAGGAAGCGGTGTTCCTGCTGCGCGCCTACCGCTCGACGCTGACCAGAAATTATTACTCAAACGTGCTGGATTCAAATAGTATGCGCGTAGTCAGAAGGATATCCTCGGCGTTCAAGGACATCGAGGGCGGGCAGATGCTTGGCGCGACATACGACTACACGCACAGGCTGATAAACTTTGAAATCGAACACGAAGACGCGCAAGCGCTCCGCGCGAATGTTTTGGCGGAGTTAAACGGTCAGAAGCCCGAGGAGGTTTCACCCTGCCCAAGGGTATCCGACGAGCTGAAGAAGGAAGGGCTTATCGAAATGAGAGGACCCTGCGAAGCCGAGCCCTTTGATGTGACCGAAAACCTGCTGGAATACCCGGCGGACAGGAGCGCAAGGCTTCAGACGCTTTCGCGCGCGGACACGGGCTTCGTATCGGGGCTTGCGTATTCGTCGCTCCGGGGCTTCGGAGGAGCGCATCCGACCGTAGGCGAGCTGCGGACGGGGTACGTTGAGGTGGGCATACCGTATCTCTTTGACGATACCCAGGAAATATGCCTGGGTGAAATCCTGATCACGGAGGTGGAAATATTCTCGGAGGCCGACGATGAGGATAAGCTGAAGCTTGCCGTCGGCTACGGCGCCGTGTTCGGCAGAAACGAAAACAAAGCCATAGCGACGGCTATTTTGGACAGAGAGCTCGAAAGCGGGGGCCCTTATCCCTCGCAAAACGAGGAATTTGTGCTCACGCACGGCGACAGCCTGGAAATGAGCGGCTTCCTGTCCCATCTCAAGCTGCCGCACTATGTCACCTTCCAGTCGAAGCTGGATGCCGTCAGAAAAACAAGGGGAGGCAACGCCTGATTGGCATGAAAATGAATAAAAACTATAATTACGCCTTTATAGACGAAGGCTCAAAACGCGAAATAAGGCGGACGATTCTGAAGGCGGTCGCCATACCCGGCTATCAGGTGCCCTTCGGCTCGAGAGAGCTTCCGATAGGCAGAGGCTGGGGGACGGGCGGGATACAGATCACTCTCTCGCTGATCGGTCCGGAGGACGTTCTGAAAGTGATCGACCAGGGCAGCGACGAAAGTGTGAACGCGGTAAACATAAAGAAGTTTGTCGGACTCTGCACGGACGTGAAAACCACTGTGAAAACAGGAGAGGCAACCATCATCCAGACCAGACACAGGATACCGGAAACTCCTCTCAGGAACGACCAGATACTGGTTCTCCAGGTTCCAATTCCGGAGCCTCTCCGGATTGTTGAAGCCAGCGAAGAGAAAACGAAGAAGATGCACGCCGAAAGGGATTATGCCCCCATGTGGCTGCTGCTCTATGAAAGCCTTATAAGATACGGGAAAATCACGATAGGCACGGAGTATCCGCTCATGGTAGAAGACCGCTATGTAATGAATCCGAGTCCAATCCCGAAGTTTGACAATCCCAAGCTGAAGGATTCGGAATGCCTGTATCTTTTCGGAGCGGGCCGCGAAAAGAAAATATACGCGATACCGCCGCATACCTTCGCCGAGTCGCTCGCCTTTGACGACGTTCCCTTTGAGAAGGAGAGCTTCAAGGGGAAAAGGTGCCGACTGTGCGGCAGCGAGGATACATATCTTGACGAGCTGTTCGACAGCGCCACGGGCGAAAGGATGTACCAGTGCTCGGACACTTCCTATTGCATGGAGGTGCGCGGATGTATTTAGACGAAAAGCCGGTGCTCAGGGTGGAAAACCTGACGATGCGTTACGGAAGGGGCTGCCCTCACTGCATGGAAAGCCTTGAAAAAAATCGCTGCAAGGTCTGTAAAACGGTCTGGGCGCTGAACGACATATCGATAGAGCTCTTTCCGGGGGAGGTTCTCGGCATAGTCGGCGAAAGCGGCTCGGGAAAGTCCACCCTGATGAAGAGCCTCTACTTCGACATCGAGCCGAGCTCCGGGGGCGCTTATCTCAGGGATTATAAGGACGGCGGCGTAAACATCTGGAGCGCCAGCGCCGCGGAGCGGCGCGCAATCAAAAACAATATGATGGGCATGGTGTATCAGAATCCCGTTTTGGGCCTGAGGATGGACTTTTCCTCCGCCTCCAATATCGCGGAAAAAATCATCGCGGCCGGCGGACGCAATGCCGGCAGAATGACGGAGCGCGCCGCGGAGCTGCTGGACGCCATGGAAATTCTCCCCTCGCGCATGAGCGAAGCGCCGAAAAACTTTTCCGGGGGCATGCAGCAGCGCGTTCAGCTTTCAAAGGCGCTGGCGAACAATCCTTCCCTGCTTCTTTTGGATGAGGTCACGACGGGGCTCGACCTTTCGGTTCAGGCGAAGGTGCTGGATCTGATCCGGAAAATCAGGGCGAGGTACGGGGTTTCGATTCTCCTCGTTTCTCACGATCTGGCCGTCATACGCATGCTGGCAGACCGGACCATCGTGATGCTGGACGGGAAAATCATAGAGCGCGGGCTCACCGACCAGATACTTGAGGACCCGCAGCATGAATACACACAGCAGCTGGTACATTCGCTGATATAGGGAGATTTGATATGCTTGCAATAAAAAACGGCAAAATCGTAACACCGAACGAAATAATAGAAAACAAGGTGCTTCTGATCGAAGGCGACCGAATAAAGGCTTTTGCGGACGACTGCGAGGGGGCAGGCAGGGTAATCGACGCGCACGGGCGTTTTGTGACCCCGGGCTTCATCGATATCCATTCAGACCGGATAGAGCAGTTTGTAATGCCGCGCCCCACCTCCGAAATTGATTTTGAGCTGGCGCTGAAGGAGTGCGAAAGCGAGCTGCTGCACATCGGAATCACCACGATGTATCATTCAATATCGCTGTATAAGGACGAATTTTTCGGCAAGTCGCCGCTCAGGACAAAAACTAACGTCCGGAAGATGGCCGAGCTCATAAAAAGCATACACGAAAGATACCACCTTATTCATCACCGCTTCCACCTGCGTATCGAAATCGACAATATCGAAGCCTTTGATATCGTAAAGGAAATGATAGAGAACAGGATGGTGCATGAGATATCCTTCACGGACCACACGCCTGGGCAGGGACAGTACAGGAACCTTAAAGTGTACGCGCAGGCGGTGACAAAATACGGCGGCAGGGAAATTGGGGCTCTCGGAATAGACGGAATACTCGATTACCATAAGAACAAGACATATCTATCGTTTGAGGAGCTAAAGGAGCTTACCGATCTCGCGCACGAAAACGGCATCGCGGTCGCCTCGCACGATGACGACACGGAGGAAAAGCTCGCCGTCAACAAGGCGATAGGAGTAGATATTTCCGAGTTCCCAATTCACATTGAAACCGCGAGGGCGGCGCAGAGCGAAGGCTTCCTGACGGTAGTCGGCGCGCCGAACATACTTCTCGGAGGCTCGCATTCGGGCAACATGTCGGCGGCTGAAGCCATTTGCGAAGGCTGTGCGGATATTCTCTGCTCGGATTATTATCCTCCCGCCATTTTGCACAGCATATTCATTATGAACCGCAGATACGGCATTCCGCTCTGGGAGCTTATAAACAAAGCCACGCTCAATCCCGCCAAAGCCATGAAAATAGACAGGGACTACGGCTCGATAGAAGCGGGCAAAAAGGCCGATATCCTGATAATTGACGTGCTGGACGGCTATCCGGTTATAACTCATGTGCTTGTCGACGGGAAAACGACGTCGAGGGTCGAGTACAGGAGGTAGGAATGGAAATACTGAGAGTCGAGAATCTGTCAAAAAGCTTTCATCTGCATAATCCGGTCAAGGACATAAACTCATGCCGAAATATCAGCTTCTCACTGGAAACGGGCGGGTTTATAGGGATAGTCGGCCTTTCGGGCGCGGGAAAATCGACGGTGCTCAAATGCATATATCGCAGCTATCTGCCGAGCGCGGGAAGCATACGCTACGACAGCAGGGCCTTCGGCTGGATAGACCTCGCGAAAGCGGGCGAAAGGGAAATAATAGCCCTGCGCAGATACGAAATCGGATATGTTTCCCAGTTCCTGAACGTTATGCCTCGGACGACGGCAAAGGAACATGTGAAGAACGCGCTTCTTGAAATGGGCGAAAGCGGGAGCGCGGCCGAGCGCGAATCAGCGGAGATGCTTTCCTACTTCAGGCTGCCCGAGAATCTGTGGGACATATATCCCAACACCTTTTCAGGGGGCGAGCGGCTCAGGCTGAACCTTGCCCACGCGATGGTGAAGCGCCCTCGGCTCATGCTGTTGGACGAGCCGACGGCGTCGCTTGATAACAAAACGAAGCTTCTTGTAAAGGAAATGCTGATAAAGCTGAAATCAAAGAATACAAGCATGATAGGCATTTTTCATGACCTTGAATTTATGGATGGCCTTTGCGATAATGTTTACAACATGTCCGAGGGGGCGTTTACGTGCTGAAAGCCGATCTGCATATACACTCCACCTTTTCCGACGGGAGCGACAGCATTTCCGAAATAGTGAAGGAGGCCGAAAACAAGGGGCTGGACCTGATAGCGATCACGGATCACGACACGCTCTCCCATGCGGAGCATATTCCCGCGGATTCAAGGGTGAAGATCATAGCCGGAATCGAAGTATCCGCCGCTGATCCCAAAAACAATAAAAGGGTGCATATTCTCGGCTACAACATAAAAAAGCCCGAGCTTGTGACAAGGCTCACGCAGCCCACTCTTGTTGCCCGCAATCTGAATTCGGAAAGGCAGGCGGCGATACTCATTGAGAACGGCTTCGATATAGACGTCGGAAAGCTTTCGCGTGCCGGAGGAAAATATCTTTATAAGCAGCACATAATGGACCACCTTGTCGCAACGGGGCAGGCGCCCGAAATGTTCGGCGAATTTTATTACAGGATATTTAAAAACAAAGGGATCTGCGCGTTTGATATAAATTACATCAGCGTTTACGAAGCGGTCAGGACGATCAGCGAAGCTGGGGGCCAGGCTGTTCTTGCCCACAGCGGACAGCAGCAGAACTTTTATCTTATCCCGGAGCTCGTGGAATTGGGGCTCCGGGGCCTTGAGCTTAACCACCACACAAACAGCGAAAGGGACAAAGAGATCATCCGGCGGTACGCGGAAGAGTACGGTTTGTTTCTGACAGGAGGAAGCGATTATCACGGAAGGTACGAGCCGCAGGAATTCGGAATCGGAGACATTATTTCCGAAGAAAGCGGAGCAGAGGCGCTATGGATGAATTGATTCTCGGCAAGAATCCGCTTGTCGAAAATGATGTCAGGCTCATAAATGCGATGCTGGGCGAATACACGCATGTGCAGGCTCACAGCGTATTGTGCGACGTGAAGCTCGGCGACTTTTCATACTGCGCGGGTTATAACCAGATTTACTATTCTGAGATAGGGAAGTTCTGTTCAATAGCCAGCTTTGCACGCATAAATCCCGGAAACCATCCGACTTATACGCGCGTAGCTCAGCATCACTTTACGTACAGGAGCGACCTTTACGGCTTCGGGGAGGAAGACGCCGATTTTTTTGAATGGCGCAAAAAGGACGCCGTCATCATCGGAAACGACGTCTGGATAGGGCACAATGCCTGCGTCATGCCGGGCGTCAGTATCGGAAACGGCGCCGTCGTGGGAGCTGGCGCCGTGGTGACCAGGGACGTGGAGCCTTATTCGGTGGTAGCGGGAGTGCCCGCAAGGAAAATCAGCATGCGGTTTCCGGAGTCCGTCGCGGAAAAGATCGAAGGAACAAGATGGTGGGACTGGGACTACGACACGATAAAAGACCGTCTTCAGGACTTCCGCGATATGGACAGGTTTATGAAAAAGTACTTATAGTCTTGTGCGAGTAAAAAAGGGGCTGTAGCAATTTTTGCTTTGCTGCAGCCCCTTTTTTGCAATAATAGGCCCGAAGCCGGCGGAAACCGCCGTGGGAACCGCCCGCGGGATGCCCGGCGCCAATTATCCGCCCCGGGCAAAAATACTGCTGTTTGACTTATTAAAGGATTTGATGGATAATTGAACCATATATACCCTGCAAAATATTGAATCGCCGCGCGCGGCGATTATCTTAAAGGGAGAAAGCATATGAAGAAGAGCGGGAGACGGATCGGGATAGTAGGAACGGGAATGATAGCTTCGAGCATGGCGATATTATGCACGGGGCACGGGTTCGATACGGTGGTGCTTTCGAGAAGCGCCGCATCCTCAAAAAGGTGCATTGAAAACTTCGAGTCCGGCTTTAAACAGCTTGCAAAGCACGGACTCGCCACGGAAAGGCAGGTCGGCGTTTGCCGCAGCTATCTCACAATAACGGAAAAGTATTCGGACATGGCGGGGGCGGAGGCTGTGTTCGAGTGCATAAAGGAGGATATCGGCGAAAAGCACGCCGTATACAGGCTCATAGAGGAAAACTGCCCGGAGCTTTCGGCGATCTGCTCGGTTAGCTCGTCGATCGTTCCGGAAATCCTTTCGCGGGGAATTGAGAAATACGGCGACAGGATAATAGTGACGCACCCCTTCAATCCGGCGCACATGGTGCCGTATTTTGAGCTGTGCGCGTCGGAAAGGACTGCGGGCGGCGTCGTGGAATATGCCATGAAGCTCCTCGGGGAGCTGGACAGGAAGCCCGTCCTGCTCAAAAAGCCGACCCCCGGGTTCATAGGCAACAGGCTTCAGTTTGCGCTTTGGCGCGAGGCGCTCGAGCTCGTGGAAAGCGGTATCGCCGACCCGCGGGATATCGATGCGTGCTTAAATTACAGCTTCTGCCCGAGGTATACCTCCATAGGTATCTTTGAGCACTTCGATAACGGAGGCTTGGAGCTCTGCAGTACCGTGAGCGCGAATCTTTTTCCGGTAATCAGCGACAAAAAGACCGTTCCGGAGATACTGGCTGAGAAGGTGAGGGAGGGAAAGCTCGGGCCCAAGACGGGCGAGGGCTTTTATGACTGGCGGAACACCGACATGGACGCTTTCCGCGAGAGAGTGAACGAACCCTTCTGGCGCTTCTGCAAATGGGATCTTCCGGAGGATTGAGTCAAACCGCAATTTTCAATATAAGCAAGCGGAAAATTTTAGTGCAAAATTGCTTAAATAGCTATATAATTTAAAAGGAGCCTTTGTCCTGTCCCGCGGCCGCCGTATGCTTTCCCTTTCGGCATTTTGACGGCCGGGCAAAACACGCTGAAAAATTAGTTTTTACGGGGGTAATAATCATGTCTGGTGCAACAAAATCGCGCGCAAATCCGATAAACAGTGGGGAAATCGACAAGGTGAATTGCCTCACGGCCCGGGTGGAGGGCCTTATGAAAAGACGCATAGAGGCCGAGGAGCATATTTGCAGTGAGCGCAGCCGCCTGGCTACCGAGTCGTGGAAGGAGACCGAGGGCGAAAACCTGGATATAAGAAGGGCAAAGCTTTTCAGAAGGATAATGGAGGGAAACCCCATCGCCATACGCGAGGGCGAGCTCATAGTCGGCTCGCAGTCAAAGTATGTATTCGGAGCCTCTCCATATGTGGACTACAACCCGGCGGTCGCTATAGAGAATCTGAAGGAGGGAGCGACGGGCGGAAGCTCCGTGAAGGTGGCCGCTATCACCGAGGAGGAAAGGAAAAGCCTTGAGGAGGACTGCAGGTATTGGGCGGGCCGTTCGACGGGCGACGCCGTCCGCAGGCTTGAGAACGAAAAGTTCCCCTGGTTGAGGGATTGGGCGGAGTCGGGGCTTGTCAACGCCGAAAAAACCGGCAATCCTCCCGGGACCAGAAACGTCGATTACGGGAAGGTCGTAAAAATAGGGCTGGAGGGCGTTATAGCCGAGGCGAGGGCGGAACTGGACAAACTGGAATACGACAAGCATCCCGCGGAGGACTATAAGAAGGATTGCTTTTTGCAGGCCGTCATTATAGCGCTGGAGGGGGCAATTACCTACGCGCACCGCTATTCGAAGCTGGCTTCGGAGATGGCGGCCGGCGAGGCCGATCCCGTCCGCAAAATGGAGCTTGAGAGGATAGCCGAGGTTTGCCGGCAGGTTCCCGCCAGACCCGCGAGGAACTTTCACGAGGCGGTCCAGAGCTTTTGGTTCATCCATTTGTGCATCAACCTTGAAACGGCGTTTTTGGCTGAGTGCCCGAGCAGGCTGGATCAGTATCTTTATCCGCTTTACCGCAAGGACGTCATCGAGGAGGGCAGGCTGTCCCGCCGGGAGGCGGCGGAGCTTTTGGCCTGCCTGTTCGTGAAGTTCAACGAGATAACCTGCGTAAAAATGTCCTACGATAAGAAGAACATACCCGGAACGCATCTTCAGGACGTAACGATCTGCGGCGTCACGAGGGAAGGAAAGGATGCTTCAAATGAGCTGTCCTATATGATGCTGGAGGTGCTGGCCCAGGTAAACTTTCCGCAGCCGCCCATCTATGTGCGCTACCATAACAAGATAAATCCCGAGGTCTGGATGAAGGCGCTTGAGGTCAACGTAAGGCGCGGCGACGGCAATCCCGCTTTCATGAACGACGAGACGAGGATACTGAGCTTTGTGGATCACGGAATTCCGCTCGAGGACGCGCGTGACTGGGCGGCCGCGGGCTGCGCGGGCTCGCTCGTGCCCGGAGTGTCGATACACGGCGGTTCGCTTGGGATAAACTACATAAACCTGGCCAAGGTGTTTGAATATGTTCTTAATAACGGTCGCGAGCCCAAAAACGGCAAGCAAATCGGGCTTCAGACGGGAGATCCCCGCAGCTTCACGTCGATCGACCAGTTTATCGACGCATTTAAGCGGCAGTTCAGCCATTTGATCGGCATAATGGCTAAAATGAGCCATATTACCTGCTTTGCGGACATATCAAACTACCACATTCCCTTCACCTCCGCGCTTCTGGGAGACTGCATATCCAAGGGGATGGACGCCCGTGAAGGGGGCGTGCGGTATCCCCAATTCCTTTATCACATCGCCGACCGGGGACTGCAGAACGTGGCCGATTCCCTGGCTGCGATCAACAAGGTCGTATTTGAAGAGAAGAAGCTCGGCATAAGCGAGCTGCTGGAAGCTCTGTCCGTCAACTTTGAGGGAAGGGAGCAAGTCCGCGCGATGCTTAAGGCGGCCCCGAAGTACGGCAACGACGACGATTACGCGGACGAATTCTTCAGTGATCTTTCTCTTTGGCTGCAGGATCGTATCGGACAGGAAACCAACCCCTTCGGGACAAGGCTATGGAGCGGCAGAAGCGGAGCGGTAGCTCATGTGACCTTCGGCCGGGTGACGGGCGCGCTGCCCGACGGGAGGAAGGCGGGCGAACCGCTCGCGGACGGATTTCTGTCGCCCTCCCAGGGAATGGACCTCAATGGGCCGACCGCGGTTTTCAATTCGGCTTCGAAGGTAAACCATGTCCAGAACTCCACTGGCGCGCTGATGAACATGAAGTTTGAGCGCAAGCTGTTCGACAGCAAGGCCAAGCTTTCCAGGCTTGCCGCGATGATAGAAAGCTTCTTCCAGAGGGGAGGCTTCCACATACAAATCAACATTCTGGACAGGGAGACCCTGGAGGACGCCCAGAAAAATCCGGAGCGGTACCAGAATCTGCTCGTGCGGGTAGCGGGATACAGCGCTTTCTTCGTGGATTTGCCGAGGAATGTTCAGGATGAGATAATGGCGAGGACGAATGAGCGAGTGTAATCTGACGGAGGGCATAAAAGGAAGCGTGTTCAATATCCAGCGCTTCAGCACGGAGGACGGACCCGGCATACGGACGACGGTGTTTCTCAAGGGCTGCCCGCTCCGCTGCCGGTGGTGCGCCAACCCGGAATCCCAGAAGCCGTCGGAGCAGCTCGCGCACCGCGCCTCGCTGTGCGTAGGCTGCGGGAGCTGCGAGGCGGCGTGTCCCGCAAAGGCCGTCAGGCTTGACTATGCCGTCCAAAAGCCCAAAATCAGCATAGACCGCGAAAAATGCTCTGGCTGCGGCGCCTGCGCCGCCGCCTGCCCCGCCGGAGCGATGAAGATATACGGGCTAACAATGAGCGCCGAAGAGGTTCTGGCAGAGGTAAAAAAGGATCTCCACTACTACCAGAGGTCGCAGGGGGGCGTCACCGTGTCTGGCGGCGAACCCTTGGCACAGGCGGATTTTGCGGCTGAAATACTAAAGGGCTGCCGCGGGCTCGGCATCCATACCGCGCTTGACACTTGCGGGTACGCGGAGCCCGGGGAGCTCAAAAAAGTCCTGGATTTCGTCGATTTGCTCCTCTTCGATATCAAGCTTTTTGACCCCGCCGCGCATCAGCGGTTCACGGGCGTTAGAAACGAGCTGATTTTGAGCAACGCGCGGCTGATAGCCGAAAGCAGGATCCCGATGATTGTGCGAATACCGCTTGTTCCCGGCGTCAATGACTCGGAGAAAAACCTGAGCGATACCGCCGCGTTTGTCGCGGGTCTTGATAAAAAAATACATATTAATCTTCTGCCCTACCATGATTACGGCCTGGGCAAATACGAAATGCTCGGAATGGACTACCTGCTCACGGACACAAAACGTCCTGATGAGAAGAAGATGCAAAAATGCAGGGAGGTTTTTGAACGGCACGGCTTGGACTGCTCCGTAATTTAGCAGGGAAAGCATACACGATTTGGCGCCGCTTAATAATTTACAGGAGGGAAATCAAATGAGCGAAAAAATATTCTTCGCGACGGGGGACCTCGGCGTGAAACGTCCGAATGAGGACAGCATGTTCGACAAGGTGCGCGACGTTTTAAAGCAGGGGGACCTTGTTTTCGGACAGCTGGAGCCCATGATAACGGACATAGGCACGCCCTCTCCGCAAAGCAGGATGCCGATGCGCTGCAAGCCGGAAGGCGCGGCCGCGATTGCCCGGGCGGGATTTGACGTAATCTCATTCGCCACGAACCACTGTATGGACTGGGGGAGGGACGCGTTTTTTCAGACAATAGACCTTATAAAGGCTAACGGGATGAAGCCTCTCGGCGTCGGTGAAAATCTGGAGGAGGCGAGAAAGCCCGTGATAGTCGAGCTGGACGGCGCCAAGATAGGTTTTCTCGGCTACTGCTCGGTCCTGCCGCAGGACTACTGGGCGCTCAAAGACCGACCGGGCTGCGCGCCCATGCGGGCGCTGAGCGCAGCCGTGCCGAACGAGCATGACCAGCCGGGGACACCCGTCACTGTGTATACCTGGCCTCACCCCGAGGACCTTGAGAACCTGCTGGAGGACATACGCAGACTGCGGCCGCAGGTGGATGTTCTCGTTGTCTCGATGCATTGGGGCATTCATTTCGTGCCCGCCGTACTGGCGCATTACCAGAAGTATGTGGCCCATTTTGCGATTGACGAGGGGGCGGACATAATCCTCGGGCACCACACGCACATTCTGAAACCGGTTGAGGTGTACAAAGGGAAGGCCATAGTATACAGCATGGCGAACTTCGCGATAGAGGGTCCCGACAAGTTCTTTGAGGGCAAGCAGGGGCTGAGGAACGATTCGCGCCACGGCGACATCAGGGCCTTGAACCCGGACTTCAGCAAGGACACGAACCGGATGATGCCCGTCGATTCCTATAAATCCATGCTTTTGAAGTGCGTGATAGACGATAAGAGGATCAAATCGGTATCTTTTCTGCCTGTGCAGCTTGACGCCGTCAGCAACGAACCTGAAATCCTGACCGCCGGGGACCCGAGGTTCGGCGAGGTGGTGAAGTATATGGAAGAGATCACGATAAGCCAGAAAATCACGCCATGCTATAAAGTGGAGGGAAATGAAGTCAGGATCATATAGCCATATTTTCCTTTCAGAACGACAAAGCGCAAACGGCAGCGGGCTCCGATTACCGTCAGGGATAATCGGGGCCCGCTCAGCTTGTCAAAGAACCTAAGATCAAAAATGCGATAACAGTATTAAACCGTTTTTTCCGCGCAGGGACCCGTCGCGGACTGGACGGGGCGGCATGTGCGTGCCGACCGTAAAAAAATATAAGGGTTCCCGGGCGACCGGTCGCCTGGGAATCGCGACCGGTGGTATCGAATGCCCCCGGAAGCGTGTCGAAACACTTTTTCGACACGCTCCGCCCGATGCGGGCTTAAAGCCCGCATCGGGCGTTTTTGCCTTACTTTTTCAGGAGCGCTCCTTCGAGTCCAGCGTCAAGATCCGGCCTGTCACCCGCCATCTTGGTGAGCTTCATTTCAAATATCTCGCTTACATAGGTGTAGTCGCTGTACCCCATTCTGGCGAGGGGCTTAATTTTAAGTATGTCGATTTTGCCGTCCGGCATTATGAATTCGTCCTTGATATGTATACCGACAACCCTGCCGATGATTATATCCGCCGCACCCTGATTTCCGGTGGAGGGTATGCGTATCGTCTGGACGTACTTGCACTCAAGCTGTATCGGCGACTCCGCCACCCTGAAGGGCTTGACAAGCACAGATGGCGCCTTGGTCAGCCCCGCTTTTTCAAATTCATCGACCCCGAACGGGAAGGGCTCGGCGGTAATGTTCATCTGATTGCGCAGGTCGTAGGTGACCATGTTGTGCACAAACTCGCCGGTGGTTTCAATGTTCAAGGTCGTATCCTTCCTCTGATTGTGCCCGCCCTCGTTTACGGAGATCATTATATAAGGGGGGTTGAAGTTCAGGTTAGTAAACTGGCTGTACGGAGCCAGGTTCGGCTTTCCGTCCGGGCTCAGAGTTGAGAGCCACGCTATGGGGCGGGGCACCGCTATGGATTTGAATGGTGCTCGGGGAAGGCCGTGGTCGCCTTTTTCGGTTTCGTAAAACATGATGATTCTCCTTTTCTTAATCTGTTATATATTAAAAAACCTCTCGGATTTTTTAAACGCACATTTCAAAAGACCGGCGCCGAAACGGCCCGTCCCATAACGCGCCGCGCTTCCGTCTTTTTTCACAAATCCCTCCGGCTGTCGAATAAACCGGATGGTTGTTTAATATAATGCTTTAGGCGTCCGGCAAAAAACGGTTGAGAATATTTCGGTCGGCAGACACACGTTCTCAGGCAAACCGAGGCGTCCGGCATGCCGGCACTCGGAAAAGCAAACTGTTGTTCGGATGCCAATATACATGAAAGGAATGAATACAACCTTGAGCGAAAACACCAAAACGGCCGCCGGGGCAAGCCCTCCCGAAGGCAAAAGCGGGCGCGGCGAGCTGTACATCTACGCATGGAACGAGCTTGCCGGAGGGTTTTATAAATCCTACTTTTCCTCGTACATATCCATGCTGTTCACCAACGTTTACATGTTTTCGGCGACCCTGACCGCAATACTGCAAACCATTTCAAACCTTTCAAGCTATGTCGTGGCCCCGCTTTCCGCCTACATTGTCGACCATTTTCATTTCAGGAACGGAAAATACTGGCCGTATATAATCGTATGCCTGCCCGGCATCGGAATTTTGTACCTGATAATGTTCGCGCTTCCGCTTTTGACGCCTAACGCTTCAAAGCTCGCCGTCGTAGTCCTTTGCATCAACGTTGTCGTTCTGATATTCAACAATCTCGGCGCTAACGCAAACCGTCAGATCTACGCCCGCGTCTGTAAGACCCCCAAGGACCGTTCAAACGTTTCAATGTGGGCGAAAATAGCGCGCGACGGCATGAAAACGGTTCTGGGAATGATTTATCCGCTTCTCCTTGTATACTTCATGTCCGTCTACAAGAACGAGCCCAAGGCCTGGGCTGTCGTCGCGGTAATATTCGGGATACCTCCGATTATCCTTTATATCATCAACGGCATTTGGATCAAAAACTCCCAGGTTGAAAAGGATGCCATGAAGCAGGCCGCGGTCGAAAAAGCCGCCGGCAAAAAGCAGGGCGCTACTATTGTGGATACGCTCAAGGGCATATTTGCAAATCGGCACATGCTCTGCGCCTTTTTCGCTTTCGGCCTGACGAAGCTGTACTATTTCTCATTTCTGACCGGCGGCTCCTACACCTTCAGATACTATTTTGAAAACTTCAGCCTGTTTGCCGTCTTTTCGACCGGCTGCACCCTTCTCGCCATCATAGGAGCATTCGGAACGCCTTTCCTGCGCAAAATCTTTAAGGACGTCAAATACACCTTCGCCGCATCAATCGGCATACAGGCCGTCCTTATGCTCGCCGCGCTTTTTGTTTACAGGGCGGACCGTCCCTGGCCCTCGATGATCATCATCTTTGCGACATTCTTCTTCAACGGCGTTTCCGACACCATGTCCATGCCCCTCTTTGTCGGCGCTTCGGACTGGGCGAACTGGAAGTATAAAACCAACGACGTGGGGCTCACCATGGCCATCTGGGGTCTTGCGATGAACGTGGGAAGCCTCGCCAATACCTGGATTCGCACCTGGGTGCTCAACGCCGGCGGCTTCAACGCGAAGGCCCTTGCCGTTAAGGGGGCTGTAATTCCCGCCGCTTTGAAGCAAACCCTCTGGCTTTACAACACCGTCATTCCTTTCGCCTGCATGATCGTCGCCACGCTGCTCATCTTCGTCGGCTACGGTCTGAAGGATAACGATATTGAAAAATGCCGCAAGGAAAACGCGGAGCGCCTGGGAACGAAATAGCGGCCGCCCTCATCGCCTCCTCTCCCCACAGCTATTCCGCCTGCGGGCACCGCCCACAGGCGGAATAGCTGTATTCAGGAGCAGGAAACTAATTTGAGCCGTAAAGCTCCACGGCCTCAAACAGGGCCTCCACATTTTTTACGGGAGCATCCTCTATCGAGGCGCTCAGTCCGAAAATATAGCCTCCGCCCGGAGCGAGGACGTCCATGTACTCCTTCACCTGATCCCGTATTTTTTCGGGGGTGCCGTGAGTCACGGTATAAAGCGGGAAGCCGCCGTATATGCATGCGACCCCGCCCAGCACGCGCTTTGCCTCCCTGATGTCTATATGCTCGAAATTATACACAACCTTGCCCGCCGGAACCTCCGACAAATACTTAAGGCGCTTGTTGTAAAGCCCCTCGCAGAACACCACCGGGACAATGCCCTCCTCCGTCAGCCGTATTATCCACTGGCGCAGATAGGGCCAATAGTATTTGGCGTACATCTCGTCGCTGATAAAATTGTCGAAGCCCTTGTGAAGCATCACCCACTGGTATCTGTTTCCGTTCGCCTTATATGTAGCTATCGAATTCTGGATATGATAGTCCACAAAAATCCGGCAGCATTTCTCCACAATTTCCGGACAATCCATCAGGTCGGACATTATGCCGAAGGTTCCCCTCAGACCGTCCGCAAGCATATCGAAAGCCGTGGATGAGCTTCCGCCCACTATCGTCGGGAAGCCCTCCTCCCTAAGCGTGGCGGCGCACTTTGCGGCGTAGCTGTTGAAGACATTCTGCTCTTCGGCAACCGCGAGCAGCCTTTTATATGCTTCCAGCATTTGCGGCGACGTAAACGCCATCTGGGGCCCCCTGTAAAGGCCGGTCATCATTTTCATGTAATCGATCTCGGCGAAGGGTTCGAACACGCTGCACACGCGCGGAAGCCACTTCCTTATCGCGAAGCCCGCAGGATCCGAGAAAAACT
This sequence comes from Clostridiales bacterium, assembly GCA_029268065.1. Taxonomy (GTDB): domain Bacteria; phylum Bacillota; class Clostridia; order Oscillospirales; family Oscillospiraceae; genus DUPK01. Next base: position 11,558 of record JAJUHC010000018.1, on the reverse strand, counting down.
CGTCGTACTCCCCGTCCTCTATCGTCGGGTATTCTATGAACTGCATGGGAGCGTTGTCGCCGAGCCCGTTCCCGGCCCAGCGCAGCACCTTGACTCCCATAAGCTCCAGCACCTTGGCCGAATACTGGGTCGCAAAGCCGCTGCCCACATCCGGCTGAAACTCCCTGTGGTACCTTATGTAGGAATCCACCGCTTTCCGGTACTCCGTCATCGCCTCCCTGATAGTGACTCCGTAGGCATGGTAGGGAAAGGTGTTGACGCGTATGCCGTTGGGGACGCGCGCAGGTTCCTTGAGCGCTATGGCTTCGCTGATAATCTGGATTCTTTCCTCCAGTTTTTCCGCCGGACTTTTTGCCATTCAAATCACCTCATACAATATTTTTGTTATAAAATCATGCCTCGAGCAGCACAGCCGGTCACCTCGGCGCCTTCCTTCGGTTTCATCCCTTTCTCTCCGGCATTTTGCGCCGATAAGACTTGCATCCCGGCACTGCGGGCGCATGTTCCTCTTTTGTGGGTGCTGCAAAAGCGTTTTAACAAGACCGCAAATACTGCGGCGGAATATCGGCCAAGAAGGCAGTGAACTTTCAGTCTAGTAAAATTATAGTAAATATGTTGCATGAAGTCAAATTATTTATTGAACTATTTATGTAAATTTATTATAAAGGCAGTCAGAAATCCCGCCACTGCGATGAGCGGCGGGATTTCTGCCCGAATTATTTCACCTTACTGTTTTGAATTCATAAACGATCTTATGGTTATAAACCTCTCCCGCCCTCAAAACGCAGGAGGGGAAGGAGGGCTCGTTCGGCGTATTGGGAAAGTATTGCGGTTCAAGGCAAAAGCCGCTGTTTTTCCCGTAAACCTCGCCGTACTTTCCGTTTCTTCTTCCAAGTGCGCCGCCGCAGTAAAACTGGAGCCCCGGCATATTGGTGAAGAGGCGGAGCAGCCTTCCGCTCTCAGGCTCATACACCTCGGCGTCGGGACCGTTCTTTTCCCCGAGCGCAAAATTGTGGTCGTAATAGCTGTTTTCGATGTACCTCGGGCTTCTGAAGTCAAAATCCGTACCCGCGACCGGCCTCAGCTCCCCCGCCGGTATCAGTTCCCCGTCCACCGGGGTGTAACAGTCCGCGTTTATCCGAACCTCATGCTTCAGCACGTCTCCCACGCACGCGAGGTTGAAGTACGCGTGGTTTGTAAGGCTTACGACCGTGTCCCTGTCTGAAATAGCCATAAAGTCTATGGTCAGACAATCCTGGTCGTCAAGCGATACCGAGGCCTTCACCTCCAGGCTTCCCGGATATCCCTCCTCGCCGTCGGGGCTTTTTAAATGCAACACCAGTTCGTCTCCCGAAATGGTCCAGCCCCACAGGCTCTTGTTGAATACACCGCCTCCGTGAAGGTGATTTTCGCCCTCGTTTTTTGTGAGCCTAAACCTCTTGCCGTCAAGACGGAATTCAGAGCCCTTTATCCTGTTGGCGTAACGTCCTATCATGGCTCCCAAAAATGCGTCGTCCCTGATGTATCCCTCGATATTGTCGTAGCCCAGCACTATGTCGTCAAAAACGCCGTTTTTGTCTGGCGTAAGGATCGACGTGATGATTCCCCCGTAGTTGATGATTTTTACCGTGATCCCCTGCTTGTTAACGAGCTCGAACATGTAAACGGTTTCCCCGTCGGGCAGCGAGCTCCATCTTTCCGCCTTGACGCTCATATCACAATTCCCCCAGTCTTTTGAAGCTGTCCTTCAAGTCCGTGTAAAGCTCGCGGTAGAGCCCGTAATACGCCTGATACCTGACGTTATTCTCCCTGATTGGTTCAAAAGACCGGTCCCTCGCTATTATTTCCCCGCAGGCCGCCTCGACGCTTTTGTACGCTCCCGCACCCACCCCCGCCAGGATGGCGGCGCCGAAAGCCGCCCCGTCCGTCTTTGTCACGGTATAGAGCGGAGTCCCGTAAACGTCGCAGAGTATGCGGCTCCAGAGCCGGCTTTTGGCTCCGCCCCCGCACACCGCTATCTCGTCAAGCCGTATTCCCATGCCTTCAAACACCGTCTGGCTGTCCTTCAGAGAAAAGGCGACGCCCTCCATAACCGCGCGTATCAGATTTGCGCGCTTATGCTTCGCGGAGAGACCGAAAAATACGCCCCTGCAGTCAGGATCAAGATGCGGCGTGCGCTCACCCATGAGATAGGGCAGATATATGAGCCTGTCGGAGCCGACGGGCACCTTTTCCGCCTGCTCATCCATTATTACATAGGGGTCTTCGCCTGAATTTTTAGCTTCTATAACCTCGGGGTAGCACGCTTCGTTCCTCAGCCACTGGAGAGAAAGACCAGCCGCCTGCGTTACTCCCATAACGTGCCATGCACCCGGAACGGCGCAGCAGAAGGTGTGGACCCTTCCGAGCGGGTCGGTCTTCATCCGGCTCGTATGGGCAAAGAGCACTCCGGAGGTCCCTATCGTCACAAAAGCCCTGCCGTCCTTTACTATGCCCGTGCCCACCGCGGACGCCGCGTTGTCGCCGGCGCCTGCGACCACCGGCGTTCCCGCCGGTATGCCGGTTACCAGGCTTGCCGCGCCCGTTATTCGCCCGGTTATATCGGGCGATTCCCAGACCCTTGCGAGAAGGCCTCCGTCTATTGAAAGCCTATCGAGCACCTCCTCGGACCAGCATCGGTTCCTTATATCCAGAAGCTGCATTCCCGAAGCGTCCGAGGCGTCCGTGGCGTATTCTCCGGTCAGCTTGAATCTTATGAAATCCTTGGGCAGAAGTATATGCCTGCAGCGCTCGTAGTTTTCCCTTTCATGCTTTCGGACCCAAAGAAGCTTCGACGCCGTAAAGCCCGTGAGCGCCGGATTCGCGGTGATTTCGAGGAGCCTATCCCTGCCCACCAGGCTCTCCAGCTCGACGCACTCTTCCGACGTGCGCTGGTCGCACCAGAGTATGGACGGACGTATGACATTGTTTTGCCCGTCAAGCATGACAAGCCCGTGCATCTGTCCCGAAAGTCCCACGCCTTTTATGGAAGAACCGCTGATGCCGCCCTTCTTTATCACCTGAGCGCAGGTGGATTTTACAGCTCTCCACCAGTCCTCCGGGTCCTGCTCGGCCCAGCCGTTATTCGGCTGGTAAAGAGGATACTCGGCGGCAGCCGAAACTATCACGGTTCCGCGCTTATCGACAAGAAGCGTTTTTGTGCCCGACGTTCCGATATCTATCCCCAAAAAGTAGTCCATACTTCCGCCTCACATGTTCAGCATGACTTGATTGAATACGCTTTCGAGATATTCCTGCCTGCCGCTTTTGTTGCTCTTTACGTCCCCGAGCGCAGCGGCGTAGTCCGCGAGAGTCTCAAGGCTTTCCCTGCCCTCCACTATGCTTTTGCCTATTCCGCCGCGCCAGCTGGAGTACCTGTCCGCAAGGAAGGCGTCTATCCTGCCGTCCTCGACGAGCTTGCAGGCCAGCTCCAGCGCGAAGGCGAAGGTGTCCATGCCGGCAATATGCGCGACGGCCACATCCTCCTGCTCGAAGGAGCCTCTGCGCTGCTTCGAGTCGAAGTTCAGGCCTCCTTTCGTAAATCCGCCCGCCTTAACGACCTCGTACATTGCAAGGGCCGCGCTGTAAATGTCCGTCGGGAACTGGTCGGTGTCCCACCCCAGCAGCGTGTCGCCCTGGTTCGCGTCGATGGAGCCGAACATCCCGTTTATCGCGGCAACCCTCAGCTCATGCTGGAAGCTGTGCCCGGCAAGCGTGGCGTGGTTCGCCTCGATATTGAGCTTGAACCTTTTGTCGAGGCCGTATTTCCTTAAAAATCCTATCGTTGTCGCGGCATCGAAGTCGTACTGGTGCTTGGTGGGCTCCTTAGGCTTCGGCTCTATATAGAAATCGCCTTTGAAGCCAATCTTATCCGCATAATCGACCGCCATATGCATAAGACGCGCCATGTTGTCCAGCTCAAAGCCCATATCGGTGTTGAGAAGGGTATCATAGCCTTCCCTGCCTCCCCAGAAAACGTAGCCCTCACCGCCGAACCTGACCGTGAGCTCAAGTGCCTTTTTGACCTGAGCTGCGGCAAAGGCAAACACGTCCGCGTTCGGAGCGGTGCCTGCTCCGTGCATATAGCGCGGATTTCCGAAAAGATTCGCCGTGCCCCAAAGGCATTTGATTTCGTATTTTGCCATTTGCTCCGATATCAGGTCGGCGATAGTATCAAGGTTTTTGTTGCTTTCACCGATGGTGCCGCCCTCCGGCGCAATATCCCTGTCATGGAAGCAGAAGTACTCTATGCCAAGCTTGTCCATAAGCTCAAAGCCCGCAAGCACCTTGGCTTTCGCAAGCTCCATATCGCCGCTTGTGCCGAATTTCTTGTCAGCCGTTCCGACGCCGAACATATCCGCGCCCTCCGAGCAGAGCGTATGCCACCAGCACATGGCGAACCTGAGCTGCTCCTTCATAGTTTTGCCGCCTACGACCTTGTCCTTGTCGTAGTATTTAAAAGCCAGGGGGTTTTTGCTTTTGCTCCCTTCGTATCTTATCCGAGGGATCTTGTCGAAGTATTCTTTCATCTCTGTCTCCTGTCAGCATTAGTAAAATATATGAATAACGTTCAAGCGATCCGGTTCCTTTTACCTTTCCGCATATCGGAAAGCGCGTTGCGGCATCCTCCCCGCGCAGTGAGCGGAAAGCTAGCCGCAAACCCAGTTTCTCGATCTCTCAACGGCTCTTTGCCATCCGGAAAACGACCTTCGTATCCCGTCCGCGTCCGCCGAAGGCAAAAACTCTCTCCCCGTACCGCCCCTTTTTGCGATGCTTTCAAGGCTCGTAAAGCGGCCCGACTTTAAGGCCGCCAGAAGAGCCGCGCCGAGCGCCGTCGTCTCAATGCAGGCGGGGCGGAAGACCGTCCTGCCCACGAGATCGGCCTGGAACTGCATAAGAAAATCGTTGGCCGAGGCTCCTCCGTCGGCCTTGAGCGTCGCGAGCTTTATTCCGGAGTCGGCCTCCATGGCGTTTAAAAGATCCGCGCTCTGATACGCAATGGCTTCCAGCGCCGCACGGACTATGTGAGCTCTCGAGGTGCCGCGCGTTATGCCGACTATCGTACCGCGCGCGTACATGTCCCACCAGGGAGCGCCGAGTCCCGTAAACGCGGGCACCAGGAACACCCCGCCCGAATCTGGAACCGAGAGCGCAAGCCCCTCGGTTTCTGAGGATTCGCGTATGAGCCCCAGACCGTCCCTCAGCCACTGCACCACTGCGCCGCCCGTGAAAACGGAGCCCTCGAGCGCGTAAACAGGGCCGTTTCCGACGTCCCAGGCAACGGTTGTAAGCAGCTTGTTTTGGGAACGCACGGGCTTTGAGCCCGTGTTCATCAAAAGGAAGCAGCCGGTGCCGTATGTATTCTTGGCTTCTCCCGGAGAATAGCACTCCTGTCCGAAAAGCGCGGACTGCTGGTCTCCCGCCACGCCCAAAACAGGTATCTCGGCGCCAAGCACTTCTTTGCGGAGCAGCCCGTATTCGGCGGCGCTGGGCAGAACCTCGGGCAGAAGCGACCGCGGTATCCCGAGTATGCGGAGCATTTCATCGTCCCAGCTCATGGAGCGGATATTGAAGAGCATGGTACGGGACGCGTTTGTGACATCCGTCAAATGCCTTCTCCCTTCCGAAAGGTTCCATATGAGCCAGGTGTCCACCGTGCCGAAAAGCAGCTCGCCCTTTTCGGCGGCCCCGCGGGCTCCCGGGACGTTGTCGAGGATCCATTTGAGCTTCGTGCCGGAAAAGTATGCGTCGGCAAGAAGTCCGGTCCTGCCTGCTATCTCCTCCTCAAGCCCTTCGGCGCGGAGGCGGGAGCAAATGTCGGCGGAGCGCCTGCACTGCCATACGACGGCGTTGCAGACCGGTTTTCCGCTGCGTCTATCCCAAAGCAGCACGGTTTCGCGCTGATTTGTTATTCCGACCGCAGCTATGTCCCCCGCTTCTATCCCCGACCTCGCAACAGCCTCCCTCATCGTTTCGGTCTGGGTGGAAAGTATATCGTACGGATCGTGCTCGACCCAGCCGGGCTGAGGATATATCTGCCTGAATTCGCGCTGGGCGGACGATACGATATTCATGTGTTCGTCGAAAAGTACCGAGCGGGAGCTCGTCGTGCCCTGGTCAAGCGCAAGAAAGTATTTCAAGAGCATCTTCCTTTCATCAGCATTCCTTATGCCCGTTTTGCCCGGCTCGTTTACCTTCCGGAAGAGAGCGCCGCGACCTGTTCGTTACGGCCCGCCCCGCAAAGGGCGGCAAAAACGAGAAACCGTCCGGAGCCGGCTTCACCGCAGACTCCGGCCAGATCGGGCACAATCCGACGGCAGCCCACGAAACGGCCGGTTTCGTGGCGTCCGCCGGCTCATAAAATCGCTAACCGAAAAACCTTCTTATTTCGATTTCCGCGTTTTCAGGCGAGTCCGAACCGTGGATAATATTTTCGGTTGTGCTGAAGGCAAAGTCGCCGCGTATAGTGCCGGCCGCTCCGTCCTCAAATTTGGTGGCCCCCATCAGTATCCTGACTCCTTTTACGGCGTTTTCCCCCTCCACTATCATCGCCAGTACGGGTCCCGAGGTCATGTAGCTCAAAAGGGAGGGAAAAACGGGCAGCTGCTCAACATGAGCGTAGTGCTCGCGGAGGACGTCCTCGCTTAGCCGGAGCGTTTTGGCTTCCGTGATCCTGTAGCCTTTCCTTTCGATTCTGGAGATCACTTCGCCAATCAGGCCCCTTTTTATGCAGTCGGGTTTCAACAACACACAAGTCTTTTCCAGAGCCATTTCGGTAACCCCTTTATTTTATTATTATGCTGTATTGCTAAACTGAATTATTTACCAATACAGTCCTGATTATAGCATTCCCGGCGGGAGAAAATCAACACCGCGTTTCATTATGTTGTATTTTAATGGAATTGTCAGATTGCCGTCAGCTATTCGATACGCAGGTGCAGAGAATGCCGGTTTTGCGCTTTCAGCGCCGGTCCTTCCTGCGGTTTGATACTCGTTCAGGTTAAGGCCGCCATAATAAAATACAAAACGGTATTTTTTTTGTAAAATATTTCTGAAATATGCATACAGCACATTTTGAGGCATATTTCAGGCTGTATTTTAGTTTTTACCGCCTTGACCTCTCAGATAAAAAATGTTAAATTGGGTATGCTAGCTTCGGGGCGCTTAACCGCGCGACGAGTCGCGTTAAAATATTAATATTTTGGGGGGTATTATTTTAATGTTAAATGCAAAGCAGAATTTTCTTGAGACAATCAAGCCAGGCGGAAAACCCGACAGAATAGTCAAGCAATTCGAAGGAACCACTTTGCTTCTTGGAGACCCCGTAAATTTCTATGTCCGCGGCGCAAGGTTCCCCGGCATGGAGCCTCTTAAGGACAAATGGGGCACCACCGTCATTTGGCCGAAGGACGTTATCGCGGCGATGCCGCACGTGACCCCGGAAACCCAGGTTGTCAAGGACATCACAAGCTGGCGCGAGTTTACCAAAGTGCCCGACCTTATAGCCAACGCGTCCGCGGACGAGCTCTGGGAGCCTTACCTCAAGCGTGTCGCCGAGCTGAACCGCGACGAAACTCTTTTCATGATGTTCGCCCCCACCGGCGTATTCGAGAGGCTCCACTTCCTCATGGGCTTCGAGGACACCCTGGTGAACCTCATGGCTGAACCCGAGGCCATGGAGGACCTCTGCGCCGCTATCGGCGAATACCGCTACAAGGGCTTCAAGCTCATGGTTGAACACGCCAAGCCCGACGTAATGCTCTCGCACGACGACTGGGGCAATAAAACGAACCTCTTCATGCAGCCCCACCTCTGGCGCGAATTCATCAAGCCCAACTATGTTAAATCCTATAATTACCTGCATGACAACGGCGTTATCATCATGCACCACGCAGACTCCTTCATGGAGCAGATCATTGAAGACATGGTCGAGCTTCACATCGATATCTGGCAGGGCGTCCTTCCCCAGAACGACATCAAAAAGCTCCAGAAGCAGCTTAACGGCCGCATGGCTCTCATGGGCGGCATAGACGCCGCTATCGTCGACAGGGAGGACTCCACCGAGGAGGAGATCCGCAGGGAGACCCGCAGAGTACTCGAGGAGTACACCCCCGCCGGAAACTTCATCCCATGCATCACCTACGGAGCGATGGGGACCCTGTATCCGCAGGCCGACAAGTTCATCAACGACGAGATCGACAAGTGGAACAAGGAAAAGTTCGGCATATAACCCTAAATTGCGAGGGCTTCCGGGAAACCGGAAGCCCTCAGACCGTCGAAAAACTCCCTCGCAGGGATATTTAAATCTATTTTTCCGGGAATTCACTTCTCGGAAAAATACCTCAGCCCGCGCAAATCGTGCGCGATCGGGGGTTTCGCGGCGCAAGCCGCGTATCAAGGGGGTATTGGATACCCCCTTGAAGCGTGTCGAAAACACTTTTTCGACACGCTCAGGGCTTCCGGGAAACCGGAAGCCCTTTTTTGTTTAATTCAGCTTTTCGAAAAACACCGTTTCGCAAAGCGGCTTTCTTGCCTCATCGAAGCGCTCAGGTGATTTGGGCTCGCCCGCTCCGTAGCCTATCGCGAGGATATTGACCGGAACGAGGTTGTCAGGCAGTTCAAATTCCGCCCTGATCACGTCGGGCTTGAAGTAGCATATCCAGACTGTGCTCAGTCCCAGCTCGGTCGCCTCGAGCATCATGTGGTCTGTCACTATGCTCGCGTCTATGTCCGTAACCTGCTTTTGGTCGAAGGGCCGCACCCAAGCCGCATTTTTGTCCGCGCAGACGATTATCGCGAGAGGCGCGTTGTAGACGTTCGCCGCCTTGCTTAACTTTTCAAAGCCCTCTTTTTCCTGAACGACTATCAATCTCTGCGGCTGGAGGTTCTTTGCCGTGGGGGCGACACGTCCCGCTTCAAGTATCATGTCCAGCTTTTCCTTTTCAACCTTCCTGTCCGAATAGGCGCGGCAGGAATAACGCTTTTTTGCAAGGTCGAGGAAACTCATTTTCAGCACTCCTTTTATGTAAAATTAATTATTGCATGTATGTTTGCATCACTACGCGGTACGGTTGTCGCATTTATGACGCAGACGTCGCTGCCTGCAGTCTCGGCCTTGCTTATTGAGCTTTCAATCGCAGGCACGGCGCCGCGTTTTGTGATTGTCACGATATCGTTATAATACGCCGAAAATATCGCATCCGCCTGTTTTACAATATCACTAAAGCCAATATATTACAATACACAGCGGGCTTAAAATAGCAGCAAAAGCGACCAAACGTAAGCTTTGGCCGCTTTTGCCGTTTACATAAGGTTGTTTTTTGCTTAATTACCGCTTCCGGATTGAGCAGCCGCCGGCGGCGTCGCATTAGGCTGCCTCGCCCCGGCCTGATCTCCTCCGGCAGGCGGTGTGCCGGGCGGCGTACCGGTTGGCGTGCCGGTTGGCGCGTTTTCTCCGCCCTGCCGATTGGGCGCGCCGGTGGGAGCATCGCCTTTGGGGCTGGGTTGAGCTCCGCTTATAGCCGGCGAAGCTGAAGGCTTTGAGCTTACCGCCGCGCTTGGGGTGGGCGTGGATGCTGAATTTGTTGTACCGCATCCGCCGAACAACGCGGCAGCCAGTGCAAAAGCGCAGATCAACGCCGTAGCCTTATAAAATGATTTCATGCCGATTTTCCTCCTTTTCTGTGCTACCTATGCCACGGATAAGAAAATACAGGAAATATATGTACTTATAAAATCAAAACCGTAAAATAATAATGAACAGGATTATCAATTTGTTAATTTTTAGCCGACATTTGCTTTTTCGCGGACGCTAATGCCTCTTCGCAATATTGCATTGCTGGTTCATTAATGGTATAATGCTGCCACTGCATATGTATACAAATCAGGAGGAAAACATGGCCGCGGACAAAGAAAAGCTCAAAAAGGCAATTACAATATATCTTGTCGTAATGGCGCTTGTCGCCTTGGCCAACGGCCTCAGCAACAGCGTTTTTTCGAACTACTTCAAAGAGGTTTACAAAACCACCACCTTTCAGCGCGGTGCGGTGGAGCTCCCGCGCGAGCTGCCGGGCATGCTCTGCTACCTCATCATATCCTCCTTAAGCTTTCTCGGGGATATCCGCATCTCGATAATTTCGCAGTTCCTGTGCGCCGTCGGAATCATCGTCCTGGGACTCGTCACACCGATTTTCGGAGTCATGCTGATATTCCTCTTCATAAATTCACTTGGAATGCACCTTTTCATGCCGCTTACGGACAGCATAGCTATGTCGCTTATAGGCAAAAGCGACGCGGGGCGCAAAATGGGCCGCTTTAAAGGCGTGAGCACGGCCTTCACCATGCTCGCGTCGTTTTTGGTTTTCGTAGGTTTCAGGACAGGCTTCTTTTCCTTCGGCGCGCGCTTCAAAACCTTCTTTATAATCGCCGGCATCAGCGCTCTCGGCGCGACCGCCTTCCTCGCGGTGCTTTACAGGATAGTCGGCAAAAATGAGCCCAGGACCGACAAGAAAGTAAGGTTTGTCTTGCGCCGGGAATACAGGTATTATTACATCATTGCCATCACCTGGGGCGTCCAGAAGCAGATAATGGCGGTTTTCGCCCCTTGGGTGCTTATACAGCTGCTGTTCAAGGGAGCGGACACGATAGCTATTCTGGGCATGGCGGGTGCCTTCGCCGGCATATTTTTTATTCCGGCCCTCGGCCGCTGGATTGACCGCTTCGGTCTTAAAAAAATGCTCTACGCGGACGCCCTGTCCTTTATCGTTATCTATGCCGCGTACGGGATCCTCAGCGCCGGGTTTTTCTCCGGCAGGCTCCAGCCCTTCGGTCTTCCCGTTGCTCTGACTTTTATACTTATCATAATCGACCATATGTCGATGCAGATGAGCATTATCAGGACCCTCTACCTGAGGGCGATAGCCATTTCCCCTTCGGACATCACGCCGACGCTCTCCATGGGCATCAGCATGGACCACATAGTGTCTATTTCCAGCGCGGTCCTGGGAGGTCTCGTCTGGGAGTCGTGGGGACCTCAATGGGTGTTTTTCCTCGCGTCTTCGCTGTCTCTCGCGAACCTCGCGGTGGCTAAGCTGGCGGTCATCCCGCCCGCCAGGGACGATGTGCCTCCCGAGGAGGCTGTTACCATTGAGGAGACTATGGAAAACGAGGTGCACGGGGGCTAAAGCGATAGCCCATTCGGGAGCGCATATTTGCGCGGGAAAAGATTTATATTTTCAAATCATTCCAGAATCCGGTTTTTTTGATATTATACCCGCGCATGCGCCCTCTCGGAGGGCGCGCGCTTAAAACAAGGCCGTTTTGCTCCCGCCCCTTCGGGCCGGAACCGCAAAACATGGCAATATACCATGAATTTGAAAAATTCATGGTATAATATCTTCAAAAATTCTGTAACCCCTTGAAAATCAAGCTTTTTTCAAGGGGTTGTTACTAACCTGTTATTAGTTCAATTCTAATGACCAAGTGATTGTTACTGTGTCAGCAGCTTCAACATCTTCGGG
>JAJUHC010000017.1 GCA_029268065.1 Clostridiales bacterium | reverse complement strand
TTGAATTTGTACATCGTGTCTCTCTCCAGATGCAAGGTTTTTTCGCGTTTCAGGCGTATTCCCTGCATCTATTCTACCATATCCGAGGCCCAATGTCTTGCAATTGCTGGATTTTTTGTTTGTTCAGTAGACACTATTTAACATATGAAACAGCGATTAGATAATAGCACTACGCATCATCCTTGTCAATTCTTTAACATTTTTTCAAAAATGTTAAAAAATTATTCCTTAAAATGAATGTGATTATTTATGTGGTCCTCGCAGAAGCAGTGATAGCCGACGCAACGGGAGCAGTAGCGAAATTCGAGATTCGGATAGTCGGTGTCCGTCCTTCCGCAAACAGAGCACTTGTGGCTGTAAGGCGGGGGGGCGCCCTTTTTGGACTTGAACGCCCTCGGATTCGGGCTCTTTGTATATTTCCGCAGACGGTATTTGAGCGGTGAAAACACCCCGGACAGGTATCCGCCGCAGAAAAGAAAATAGTTGAGCGCCGCGATAATCGGCAGCAAATTAAGCGGGAAGGGATATATGAATAATACAAGAAGGAAGTAAAAAGCGTCCAGAAGCGCAAGCCACTTCACCTTTATGGGTATGAAAAAGAAGAGCAGGACCTGCGTGTCCGGATAGAGCGTCGCAAACGCCAAAAACATCGACAGATTGAGATAGTGCGCGGTCACATATCCCGAAATGAGGGCCGAGCGCGTGATAAGCCAGACTATGAAGCCGTAAACGACGGTTATCAGCATCCCGGAGAGGTAGTACACCGTGAACTTCGCGGTTCCCCATGTGTTTTCCAGGTTGCTGCCGATAAAATAGTAAAAGTAAAGGAACAAAGCGACGTATAAAATGTTGGAACCCTCGGGTATCAGGACGAAGGTTACAACGCGCCAGATCTCGCCCGCGAAAATCCTTGACGGAACAAACCTCAGATAGCCGATAAAGCTGCCCGTACTGTCCATGGAGGAGAAAAGGTACACCACCGCGTTAGCAATTACAATATAGAGCATCAGGTTCTGCACCCCGAAACGCGGGTGTTTATAGCAGAACCTGTCTACGGCTCGTGTGAAAAATTTCAAGAAAGCACCTCCGCAGAAAAATTCACCTTTGCAGGTATAAATTATAGCAGAAACCTTCCGAATTGTCCAATGAGTATTTTAGACGAAAAAGAGCCCCTAAAATCGAATTTTAGACTTTAAGTTGAGAAAATACTATGATATAATCGTCGTTATCCAGCGCGGATATATGCATAAAAATGCCAAAAGCCATTTCATCGGAGCTTACCGGGCCGGCAGGCCCGCCGGCGAAGATTTATTACGGCGCGCCGCGGCCCATGCGGCAAATGCGAATGTCGGGGAACAGCCTTTCAAATTGAGGCGCCGCCTCTTTCGCAGAATGATGGAGGTTTATATGACAAACAGAATTTTTACATCCGAATCCGTTACCGAAGGGCATCCGGACAAGATGTGCGACCAGATATCGGACGCTGTGCTTGACGCCATAATAGCGATGGACAAGGACGCGAGGGTGGCCTGCGAGGCGGTCGTCACCACCGGCATGGCGCTCGTTATGGGGCAGATTACCACTTCCTGCTACGCGGATATCCCGTCCATCGTGCGCGAGACCGTGAGGGATATAGGCTACGACAAGCCGGAGTTCGGCTTCGACTGCAATTCCTGCGCGGTGCTTACCTCGATTTGCGAGCAGAGCGCCGATATTGCCCTCGGCGTGGACAATTCGTATGAGTATAAGGAGAGCGGCGAGGACGACGCCGACAAAATAGGCGCGGGAGACCAGGGCGCGATGTTCGGCTTCGCCTGCGACGAGACGCCAGAGCTGATGCCCGCTTCCATTTCGATGGCCCACGCCCTCGCGAGAAAGCTCGCGGAAGTTAGAAAGAACGGCGAGCTGCCCTTCCTTCGCCCGGACGGCAAAACCCAGGTTTCCGTGGAATACGGCGACGGCAACAGGGTGGAACGCTGCTCAGCCATTGTCATCTCGACGCAGCACGCCCCTGAAATCGAAATCAAGGAGCTGCGCGAGGCGGTATACGACGCCGTTATAAAGCCCGTGATAAACGAAAAGTACATCGACGGGTCGACAAAGATATTCATTAACCCGACCGGCAGGTTCGTCATCGGAGGCCCGGTCGGCGACACGGGGCTCACGGGCAGGAAAATAATCGTGGACACATACGGAGGACGCGGAGCGCACGGCGGCGGCGCCTTCTCCGGCAAGGACCCGACCAAGGTCGACCGCAGCGCCTCTTACATGGTTCGCTACATCGCCAAGAATATCGTCGCGGCCGGGCTGGCGAGGCAGTGCCAGATAGAGGTCTCGTACGCGATAGGCGTAGCGCGTCCCGTGTCCGTGCTAATCGACACCATGGGGACCGGCATCGTATCGGACGAGAAGCTTGCGCAGATCGTCAGCGATGTTTTCGACCTTCGCCCCGCAAAGATAATTTCATACTTCGATCTTCGCCGCCCAATATACAGGCAGACCGCCGCTTACGGTCATTTCGGCAGGCCGGACCTCGATCTCCCCTGGGAGAGAACAGATATGGCCGAGAAGCTGAGAAGCTGCATCTGAGCGCGTAAAGGGATGATTGTTAATGCCTAAAATCAGCGTGATCGTGCCCGTATATAAGGCTGAAAACCTGCTGAGGACCTGCGTCGACTCCGCTCTCGCCCAGACCTACACGGATATTGAGATTATTCTTGTGGACGACGGCTCCCCTGACTCAAGCGGCAGAATCTGCGACGAGTACGCGGCCTCCGATGCGCGCGTGCGCGTTATACATCAGGCAAACGCGGGGGTCAGCGCCGCCAGGAACGCGGGAATCGGAATAGCGAGAGGCGACTACCTGCTTTTCCTCGACAGCGACGATTACCTTGACAGGGACGCCTGCAAAAAGCTCGTCGGAGCCTTCAAAATAAGCGGAGCCGACGTGGTCGGCTGCGGGAACTGGAACGTCGGCCCGGACGGAGAGCGCGTCGGGGTGCCGTTTTTCCTGCCGGCCGGAACCTATGAGAAGAACGACATTATGGATAAGATAGTTCGTCCGATGCTCAGGGACAGAACCAGCGGAAGCGCCCTCAACGGCTTTATTTGGCATTACCTGTTCAGCCGTGAGGTGGTGACGAGCAACGGCATCAGCTTCTCCGGCGCGTATCTCGAGGACGAGCTGTTTCTTATCGAATACCTGTGCTGTGCCAACAGGCTTATTTCGATACAGGAGAACCTTTACAGCTATTACAACAACCCAGCCTCGGCTACCAAGCGTTACATGAAAAACTTTGAGGAGGTTTTCATGGACTTCTTTGCCGCAAAGAGCAGGCTGGTTTCAAAGTTCGATATACAGGGCATATCCGGCTGGGAGAACTCCACTCTCTGGGCGGGCATACTTATAGCCGTCGGAAACGAATACGCCCCGGGAAACGACGCTTCCATTCTGAAAAAATGCAGAAACTTAAAGGCGCTTTGCGAAAAGGAGCCGTTCAGGTCCGCTATCGCTTCGGGGAAGCCGTCCGGAGCCGGCAAGCGCAAGCGGATCGTCATCGATCTCGTGTCGTCAAAAAGCTACTGGCTGCTGACGCTTCTTTACCTTATCAAGAACAGCGGAAGATAGATTTCGGGAGGAAAAGAAATGAACTCAGTCTCGGGTAACAGGTTCGGAGACCTTTTTGCGCGGATATGGAGGACAGTGAAGGAAAGCCGTATCGCAAGGCTCTTTATACCACCGGAGTCCTTCATTCTGGATATTCCTCACGAAAGCTTCATAGACAGGGCGTGGACGGAGAGCCTCGCCTTCGGATTTTTCGACTGGCTTTTGAATCTTATTCCGAGGGTTCTTGGCGCCCTTTACCTTCGTTTTCGTAAGTCCTTCGACTGCAGCCTGCTTTTCGGGCTGCTCGGCAGGCTCTCCGACGAAATGGGAGTCTTTTCGGGGCTTTTCATGTTCTTCCTCCTGATAGTACCCCAAAAGTACTGGAACAATATGTTCAGCCTGTTCGGCGCCCTCGCCCTCCTGCTGCTTTTCCTTGTATATGCCATGAGAAAACAGGGGAGGATAAAATCGGAGCTGATAAGCCCCTACATGCTGGCTTTCGCGGTTTTCGTCTGCATCTCCTTCCTTACCTCGTACTACCGCTCGCTGAGCCTGAGGTTCCTCATATTCAATTTCACCTGCATGCTGCTTGTGCCTGTGCTCGTAAGCTCGCTCACGGACAGGCGGCAGCTCGACAGGTTCGTTTTGCTCATGCTTTCGGGTCTTGCGGTGGCGGTGCTCTACGGCTGCTACCAGATGGTGGTCGGAGTTCCCGTCGTCCTCTGGCAGATGGACATAACCGTAAACGGCACCATGCCAGGCAGGGTATATTCCTTCTTCGAAAACCCAAACGCCTTTGCGGAGGTGCTTACCATGCTCGCACCCTTCAGCGCGGCGGTGCTGGTGAACAATAAAAACAGGTATATCAAGCTCTTGTCCGCGCTGCTTTTGCTCGCGTCGATCGCCGTAATGGCGATGACGCTCTCGCGCGCCGGATACATGGCCTTCGCGGCGGAATTCGCGCTTGCGGTACTCTTCTACAACTGGAAGCTGGTGCCGCTTTTCGCCGTTCTCGGCATACTCTCGATGCCCTTTATGCCGGCGACCATTTCGAAGCGGCTCGTTACCATCGTAACCGGCGATTCGTCGATCTCAAGCCGTTCTTACACCTACAATTCGGCGCTGAAGCTGATACGGGACTTCTGGACTCTCGGAGTCGGGCTCGGAGTGGATCCGGCTCAGAAAATAGTAAACGTCAATTCCTTTTACTCAAACGGCTACAAGTTTATCCACAGCCACAACACCTTCATCCAGATATGGGTGGAGATGGGACTGCTCGGAATATTGTCATTCCTCGGCACCGCCGCGAACTGGTTCAAGCGCTCTTCTTCCTGGATTATCGACAGAAGATGCCCGAAGGACATGAAAAACGTCATTCTCGCGGGTACGGCGGGAATAGTCGGGGTCCTGATTTTCGGGCTTGTCGACTTCGTTTGGTTCTATCCCAGGATAATGGTTATCTTTTGGGCGGTGATAGCGGTTACGGTGGCAGCCGTGAAAATCGCCTCCGACGAGGCGGAGCGCATTATTAAATAATTACCGGAGGAAGCCCGATGACTGACGAAAGGCGGGAAGGCGTAATCGAGGGCAGGAACGCCGTGATAGAAGCACTGCGCGCGAGAAGGCCCGTCGATAAGATATACATCGCCAAGGGCGAGACTGACGCCACGCTGGGGCACATAGCCTCGAAGGCCCGAGAGGCCGGGATCGTGGTGGTGGAGGCGGACCGGCGGAAGCTGGACTACATGAGCGTCACGCATTCGCATCAGGGCGTTATAGCCCTCGCGGCCGCGCGCGAATATTCGAGCATCGAGGATATTCTTCGGGCGGCGCGCGACAGAGGCGAAAAGCCGCTCATTATAATCTGCGACGAGATTTCAGATCCGCATAACCTGGGCGCGATAATAAGGACCGCCGAGTGCGCCGGAGCGCACGGTGTAATCGTGCCCAAAAGGCGGAGCGCAGGCGTTACCCCGATCGTTTCAAAAACCTCCGCAGGAGCGGTGGAGCATATCGCAGTGGCGAGAGTGCCGAATATCACGGCCGCCATCAGGGAGCTTAAAAAGGCCGGGGTATGGGTCTACGGAACCGCGGCGGAGGCTGAGGTCGAGCTCTGGGACGCCGATCTTTCCGGTCCCGCCGCGATAGTGATAGGCTCGGAGGGAGAGGGCATGGGAAGGCTCGTATCCGAAAACTGCGATTTCAGCCTGAGAATACCTATGTACGGCAAGGTGGCCTCGCTGAACGCTTCGGCTTCCGCCGCAATACTGATTTACGAAGCATTGAGACAGAGGAAGAAACGAAAATAACCTGAAAACGGGAGGAGGCACCTTTGTGTCCGAAAACAAAAACATAACGGAACACAGCGACGGCTTTTCTCTCGAGGATATTCTTGCCGAGTACAAGGGCGAAGCCTACATTGCCGGCGAAAAAAAGCTGCCGGTCAAGGAAATGCGCGAGCGCTCGGAAGAGATAGTGAGGGAGGAAACAGGCAGAAACAGGAGTTCCTCCGATGAGGACGCAAGCGCTGAGACCGCAGAAGCCTCCGCTTCCGAAGAAAAAAGCAGCGAGAAGAAATCTAGGGTGACGATAATACCCTTTGAGGAGTTCGAGAGGCTCAAACAGGAAAACGGAATTTCAAACGACTCGGTTTCAAGCAATAAAGGGGCTCCGGGCGGGGCTCGGCGACCTGCCGACGATACTGAACGGCACAGGGAAAACGAGCTTTGCGGCGATGAGGGTCCGGAAGTTCCGGAGGAAGCGGCGGAGGCGCCTCAAAAACGCAGGGGTTTCCTCTCAAGACTACTAAAGCGCGATAAAAATGTCGCGGAAGAGCCGGAAAACGCCGGAGAGCCGGAGGCGGGAGACGAGAGCTACGACGACGATATTCCCGAAGACGAGCCGCCGGTCAAGGACCTTTACAGAGCGTATTCGAAAAAAGCCAAATCCCTGCTTGTCAGGAGCTTTGCAGCCGGAGTTCTGTGCGCCGCGATGATTGTGCTGACATTCTTATGCGATTCAAACTTCCCGTTTTCCAAGCTGATAAGCTTGGATCCCGCTTTTGCGGACGTGGCTTTTATCGTCCTGGAGCTGCTGGTTATGTCGCTCGGATTTGACATTATCCTGTCGGGCGTCAAGGACATATTCACGCTTAAAGCAGGGGCTGAGGCCCTTGTCGCCGTGTCCTGCATCGCGTCCCTGGCGGACGCGGCGGAGCTTTTCATTACGGGCGATTTCCAAAGAGGCGTTCCGTTTTGCGCCGTCGCCGCCTGCTCCATGCTTTTCGCTCTTATGGGAGCCTTCGACACCGCACGCGGATACATGCTTTCCTTCAGGGCCGCCGCCACCTTTTCCGACTCCTACTGCGTGACCTCCGAGGACGACCGCCTGGAGGGCGGGGCCGTCCTTGTGAAGAGCAGGGAGGGGGCGCAGGGCTTCGTCACAAAGAGCCATATGCCGAATCTTGTCGAAAAAACGCTTGCCTACGCGGCGCCCGTGCTTATATTCGGAGCGATCGGGCTTGCGCTCCTGTGCTCGGTACGCAAAGGCGAAAACGCGCTGTTTTTCCGCTGCTTCGCCGCGATGGCGGCGGCCGCATCGCCGTTTTCGCTTCTGATGGCCTTCGGGCATCCGTTCAAAATCCTGTCGGCCCGCCTCTCGGCCGCGGGCGCAGCCATCGCCGGTTGGCGAGGCGCCTGCGATATCGGAGATGCCGTGGGTACGGTTATCAGGGACGACGACCTTTTTCCGCCCGGGACGATATCCTTCAGCGGAATTAATATCGTCACCGGCGCTTCAAGGGACAAGGTGCTTTCCTATACCGGGAGCATGATTATAGCGTCCGGCTCCGGCCTTTCCGGCATTTTCGAGGAGCTCCTCAAAAACCAGAGATGCCATACGGCTGTCATCGAGGATTTTTCGCTTTACGAGGGCGGAGGGCTTTCGGGAAGCGCCGGGAACGACAGGATCCTTGTGGGCTCCTCCGGCTTCATGAACCTTATGGGTATCCGGGTCCAGGAGAACATGAGCATCAAGAACGCCATATTCTGCGCAATCAATGGCAGCCTTTCGGGAGTTTTTATGGTCGAATACAACCCTACGAGACCCGTACATAACGCGCTTGTCGCGCTCCTTTCGCAAAAAATGATGACCCTTTTCGCGCTCCGCGATTTCAACATAACAACGATGATGCTGAGGCAGAAGTTTAAGATACCCTCCGCAAGGGCCGATAAAATGGACGTGCTGACCTTTGCGGACCGATACAGGCTTTCCGATCCCCCCATGCGGAGAAAGCAGCCCTCGGCGCTTATTTTCAGAGAAGGGCTGGCTCCCTACGCAAACGCGGTGCTCGGGGGCAGGAGCCTGCAGCTCGCCGTCAGGATAGGCACGGCCATTACCCTGCTTGGAGCGGTGCTGGGCGTGGCGCTTATGTTTTTTATGTGCAGCAAGGGGGCGTTTACGGCCGCGACAGCTGCAAATACCCTGATCTTTATGCTTGCGTGGCTCCTGCCTACATTTTTGCTTTCAAAACTGGTAAGCTGACAATGAATTGATATTAAAAACGGCCGCCCGCCATCAGGGGAGCGGCCGTTTTTACATTATTTGTTTGTCAGGGACATAACAAATAGGAAAAAATGCTGTAATGCGAAGCGAAGTGTTCAAAAAATTTGTTGAATTATATAAAAGCGTAATGTATAATATTTAAGCGTGTTACTGAACCTTTAAACCATTAGGAGAGGAATTATATTATGAGCTACGCGATTGAGAACATCCGCAACATATGCCTTATGGGACACGGCGGCACGGGCAAAACAAGCCTCGCCGAGAGCATGCTGTATCTCAAGGGCGCGACCGACAGGCTCGGGAAGGTATTGGACGGCAACACCGTAGGAGACTACGATCCTGAGGAAATCAAGCGCAAAATCTCGATTTCGCTGTCCGCCATGTATGTAGAGCACGAAAAGCACAAGATAAACATTCTTGACACCCCGGGCTATTTCGATTTCTCGGGCGAAGTCGCGGAGGCGCTCCGGGTAGCCGACAGCGGCATCATCGTTTGCGCCGCGAAGGGCGGCTTGAGCGTAGGCACCGAAAAAGCGTGGTCCGCTCTCGATGAGCAGAAAAAGCCGAGAATGTTCTATATATCCAAGATCGATGAGGAAAACGGCGACTTTGAGAGCATCTTCAACGAGCTCCGCGCAAAGTACGGCAGCTCTGTCTGCCCCTGCGTGGTACCAATAAAAGAAGCCGGAAGCGTCGCCGGAATTTACGACGTGATATCGAAGAAGGCGTTTGCGCTTGAAAAGGGCAAGGCTGTCGAGATACCCATCCCGGCGAGCTTCGCCGACAAGGTGAAAAGCTACACGGACGCCGTCAACGAAAGCGTCGCGGAAACCAGCGAAGAGCTTATGGACAAGTTTTTCTCCGGCGAGGAGTTCACCACCGAGGAGCTGATTCAGGGCATGAGACAGGGCGTAAGGGATCTTACGCTGTTCCCCGTGCTCGGCGGCTGCGCCGCAACCGGAATAGGCACACTTTCGCTACTCGATACGATAGTCCGCCTCATGCCGTCCCCGAAGGATGTAAAAGCTGAGCTTTCTGACGACGGCAAGACCGAGGTGAAGGCCGCCGCCGGCGAGCCCGCCTGCGCGTTCGTATTCAAGACACTTTCCGACCAGTACGGAAAATTCAGCTTCTTCAAGGTCGTTTCCGGCAAGGTTTCCGCCGATATGACGCTTGTAAACCCCAGAACCGGCACAAGCGAAAAAATAGGCCATATATATGTCATGCAGGGCAAAAAGAGCGTTGAGGTGAAGGAAATCGACTGCGGCGACATCGGCGCGGTCTCAAAGCTCAGCGATACGAAAACCTGCGACACCCTCTGCGACCCCAAGCGTCCCGTCCTCCTAAGGGGCATTGAATTTGCGAAGCCCTGCTATTCGATGGCCATTTCGCCGAAGGTCAAGGGACAGGAGGACAAGATAGCCGCCGGCCTTACAAGGCTCGGCGAGGAGGACCTAACCTTCAGCGTGGTCAATAACGCCGAGACTCACCAGATGGTGCTTTCGGGCTCCGGCGACATACACCTCGACGTGCTCTGCTCAAAGCTCAAGACGAAGTTCGGAGTCGATGTCGAGCTCAGCCCCGCGAGAGTGCCGTACCGCGAGAAGATCCGCAAAAAGGTCAAGGTGCAGGGCCGCCACAAAAAGCAGTCCGGAGGACACGGACAGTTCGGCGACGTATGGATAGAGTTTGAGCCGGGCGATACGGAGGACCTCACCTTCGAAGAGAAGATTTTCGGCGGAAGCGTTCCGAAAAACTTCCACCCCGCCGTCGAAAAGGGACTTCGCGAGTGCATAACCGAGGGCGTGCTCGCTGGATACCCGGTTGTCTTCCTCAAGGCAACCCTTGTGGACGGCTCCTACCATGAGGTCGATTCCTCCGAAATGGCGTTCAAGCTCGCGGCCACCCTGGCATACAAGGCCGGCCTCCCGCAGGCAAACCCCGTTATTCTCGAGCCGATAGGAACGCTTAACGTCACCATCCCCGACAGCTACATGGGAGACATCATAGGCGACCTCAACAAGCGACGCGGAAGAGTGATGGGTATGACGCCCTCCGCCGCGGGTACACAGATCGTCGAAGCAGAGGTTCCGATGGCCGAAATGAGCAGCTACGCCATCGACCTTCGCAGCATGACGCAGGGCAGAGGCTCCTTTACCTTCGATTTCGTACGATATGAAGAGGCTCCGGGCAACGTCCAGGTCAAGATTATCGAGGAAGCGAAGGCATTGAACGCCGCAAAGGAATAATGCATCAAGGCCTTGGGACGAGCGTCCCAAGGCCTTTCGCGTTCGTTGTCAGTAAGCCGCGTTTTCCCTCAGCTTTTCTGCGGCGACGGCAAGCATGAGCTTTATCCTGTTCTCCTGGTTGACCTTTGTCGCGCCGGGATCGTAGTCAATGGGCACAATGTTGGCCTCGGGGCAAAGAGCGCGGATCTTTCGTATCATGCCCTTTCCGACAATGTGGTTCGGCAGGCAGCCGAAGGGCTGGGCGCATATCACGTTCGAGTAGCCGTGCTCGATAAGCTCCATTATCTCTGCGGTGAGCAGCCAGCCCTCGCCCATCTTGCAGCCTATGCCGATTACCGGCTTTACAAGTTCTTTCAGATGCTCGATTTTCGCCGGAGCCGTAAAATACGGAACCTTTTTTACAGCGTCGATGAGATAGGTTTCGAATTTGCCGAGGTAACCGAGCAGAAGCTCCAGCGCGGTACGCTTGATTTTGCTTCCGCCGTATATGTTGATGTCTTCGATGTTGTTGACAAGACAGTAGTACATGAAGCCGAGAATGCCGGGAACCATCACCTCGCAGTCCTGCTCCGCGAGGAATTCCTCAAGATTGTTGTTCGCGAGCGCAGAGTACTTTACATAGATCTCGCCCACTATCCCGACCTTGACCTTCGGAACCCTGGAAACCTTGATGGCGGCGTATGAATCGACGATCTGCGAAAAATACTTTTTGATCTCCCGTTGTGAAAAAGCCTTGCGCTCCGACATTTTTTCCGAGAGGAAGTCTATCCATCTCATGGTGTTCTCAAGGCTTTCGCCCTTGTTAAGCTCATAAGGCTTGGTCTGGTTGTTTAGGAGCATAAGAAGGTCGCCGTAGGCGAGCGCCGCAAGGCTGCGCCTCAGCAGGGGAATGCTTATTTTGAAGCCGCTGTTTTTCTCGAGGCCGGCGAGATTCACCGAGATGACCGGCACCTGCCCCATTCCCGCGTTTTTCAGCGCCTTGCGCAGAAGATGTATATAGTTTGAGGCCCTGCAGCCGCCGCCGGTCTGCGACATGACGACCGCCGTCCTGTCAACGTCGTACTTCCCGCTCTGAAGCGCGCTGAGAAGCTGGCCGATGGTGAGAAGAGCGGGGTAGCAGGTGTCGTTGTGTACGTACTTGAGCCCTTCGTTTATGACCTTCATATCCGTGTTTGTCAGAAGCTCAATATCATAGCCGTAGCTCTGCAGGACCTTCTGAAGTATACGGAAATGAAAGTCGGCCATGTTCGGGAAAAGTATCTTGTATTTTGATTTCATTTCCCGCGTAAATTCGATTCTGCCGGAATTATCTATCAATTTTCTCCCTCTTTTGCTGCTCGATGGCGGCAAACAGGCTGCGAAGCCGTATCTTGACCGCGCCAAGGTTGGTTATTTCGTCTATTTTTATCTGAGTATATATTTTGCCCTTCGACTCCAGTATCTTTCTAACCTCGTCGGTAGTGATGGCGTCAACGCCGCAGCCGAAGGATACGAGCTGGACAAGGTTGAGGTCGGGGTCTCCGGAGTCCGCAACATATTTGGCGGCGGCGTAGAGCCTTGCGTGGTAGGTCCACTGGTTCAGCACCGTGGTGGCAAAGGTGCCTACCTCGTCGCTTACGGAGTCCTCGGTTATGAGGACGGCCCCGCAGTCGCAGACAAGCTTGTCGATGCCGTGGTTTATTTCCGGATCGAGATGATAGGGACGTCCGCAGAGCACTATTACAGGCATGCCTTTGCTCCTTGCGAGAGCGAGATACTCCTTGCCCTTTGCCCTTATTCTTGACAGGAAACAGTAATATTCCTCAAACGCAAGGTCGGCGGCCTTCTTGACCTCCGCAAGCGGGATTTTTCCGAACTCGCGCTCCAGCACGGCGTGAACCTTTTTCGGAAAGTCCTTTCTGCGGTGAAGGCCAAGATAGTCGTAAATATACCTGGTTTTCCCGAGCGCCTCCACGTTCGCCCCGATGACCTCCGGGTAATACGCGACGACCGGACAGTTGTAATGGTTGTCGCTGATGCCCTCGTCCAGGTTGTAGCTCATGCAGGGATAGAATATGGCGTCGGCTCCCGACTCGAGCAGCTCCTCGATATGCCCGTGAATTATCTTGGCGGGGTAGCATACCGTATCAGAGGGAATGGAATGCTGTCCCTTGTAATAGAGCTTGCGCGTCGATTCGGGGGAGGCTGTCACTCCGAAGCCCAGGGATTTGAAGAAGGTGTGCCAGAAGGGGTAGAGCTCAAACATATTGAGGCCCATAGGAATGCCTATTGTTTCCCTTTTGCCCCTGAAGGGAGCGTAAGAACGGAGAAGCTCCTTCTTGTAGTCGAAAAGGTTGTATTTTTCGGCGCTGCTTTTGATGTCGAGTGGCTTTTCGCAGCGGTTTCCGCCGATAAAGCGGCTGCCGTCGTCAAAGGTATTGACCGTGAGGCAGCAATTATTCTGGCAGCCTTTGCAGTTTATCGCCTTTACCTCGTGCCTGAAGCTTCCGAGACGTTCTGCGCTTATTATCGAGCTCCTTGCGGGAGCGTTTCTCTTCGAGTAGAGAGCGGCGCCGAAAGCGCCCATAAGACCTGAAATCGGGGGCCTCGTGACTCTTCCGCCGATTTCCAGCTCAAAGGCGCGGAGCACCGCGTCGTTCAAAAAGGTCCCGCCCTGCACCACGACGTGCTTGCCGAGGGAATCCGCGTTCGCGACGCGTATGACCTTATAAAGAGCGTTCTTCACCACGCTTATCGAAAGCCCCGCGGAGATGTTCTCAATGCTCGCACCGTCCTTCTGGGCCTGCTTGACAGAGGAGTTCATAAAGACCGTGCAGCGCGAGCCGAGGTCGACGGGCTTGTCAGCGAATATGCCCATGCCGGCGAATTCCTCTATCGAGTAGCCGAGAGCGCCAGCAAAGGTCTGGAGGAAGGAGCCGCAGCCGGAGGAGCAGGCCTCGTTGAGGAAGATATTGTCGATGGCGCCGTTCCTTATCTTGAAGCATTTTATATCCTGTCCGCCGATATCAATAATGAAATCAACCAACGGGTCGAATTTTTTCGCGGCGGAGAAGTGGGCGATCGTTTCCACCACGCCCATATCGATATGAAAGGCGTTTTTGATGATCTCCTCGCCGTAGCCGGTGGCGGCCGAGGAGATTATATTCACGTTAGGGAACTTTTCGTACATCTCGGTGAGAAAGGCTCGGACGATGGGTACCGGATTGCCGCTGTTCGGCTGGTACCTCGACCATACGAGCTCCTCGTTTTCGTTAAGCAGCACGAGCTTGACCGTTGTGGAGCCCGCGTCTATGCCGAGATAAGCCTTTTCCCCATCCGCAAGAGCGTAAGTCTTCACGGGCTCCCCGCTCTTGTGGCGGAGCCTGAACTCGGCGTATTCTGATTCGTCGCTGAAAAGGGGAGCCAGGCTTTTAAAGCTTCCTCCCGCCGAATAGTTCCTGATTTTATCCACCGTCTCCTCAAGATTCACGGCGGAGCCGCCCCCGCACAGGGCCGCGCCGATAGCGACGAAATACAGCGAGTTTTCAGGACATTTTCCGTTTAAATCAAGCGCCCTGTCGAAAAACCGCCTCAGTTCGGAGAGATAGGTCAGGGGACCGCCGAGGTACAGGACGTTGCCGCGGATACGGCGTCCCTGCGCCAGCCCCGCGATGGTCTGGTTGACGACGGCGACGAATATGCTGGCCGAAATGTCCGATTTCTGCGCGCCCTGGTTAAGAAGGGGCTGTATGTCCGATTTCGCAAACACGCCGCAGCGCGAGGCGATGCTGTATATCTTGGTATGCTCCTTCGAGAGCTCGTTCATTTCGCCCGGCGTTATATTGAGGAGGGTGGACATCTGATCGACGAAAGCCCCGGTGCCGCCGGCGCAGGTGCCGTTCATGCGTACCTCCATGGCGCCCGTGACAAAAAGTATCTTTGCGTCCTCGCCTCCGAGCTCGATAACGACATCCGTTTCGGGTTCGAGCTTCTTCACCGCTATTCTCGTCGCGTATACTTCCTGCATGAAGTTAAGCCCCATCTGCTCGGCAAAGCCCATGCCCGCGGAGCCGGAAACGCAGAGGTCGGCTTCCTCTCCGGGAAATTCGAGAACTATGCCTTCAAGCATCGAGGCGGTCTTTTCCGCTATCTGGGAAAAATGGCGCTCGTATTTATTGTATATCACTTCGCCGGCTTCGTTAAGCACAACGCATTTAAGCGTAGTGGAGCCCACATCAAGACCTATTCTAATCATCGCTTATTAATTGACTCCCAAATTTATCGATTATTTTAAAAATTGTAGCACGCTTTGAGCATTTTGTATATAACCTGATTTAAGTAAACGCACAAAAATTTGGGGAGACGGCTGCGCCGTCTCCCAGAGCATATGTTTTTTAGCCGTCAGCGGAAGATAACGTCGCCGCTGGAAACGCAGTTTTTGCCGCAGAGCCTGGCGTTTGAAAGCTGCTCGTCCGCCTTGCGGATAAGCTCGGGGACGGGGCTTTCATCCCTGCGGAAATCGTCGCTCTTTTCCGGCGACGCGACGCCGATGCTTACCGTAATTTGCGGGCGCTTCTCGTCGGGCACTATTTTCAGCGCTTCAACGCTGCGTTTTATTCTCAAAGCGAAGGAGATGGCACCCTCGTTTTTCGTGTCGCTTATGATCAGAAAATCGCCGTCGCCCACAAGCGCGACCGCATCGGTGCTCTGGCGGGCGCAGGCCCTTATGCTCTCCGCGACACGGACAAGGCAGCTGTCGCTGGTTTCACGGAGCATGTTGTAATCCCTAAAATGGTCTATTCCGAGCATGAGAACGCAGATATATTCGCGTGAATACCTGTAATAGTGCTCATATTCATGAAGATGGCTGGCGATGCCGCGGCGGTTCAGAAGCCCGGTTACCGGATCGGTTTCGGAAAGCTTTTCCAAACGGTCGTTTTTCTCGTGCAGATGCTGGCGCTCGGTAAAAACGTTCATGTAGGACACATACTGGGTCTGGGAAGCGAAAATATTGATGCCCATCAGGATCAGAATCTGCTGAATGAAATAGTGGGGAACCTTCAGATAAAGACCCATGGCAATATTGACCGCCATATATGGCAGGAGAAAGGCCAGCACTTCGCTCAGCGAAAAAACGGGTATCACCGAGAGCGCAAGGACCATTAGCGTGATGTTGTAAGCGGCGGTCCTCTCCTCGACGAAGTTTGCGTATGTAAACCACAGAGAGCACAGAAGCATCAGAGCCCAGAAGCTCCTGACGGCAAAATACTTAAACGCCCTGCCGGGGTGCCTGTTCCTTATGCATATAAAAACAGCGGCGTAAACTGCGCACACTACGCTGTAACTTATGGTGCCGTTCCTGATGGCAAAGAGGCACTGAGCGTGCTGCTCGGCGGTGAGATTGTAAGTGTAGTTTATGATCTGGATAATCAGAACCAGATAGAGAGAGAGGTGGGTTCTTATAATAGTCGAATTAAGAACCTCGTTTTTGAAAAGCTCGCGCTTCTCGCCCTGAAACACCCGGCCTCCCAGTATCGCCTTTCTGGAGCCGTCCCTTAAAGTATTATAGTAAGAAAAGTATCCCATTTCGCTCCGTTTCCGCGGGAAGCAAAGCATGTCAGATCCCGCAAATCACTGTTACCGATCAAGACGGAATGTCTATTCGCTCCCATTCTAAATTATATAATTGTATTATTTTATATGCAAGACTAATTTGCCGTTAAGGCTTCTTTGTGACGAAGTTACAGTAACAAAACGCAGTCCTGGATATAATACTAAAAGAAAAATGCGCGATTTGACAGGAGGAAATAAAATGGGCAAGAAGATATTGATAGTAGGCGGGGTCGCCGGAGGGGCAAGCACCGCCGCAAGGCTGCGCAGACTGGACGAAAGCGCAGAAATCATAGTTTTTGAACGCGGGGAGTATATTTCCTACGCAAACTGCGGACTCCCCTACCATATCGGAAACGTAATAAAATCGAGAAGCGCTCTCCTGCTGCTCACGCCCGACGCGATGAAGGTGAAGTACAATATCGACGTGCGCGTGAAGCAGGAGGTCGTTTCGATAGACCGCGCCGCCAAGACGGTTAAGGTGAAACGGGTCGATTCCGGCGAAATCTACGAGGAAGGCTACGACACCCTTGTGCTTTCGACGGGTTCGTCCCCGCTGAGGCCGAAGATCCCGGGAATCGATTCCCCGAAGATCATGAACCTCTGGACGGTGCCGGATACCGACAGGGTCAGAAATTATATTGCGGAAAAGAAGCCGAAGAGCGCCGTCGTGGTCGGCGGGGGCTTTATCGGGCTTGAAATGGCGGAAAACCTGCATATCGCGGGCCTGAAGGTCACGATAGTCGAAAAGGCGGAGCAGGTATTCACGCCGATCGACGCCGAGATGGCGCAGCTTTTGCATGAAAACATCGAGCAGAACGGGGTGGAAATCTGCCTGGGCTGCGGAGTCGAGTCCTTCAGGGAGGAAAACGATAAGCTGATTATTCACCTTTCAGACGGAAGGGATATCGAGACGGACCTCGTGCTGCTTTCGATCGGCGTAAGGCCGAACGGTGAGCTCGCCGCCTCGGCGGGACTGGAGCGCAACGGACAGGGCGGGATCGTCACGGACGAATTCCTCAGGACATCAGACCCGGATATTTACGCCGTGGGCGACGTGATTCAGGTTAAGGACTTCTGGGACGGCAGCGCGGTGATGAGACCGCTCGCCGGACCTGCCAACAAGCAGGGGCGCATCGCCGCCGACAATATTATGGGGGCGGATGAAAAATACAACGGCACCCAGGGGACCTCGGTTGCGAAGGTGTTTGACCTTACCGCCGCGTCCACCGGAGCAAATGAAAAGACTCTTTTAAATCGCGGACTCGTAAAGGGAAAGGACTACGAAAGAGCCATCATCATCCAAAACTCCCACGCCAGCTACTATCCGGGCGCGACGCCTCTCGCATTGAAAATACTCTTCTCAATGGACGGAAAAAAGATTTACGGCGCGCAGATAGTGGGACGCGACGGCGTGGATAAGCGCATAGACACGATAGCCGTCACGATAAGGCTGGGGGGAAGCGTTTTTGATCTGAAGGAGCTGGAGCTTGCCTACGCCCCGCCCTATTCCTCGGCCAAGGACCCCGTGAACATGGCGGGTTTCGTGGCGGAGAATATCCTTACGGGAAAGGCGGTGTTTTCCGACTGGGATTCCGTGGAGAAGAACCCCGACGCCTTCATTCTCGACGTCCGCGAGGAAATCGAGAGGGTCGCGTACTCGGTGCCGGGCTCCGTGGGTATTCCGCTGGGTCAGCTAAGGTCAAGACTGAACGAGATCGATAAGAACAAAGAGGTCAACGTGTTCTGCGCCATAGGCGTGCGGGCTTACAACGCCGCGCGAATCCTTATGCAGAACGGATTTAAGAACGTAAAGATCTATCCGGGCGGGACGCGCTTCTATATGTCCACGCATTACAGGGATATAGCCTCGGGGGAAGCCCCAAAGCAGGTTGAGGACAGCGGAAACGCAGTCAAGGAAACTCCGAGCGCCTCGATGCGCATAGACTGCAGCGGTATGCAGTGCCCCGGGCCGCTGATGAAGGTATTCGAGACCATGAAGGGCATGAAGGACGGCGAGATAGTCGAGGTTTCGGCATCAGACCCGGGCTTCGCGCGCGACATAGGGGCGTGGACGAGGCGGACCGGCAACACGCTGCTCTCCAACGAGCGAAAGGGCTCCGACTACGTCGCGACTATCAAAAAGGGTTCCGGAAGCGTTAAGCCCGAAACGGCAAAGCAGGACCCGGAGGGCAAGACTATCATAGTGTTCAGCGGCGACCTCGACAAGGTCCTGGCATCGTTCATAATTGCAAACGGAGCCGCGGCCATGGGAAGGCCCGTGACCATGTTCTTTACCTTCTGGGGGCTCAACGTCCTGAGAAAGCCGGAAAAGCAGAATGTAAAAAAGTCGATGATCGAAAGCATGTTCGGAGGAATGATGCCTCGCGGAATGGGAAAGCTGAAGCTTTCAAAGATGAACATGGGCGGACTCGGCACCGCGATGATGAAAAAGGTTATGAAGGACAAGAACATCGACAGCCTTGAGGATCTCGTGAAAAAGGCCATGTCGAACGGTGTGAAGATAGTCGCCTGCACGATGAGCATGGACGTGATGGGCATAAGGAGGGAGGAGCTTATTGACGGCGTCGAGCTGGGCGGCGTCGGAGCTTACCTCGGAGACGCCGAGGAGTCCAATGTAAACCTGTTTATCTAGCTAACACACGCCATTGGGAGAGGATCATATATAAGCGCGGGAGTGTCTCAAGCTGTTTTGAGGCACTCCCGCGCTTTGCTTCTTCCGCTTTTATTCTTTCGCCTTCCGGCCGGTTATTATAGTGAAGATCAGAGAAAAAACAGTTATGGCGGCGAAGATCGCAAAGCAGGCCGCAAAAAAATTCCTTCTGGCATTCAGGGCGGCGGAAATGGCGGCAAATTTGGCCGTAGCGTCGTCATAAAGCTCGGAATCCTGGCTTTTTACGGAGAAATTGTTTATGGAGTCGTACTGCTTGTAGTATTTTCTGCAGCCGGGACACTCCTTGAGGTGAGCCTCCACCGCTTTTTTTGTGCCCTCGCTGGCAAGCCCGTCCTTGTATATGGCGACGCAGTCCATTACGATATCACAATTCAAACTCACTTTTTATCTCCTCCATAAGCATTTTTTTCGCCCGGAAAAATATGACCTTTGCTGAGCTTTCCGTAATGCCGAGCGCCTCGGCTACCTGAGAGAACGGCATCTCGCCGTATATCCTGAGTATGACCACGTCGCGGTATTTTTCCGGTATGTCGTTTACTATTCTGCGTATGGCTTCCCCGACCATTTTCTTTTTGAGCTCGCTCTCGGGATCTCCCAGCGTGTTTGAACAGTAGGTGTCGGTCAGATGCTCAATGCTGATAGCCTCGACGCCGAGCTTGTTTTTTCTGAGATAATGGTAAAAAGTGTACTTGGCTATCGCGGTAAGCCAGGTTGCAATCCCGCACCTGCCTTTGAATTTGTGGAAGCTTTTGAAGGCCTGGAGAAAGGTCTCCTGAGTAAGCTCCTCGGTCAGGGAATAATCCCTGCAGAGCTTATACAAAAATGAAAAAATCCTGGGCGAAAACTCCCTGTATATTTCCTCAAATTCCTTCACCGCATCGCCTCCATACTCCCGAGTGACGCTTGACTACGCCGTGTTCTGCGGTTCCGGCCCGAAGGTCCGGAACCGCAGAACGGCATTACTTCAAGCGCGCGCCCACGGAGAGGGCGCATGCGCGGGTATATTATCCGCTCTGCAGGTATTATACCACACACTTAGTGCCTCTTCATAGCGAAAGGTTACAAAAAGACTTAAATAATTTGCTCAACGCTACGGTATGCCTGAAGTTCAGGCGGCAGAAAATATTATCAGAAAAATTTTCTTTTTTTGTAACCAAATCAAAAAAAGTGGTACTAATAGGTTGAAGGCAGAAATTCGGAGGCTGAAATGACTTTTTCTATTATCGGTACCGGAATGTATGTACCCCCAAATATCGTCACTAACGACGACCTCTCCAAAACGCTCGATACCAACGACGAGTGGATAAGGCAGCGCGTGGGTGTCCAGAGAAGGCATATTTGCACAGGCGAGACGACCGCCGACCTGGCGTATCAGGCTGCGCTCAGGGCGCTTGAAAACGGCGGCTGCACTCCGGAGGACCTTGACCTGATAATCTGTTCCACCGTAAGCGGCGATCTCTCTTCCCCCGCGCTTGCATGCGTGGTGCAGAAAATGCTGGGGGCAAGCTGCCCCGCCTATGATATCAACTCCGCCTGCTCGGCTTTTTTGTTCCTGCTCGAAACCGCGGCCGGTTATTTCGCGCGGGGCAAGGTGAGAAAGGCCCTGGTAATCGGCGCGGAGCGCCTGAGCAAGGTGCTTGACTGGCAGGACAGAGGTACCTGCGTGATCTTCGGGGACGGAGCGGGAGCCGCATTGCTCGCCTCCGGAGAGGGCTATGTGGACTCGGTACTGTCTACGAAGGGCAATGACGAGGTAATAAGGATTCCCGCCTACGCAGGGGCTTCTCCGTATTCAACGCTGGAGTCCGAAAAACCCTTTATACAAATGCAGGGACAGGAAACCTTCAAATACGCGGTCAACGCCATGTGCGCCGACATAACCAAGCTGATGCAGGACAATAAGCTTACGGCGGACGATGTAGCTTATGTGGTCCCGCACCAGGCAAACAAGAGAATAATCGACCTCGCCTGCATGAGACTCCGCATTCCCATCAAAAAGTTTTATGTGAATATTCAGGAATACGGAAACACGTCGTCCGCCAGCGTTCCCATCGCTCTCGACGAGCTGAACAGAAAAGGACTTTTAAAGCGCGGGGACAATCTGATACTCACGGCCTTCGGAGCCGGGCTGTCGAACGCTTCCTGCCTTTTGAAGTGGTAGGGCCGCCGTAAACGCGGCATTGCGACTCATTATATATCTTTAAGGAGAATAGTTATGGTATTCGAAAAAGTAAGCCAGATCATCGCCGACAAAATCAACTGCGACGCCTCGACACTTACAACCGACACAAAGTTTGCCGATCTCGGCATTGATTCCCTCGACGTTACCGAGCTGGTTATGAACATCGAGGATGAATTCAGCATCGAGCTTGAGGTGGATTCTTCACTCGTGAGCATAGGCGATCTTGTAAACCTTGTCGAGTCAAAGCTAAAATAATAAGTTTTCGCTTATCAATATCATGAGGTCTGCCGCCACGACGAAAAAGGCGGCCCGCGCGGCGCTTCCGCGGCCCTGATTTACCGCAGGGCTGCCCGGGAGCTTCACGCGGAACGAGTGGAGGTTTTTATGATAGCATCCCCGATTTGCGAAATGCTAGGGATCAAATACCCGATATTTCAGGGCGGTATGGCCTGGATCGCCGACGGAAGGCTTGCGGCGGCGGTATCCGAGGGCGGCGGACTCGGCATCATATCCGCGATGAACGCGAACGCAGAGTACCTCAAAGGACAGATAGAAACTGCGAGGAGGCTTACGAGCAGGCCCTTCGGTGTCAATATCATGCTGATGAGCCCCTACGCCGACGAGGTGGCCGAGATAGTGGCTGAGGAGAAGGTCGCGGTCGTAACCACGGGCGCGGGCAACCCCTCAAAGTATATGGAGCGCTGGATAAGCGCCGGCATTAAGGTGATTCCGGTCGTGGCGTCCGTCGCCATGGCAAAAAGGGTCGAGAAGTACGGAGCCGCGGCGGTTATAGCCGAAGGCGAGGAGTCCGGCGGGCACATCGGCGAGCTCACCACGATGACGATCGTGCCGCAGGTGCGCGACGCCGTGAGCATCCCAGTTATAGCTGCGGGCGGTATCGCCGACGGGCGCGGGGTAGCGGCGAGCTTTATGCTCGGAGCCTGCGGAGTGCAGCTCGGCACGAGGTTCCTTGTGGCGACGGAGTGCTCCGTGCATCCGAACTACAAGGAAATGGTCCTGAAGGCCGGGGACATATCCACCGTCACGACCGGCAGGCGCTTCGGCGGCAATACCTGCAGGAGCATAAAAAATAATTTTACGAGAAACTTCATTAAGGAAGAATATGCCCCGGAGGCAACGGCGGAGTCCGTCGCAAATCTCGGCGTCGGCGCCCTGCGCAAGGCCGCCGTGGAAGGCGACAAGCAGGACGGCTGCTTCCTCGCGGGTCAGATAGCGGGACTCGTGAACAGAGAGCAGCCCGCGGCCGAGATAATTAAGGAGATATTTGAAGAGACTGAAAAGCTGCTGAAGGAGGCGTCCTCATGGGTAAAATAGCGTTTGTCTTTTCGGGCCAGGGCGCCCAGTACGCCGGTATGGGCAAAAGCTTCTACGATAACTGCTCCTCGGTAAGGGAGCTGTTCGACAGCGCGGAAGCCTATCGCAAGGGCACGCTCGAACAGTGCTTCGAGGGCGATGACGAGACCCTAAAAAATACGAGAAACACCCAGCCCTGCCTGTACCTCGCGGACATCGCGGCCGCAATCACGCTCTACGAAAACGGCGTGGAGCCAGAGGCGGTGGCGGGCTTTTCACTCGGCGAGCTTCCGGCGCTTTCGTTTTCAAAGGCCTTTTCATACATCGACGGCTTTAAAATAGCCTGCCGCAGAGGAGAGCTTATGGGAGCGGAGTGTGAAAAAATGCCGGCGTCCATGATGGCGGTGCTTAAGCTCGAAAACAGCCAGGTCGAGGAGCTCTGCAAAAGATACAGGAAGGTGTTCCCTGTAAACTATAACTCGCCCGGACAGCTCGTCGTGGCGGGGCTTAAGGATGAGCTTGAGCTTTTCAGAAAGGACGTGTCCGAGGCGGGGGGCAAGGCTATGCCGCTATCGGTCAGCGGCGGCTTCCACTCGCCCTTTATGGACGGCGCGTCACAAAAATTCGGAAGGTTTTTAAGGCAGGTCAAAATAGAGAAGCCAGTGATCACCGCGTACTCGAACGTGACCGCTCTGCCCTACGGAGAGGACGTCAGGGCTCTCATGGAGAAGCAGATTAACCATCCCGTGAAGTGGGATTCGATCATTTCGGACATGGTGGCAAACGGCATTGACACTTTCATTGAAACGGGAGCGGGCAACGTGCTTCAAAAGCTTATCAAACGCATTGCACCCGAGGTGGGTGCGTATTCCGTGGATAACTTTGAAAGCGCCGTTTCGCTTGCAAAGGAGCTAAAAAGTGCTTAAGGACAAAACAGCGGTTATTACGGGCGGCTCCAGAGGCATAGGCCGCGCCATATGCGAAAAATTCGCGGCTAACGGAGCGAATATCGCCTTCATTTACTCCGGCAGCGAGGATAAAGCCGCGGAGCTCAAGGAAAAGCTGATTTCCTCCGGAGTAAAGGCAAACGCCTATAAGTGCAACGTCGCAAGCCTTGAGGAAACCGCCTCGGCCTTCAAACAAATAATAAAGGATTTCGGCACCGTCGACATCCTTGTAAACAACGCGGGGATTACGAAGGATAAGCTCATGCTTGCAATGCGGGAGCAGGACTTCGACGACGTGATAAGCGTCAACCTGAAAGGCGCGTTCAACGCCATAAAGCAGGTTTATCCCGTTTTCGCAAAGCAGAGGTCGGGAAAGATAATAAATATCAGCTCGATATCGGGCCTTATCGGCAACCCGGGCCAGGCAAATTATTCGGCCTCAAAGGCGGGCCTTATCGGCCTTACCAAGACTGTGGCCAAGGAGCTTGCGTCAAGGGGCGTATGCTGCAACGCGATTGCGCCCGGCTTCATCAGAACGGATATGACGGCGGCGTTCACCGAGGAAAACCCGTTCGTCGGCAGCATTCCGATGGGCAGGATGGGGCTTCCGGAGGAGGTCGCGGAGCTTGCGCTGTTTCTCGCGTCTAAGAGCTCCGACTACATTACGGGCGAGGTAATCCGCATAGACGGCGGACTCGCGATGTGATCGGTTATTTCGCAAATCAATCATTTTAGATGCCTATGAAGGCATGGAAACGAGGCGTTCATGAACAGAGTCGTCATAACCGGCATCGGAGCGCTGACTCCAGTCGGAAATGATACAAAAACATTTTGGGAAAACCTTGTCAACGGCGTCAACGGTGTGGACAATATTTCCTATTTCGACACCACACCATTCAAGCACAAACTCGCCGCGGAGCTGAAAGGCTTCAAGCCCGAGGACTGTCTCGATAAAACCCTTATCAGGAAAAACGACGCCTACACCCTGTACGCCCTTGCCGCGGCGCAGGAGGCTATGGCGGACAGCGGGCTCGAGGGGAAAATAGCGGGTGAGGATATAGGGGTTTACTTCGGCTCGGGCATAGGCGGATTTAAGACCTTCTGCACGGAGCATGAGGCTCTCCTCACCGGAGGAGCCAGAAAGGTGTCTCCGCTTTTTATACCGAAGATGATAAGCAACATCGCCGCAGGGAATATTGCGATAAGATTCGGAGCGAAGGGCCCCTGCTTTTCGGTAACCACCGCCTGCGCTTCCGCCTCCAGTTCCATAGGCGAGGCTTACAGGGCGATAAAGCACGGCTACGCCAAGGCGATGATCAGCGGAGGGAGCGAAGCGCCTATAATCCCGCTTGCAATCGCCGGCTTCGGCAACGCGCTTGCAATCAGCCCTTCTCAGGACAAGAACGCGGCGTCTATTCCTTTCGACAAAAGGAGAGAGGGCTTCGTTATCGGCGAGGGTGCAGGCGCTCTGATACTTGAGGAATACGGACACGCGATGAAGCGCGGGGCCAAAATATACGCCGAAATCTGCGGCTACGGCTCGACCTGCGACGCGTACCATGTGACGGCGCCCGATCCCGAAGCGAGGGAGACGGCCAGGTCTATTTCCGATTCGCTCCGGGGGCTTGAATTCGACGCATCGAAAACCTATATTAACGCGCACGGAACAGGCACAAAGCTGAACGATAAAACGGAGACGGCCGCAATCAAAAACGCATTCGGAGAGGATAAGGCGAGGCTTCTGCATATCAGCTCCACAAAATCAATGACAGGGCATATGCTGGGCGCCGCGGGCGCCGTGGAGGCGATTGCGGCCGTTCTCGCGCTTAAAAACGGCATCGTACCCCCGACCATCAACTATCTTGTGCCGGACGAGGACTGCGACCTGAATTACACACCGAACACCGCGGTAAAAACCGAGCTCGAGCTGGCTCTTTCGACATCCTTCGGCTTCGGCGGGCATAACGCCTGCCTGGCCTTCAGAAAGGTGTAGGAAAATGGACCGTGAAGAGATAATGAAAATACTCCCGCACAGGGACAATATGCTCCTTGTGGACAGGGCTGAGCTTAAGGACGGCACGGCGTACGGAGAAAAGACGATAACAGGCGAGGAGTGGTTTCTCAAGGGGCACTTCCCGGGAAATCCCGTCGTCCCCGGGGTCATACTCTGCGAGATACTCGCCCAGTCCGCCTGCGTCCTGCTCGCTTCCGACATTGAGGGCGAGGTGGGGACGTTTTTGACCGGTCTTGACAACGTCAGGTTCAAAAATCCCGTTACCGTCGGGGATACCATAAAAACCGAGTGCGCTATCATTAAATCCAAGGCTCCGTTTTACTGGGCAAGCGGGAAGGGCTATGTGAACGGAAAGCTCAGCGTCAGCGCAGAGTTCTCCTTCGCCTTGGTAAAAAAATCAAGCTAATTTTCAATTATTCGTTGACAAAAACGAATATTAACATTATAATTAGCTAAAATAAGACGGAGGGTTACAATGAAGTCGGTATTCGCAGCTTTTTATTACTTTTACTTTTACTTTATTTATGACAAAGTAAAAGTGATTTTTGCTGCTTAAAACGTAAATTGTATACCCGGTTTTACAAGAATTACGTGAGCCTCGCAGTGAAGTCACTGCGGGGCTCTTATTATTTCTTACAGGAGGAATAGTCATGATAGCCGTACTGAAACAGGGAGTAAGCAAACAACAGATTGAAAACCTTTGCACATGGTTCAAAAGCCAGGGCTTAGACGTTCATATTTCGGAGGGCAAGTATTATACCGTCATGGGTCTGATAGGCGATACCAGCAAGATAGACATCGACATGCTTCAGGACCTCGACATCATCGAGTCGGTGAAGCGCATAAGCGAGCCCTTCAAAAGCGCGAACAGAAAGTTCCATCCGGAGGATTCGGTGGTCGACGTCGGCGGCATCAAAATCGGCGGCGGTAACTTCCAGCTCATCGCGGGACCCTGCTCGGTCGAGTCGCCCGAGCAGATCATGGAAATAGCGGAAAAGGTCAAAGCGGCCGGCGCCTCCATACTTCGAGGCGGCGCTTTCAAGCCCCGCACATCCCCCTACGACTTCCAGGGCCTTCGAGCAGAGGGGCTTGAGCTCCTCCTTATGGCAAAAGAAAAGACGGGAATGCCCATAATCACCGAAATTATGGATGCAAACCATTTGCCGCTCTTCGAAAAGGTTGATATTATTCAGGTGGGGGCGCGAAACATGCAGAATTTCGAGCTCCTGAAGGAGCTCGGCAAAACCAGAAAGCCGATACTTTTGAAGCGGGGGCTCGCGAATAACCTTAAGGAGCTTCTTATGAGCGCGGAATACATCATGGCGGGCGGCAACAACGACGTCATACTCTGCGAACGAGGCATAAGAACCTTCGAGACCTACACGCGGAACACTCTCGATTTGTCGGCCGTACCCATGCTCCGTGAGCTTACGCATCTTCCGATAGTCGTTGATCCCAGCCACGCGACGGGTATAGCGAGGCTTGTAAAGCCAATGGCGATGGCGGCCGCCGCGGCAGGCGCGGACGGAATTATGATAGAGGTCCACAACGATCCCCCGCACGCGCTCTGCGACGGGGCGCAGTCACTGACTCCGGAGCAGTTCAGGGACGTATCCGAACGCGTAGGGAAGATACTTGAGGTGGTAAGGCAGTGAGAATAGGAATAGCTGGACTGGGGCTTATAGGAGGGTCCTTTGCCAAGGCCTATAAGAGCGCCGGCGGACATACGGTTCTGGCCTATGACAGGGACAAGACAATGCTCGGCTTCGCGGGGCTCTCCGGCGCTGTCGATGGCGAGCTTAGCGACGACAATATCGGCGGCTGCGACCTAATCATTATCGCACTCTACCCGAAGGACGCTATCGAATACCTGAAAAGCAAGGCCCATTTATTCTCAAAGGAGACTACGGTGGTCGACTGCTGCGGAATCAAGCGCGAAATCTGCAAAATCGGCTTCGCTCTTGCCGAAGAATACGGCTTTAAATTCTTCGGCGGGCATCCCATGGCGGGCACCCAGAACTCCGGCTTCAAGCACAGCACCGCAACGATGTTCAACAGGGCTTCGATGATTATCGTACCGCCGCGTTTCGACGATATGGCACTCGTAAACGGGGTGTCGGAGCTGCTGAAACCTGTAAAGTTTGGAAGCTTTACAGTAACGACAGCGGAGAAGCATGACGAAATGATAGCCTTCACCTCCCAGATGGCGCATGTGGTGTCGAACGCCTATATAAAAAGCCCGACAGCTACTGCTCACAAGGGTTTTTCGGCAGGAAGCTACAAGGACCTTACGAGAGTTGCATATCTTAACGAGCAAATGTGGGCGGAGCTTTTTATTGAAAACAGGGATTACCTTGTAAAGGAAATTGACTTCCTCCTTGATTCGGTAAAAAAATACAGGGACGCGCTCGCAGGCGGCGACGAGGAGAGGCTCGTGCAGCTTCTGGCGGAGGGGAAAGCCAAAAAAGCGGAGGTGGATTTAAGGTGAGGACGGTAAGAGTGGACGCCTCCAAACGCTACGATATACTCATAGGTCAGGGTCTGCTAGGAAACTCGGGCAGCTATGTCAGAAGCGCCGCGGGCGGCGGCAAGGCCGCTGTCATCACCGACGATGTCGTGGACCGTCTTTACGCGGATACTGTCGAGAAATCGTTGCAGGGGGAAGGCTACAAGACAAGTAAGTTTATTGTCGCGAGCGGCGAGAAGTCTAAAAATGCGGGAAATTTTATAGCGATACTCAATTTCCTCGCTGAAAACGCCTTCACCCGCAAGGACTGCGTAATCGCGCTCGGCGGGGGAGTGGTCGGGGACCTCGCGGGCTTCGCGGCGGCGTCATACATGCGGGGCATAGGGCTTGTGCAGATTCCGACGACGCTGCTTTCGGCCGTTGACTCCTCGGTCGGGGGAAAAACGGCGATCGATCTCGACACGGGGAAGAATCTGGCCGGAGCCTTTTATCAGCCGGATCTCGTAATATGCGACTATTCGGCGCTTGACACTCTCGGCGGTGATTTGATAAGCGCGGGCTGCGCGGAAGTGATAAAATACGGCGTTATTGCGGACGGCGAGCTGTTTGCAAGGCTGAAACAGCCCGTAACGGAACAGTATGAGGAAATAATCGCACGCTGCGTTTCGATAAAGCGCGACATCGTGTGCAAGGACGAGCGGGACGGCGGTATCAGGAACATTTTGAACTTCGGGCATACCATAGGACACGCAATCGAGCTTTGCAGCGCCTATGAGATAACTCACGGCTTCGCGGTGGCCGCGGGAATGGCGGCGATGGCGAGAGCCGCGTGCAGCCTGGGGCTTTGCGGCGAGGGGTGCAGGGACGATATTCTGGAGATGATAAGGCGGCACGGTCTGCCGACGCGAACGAGGTTCGGGGCAGAGGAGCTTTTTAAGGCCGCCCTGTCGGACAAAAAGAGCGGCGGCGGCACGATAACGATCATCGTTCCGAGAGAAATAGGATGCTCGGAGCTAATGCGGGTCACGATGGCGGAGCTTAAGGAAATTATCGCTCTCGGAACCGCGGAATAGGGGGCGCTTCGTGGAGATTACGTTGATTCCTTCGGAGCTTGGCGGCTTAGTGAAGGCCATAGCCTCGAAGTCCTGCGCGCACAGGCTGCTTATTTGCTCGGCTCTGTCCGATAAAACGACCTTTGTCGGCTGCGGCGAGAGCTCCGACGACATAGAGGCCACGAAGGAGTGCCTGAAGGCTCTCGGAGCGAAGATTAAAGACGTTTTGGGCGGCTTCGAGGTCACTCCCATAAGCAGAGGAAATATTGCAGTGAAAGCCGTTCTGAACTGCGGCGAAAGCGGCTCGACATACAGGTTTATGCTGCCCGTCGCCTGCGCTTTGGGCGCGGATGCCACCTTCCTTCTCGCCGGGAGGCTGCCGCAAAGGCCGATTTCGCACCTGCGGGAGGCGCTCGAATGTCAGGGCTGCCGATTCGAGGGCATGGGCGAGGCTGCCGTGAAATCCTCTGGCAGGCTCCGGAGCGGCACCTTCCGGCTCCCGGGGAACGTATCGTCGCAGTATATAAGCGGGCTGCTTTTCGCGCTTCCGCTCGTTTCGGGAGAAAGCGTGATTGAGCTTTCAGGCGAGGCGGAGTCGAGGGATTACATTTCAATGACGCTTTCGGCGCTGGAAAGCTTCGGTGTTCATATAAAGCCGGATGGAAGCAGGTATATTGTCCGGGGCGGCTCGGGCTACTCTTCGCCCGGCAGAGTCGAGGTGGAGGGGGACTGGTCGAACGCCGCGTTCTGGCTCTCGGCGGGCGCGATAGGGGAGCTGCCGATAAGGTGCGTCGGGCTCAAGCCGGATTCCATTCAGGGGGACAGGGCGGTCGCGAAAATACTGGCCGAATTCGGCGCCGAGCTCAGTTTGTCGGGAGAGGACTGCACCGTG
Source organism: Clostridiales bacterium (assembly GCA_029268065.1). Taxonomy (GTDB): domain Bacteria; phylum Bacillota; class Clostridia; order Oscillospirales; family Oscillospiraceae; genus DUPK01. The sequence continues at coordinate 34,629 of JAJUHC010000017.1, read as the reverse complement.
AGGCGAGGCAAGCTTCGGGGCACGGAGATAGACGCCGGAAATATCCCCGATTTAGTTCCGATACTCTCGGTCGTGGCCGCGGTATCCGAGGGCGAAACGCTGATAAAAAACGCGCAGCGCCTCCGCATAAAGGAAAGCGACAGGCTGAGTACGGTTTTTAAAACGCTTTCGGGACTCGGCGCGGATATTGAGGAAACCGGCGACGGGCTCGTTATCAGGGGCAGAAAAAGGCTTTCGGGCGGCATCGTCGACTCCTTCGGAGACCACAGGATAGCAATGATGGCGGCTATCGCTTCGACAGTCTGCGAGAAGCCAGTTACAATAAAAAACGCCGAGGCGGTAAACAAGTCCTACCCCGGCTTTTTTGAGGATTTCGCCGCGCTCGGCGGCAGGGTATTGAAAGGGGACGTCTGAATGTCATCCACTTACGGGAAAAACTTTACGATGACCATTTTCGGTCAGTCACATTCGGGGGGCATAGGAGTCTGCATAGACGGGCTTCCCCCGGGGCTGAGGATAGATTTTGAAGAGCTTCAGGCCTTCCTCGAAAGGCGCTCGCCCGGAAAAAGCAGCTATTCAACAAAGCGCAGGGAAGCGGACGTTCCCGAGATACTTTCCGGAGTAGTGAACGGAGTAACCTGCGGCGCCCCGTTTGCCGCCGTGATCGGGAATACGGACACACGCTCCTCGGATTACAATGAAATCATTGATATTCCGCGCCCCTCGCACGCCGATTTTACCGCTAACGTAAAATACGGCGGCGCGCAGGACGTCAGGGGGGGAGGTCACTTTTCGGGAAGGCTCACGGCTCCGCTTTGCATAGCGGGAGGGATATTCATACAGTTTTTAAGGGCCGAGGGCGTGGAAATTGCCGCCCATATCCTGAAAATCGGCGGAATATCCGACAGGTCCTTCGATCTGGCCGGAGTCAGGGCAGAGGACTTCAAGAAGCTCAGAAAAAACGCTTTCCCTGTTCTGGACAAGGAACAGGGGGACAGGATGATAGAACTTATTGAGGACGCGGGAGCAAAGGGCGACTCGGTGGGAGGGATAATCGAGTGCGCGGCGCTCGGGCTTCCCGCCGGGCTCGGAGACCCGATGTTCGACGGCATGGAGAACAGAATCGCGTCCGTGGTATTCGGCATTCCCGCCGTGAAGGGCATAGAGTTCGGAAACGGCTTCGAATGCGCGGCGCTCAGGGGAAGCGAAAACAACGATGCGTTCGCAACTGACGGCAGGCGGATACGCACCCTGAGCAACAACCACGGCGGCATACTCGGCGGCATTACCTCCGGCATGCCCCTTGTTTTCCGCGCGGCTTTCAAGCCCACGCCCTCTATATCCCGGGAGCAGAAAAGCGTAAGCCTTTCGAGGATGGAAAACACCGTTTTAACGGTAAAGGGCAGGCACGACCCCTGCATAGTGCCGAGAGCGGTGCCCTGCGTCGAGGCCGCCGCAGCTATCGCCATTTACGACGCACTGCTGGAAAGCAAAAAATATGAGGGAGGCCTTTAAATGGACCTGACAGATTACAGAAAACAGATAGACGCGGCGGACAGGGAGCTTGTCAGAGTCTTCTGCGAGAGAATGGAAATTTGCAAAAACATCGCAAAGTACAAGATGGAAAACAAGCTGCCCGTTTTCGATTCCGCGCGCGAGCGCGCGAAGCTCGCGGAGCTTTGCGATTCGGTGGACGAAAGCATGAAAAGCTATATCGGGGCGCTGTATCCGATGATTTTTGAGCTGAGCCGCCTGTACCAGAAAAGGATAATCGGTTCATATTCCGGGCTTCTTGAGATAATAAACGGAGCTATCGAGGGCACCGACAGGGTGTTTCCCGACAGCGCGGTGGTCGCCTGCCAGGGCGTGGAGGGGGCTTATTCGCAGATAGCCTGCGAAAAGCTCTTCAAAATACCAAACATAATGTATTTCAGCAGCTGGGAGGGGGTTTTCGCCGCCATAGACAAGGGGCTTTGCCGCTACGGCATACTTCCCATCGAAAACAGCACGGCCGGCTCGGTGAACAGGATCTACGACCTCATGATGCAGTACAATTTCAGCATCGTAAAGAGCGTGAGGCTCAAGGTGGATCACAACCTCCTCGCAAAAAAGGGCGTGAAGCTCGGGGATATAAGGGAAATATTTTCGCACGAGCAGGCGATTAACCAGTGCGGCAACTTCCTTTCAACTCTTAAGAACGTCAAGGTGACGGTCTGCGAAAACACGGCCGCTGCCGCAAAGCTCGTCGCTGAATCGGAAAGGGGAGACGTCGCGGCGCTCTCGTCCCGCTCCTGCGCCGGGATATACGGGCTCGAGTGCCTCGCCGAGTCAGTGCAGGATACCGGCAACAACTACACAAGATTCATCTGCATCTCCAAAAAGCTCGAAATATATGCGGGAGCGGACAGGACGAGCATAATGATGATAATTTCACACAAGCCCGGTTCGCTGTATAATGTGCTTTCGAGATTTTACGCGCTGGGCATAAATCTCGTGAAGCTCGAAAGCCGACCGCTGCCCGACCGCGATTTTGAATTCATGTTCTACTTCGATCTGGAAACCTCGGTATATTCAAATCAGTTCGCTCAGCTCATAGCGGAGCTTGACAGCCTCTGCGAAAAGTTCAAATACCTCGGGAGCTATTCGGAAGTGGTGTAAAAAGCCCAAAATAAAAAAATCTCCGGCCAGGAGCATTTGGCCGGAGATTTAGTCGTTTTATATCTTCTCAAGTATTTTTTCAGTCATTTCGGCGGTACCGAGGGCTTTCGACCTGCTTTCTCCCAGTATGTCGGCAGTTCTCGCGCCTTCCGCAAGGACCGCAGCGACCGCGTTTTCAACGCAGTCCGCCTCTTTGCTGAGATTAAAGGAGAAGCGCAGCATCATCGCGGCGGAGAGTATAGTGGCTATCGGGTTCGCCACGCCCTTGCCGGCGATGTCGGGGGCGGAGCCGTGTATGGGCTCGTACATCCCAAGCGTTCCGCTTCCGAGCGAGGCGGATGGGAGAAGCCCGATGGAGCCGGTTATCATAGAGGCCTCGTCGGAAAGTATGTCGCCGAACATGTTGCTCGTCACCACCACGTCGAACTGCGAGGGCCTCCTCACAAGCTGCATCGCGGCGTTGTCTACAAGCATGTCCGAGTACTCGACCTCGGGGTATTCGGCTTTAAGGGCGTGCATGGTCTCGCGCCACAGCCTCGAGCTTTCGAGGACATTCGCCTTGTCTATGCTCGTGAGCTTTTTACGGCGCTTCATCGCCATTTCAAAGCCTATTCTGCCTATTCTCTCGATCTCCGCGACAGAATAAAGCTCCGTATCATAGGCGTATGCGCCCATTTCGCCCGTGCCGCGCCCGTTTTCCCCAAAGTAGATGCCGCCCGTCAGCTCGCGGACTATGATGAGGTCTATGCCCTCTCCGGCAATGCTGCTTTTCAGCGGGCACTCCGAGGTGAGAGCCTTATGAAGGACCGCAGGGCGGATGTTCGCGTAAAGCTTCATCGCGCTGCGAAGCCCGAGCAGGGCCTTTTCGGGTCGGAGCTGCCCGGGCAGGGTGTCCCACTTCGGTCCGCCGACCGCGCCGAGCATGACGCTGTCGCTTTCAAGGCAGGTCCTGACGCTTTCCTCTGGAAGCGGAATGCCGGTCGCGTCTATCGCGCAGCCGCCCGCGAGCACCTCGGTGTAGCTGAAGCTGTGTCCGAATCTGGCGCCGACGCGGTCAAGCACCTTTACCGCCGAATCAATTATCTCCGGTCCTATGCCGTCGCCCTTTACAAGCGCTATCTTATAATTCATTGCCGTTCCCCTACTTCAACACGTTTTTTTCGGCGGCGGCGAGAAGGCCTCCTGCCGAGATGATGGCCTGAAGGAACGGGGGGAAGGGCGTTATTTTAAATTCCTTCGATTTCGTCACGTTGCGGACGATTCCCTCGTCAAAATACACCTCGACCTCGTCGCCGTCGTCTATGCCCGCTACGGCTTCGGGCGATTCGATTATGGGAAGGCCGATATTGATCGAGTTGCGGTAGAATATCCTCGCAAAATCCTCCGCTATGACGCAGGAAACTCCGGAGGCCTTGATTGCGAGGGGGGCGTGCTCCCTCGAAGAGCCGCAGCCGAAATTCCTGCCAGCTATCATGACGGTTCCGTTTGCCGCGGCGACGCGGCTCGGGAAGGTTTTGTCGAGGTCCTCCATGCAGTGGGAGGCAAGCTCCTTCTCGTCCGTGGTATTGAGGTATCTTGCCGGGATTATGACGTCAGTATCGACGTTGTGCCCGTATTTTATCGCTTTTCCTTTTACGTTCATTTTTCCGCCTCCTATATCTCGTCCGGAGAAGCTATCTTGCCCGCTATCGCCGACGCAGCGGCAACCGCGGGGCTTGCGAGGTAGACCTCGCTCTCGACGTGCCCCATGCGCCCCACAAAGTTGCGGTTCGTCGTCGCTACGGCGCGCTCGCCCTTCGCGAGTATGCCCATATGACCGCCGAGGCAGGGGCCGCAGGTGGGGGTCGAAACCGCGCAGCCGGCGCTGATGAAGATTTCAAGAAGCCCCTTCTTCATTGCCTGCAGGTAGATTTCCTGCGTGGCGGGGATTATCAGAACGCGGCAGTCCCTGTGCACCTTCTTGCCCTTCATTATAGCGGCGGCGACCTCGAAATCCTCAAGCCTCCCGTTGGTGCAGGAGCCTATGACGACCTGGTCTATCCTTATGTCGCCGACCTCGTCGATGGTTTTCGTGTTTTCAGGCAGATGGGGGAATGCAACCGTGGGCTTCACTGCGGAAAGGTCGATTTCGATAGTCCTGTCATACTCGGCGTCGGGGTCGGCCTTGTAGACTACCGTGCCCTTGCGGCCGTGAGCCTTCTCGTATTCCTCGGTCTTTTCATCAACCTCGAAGATGCCGTTTTTCGCGCCAGCCTCTATCGCCATGTTCGCCATGCAGAGCCTGTCGTCCATCGTGAGATGCCTGAGCCCGTCGCCGGTGAATTCCATTGACTTGTACTGGGCGCCGTTGACGCCTATCATCCCGATAATGTGGAGAATAATATCCTTGCCGGAGACCCATTTGCCCGGCTTGTTTTTCAGCACAAATTTGATGGCGGAGGGGACCTTGAACCAAGCTGTTCCCGTCGCCATGCCGTAAGCCATGTCGGTCGAGCCGACTCCGGTGGAAAACGCGCCGAGCGCGCCGTAGGTGCAGGTGTGGGAGTCGGCTCCGATCACCAGGTCACCGCTGCCGACCAGTCCCTTTTCGGGCAGGAGAGCGTGCTCAACGCCCATCTCGCCTACGTCGAAGAAGTTTACGATGCCCTTTTCCCTCGCAAATTCCCTGACCGCCTTGCACTGCTCGGCGGCTTTTATATCCTTGTTGGGGGCAAAGTGATCCATGACGAGGGCAATTTTATTGCGGTCAAACACGCAGGGGGCGTTGGTTTTGGCATATTCCTTTATTGCGACCGGAGAGGTGATGTCGTTGCCGAGCACGAGGTCGAGCTTCGCCATTACTATTTCACCGGCTTTTACCTCCCCGCGTCCGCAGTGGGCGGCAAGGATTTTCTGAGACATTGTCATTCCCATATCTGTCGTCCTCCTATGCTGATTTTGCCAGCATGTATTCAAAAGAATCGGCAAGAGCTATCCAGCTTGCCTCGATTATATCGGTCGATACGCCGACCGTCGTCCATGTGCTTTCACCGTCCGTGGATTCAATAAGGACCCTTACCCTTGACGCCGTTGCGTGGTCGCCGGCGAGAACCCTCACCTTGTAATCGATGAGATGCATTCTGGAAAGCTGCGGGTAAAATACGAGCAGCGCTTTACGAAGAGCGGAGTCGAGCGCGTTGACCGGTCCGTTTCCGAGCGAGGCGGTTATCTCGTTCACCCCGTCCACGTCGATGTTGATCATCGCGTTGGACGAGAGCTCGGGATTGGGAGCCGGGTATTCTCCGGTCGTCTTATACATTTTAAGCGAAAAATGCGGGTGGTATCTGTTTAAAACCTTCATCATGATGAGCTCAAGGCTTGCGTCCGCAGACTCGAACTGGTATCCCTCGTGCTCATACTGCTTGAGCCTGTTTACAATCTCGATCACCTCCGGAGAGTCCTTGGTCAGCTCCGGAGCCAGATTCTTGAGCTTTGCGAGTATGGTGGTCCTGCCCGACACCTCGGACATCAGGAAGCGGCGCTTGTTTCCCACGGCTTCGGGGCTTATATGCTCAAACGAACGGGAGAGCTTTGAAACCCCGTCTATGTGCATTCCGCCCTTGTGCGCGAAGGCGCTTTCGCCGACGTAGGGCTTGTCGCGCGGTACGGTAAGATTTGAGATGTCAGCTATTTTTATCACAGCTTCCGTGAGCCTCGACATATCTCCCTCGACGCAGCAAAAGCCCTTTTTCAACTGCAGGTTCGGAATTATGACGCTGAGATCCGCGTTCCCGCAGCGCTCTCCGTAGCCTATAAAGGTGCCCTGTATCTGGACGGCTCCCGCGGAAACCGCCATCATGGAGCTTGCAACCGCGCAGCCGACGTCGTTGTGGCAGTGGATGCCGACGCGGAATTCCGGAAAGACGTCGCAGACCCGCTTCGTTATCTCGAAAACCTCCTCGGGAAATGCGCCGCCGTTCGTGTCGCAGAGGCAGAGCACGTCGGCGCCGCTCTCCGCAGCGGCCGCAAGCACCTTGAGCGCGTACTCGGGATTGGACTTGTAGCCGTCAAAGAAATGCTCGGCGTCGAATATGAGCTCCTTGCCCCTGCTTTTGAAGAACGCTACCGTATCGCTTACCATGCCGAGGTTCTCCTCAGGCGTTACCTTGAGTATTTCCGTCGCGTGAAGGTCCCATGACTTTCCGAAGATCGAAACGGCGGGAGTTCCGGCGTTCAGAAGAGAAAGCACATACTCGTCATCCTCCGGGCGCATACCCTTCCTTCTTGTGCTCCCAAAAGCGCAGAGCTTTGAATTTTTAAGGTTCATTCCCGCAGCCTTCTGAAAAAATTCAATATCCTTCGGGTTGGACGAGGGATTTCCCGCTTCGATATACGCAACGCCGAATTCGTCGAGCGCAAGGACAATATTCAGCTTATCCTGAACCGAGAACGAGATCCCTTCGCTCTGGGCGCCGTCCCGCAGGGTGGAATCAAATATTTCTAGCCGTTTCACAACATTCAACTCGTTTCGTCAATAAAAATCTAATCCTCGAGCACCGCGCCCTTGTCGGCGGAAGATACCATTTTTGAGTATCGCTTCATATAGCCCCTAAGCTCGGGCGCGGGGGCGGGTCGCATGGTTTTTTTTCTCTCTTTAAGCTCCTCCTCGCTTATGAGAAGGTCGATGCGGTATTCGGGTATGTTTATTTCAATGATATCGCCTTCCCTGACATAGGCGATATTGCCGCCTCTGCGCGCTTCCGGCGAGACGTGACCGATTGCGGCTCCCCTGGTGGCGCCGGAAAAACGCCCGTCGGTAATGAGAGCCACTTCCTTGTCTAGCCCCATGCCAGCGATAGCCGAGGTAGGCATGAGCATTTCACGCATGCCGGGACCGCCCGCGGGGCCTTCGTTCCTGATGACGACCACGTCGCCGGGCTTGATGGCTCCGGAATATATGGCCTTGACGGCAAGCTCCTCGTTTTCAAATACCCTCGCGGGACCCTTGTGGCGCTGCATCTCGGGCGACACCGCGCTGCGCTTGACTACGCCTCCGTCGGGGGCGAGAGAGCCGAAGAGTACGGCGAGTCCGCCTGTCTTGGAATATGGATTTTCGACGCTCCTTATAACCTCGGAGTTCAAGACCCTTACGCCGGCAAGATTTTCGGCTACAGTGCAGCCGGATGCCGTAATCAGCGTTCCGTCAAGAAGCTTTGCCTTCATAAGCTCGCTCATCACGGCGTAGACGCCGCCGGCGGAATAAAGGTCCTGCATGTGGTGGGGACCCGCCGGAGCCAGACGGCAGAGGTTCGGCGTGCGCTCGCTTATCACGTTTATGAGATTTAAGTCGATCTTGACTCCCGCCTCGTGCGCGATGGCGGTAAGGTGCAGCACGGAATTCGTGGAGCAGCCGAGCGCCATATCGACGGTGAGCGCGTTTTCAAAGGCCTTCGCGGTCATGATGTCGAGAGGCTTGATGTCCTCCCTGATGAGACGCATTATCTGCATCCCGACGGCTTTGGCGAGCCTTAGCCTCTGGGCGTAGACGGCGGGGATCGTGCCGTTGCCGCGGAGCCCCATACCGAGGGCTTCGGTGAGGCAGTTCATGGAATTCGCCGTGAACATGCCGGCGCAGGAGCCGCAGCCGGGGCAGGCGTTGTCCTCGTAGTAGGAGAGCGCGGCTTCGTCGATTTTTCCCGCCTTGTAGGAGCCGACCGCCTCGAAAACCGTATTCAGGTCCATTGCCCTGCCGCCTTCGTCGCTGACGGAAAGCATGGGTCCGCCGGAAACAAAAATCGAGGGTATGTTCAGCCTCGCGGCCGCCATCAGCATTCCTGGGATTATCTTGTCGCAGTTCGGGATGAAAACCAGCCCGTCAAACTGATGCGCCATTACCATGCTCTCAACCGAGTCCGCGATGAGCTCGCGGCTCGCGAGTGAGAATTTCATGCCCTCGTGCCCCATGGCTATGCCGTCGCAGATGCCTATCGTATTGAACTCGATCGGCGTTCCCCCGGCGGCAAGCACCCCGTCCTTCACGGCGCGGGCTATCTGGTTGAGGTGGATGTGTCCGGGTATTATCTCGTTGAAGGAGTTGACAATGCCGACGAGGGGCTTTTTAAGCTGCTCGTCCGTATATCCCATGGCTTTGAAGAGAGAGCGGTGCGGCGCTCTCTCGGCGCCGGACTTCACGCTGTCGCTTTTCATTTTTTTTACCTCCGTTTGATCCGGGCGCAGGCAGGGAACAGAGCTTCCGTGAAGCCCTGTTCTGCGCGCCTCGGTATCTGCGTTTTTATAAAAGCTTCCTGGTGCGCCGTGCCGAAGCCCTATTTTTTCTGCCAGCTCATCTTCTCACGGAGCTCCTTGCCGACGGATTCCGCGAGGTGCTCGGACTGAATCCTTCTCATGGCGTTGAAGTGCGGGCGGTTTGACTGGTTCTCGAGGATCCAGTTGCGGGCAAAGGTGCCGTCCTGAATCTCGGAGAGGATTTTCTTCATTTCCTTTTTGGTTTCGTCCGTAATTATGCGCTTTCCGGTGACGTAGTCCCCGTACTCGGCCGTGTCGCTGATGGAGTAACGCATGAAGGAGAGCCCGCCCGCCACGACAAGGTCGATGATGAGCTTCATTTCGTGAATGCACTCGAAGTAGGCGCTTTCAGGCTGGTAGCCCGCTTCGACAAGGGTCTCAAAGCCCGCCTTCATCAGCGCGGTGACGCCGCCGCAGAGCACTGCCTGCTCGCCGAAGAGGTCGGTTTCGGTTTCCTCCTTGAAGGTGGTTTCAAGCACTCCGGCGCGCGCCCCGCCGATGCCGAGGGCGTAAGCGAGAGCGGTTTCCTTGGCTTTGCCGCTTGAATCCTTATATACGGCGACGAGGCAGGGCACTCCGCGACCCTCGAGGAACTGGCTTCTTACCGTATGTCCGGGGCCCTTGGGGGCTATCATGACAACGTCTACGCCTTCGGGAGGAACGATCTGGCCAAAATGGATATTGAAGCCGTGCGCAAAAGCGAGGGTCGCGCCCTTCTTGAGGTTGGGGGCAATGTCTTCCTTGTAAAGCTTCGCCTGCTTTTCGTCGTTTATGAGGATCATTACAAAATCCGCCGCCTTGACGGCTTCCGCGGCCGTGGCGACCTTCAGCCCGGCTGCTTCGGCGACGGGCCAGGACTTGGAGCCCTCGTAGAGTCCTACGATGACCGATACGCCGCTGTCGTGAAGGTTCAGAGCGTGCGCGTGCCCCTGACTGCCGTAACCGATGACGGCGACGGTTTTTCCCTTAAGAAGGTTTAAATCACAATCCTTTTCATAATACATTTTAGCCATTTTTCATTTCTCCTTAAAAATTTATTTTTTAGGCGGCGGGAGGAAACCCGCATCGTCGTTAACGGGCCCGCATAAGCCCGTGGTTGACATAGTATTGGGACTGGAGGGCGGAAGCCGGTCAGTTTCCGGATTTCAGAATGTAATCGCCCCTGCCTATCGCCGTGACTCCGGTGCGGCAAAGCTCGATAATTCCGTAGGGGGCCAGAAATTCAATGAAAGCGTCTACCTTGGAGCTCTGCCCCGTCAGCTCGAGCGTCGCCGTATTTGACGCGAGGTCGATGACCTTGGCCCTGAAGACCGAGATGGCCGACATCAGCTCCGTGAGCTCGCCCTTTTTGAACTTGACCTTTACCATCATCAGCTCGCGTGTCACGGTGTTTTCCATATCCATAAGCTCGACCGTTATAACGTCGTGCAGCTTCATGAGCTGTTTTTCAAGCTGCTCCTTGGTGTATTCGTCGCCCTTGGCGGAGATGGTGATGCGTGAGATAAGGGGATTTTCGGTTTCCCCTACGGAAAGGCTGTCTATGTTGAAGCCCCTGCGTGAAAAGAGGCTGGATACCCTCGTCAGCACGCCCGACTCGTTGTTTACAAGAATTGAGAGTATGAATTTTGAATTTGCCATCGTTTCAGCCCTCCAAAATAATGTCGTTGATGGTTCCTCCGGGCGGAATAAAGGGCAGCACCATCTCGTCGCAGTTTATCTTCACGTCTATGAGCACCGGCCCGTCCGAAGAAAAAGCCTTTTCCAAAGCCGGAGCGAGGTCGCCCGGCTCGCTTACGCGCAAGCCCTCGGCACCGAAGGCCTCCGCCAGCTTGACAAAGTCGGTTTTCCTGTTTAAAACGGTGTTTGAGTAGCGCTTCTCAAAGAAAAGGGTCTGCCACTGGCGCACCATGCCGAGCACGCCGTTGTTCATAAGGACGATGACGAGAGGGAGCCTGTTGGTTACGGCGGTGGCCAGCTCGTTCATATTCATATGGAAGCTTCCGTCGCCGGTGAAGAGGACGGTGCGCTTTCCGCCCCTGCCGATGCAGGAGCCCATTGCCGCTCCCATTCCGAAGCCCATCGTGCCGAGGCCGCCGGAGGTTACAAAGGTTCTGGGATTTCCGAAGTCGTAGAAAAGGCAGGTCCACATCTGATGCTGGCCCACGTCGGTCGCGACGACGTCGTCGTCCTTCGTATATCTGCGGACGGCCTCTATGACCGACTTTGGGGTTATTCCGCCGTCGCTGGGCTTGGGCTGGCTCTTCGGACTTCTTTTGATGGCTTCAATCTCCTCGGCCCACTCCCCGCGGCTCATTTTGGGAAGAAGCGCGTTGAGGCTTGAAAGCACCTCCCTCACGTCGCCGATGACCGAAACGCAGGCGGGAATGTTCTTGCCTATCTCAGCCGGGTCGATGTCTATGTGCAAAAACCTTTTGCCCCTGATGAATTCGGGCTTGCTGCCGGTCGCCCTGTCCGAAAACCTCGTGCCTACCGCAATGATGAGGTCGGAGTCAGACATGGCTTTCGACGCCGCGTACTTTCCGTGCATGCCGGTCATTCCGAGATTGCGCGGGTTTGAGCCGGGCACCGCGGTGAGCCCCATCATGCTGAGCCCTATGGGAGCGTCCACCTTTTCCGCAAACTCAAGAAGCTCCTTCGTCGCCTCGGAGGTCACGACGCCGCCGCCGGCGTAGATGTAAGGGCGCTCTGAGTCTTTGATAAGCTCAATCGCGGCTTTGATCGATTCTTCCGAGAAGGGAGCGCCAGCCGCCTTGGTTACCCTGGGCTTGGAAACGAACTCAGTTGAGGCAAGCTGTATATCCTTCGGAATATCAACGAGAACGGGACCGGGTCTTCCGGAAATTGCGATGCTGAACGCTTCCCTTATAGTGTCTGCCAGCTTCTCTATGTCCTTGACAATATAGTTATGCTTCGTGATGGGCAGGGTCACGCCCGCTATGTCCACCTCCTGAAAGCTGTCCTTGCCGATTAGAGGCTGGGTGACGTTCCCCGTGATAGCCACGACGGGCGAGGAGTCGAGGTAGGCGGTGGCTATGCCGGTTACGAGATTCGTGGCGCCGGGGCCCGAGGTCGCGATGCATACACCCGGCTTTCCCGTTACCCTCGCATAGGCGTCGGCGCTGTGGGCCGCGCCCTGTTCGTGGCAGGTGAGGTAATGATGTATTTTGTCCTGATAACGGTACAGCTCGTCGTAGAGGTTCGTCACGCTGCCGCCCGGATAGCCGAATACCGTGTCCACTCCCTGTTCGATAAGAGTTTCGATTACAATCTGTGCGCCTGTCATTTTCATTTGTTTCACCCCTGATTTTGTGCCGGCTGCGCGCTGAACCTGATGAGCTTGTTCAAAGCCGAAAGGTACGCGAGTATGCTGGCTTCAATTGTATCCGTCGAAAGACCCTTTCCTACGAAAAGCCTGTCGTTCATTTTGAGCGTTACCGCGACCTCGCCCAGAGTGTCCTTGCCCTCGGAGACCGAATGGGTCGCGTAGTCCTCAAAGCTGTGCTCCGGAGGATTGACTATCTTGTCAACGGCTTTGAAGGCGGCGTCGATAGGACCGTCCCCCAGAGAGACCTCCTCAAACCTTTCGTCGCCCTTCTTTAAAACCACCACCGAGGTGGCGCTCGTCATGTTGCCGGAGTAGACCGAGAAGCGGTCAAGCTCATAGGCGTCTTTAATATCCGCGGGCATCGTGTTTCTCGCGAGAGCCTCGAGATCGCTGTCCGAAATATCCTTTTTCTTGTCGCTTAGCTTCTTGAACTCCGCAAAGCAGGTTTCAAGCTCCGACGGGCTCAGCGCGAAGCCGAGCTCCATGAGCCTCGTTTCAAAGGCGTGTCTCCCCGAATGCTTTCCGAGCACCATTTTGCTTGTTTTAATGCCGATGGATTCGGGAGTCATGATCTCATAGGTATTTTTGTTGGCAAGCACGCCGTGCTGGTGGATGCCGGATTCGTGCGCGAAGGCGTTCGCGCCTACTATCGGCTTGTTCAGCGGGACCGTCCTGCCGATTATATTGTACACTATCATGCTCGCGCTGTAAATCTTTGTCGTGTCAACGTTTGTACAGGCGCCGTAAAGCTCCTTGCGCGTATTGATCGCCATGACAATCTCCTCGAGAGGGGCGTTTCCGGCTCTTTCGCCCAGACCGTTCAAGGTGCATTCGACCTGACGCGCGCCCCCCAGGACCCCGGCCAGAGAGTTCGCCGTCGCCATACCAAGGTCGTTGTGGCAGTGCACGGAAAACTCGACCTTGTCGCTGTCGGGCACGGTTTTAATGAGATACTCTATCATTTCACGCATTTCGGCGGGGGTGGAGTAGCCGACCGTGTCCGGAATGTTTATGACGGTGGCTCCGCTTTTAATCGCGACATCCACTACCCTCGCGAGAAATTCAGGCTCCGACCTCATGGCGTCCTCCGCCGAGAACTCGAGATTAGAGCACTTGGTCTTTGCGTATTTGATCATTTCGGCCGCGGTTTCAAGCACCTTGTCGGGGCTCATGCGCAGCTTGTATTCCATATGCACGGGCGAAGTGGCCAAAAAGATGTGGATGCGGGGGTCGGCCGCGCCCCTGATCGCCTCGTAGGCGGCGTCGATATCCTTTACGGTGCATCTTGCGAGCGAGGCTACCGTGCAGCCCCTTATTTTATCCGCAATGGTTTTTACCGATTCGAAATCTCCGGGGGAGGATACTGCAAAGCCCGCTTCTATAACATCGACCCTGAGCATTTCAAGCCGACGCGCCACCTCCAGCTTCTCCCAGAGATTCATGCTGCAGCCGGGAGACTGTTCTCCGTCGCGCAAGGTCGTGTCGAAGATTTTAACTCGTTTATTCATAATTTCCTCCTTCTTTACATGCTGAAACAAATTAAAAGGGTAATTTAAAAGGGCCCCAGGTGGTTTCACCTCGGGCCCTTGCTTTCCAAACTCATTTCGTTTGATTTAAGCCGCCGCATTCAGGCAAAACCGATTCAACGCTATCGCTAAGTATAAGTACGATAACGAGTACAAGTACTACAATAATAAGGTTTGCAAGAATGCCGGCTGTAACAAACACGTTATTTCTTCCTTTCAGATTAATAAAAAGACCTTGCAGCGGTCACGCTACAAGGTTGTGATTCAATCTACTTTTTTCGATTCAATCGTCTTGCAGGCAACCAAAACAGCCGTTACTAAGGAGGAGTACTCCAAGAATAACGGTAATTATAATTACTACACTGACGGATTGATACATCGAAAAATGTCCTTTCGACACATATATTGGATACATGATAGCATATGGGTACGGTAATGTCAACAAAATTCTAAGTCGATTTTGTGTTTTTTGCTCCCGCCCCGCCTGATTCTGTTACGCACCCTTACGTTATTATATTCCGCGCAGGAGAAATTGCTGCGGGATTCCATGGCTTTCGTGTTCGCGGGGAAATGCTGCTCAGGCGGAAGAGAAAGGGGAGCGCGGCCGTCCGCGCTCCCCGCAGGTTATAACATTAACGTATGACTTCTATTCGCCTTCGCCCTGAAGCGCCGCATAGCCCTCCTCGCCGGTGCGGACCTTAACAACGTTCTCAACGTCGTAGACAAAGATTTTGCCGTCGCCTATGTTGCCGGTGTAAAGCGTCCGCTTCGCGGTGTCGATAACCGTCCTTACGGGGACCTTTGCGACTATGATATCGACCTGCACCTTGGGCAGCAGGTTGACCTCGACTCCGACGCCCCGGTAATATTCGGTTTTTCCCTTCTGTATTCCGCAGCCCAGAACCTGGGTGACGGTCATTCCGGTTACTCCGATGTCGTTCATCGCGCTCTTGAGAGCCTCAAACCGGCTCTGCTTCATTATGATGGTGACCTTGGTGATTTTTACGTCGGAAGCGGGAGTCGCCGAGGGCTTGGTAACCAGCTCTACGGGGACCGCCTGCTGCATGCTGACGGGAGCGGAGGGGAGAGGCGTCTTAACGGAGCCTTTCCAATTAAACCTTTTGAGCTGCTTTATCTCCGCGTTGTCCTGCGAGTCGTAGTCCAGCTCGGAGCGGACCATCTGGGTATCGGGGTAACCGAGAACGCCCATTTCCGGAATGTCCAGCCCGTCAAGTTCGTCCTGCGGATTGACTCTGAGGCCCCATACCTTGTCGAGAATCTTGTAGAATATAAACGAGAATCCGATTCCGTATACCAGAATTACCGCGACTGCAATCAGCTGAGCGATAAGCTGCGATGCCCCGCCGCCGAAGAAAAGACCCGTAACTCCGCCGGATACGCCGTTCAACCCGTCTCCATACACGCCGTCCGCGAAGAGACCCACCGAAATTACGCCCCAGATGCCGTTCACTCCGTGTACCGAGATCGCTCCGACAGGGTCGTCGATTTTCAGCTTGTTTTCAAAAAACGGAACAGAGACGCAGACCAGGATAGCCGCCACAAAGCCGATTATTGCGGAGGAAATGCCGTTTACGAAGGCGCAGGGAGCGGTTATGGCCACAAGCCCCGCCAGCGTGCCGTTGGCAGTCATGGACGGATCGGGCTTGCCGTACTTTATCCACATATAGAACATCGCGACGAGTCCGCCAACCGCGCCCGCTATCATGGTGTTGGTCGCGACTACCGCGAGCCGGTAGTCAGTGCCGTTGAGGGTGGAGCCTGCGTTGAACGCAAACCAGCAGAAGAAGAGGATTATCGTTCCGATGATGGCCATCGGGATGTTATGTCCGGGGAAGGCTCTGGCGGAGCCGTCTTTTTTGAATTTGCCGATTCTAGGACCGAGAATGACAGCGCCGGAAAATGCCAGCATACCGCCCATTGCGTGAACGACCGCGGAACCCGCAAAGTCCACCACGCCGTGTCCTATACCGAAGTTTGCGCCCAATGTGGCGAGCCAGCCTCCGCCCCATACCCAGTTGCCGAAGAGGGGATAGTATATTGTCGATATGATAAAGGAGGCGATGACAACGGCGGAGTATTTTACCCTTTCAGCCATGGCGCCCGTCGGTATTGTTACCGTGGTGTCCATGAAAACCATCTGGAAGAAGAAAAGCAGGTAAACGCCGGCGTCGTAAACACCGTTAAGAAGAAAGCCTTTATAACCAAACAGACCGCCGAAGCCGGGTATTGAGAACATGGAGTCGAGCACCGCGCCTCCGGAGCCGAATGTGGCCGCGCCTCCGGAGCCTCCGAACTGGATAGCAAAGCCTACGAGAAAATATCCTATCGCGCCGACCAGAAATACCATAAAGTTCATGGTCATCGTGTGGGCCGCGTTTTTGCCGCGGCAGAAGCCTGTTTCAACCATTGCAAAGCCGCACTGGAAAAAGAACACCATAAAGCCGCATATCATTACCCACACATAGGTGGTGCCCCTTTTGGCGGTGTCCGCGAGCGCCGCTACTTCCTGAAGCGTTTCTTCGCCGCTGAGCGCGCTGTACGATGCCCCCGTGGGGTCGCCCGTCGCTGCGTGGGCGGTCAATGTCAGCAGCACCGCCACGGTGACAATCAGAAGCGATAAAGCGAGGATTTTCTTTAGCATTTTCATACACTCATCTCCCATATTACTTTAATTTTTAACATTCAGCCTGAATAAAACCCTATCTGATTTTTGACGCCGCTTTGGAAGCGCCGCTTTTCCTGAAATTCCTCCAGGAAAACTTTGCCGAGTCGCTGTACAATTCGGCTTTCAGCTTGTTTACGGCAAGCAAATACCTGACGCCGAGAAAAGTGATAATTACGCCGAACACCGAGCCGTGCACGTTTGAGCTGAGCACCTTAAGGCTGACGTTATTAACGAAGCTGTACGCCGCGAAAGAGCCTCCCATAAGTATGATCGCAATTGCCATTGCCGACAGAAGTACCACTGAGACCAGCTTATTCGTTTCAGGCTTATGTACAGCTTGCCTTGCCGACTGATTTTTCATGTTGAACACCTCCCGTCACTTGTCGAAAACTATAAAAAAACGGAGCCGAACGCAGAATTCCCGCTTCGACTCCATTGTCTTACAAAACACTGTATTGAATTAGCATTAAGATAAAAAAGCAGGTCAAAACATGGCGAAAACCAGTTCTGACCCCATTGTCGTTATACTCATTTTTACTTGCAATATGTCCGAAAACAAAACGAGGTCAAAACAAGCCTGTGTTTTGACCTCATTGTCTCGTCGTGTTAAATTGCGCTCGGCTGATTTACGCTCAGTATACATCAGAGCAAGGCGGCAGTCAATGCACATTATCTGAAAACAATGACAAAACGGAGCGCACTTATTTGTGGAAAAAGCACAGATAATTATGCGGTCGCCTTTTTCATGCACCGCATGCTCCAGCCAAACGACGCCGCCGCGAGGACGATAAGTATAAGGAAGCCTTTCAGCACCGCGGGGCTTTGAAGATTGCCGGCGTATATGTCGCGGCTCGCGTCCACCACATACCTGAACGGGTTAAAGCTGCTGAGCCTGAAAAGCCAGGCCGGCGCAAGGGTCAGAGGCAGGAGCACGCCGGAGAGAAGCAGGAGAGGCTGTGAAAAGAAGTTGAGTATCGGCCCGAGGGCGTCCTCGGATTTGACGGTCAGGGCGAGCGCGTAGGACGCAGGCGAGATGGTGAGCCCTATGAGAATCATGAGCAGTACTGAAAGGCCTGCGCCTATCGGCGTGATCTCAAGCCCGAGCGGCAGAGCGAGCAGCATGACTATCACCGTCTGGACGATGAGCGTTACCACGTCGCGCAGCACCATCCCCATAAGGAGCGCGAAGCGCGAGGCCGTCGTGACCCGAAGACGCTCGATGACGCCGTTCCTCAGGTAGTCTATGACCCCGTAGCCGACGAACATTACGCCGAATAGACTGACCATGACGAGCAGTCCGGGCGTGAACTGGTTGATGGAGCTGACGGAGCCCACGCCGGTCGCATTCTTCAGAAGAGGCGCGAAGAGGTACAGATAGCAGACAGGCTGAAACAGCGCGGCAAGCACCCAGGCGGGGTTCCGCAGGAGCAGCTTTTGGTAGTGGTTATAAAGTATTATCGTATCCTTTAAGGTTTTCATTACTCTGTAACTCCTTCCGCGCTTTTGATGGAATAGCCGGTCTTTTTCAGAAACACCTCGTCGAGCGAAGGCCTCCTCAGCTCAACGGTCAGTATCGGTATCCCGCCGCCTACAAAGAGGGGGAGTATCTCTGGCAGAGCCTTTTCGCCCTCGCCGATATAGAATTTAAGCATTTTTTCCGTCGCGGCGACTTCCTTCACGCCGGCAAGAGAGGATACGAGAGCCGACGCCCGCCCAATATCCGAGGGGTTCAGCCCGATTTCGATGATGTCTCCCGCTATCTGCCGCTTGAGCTCCTGAGAACTGCCCTCAGCTACGACGGAGCCGTGGTCCATTATGCAGATGGTGTCGCAGAGGGAATCCGACTCGTCGAGATAGTGCGTCGTAAGGAATATGGTCACGCCCTCGTCGCGAAGTCTGCGAATATGCTCCCAGAAGTTCGCGCGCGAGGTGGGGTCAAGTCCAGTCGTCGGTTCATCCAAAAAAACGAGAGGGGGATTGTGCATAACTCCCATCGCGAGGTCGATATGCCGCCGCTGCCCGCCCGAATAGGTGGAAACCTTACGGAAGCAGTATTCCCTCATGTGAAAAGCGTCCGCCAGCCTGTCCGCGTTCCTTATGGCTTCGGTCCTGGAAAGGCCGTAGAGCCTGCCCTGCAGCACCATGTTCTCGTATCCCGTGGCGAGATCGTAGCAGCCGCCCTTCTGGCTTACATAGCCTATCTTCTCCCTGATTTTGCCGGACTGCCTGAAGAGGTCGTATCCGACTACGCTCGCAGTTCCGGCGCTCGGCGGCATCAGAGTCGTAAGCATGCGCATTGTAGTGGTCTTGCCGGCCCCGTTTGGTCCTATAAAGCCGAAAATCTCGCCTTTTTTTACGCTGAGACTCACACTTTTTACCGCTTCTACCGTATTTTTACCGCTTTTGAAGGTTTTGCTCAGATTATTTGTCACGATCATTTCCATTAAAATTGTTCCTCTCTGGTATTTTGCGTGCTTTCCGGAAGCGAAATCCAGTGTACGGCTTCCAGCGGGGGGAAAGTCAAGGGTTTTCTTCAAAAATTCGTTTTATTCCGCGAAAAGCAGTCCGACGGCCAACCGCATGTCCTCGGCCGAGAGCGAGGCGTAGCCGAGGATAAAGGCGTCGCGCTTCGGCTCCTCAAAATAATAGTCGGAAAGGCGGTAAATGCGTATTTTTTCACGTTTTGCATTCTCCTCGATTTTTCGCGCAAGCTCCGGAGGAGCTTCTACAATCAGGTGCAGCCCCGCGCCCTCGCCAGAGATGCTCAGGCGGTTTGAGCAGGGGAGGGCCTTGAGGAGCGAAAAAAGCGCGTCCCTTCTCTTTTTGTAAATGTTTTTGACGCGATTCAGATGACGCCCCAGATAGCCTCCGCTTATGAAGCGGCAGAGGGTCTGCTGCTCGAAGCGGGAAACCGTGGAGGAGTAATGCCCGAATCTGAGCATGTACTTTTCCGCAAGCTCGGGAGGAAGCACCATGTAGGCGATCCTTATCGAGGGGGCGAGTATGCGCGAAAATGTGCTCATGTATATCACGCGCCCGCCTCCGTCTATACCCTGGACGGAGGGAATGGGCCTGCCCATGAAGTTGAATTCGCTGTTGTAGTCGTCCTCTATGATATAGCGGCAGGGACGCTCCGAGGCCCAGCGCAGCAGCTCGGCTCTCCGCCCTATCGGCATTATTATGCCGGTCGGGAACTGATGCGAGGGGGTAATATACGCTATCTCCGCTCCGCTCTCATACAGCAGGTCGGGGCGGAGGCCTTCCCTGTCAAGAGAAATGTACTCAACCTTGCGGCCGCCGTTTTTTATGACTGAAACCGCCTTGCCGTAGCCCGGGTTTTCCACGGCAAACCTGAGCTCCGGCTCGAAAAGGCTGCACAGCATCATGAGAAGATACTCGATTCCCGCGCCTATCACAAGCTGCTCCGGGACGCATTTGACGCCCCTGAACTCGTGCAGGTACTTGGAAAGGCACTCGCGCAGGGAGGCGTCGCCCCTCGCGTCTCCGGGCAGGAGCAGCTCCGGACTCTGATAGACCACCTCGCGGTTCAGCTTTGCCCAGGTCTTGAAGGGAAAGGAGCTGATGTCGACGGCGTTGGTGCGGAAGTCGAAGCGGTAACCCGTCTCCGTCCGGGCGGATTCGTTAAACTTCCTGATCTCCGTCGCGGGTATCAGGTCCGAAACGCCCGAAACGTAATAGCCGCTCCTCGCGCGGGCGTAAATATAGCCCTCCTGAACGAGCATTGAATAAGCGGTCTCAACCGTGTTCTGACTAATATGAAGATGAGAAGCGAGCGCCTTCTTTGAGGGCAGCTTCTCGTTTTTCTTTATGCCGCCGCTCCTTATCTCTTCCGCTATATATCGGTAGAGCTGCTCATACAAAGGGCTGCCCTTCGTTTTTTTTAGAGAAATCGTAAAGCTGTTCATAAACTGACCCCGTTGAGCTTTAGAATATTGCAAACGCAATAGTATCACATTGCGGCGCTTCGCACAACAAAATTAATAATTTAGACGGATTTTGCGAAAAAAGTCAACACGGCCGCAGGGAGGAAGCGGAGCCCCGCAAATTAATTGTAAAAAAATGTAAATAGTGCCTTTGCGGTTATAAAAACTGCTTTTCGGACAGCGTGAAGCGACCGTTTTTTGTGAGGCGCGGCACTATAATTTAAACATAATATGCGGCAGGCATGTGAATTATTCCGCCTGCGGACGGGGGAAACGCAAAATGCTGGATCAGATGAAAACGGAGGCGGGCAAGCTCCGGGGCGAATTCCTGCATCGCGGCGGGGCGGCTCTGCGCGACCCGCTTATTATCAAGGGAAGCGAATGCCTGGTGCGCTTCGTCCTCGGATTCGTGCTGTCAGGAGCCAGAGTGTTCGGCGGGTTTTCACCCTTCGGCGTCGCCTTCACCGCGGCGTCGGGCTCTGGCGCTGCGGGGCTTTCGGGGCTCCTGGGCGTAATAGCCGGTTATATTTTATTGTCAGGTCTTGAGCGCACGCTGAAATACATAATAATTTCGGCGCTGATCTTCTGCGTCAGCCTGGCTTTTAAGGGAACCAGGGTGTTTGCTTCCGACTGGGTCATGCCGCTTTCGGCCGCCTTTATTTCGGCTTGCATCGGAATGGTATACGCAGCGCGCGAAGGCTGGACCCTCTTTGTGACGGCGATGTATTTTACCGAAACAATACTGATATGCGGGGGAGCGTACTTCTTCAAGCTCGCGCTCTCGCCCTGGGGAGGATATAAGAAAACCTTCCGCAGTTCGGAGCTTACGCACACCGTCAGCGTGCTTCTGCTCCTGTCCTGCTGCCTGATAACCGCTCAGAGAATAGAGATAGGTCATATTTTTTCGGCGGGGAGGATAGCCGCCGTATTCGTAGTGCTGATCGCGTCTTACAGAGGGGGGATGGGCGTCGGCGCCGCGACCGGCGTTTCCATGGGGCTCGCCATGGATATAGGGATAGGCGGCGCACCGTTTTTCAGCATGGCCTACGCGTTTTCCGGATTGATATCCGGCGTATTCCATAAGCAGGGAAAGCTGCTTTTCGTTTTGGGCTATACGGCCGCAAACGCGCTGGCGGTTTTGTGGGCCTGGGAGTACAAGGCAGGGCTGGGCGCGCTCTACGAAACCTTTATTTCGACTGTCATTTTCATGCTCATACCCTCGAGCAATCTTGCGGCCTGGGGACTTGCCTTTTCGTCAGGAGCGTCCGGAGACAGCTTCGGGGGGGCGCGCTTTTATGCCGCGGCCAGGCTCGAGAGGACGGCGCTCGCCTTCCGCGAGCTTTACGAAACGCTTAAAAGCGGATTTGAAAAAAGCAGAAGCGACGAGGATATTGGCGCGGTTTTCGACGGCGCCGCCGAAAGGGTCTGCCGCAGATGCAAGCTGTCAAACGGCTGCTGGAACAGGGACTATGTGTCAACTGCCACGGCGATGAACGACGCGGCGCTGAAAATGATGGAGCGCCGGAAGCTGCTTAAGGAGGACTTTCCTTCATATTTTCTCGACAAATGTTTGAAACCCGAGCAGTTCACGATAGCGGCGAACGAGGAGCTGAAAGCCCTTCTGTACAGAAGACAGTACCGCGAGCGGCTCCGCGAAAACCAGTTCGTGCTCTACGGACAGTACGGAGAGCTGGCGAACGTGCTCAAAAACGCAGCCGAGGAGCTGGGAGGAGAAACAGAGGGCTGTCCCGCGGCTGAACGCAGGCTTCAGAAGCATCTGAAGGGGCTGGACGTCGAGGCGCAGACCTCGCTTTTCAGAGACAGGCGCGGCAGGCTGCATATTGAAATCAGGGGTGCCAGGCTCAGCCCGCTTACGGGCGACAAGGATATGCTCGATAAGCTCTCGGCGGTAGTCGGGACGCGTCTTTGCGAGGATCTCGGCGCAAACAGCAAAAACGGCAGGCTTGCGCTTATGGAGGCGGAGCCCCTGGCGGCTTCCGTCGGGATATCGTCCGCAAGGAAGAAGGGCGAGCGCGTAAGCGGCGACAGCGGCACATACTTCAAAACGGACGACGGCGTGCTGTGTGTGCTGCTCTCGGACGGCTGCGGCACGGGAAAACAGGCGGCGCGGGAAAGCCTGAACGCTCTGAAAACCATTGAGCGTTTCCTGCAGGCGGGCGTCGAGCCGGAAACGGCGCTGAAAATACTGAATTCAGCCATGCTTATACGGAACAGCGACGGAACCAGCTTTACCACCATAGACCTCCTCTGCGTCGATCTCTTCAGCGGGGAAACAAGGATAATAAAGTACGGCGCCGCGCCGTCCTACATAAAAAGGGGGGGCGAGGTAACGCGCATCGAATGCGAAACTCTGGCCGCGGGCCTGTACCTGGAGGGGATAAAAAGCCCCGAAAGCACCCGGCTCATGCTGAAGGAGGGGAATTTTGTGATAGTCGCGAGCGACGGGGTGGCAAACGCGCTTGACGACGAATGGCTGAAGAAAACGGCCGCGGAGTATTCGGGCGGCCTCGCGAGGGAGCTTTCACTCAAAATACTTGAGGAGGCCATAAGAAAATACGGTCAGGAGGACGATATGACCGTACTCGTAATTTTGCTTCAAAAACGTCAGTAATTTGAATAATCATGCCTCCCGAGGGTTAAACTGGAAACAAAGCTGAAAACAGAGGTGTAAAGGCATGATTAAAGGGATTACAAAGCGAGTGATTGTGGTTAAATCACCTGATCCGAAGATATTCGAGGAAGCGATCTTTATAGTCAGGGAGGAAGCTTTTCCAAAAAACGGGACAAGTGCCGACGCACTTCTCGGTGAGGCGCAGAGAATAGCAAACGAATATATTGGCGTTGCAGGAAGAAAGCCGCCGGTTTTTCCCGCGCTCTTCTATGCCGTCGCGGGAGCGGGACTGACGGGACTCATCTGGCTGCTGTCGTCAATCTTATAATGCGCAAAAAAAACCTCCCCGAATACGGGGAGGTTTTGTACTTGACTGATGATCACGCCGGTATGTTGCCGCGGCTGTTGCGGTACTTCTTCGGAGATATGCCCGTCGCCTTTTTGAACACCTTGGTGAAATAGCTCTGGTCCTCAAAGCCGCAGAGAGCGGCGACATCCACAAGGCTTATTGTGTTGTCGAGAAGATACAGCTTGCTCTTTTCGACGCGGACGCGGTTTATATAATTGAAGAGACTGTAGCCCGTCTCCTCCTTGAAAACGCTGCTCAAATACGAGCGGCTGAGATAAACGTGCTTTGAAACGTCGTCAAGCGAGATCTTTGAGGCGTAGTTGCGCTTTACATATTCCATAACCTTGTATACGATGTCGGAATGCTTGACCTGAGTGAAGTCAAAGGAGTAGTTGATAAACCTGTGCATGATGCTGCAGAGCCATACGGAAAGGTCGTCAAGGTTGTCGAACTTTTCTATTTCAGAGATGTAGTTTGAGTTGAAAAGAAATATTTCCCGCACGTCTGCCCCGGCGTCTATCGTTGCCCTCGAGAGTATGACGATTAGCTCCATGACCCTTATTTTTATCGTCGCAAGGTCGAAGTTGCAGGTACAATAGATCTGGCCGATTATCTCGTTAAGGAGCTGCTGCGCCCCGGTCTTGTCGTGGCTGCAGATAAGGTTGTGGAGACGCTTTTCGTTTTCGATTGGATACACGTTCTCCTTATCTTCCTTTAAAAGCCTCTCCCTGGCGTCGTAAACGGTTTTCAGAAGCTTCTCCTGCTCGAATACAAAGCTGCTTGCCTTTGTATGCGGAATACCAGTCACATAAGCCGCGGAGGCCGCGAGTACCGCGGCAAGGTGCCTCGCGTTTGCCGGAGTGAAATTCGGAAGACTCATCACATATTCTTCCATCGACGGTTCGGGAAGGTCGAAAATTGTGTCCTGAATATCCCCGACAATAAAAGGGCCGGCAATAAGACTGCCGTCCAGTCTGCCGGATTCGTCCACAACGGGCGACGCCGCGTACATCATACCTAGCGGGCAGTAGTAAATATACTGTCCGTCCCATCGGTAGGACTCGTTGCTTCCGTAGAGGTGGGTATTGACGCCGCTGCATTTCTTATAGGTGCAGCTTTTACAGACGTTGGGATTCCCTGTACGAAGAAATTTCTTATTCTGAACGTCCAATACAGAAACACAGACGCCGCAGAGCGCGGTGATATGCCCTGCGTATTCAAAGCATCTTTGCTTTTGCGATTCCTGCACTGCAACCATCCTTTATTATAAATATATTTTAGAAAATTGTATCAAATTTATATGAGTTTTTCTAGTAGTTTTTTCTGCATAAATAGACAATATTTTTAACTAATTATTATCAATTTTATATATATTGTTATTTTCTTTGACAAAAAGATACGATAATATATAATAATTAGCAAAGGGGGAGACCTGAAATGAAGAAAATCAGCAGCTTTACCGTGAATCACGACAGGCTGGAGCCGGGAATATACGTTTCCCGCGTTGACGGCGACATCACAACCTTCGACCTTCGCACAAGGAAGCCCAACATGGGCGATTACATGGACAACCTCACGATGCACAGCCTTGAGCACATGTTCGCGACATACATCAGGAACTCGGAGCTTGCCTCAGACGTCCTGTACTTCGGACCTATGGGCTGCCAGACAGGCTTCTATCTCTTAATCAGGAACGCAGACAATATGAGCGTTCTGAAAGCCGTCAAGGGGACGCTTGCCAGTATAATTGAGCACGACGGCGAAATGTTCGGTGCGAGCCGAGCCGAGTGCGGAAACTATATGAATCTCGACCTTAAGGCGGCAAAGCTCGAAGCGAAGCGGTATCTGGATGTTCTGAGCAACCAGAAGATAGATTTTTTATACAAATAGTACGGGAGAGAGCGTTATGACAGGCATTATCGGAGCAATGGGCGTGGAAATAGAGCGTATCAAGGAAAGCCTGAAGGACAAAAAAAGCGAAAAAATCAGCGGCATCGAATTCATCAGCGGGAAGCTCCACGGAAAGGACGTCGTTCTGGCGGCCTGCGGGATAGGAAAGGTGGCTGCGGCGGTCTGCGCGCAGACGATGATATTGAAATTCCGCCCCGGGCTGATCATTAACACCGGCGTCGCGGGCACCCTGACAAAAAAGCTCGGCGTCGGAGATATAGCCGTCGCCGAAGATACCGTGCAGCACGATATGGACACTTCGCCGATTGGAGATCCCGTCGGCTTCATTTCGGGAATAAACATTATAAAGATACCATGTTCAAGGGACGCCGTAAAGCTCTTTTTGGAGAGTATAGAAAAAGCGGGCGGCGTGAAAAGCCTTACGGGTACGATAGCCTCCGGCGATCAGTTCATCAACAGCGGAGAAAGAAAGAAATTCATAGTCGATAACTTCGGCGCGATAGCCTGCGATATGGAGTGCGCCGCAATTTCCCAGGTCTGCTATATGAACGATGTCGCATTCGCCGCCGTGCGCGCGATTTCCGACAGCGCGGACGGTGAGTCTCACATAGATTACGGGAAGTTTGTCGTTTCGGCGGCGCAGAAGGCTGCGGAAGTCGTAGGCTACTTCATCGAGAAGGCATAGAGCCGCCCGAAAAGCCTCAAAGCATAAAAAACGAGCTCCGGTCCTTCCTGGACGGGAGCTCGTTTCAGACTGTCATTAAGATTGAAAAATGTAATAACAGTATTATTATTTTTTCCGGCGGCATGTACGCCGGAAAAATACATCATACCGCGCAATTGTGCGCGACCGGGGGTATCGAGCCGTGAGGCTCGTATCCAGGGGGTATTGGATACCCCCTGGAAGCGTGTCGAAAGATTTTTTCGACACGCTAAAA
Source organism: Clostridiales bacterium (assembly GCA_029268065.1). Taxonomy (GTDB): domain Bacteria; phylum Bacillota; class Clostridia; order Oscillospirales; family Oscillospiraceae; genus DUPK01. The sequence goes on along the minus strand of JAJUHC010000017.1, from coordinate 8,354 downwards.
CGAGCTCCGGTCCTTCCTGGACGGGAGCTCGTTTTGCGCTTATGCTTACAGTTCTATCGCGTCCGCGCCCTTCGCGGCCGCGGCGTGGGACTTGAGAAGCGTTTTTACCGTATGCTCGACCGGAGCCGCCGTTCCGAGAGCGGCCGCGAGCTTTTTGAGAACGGCTTCGTTTGAAATGCCGTTAAACGCGGGTGAAAGGGTCTGAGTAATGCCGAAAACGTTCGTAAAGCTTCCGCCGTTTTCCGCGAAGCTGCCCGTCGGGATTACGACGTCCGCAAGCTTTGCGGTTTCGGTAAGGAAAAGGTCGCAGACTGCCTTGAACTTCGCGCCCGCGATTTCCTTTGCGGCGCAGCCGTAGCCCACGGGGTCCTCGCCCCAGATGATGAGGCTGTCGGCGCTTACCTTGCCGCAGCCTTCGAGGTTCAGATACTTCGCCGTGCCTCTGGCGTTGGCCTTGACTGCGGGGATGAACACCTTTGCGCTGAGCTTGGCTACACGGGGAAGAAGCCCGGTGTCGTACTTGTCTCCGAAGACTATCACAGGCGCCTTAGCGGCTGAAACAGCCTTCTCAACTTCCGGCGTGAGGGTCTCGGACTTCATATATTTCGCACCCTCGCGCACCGCGCGGCGGATGGCGGTCGGGATAACATAGGTGCTGCCGAAAACGTCGCAGCCGATCGCGACGAACAGGTCCGCCGATTTGATGTCGTCGTAGCTCTTTACCAGCTTGTCTCCGCAGAGCGACCAGAAGGAGGCGGCGGCGGGGTCGATGCCGAAGCTCAGAGTCTCGGCTCCGTTCTTGGCGGCGATGGAGGCGAGGGCTTTCGCTTCCTCGTTCGTCGCTCTTCCGGAAATATACACAGCCGTCTTGCCGGTGATGCCTGAAGCTATCGCGGCCACGGCCTCGTCCAGAGAACAGGGCTCAAGCTTGCCGTTTTTCCGGATGAGGGGAGTTTTCAGCCTTTCATCGCTGCTTATGAAGCTGTTCTTAAAGCGCCCGTTTTCACAGAGGTTGCCGTTGTTCAGACCCTTGCACTCCTCGGCTGTTGTGCGGATGAGAGTGCTTCCTACTGTCCTGAGCTGCAGTGTGCAGCCGGCTCCGCAGAAGGTGCAGACGGTTTCGGTGACCTTTTCGTTGAAGGGTCCGGGCTGTGCGAGCTTCACCTTTTCCGTGAGCGCGCCGACGGGGCAGGTGGACACGCACTGCCCGCATCTTACGCAGCTTTCGACGGAGCCGAAGGGCATGCTGAACTCCGGCTGCACGGCCACGCCGTAGCCTCTGCCGATGAGTCCGAGGACGCCGGCGCCCTCGACCTCCAGGCATATGCGCACGCAGCGTCCGCACATGATGCACTTGTTCGGATCGCGCTCTATATAGGGATGGCTCGCGTCTATCGGGTGCTTTTCAAGCTGTCCGGCGAGGGAGTCCTGCTTTGCGCCGTAATCTGTGGCGTAATCGCGGAGTTTGCACTCGTTAACGTCCTTGCAGCCGCAGGAAAGGCAGCGCGTGGCTTCCTTCATCGCCTGCTCCATCGTTATGCCAAGCTCGACCTCATTAAAGTTCAGCTTGCGCTGCTCCTTTGTCAGCATGGGCATTTTGACCTTTTCAAAACGCTCGACATTCTCGAATTCGGAGGGGTCGAGCTCCTTGTAATGCTTTGCCTTGGTATGGTTGTAGTATTCCTTTTCCGGCTTTATCTCCTCGCCCCTCATGTACATATCCATGGAGTTCGCGGCTGCTTTTCCCGCGGCAATTGCCATGATAGCGGTTTTGGGGCCCGTCACGGCGTCGCCCGCGGCGAATACGCCCTCGAGGTTTGTCACGCAGGTCTTGTCGTTTGCGACGAGCACTGAGCGATTTACGGAAACAGGGCAGTCGTCTCCTACGAAAGAAAGATCCTGAGTCTGTCCAATTGCGGAGATGACGTAGTCCGCCTCAAAGTCATATTCGGAACCCGGTATCTCCTGGGGGGAGCGTCTGCCTGAAGCGTCCGGAGCCCCGAGCTCCATTTTGACAAGGGTTACTATCGTCTTGTCTCCGGAGTTTCTGACCGCCTTGGGATTGTTGAGGGTCGCGAACTTGACGCCCTCAAGCTCGGCTTCCTCGATTTCCATCTTGTCTGCGGGCATTTCTGCTATGGTGCGGCGATAGACGATGGTCACCGACTCCGCGCCAAGGCGAACGGAGGTGCGCGCACAGTCCATGGCGGTGTTGCCGCCGCCGACTACCATTACCCTTTTGCCGGTGAAATCGGGAGCTCTGCCCTCGGTTACGCTGCCGAGAAAATCAACGCCGCGCAGCACGTTCGGACAGCTTTCCTCGCCCTTGACTCCGAGGGGTTGTCCCACCTGTGAGCCGACCGCGAGAAGCACGCTGTCGTAGCCGTCGGCCTTGAGGCTTTTCAGCGTTATGTCCTTTCCAAAATCGGTATTGTAGACGATTTTCACGCCGAGGGACTTGATTATCTCGACCTCGCGGTCAAGAGTTTCGCGCGGCATGCGGTAGGCAGGTATGCCGTAGCGGAGCATTCCGCCGGGTGCGGAATGGCGGTCGAATATCGTGACCTCGTGACCCATGACCGCAAGGTACCAGGCGGCCGAAAGACCGGCGGGGCCGGCTCCTATTATCGCCGCCTTCTTTCCCGTGGCGGGAGCCTTTTCGGGCAGATAGGGGATATCCTTTTCAAGATCGAGGTCGGCGACGAAGCGCTTAAGATAGTCGATGGCGACGCTCCCGTCCACCGCGTTCCTGCGGCATTCCGACTCGCAGGGGCGGGTGCAGATGCGCCCGCACACGACGGGCAGTGGGTTTCTGTCCTTGATGAGCTTCAGGGCTTCCTCAAAGCGCCCGTTTGCGATGTGGGCGATATAACCCTGAATGTCGATATGCGCCGGACATGTGAGCGTGCAGGGAGCCTTGCAGTCGCCTCTGTGCTGTGAAAGCAGAAGCTCAAGGCAGGCCCTGCGGGACTTTTTCACGGCGTCGGTTTCAGTACGGATCACCATGCCGTCGCTCACCGCGGCTCCGCAGGAAAGCATCGTACCTCTGGAGCCCTCAACCTCCACGCGGCAGAGCATGCAGGAGCCGAAGGGCTTGAGGCGCTCGTCGTGGCAAAGTGTCGGGATTTCAATTCCGTTTTCGCGGCAAGCTTGCAGTATGGTTTGCCCGGCCTTGGCGGGATAATCTTTACCGTTTATATTTATAGTCATTTTACCGTTCCTCCTAGTCTACCGAGATGGCGCCAAATTTGCAGGAAGAAAGGCAGGTACCGCATTTTATGCATTTCGCCTGGTCTATCGAATGAGCGGTTTTAGCTTTGCCCTCTATGGCGTTCACGGGGCACTTTTTGGCGCAGGCAGTACAGCCTATACACTTGGCGGGGTCGATTTCGTACTTGATAAGAGCCTTGCACTGATGGGCGGGACACTTCTTGTCCCTTATATGGGCCTCGTATTCGTGGCGGAAGTATCTCAGAGTGGTGAGAACCGGATTGGGAGCCGTTTGTCCCAGGCCGCAGAGCGCGTTGCGCCTGATCTGGTCAGCCAGGTACTCCAGCTTCTCGATGTCGCCCTCGACTCCTTCTCCCTTCGTGATCCGCTCGAGTATTTCAAGCATGCGCTTCGTGCCTATTTTGCAGAAGGTGCATTTGCCGCAGGATTCGGACTGGGTGAAGTTGAGGAAGTAGCGGGCTATGTCGACCATGCAGTTGTCCTCGTCCATAACTATCATGCCGCCCGAGCCCATGATAGCTCCCGTCGCGTTGAGCGTATCGTAATCTATGACCGTATCGACGAGCTCCGCGGGGATGCAGCCGCCCGAGGGACCGCCGAGTTGCACGGCCTTGAAGGGCTTGCCCGAGACGGTGCCTCCGCCTATGCCGAACACAACGTCGCGTATCGTGAGGCCGATCGGGATTTCCACGAGCCCGCCGCGCTTTATCTTGCCCGCAAGGGCGAAAACCTTGGTGCCCTTGCTCTTTTCCGTTCCGATGGCGGCGAACTTTTCGGCTCCGTTACGGATGATCCAGCCGATATTCGCCAGCGTCTCGACGTTATTTATATTCGAGGGCTTTCCGAAAAGCCCCTTGTTCGCGGGATAGGGAGGACGCATGCGCGGCATACCGCGCTGACCCTCGATCGAGGCTATGAGGGCCGTTTCCTCGCCGCATACGAAGGCGCCCGCGCCCTGCTTGATGTGAAGGTGGAAGCTGAAGCCGGTGCCGAGTATATTGTCGCCCAGCAGCCCACGCTCCTCGGCCTGCTTTATCGCTATCTGAAGGCGTTTGATGGCGATCGGGTACTCCGCTCTCGCGTAGACGTAGCCCTCCGAAGCGCCTATCGCGTAGCCGCCGATGGCAAGCCCCTCTATGACGCTGTGCGGGTCGCCCTCGAGCACGCTTCTGTCCATGAAAGCGCCGGGGTCGCCCTCGTCAGCATTGCAGATGATATACTTCTGATCGGCCTTTTCGGCCGCGGCGAACTTCCATTTGAGACCGGTGGGGAAGCCGGCGCCGCCCCTGCCCTTTACGCCTGAAGCAAGAACCTCGGCTATGACCTCCTCGGGGGTCATGCTTTTGAGAGCCTTTTCAAGCCCCTTATACGCTCCCATTGCGATGGCCTCGTCAATGGATTCGGGATTTATCTTGCCGCAGCGCGACAGAACTATGCGCTGCTGCTTGGATATGAACGAGCCTTCCGCGCCGCCGCCGTCGCTCTTCGCCACGACGTATTCCTCGGCGGGAACGCCTCCCAAAATGTGCTTCTCAAAGATCTCCTTCGCTATCTCGGGGGTAACGCCGCCGTAAACCGTGCCAAAACCCTTGTCGTCGATTAGTTCAACCATGGGCTCCTTATAGCACATTCCCATGCAGCCGGTTTCCGCGATAACGAGATCAATTCCGGGATTCTGGGCGGAAAGCTCTGTGAAAGCGTCCCTTACCTTCATTCCTCCGGCGGCTATTCCGCAGGAGCCGAGTCCGATAAGCAGCTTCATTTCGATTTCCCCTCCTTTTCGTAGAGATCGCGGATTATCTGGCGCACCTTCGACGCGGTGAGGCGTCCGAAGGCTTCATCGTCGATCATGATGACCGGGGCAAGGGAGCAGCAGCCAAGACAGGCTACCGATTCGAGGGTTATAAGGCCGTCCGGAGTCGTTTCGCCCAGTTTTATCCCGAGCTCGTCGCAGAGCGCTTCGGCGACGGTTTCAGCTCCGTTGACATGGCAGGCGGTTCCGAAGCAGATTTTAACGGAATGCTTACCGGCGGGCCTCAGCTTGAACTGCGAGTAGAAGGTGGCTACGCCCATGATCTGCGTGACAAAAATGCCCGTGCGCTCAGAAAGCCTTTTGATGATATCCTCAGGAAGATACCCGTAAGCCTCCTGAAGCTTCTGCAAGATAGGAATAAGCTCTGACTCCACACCCCTGAACCCGGAAAGTATGGTTTCAAACGGCTCATAATACTTGCTGTCCTTGTTACAGCAGTTGCACATTTTCTTACCTCCGTTTTTGTTACTAAGAACAATTATATTAGAAAAAAATCACTAATTCTATAATTCTAATTCTATAAAAAAGTATCTAATATATATAAATACATTTATATCAATTCAACAAACGATATATCGGTATAATATTATCTATTGTTTAGGGGGGCGCCCGCATGCTTTATGCGGTATGCGGGTAGTTGACACGGCACTAATTTGGTTGTAAAATATGAAAAAATGCATGAAAGGTAGAAACAGACATGAAGAGAATAAAAACTCTCGAGACGCGCGACCTCAATAAGAGCCTCGCCAGCGGCGGCTGCGGCGAGTGCCAGACCTCCTGCCAGTCGGCCTGCAAGACCTCCTGCGGCGTTGCGAATCAGAAGTGCGAAAATTCCGCAAAGAAGAATTAGTACAGCCTTAATACCGCCGCCTGCCCAGGAAAACCGCGGGCAAGCGGCATTTCTATTTTACGGGAGAAAAAAATGACACATCAGTTCAGGCAGGGCGGTCTAAACATTGTGCTGGATATCGGCAGCGGCTCGGTGCACGTCGTCGATGGGCTGGCGTACGACATTATAGCCCTTTATGAAAACACTTCCGCTGAGGATATAGTTTCCTGCATGAAGGAAAAGTATCCGGACGAGCCCGAATCCGAGGTAAGAGAATGCATTTCAGAGGTTGAGGAGCTTAAAAAATGCGGCAGACTGTTCTCAAAGGACGCTTTTGAAGCAAGGACCGCAGGCTTCAAAAAAAAGAATAATGAAATCAAGGCGCTTTGCCTGCATGTCTCGCACACCTGCAACCTAAACTGCGCCTACTGCTTTGCGGGACAGGGCAGGTATAAGGGCGACAGCGCCCTTATGAACTTTGAGACGGGAAAGAGAGCCCTCGACTTCCTTGTGGAGAATTCTGGCGGAAGAACGAACCTCGAGGTGGATTTTTTCGGCGGAGAGCCGCTTATGAACTTTGAGGTCGTAAAGGAGTTGGTCGCTTATGCCAGAAGCAGGGAAAAAGACACTGGAAAGAGGTTTCGCTTTACACTCACCACAAACGGTGTGCTGCTCGACGATGAGGTCATAGAGTTCTCAAACCGCGAAATGAACAACGTGGTGCTGAGCTTGGACGGCCGAAAAGAGGTGCATGACCGTCTGCGAAGGAATATATCCGGCCAGGGAAGCTATGATTTGATTCTCCCAAAGTTCAGGAAATTCGTGGAAGCGAGAGCCGACAAGGAATATTACTTGCGTGGCACGTTCACGCATTTCAATACTGATTTTACCAAGGATATCCTGCATATGGCAGATCTGGGCTTCGAAAAGCTCAGCATGGAGCCGGTTGTATGCGCTCCGGGAGACCCGTATGCCCTTACCGAGGAGGATCTGCCAAAGCTCAAGGAGCAGTACGAAATACTGGCTGATGAAATGCTGAAACGCAGGCGGGAGGGCAGGAGCTTCACATTTTATCACTATATGATAGACCTCAAGCACGGCCCCTGCGTCTACAAGCGCGTAGCAGGCTGCGGTTCGGGGACCGAATACCTCGCGGTGACTCCCAAGGGGGAGCTTTACCCCTGCCACCAGTTCGTGGGAGACGAAAGGTACTGCATGGGCAACGTATGGGAAGGCGTTACGAACACCGAGCTGAGGGATAAATTCTCAAAATGCAGCATATACACAAGAAGCAAATGCCGCGACTGCTGGGCGAGGCTCTACTGCTCCGGCGGCTGCGCCGCAAACGCCTACCACGCCGCGGGAGACATCGCGGAAACCTACGATTACGGCTGCGAGCTGTTCAAAAAAAGAATCGAATGCGCCATAATGCTCAAGGCGGCGGAGGAACTGGGCTGATATCAAATGCCGGACCCCGCCGATGATAGCATTCAAAATTCGGACAATATCAAACATCAAGAGGGGCTGCCCCGGTCTTTTGCCGCAGCCCCTTTTATTTTTTGCCATCAGACAGCTCAGCAATCCTCCGCATCAGCAGTTCAATAAGGTAAAAAGCCGTTTCGTAGTGTATATACTGTATAGTGTTGGAGTCCCAGAGGAAAAAGAGCCTCGGAGGAAACTCGTCGTCCCCGTCCCAGAACTGGAGATATACGGGGAGCTCGTCAAAGAGCCAAAGGACAGACGACACATCGGCGGAGGGCATCTTTTGCCCTCCGAGGCGCTTCAGCGCTTCCTCCAGCTCGCCGGTCCGTCCCGAAAACCTTTCCGCCCAGCCGGAGAACCAGCCGCCGCCCTCGATGCTGCCCGTATGGAAGGAATAGCCGAGGTTTTGCAGGGATACCCACTGATTTGACAGCTTCCTGCCTTCGCGGGACCAGCAGAGGTAATCGAAGATGGATAGGGCGGCCTGGTGCGAACTGTCCTCCGTATAGCTCAAACAGTCCACTGACCTTTGAATAAGACCGCTTTTTCTTTCTATCCTGTACGTCATGTCCAGAAAGCGGACGTAAAGATATCTATAATCGGCCCTGAGTGAAAATTTGCGAATGAGCTTTTCCTGATCTTCTTTCAGAAACAATAGCCTCGCGTTGTCGGCTGAAACGGCGTAATTGTCCTTTTTTGGCTGCATGCTTTCTCCTTTACAGCTTATTATGCCTAAAACAAGGAACTCGTTTGTTATTATAACCCCTAACTCCAAGGGTTTCAACCACAACATGGGCGGAGAACCCCTCCGCAATGGGCGCTTTTTTCAATTTATAAGTTAAAACCATAAAAAAACTCACATATTGCTCAGCTTATCCACATAAAAATGATAGCGGAATATAAGGGTGAATTTCACCCGAAGGGGGAAACGGCATGGAAAATACAAAGATCTATGAGGATATCGCGCATCGCACGGCGGGGGACATATATCTTGGAGTG
>JAJUHC010000016.1 GCA_029268065.1 Clostridiales bacterium | reverse complement strand
CGCAGCGTGGCGAAGTAACTGCGCAAAAACCAATAGGGCCAAATACTCTGCTTGCAAGCAAAACGCAGCCCGCAAGCAAAACGCACACCCCCGCCTCGTCACGAGGCAAGGGTGTGCGTTTTTTCAAATTAAAAGGCGCGAATAACAGACTTTTCTAACATTCGAAAGATAATCCAAAACGGTTTTTTCTCCCCCTACATCAGCTAATCAATTGTTCTGATGCTAGACAAGAGCGCTAGTCGTACGGCTGAGAATATCCGTAGCATCAAGCTTCTTTTTTAGCACCGCTGGCACACCTGCGTATAGTCCATTATCTTCACAGTTCTCTGTCACGACCGAGCCTGCGGCAATAACACATCCTTTGCCAATTTTAACGCCAGGAAGTATAACCGCCCTCGTTCCTATCCACGTTCCGCATCCAACGGTTATCTTGTCAACCGTTTCTTTTCCAGCTCTCTTGTTCGAATCGCCTACAAGGTGCGATATTGCCGCAAACATTACGTCCATAGCAATTGTTACATTATCCTCAAGAACAACCGGTCCGCAGAATTTGCAGCCGTTATTTATGTAGACCCCCTCCCCAAAAACCTGCTGGTTTGTTATAAAATAGCAGTTAGCCTTAATCCTCCACGCTTTAGATTTTATTCCGCACAGATTGTAAATCATATTTCTAAAAATAGGAGGCCATATTTTCCATGCAGCAATACCGTTTACGATAAACTCCATATATAATCTTGACAAAACAAATCTCAGCATTTTTTAACACCCCCTTTTTTTCTATATATCACACAATCAGCAAAATTACAATATATACCAATCAAGAACCCCTGTAATCATGCCCATTGGTTACAGGGGTTTTGCTGCGGATAATACGCGCTGATTATATCGTTTACAATATGCCGAATTAATGGTATAATCAGCCGAAACGGCAGGGCGCCTCATAAAGCATAATAAGCCTTGGAGCTGATTACATATTGCCGGAGCGCATGCTCTCGGACGGGGAGTCTCACATGACAGTGAAAAAGTTAAAAAACGCTCTGCTGGTTACGGTTTTTGTTCTGCTATTTATTTTTTCCGCCTTTTTATCGGTGCCAAATAAAAGTATTTCGGCGGAGAACGGGATTATCAACCTTAGCGGGCAGAATTTCAGCGAGAGGGTAGTATTTGATCTTAACGGGCAGTGGGCGTTTTACTGGAAAAAACTGCTGGGCTGCGGCGAAATCAGGGACACAAACCCCGACTTCTACGCCAAAGTGCCGGATACCTGGAACAAATACGAGCTTAACGGAGAGCCGCTCCCCGGTCAGGGCTACGCTACATATCGGCTCCGCGTAGTGACCGATTCCGACGCAGGAACCCGTCTCGGCCTGAGAATAAAGACGCTTTCAAGCGCATACCGGCTTTATGTCAACGACGAGCTCATAGCTTCGGCGGGGCAGGCGGCGGATAACGCGCAGGCTGAGGTCGGGCGTTACAAACCGCAAACGGTTTACTTCAAGGTTCCGTCCCCGGAATTTGACATTATTATACAGGTATCCAATTTTGAGCACGCAAGAGGGGGCTTCTGGGACGTTATTTTTTTGGGCGGCGCGGACAGCATCGCCGCGTATAATACTTACGCGACCGGAAAAGAGCTTTTTCTCATCGGCGTGTATACCATTGTCTTTTTGTTCCATCTTTTGATATACCTGCAGACGGACCTGAAATCCTTCCTGTATTCCTCCTGCCTCTGCATCTCCACGGCCGTCATGATCGACACTGTCGGTGAAAACCTGCTTGTCGGCGCAATTTCGGGACTTCCGCTTAAAGCGGCTATATTCATATGGTATACATCGACCAATCTTGTGCCGCTGGTCCTTCTCCTGTTTATCAACGAGCTTTTCAAAACCGAATTTTCAAAAATCGTCTTAAGAGTGTATATTCTGCTTACCGCAGTTTTTCAGCTCGTGTTTATCCTGCTACCGCCGGGGGAATACACAAAGCTTGCATTTGCCTGCGATATCCACAACAGCGCTGGCTTCATATGCGCGGCGTCATTCATCGTCGCGGGCATGAGAAAGGGGTGTAAAGACGGGGGGCTGCATCTTCTGAGCATGGCTATCGTGCTCGTCAGCTATGTTCACGATACCATTTATTACGCCAATATGATTCATGACAGCATCGGAGAGGTATTCTACTTCGGAGTGTTTTTGTTTATTTATATCCAGATGATAACGCAATCAAGGCAGCTGAAAGATTTTTTGAACAGAAAAGCGGCCGCTGAAATGGCGTTCCTGCAGGCTCAGATCAAGCCGCACTTTTTGTATAACGCGCTCAACACGGTCGTTTCAATCTCCCGCTATGACACCGATCAGGCGAGAAGCCTCCTTATCAATTTCAGCAATTATCTGAGACGGAGCTTTGACTTCAGAGACTTGAGCCAGTTTAGCTCCCTGAAAAACGAATTGGAGCTTGTGAGGGCGTATGTGGACATCGGAAAGGCGCAGTACGAGGAGCGTCTTGAGGTAAGCTTCGACGTCTGTGACGATATGGAGCTGAACGTACCTGTTCTTATGCTTCAGCCCGTCGTTGAGAATGCTATATGCCACGGCGTACTGCCTAAAAGCGAAGGCGGCCGCGTTGAAATCTCTGTTAAGAGAAAGGGAAGCGTTCTGGAATTCACGGTAAAGGACAGCGGAGTGGGTATGGATCCCGAAAAGCTAAAAAGTGTTTTAAGCCGCGGCTCCGCGGACGGGGTCGGGCTTTCCAACATAGACGACAGGCTTAGGAGGCTTTACGGGAAGGGCCTGCAAATAAAAAGCCGTGCCGGAGAGGGCACGGAGGTTAGCTGGTCCGTAAAGCTTAACGGGTGAAGGGGAGCGAGCTATGTGATAACCGCAGTACTAGTGGACGATATGAGACCGGCGCTCAGGGAGCTTGAATTCCTGCTGAAAAAGTATCCCGATATATCGATAGAAGGGATGTATACCGATCCTCTGGCGGCCATAGAAAGGATAGGCGCCGCGAAACCTCAGGCCGTGTTTTTGGATATCAGCATGCCTCAGCTTCAGGGAATGGACGCGGCCTCAAGGATACTTGAGCTGAGTCCGGAAACCGACATCGTTTTCGTGACGGCCTACGACCAGTATGCGGTCGAGGCATTCGAGCTTCACGCCATGGATTATCTGCTGAAGCCGATTACGGAAGAGCGCCTGGAGAAAACTGTCGAGCGTTTGAGGGGAAAATCCCCTCTCAGAAGAGAGCGGCGTGGTTCAAAGCTCCAGATACGGTGCTTTGGAAGGTTCCGGATGGGCTGGGAAGGGCAGGAGCCGATAAAATGGCGGATAGAGAAAGCCAGGGAGCTCTTCGCGTATCTGCTTCAAAATCACGGACGGAGTATTTCAAAGGACGAGCTTTTGGACAGGCTGTGGCCGGAGGACGATCCGGAGAAAGCGGTCAAGCAGCTTTACAACAGCAGCTATTACATCCGAAAAGCGCTTAACGCGTATGGAATCGACGGCGATCTGATTAGCATGAACAGCAGCTATTCTCTGAAGTGCGGCTCTGTCGACTGGGACGTGGAGCGATTTTGCGAGCTTTTTGAGAAAAGCGGCGGCAACAGAAGCAAAGCGCTTGAGGAAATGGAGGAGCTTTACACGGCTTCCTACCTGGAGGGAGAATTCTATCCCTGGTCGGATTTTGAAAGCGAAAGACTGTCCAGGCTCTACGACCAGTGCGTCCTCGAGCTTTCAAAGAGCTACATAGGGGAGAAGCTGTACGATAAAGCGGAGAGGGTTTTGCTCAAGGCCTACAACGCGAACCCTTATCTGGAGGAGATTTCCGAGCTTCTGCTCATACTTTACAGGGAAAGCGGAAACAAGGGCAGCGCAATAAGGCATTTTAAGACCTACGCCGATTTCCTTGAGAAGGAGCTTGGAATAAAGCCTGAGAAAAAGCTTCAGGAGCTGATTGAGCAATAAAAGCCGGCTGCGGCTGGAAGTTTTAATAGAATTTTTTGTTTGAAGCCGAAATTTCGTCGATGCGTGACGGAATTTCGGCTTTTTTCCTGTTTCAATTTTTTCTTGTGGAAAAATTGTAGAAAACCGGATGATATAATCCCCAAAAAATGGAATCATGCAAAATTGCGTAAGGGGGGGAGGCATGCATTTGAGGGTATATGTACTGGACGAGCGGGGAAAAGCACGGACTCAAATGCTCAGCCGGCTTTCCGAGTGCAAAAGCGTTGACGGCATTCTCGTCTTTGACGATTGGGTCGGGTTCCTCGAGCAGACGGGAAGCACCCCGCCGGATTATTGCTTCATCAGGCTGGGGAGGGACGGAATACCTGGCTTTAAGGCCGCCGAAGCGGTTCGGAAGATAAGTACGGACATAAGGATTGTGTTTATTGCGGAGGACGAGCGCTACGCGGTGGACGCATATGAAGTCGGGGCCTATGGGTATCTTACATACCCGCTTACAAAAGAAAAAATAAACAACTATATTAAAGGTCAAAAATGAGTGCAGCGAACACGAAAGGAGAATTATTTGATGAAGGCTAAAAAAATCTTAAGCGTTGTCCTGACCCTGTCAATCATGATTTCGCTATTCACGGGGATATCGCTTCCCGCGAAAGCGGACCCTGCGCCGACCGCGGACTTTATAATAACCAACGACGGCGGCGCCTTTGCACTAAGCAACTGCTCAAGCGCCGCAACAACGAGCGGCCTCACCTTTTCGGACGCTGTTTCCGGCTGCTCGGACGGCAACGGAGACGGAACAACGGTGATCCAGTTCGGCGGCGCGGGAACGCCTCTGAGCATTTACGAGGTCACTGACGGTAGCAACACCTATTCGCTGAATATGAGCGCAACCTATATTGGCGCTATCACGGTGTCGGATGATGCCGCTGTTTCTGCCGGTGCCGCCATTATAATCCCGGCTGGTGTGACGGCGACCTTCCTCGATTTAGAGATGTCATCGGCTATCGGAAATTCCAATTTGTTTAAATTGCTGAGTGTGAAAAACGGCGGCGCCCTGAATATTACGGGAAACACCGCCCTCACGGTTTTCGGGGAAAAATCCTACGGTATTGCTAACGACGGCACGGTTAACGTCTCGGGCTCCGGGAGCACAATCTCAGCCAGCGGAAGTTATTCGTATGTGGTGTATAATAATAACATATTCAATATGTCAGCGGGCACCATAAGCTCATCCGGATCCTACACCGTGTGCCTATATAACGTAACTTCGTGTACCGCCGCCATATCTGGAGGCACAATAAGTAACAGCGGCAGCTATTATGCGATTTATAATAGCGGTACGGTAACGATTTCAGAAGCGGATCACTTAGTTCCAACCTATATATCGTCAAACAAGACGCCCGTAAACAACATTTCGTCCTCCAGCCTGACCGTTACGGGCGGCACGATAGAGGCGACGGGCACGACCGGCTACGCCGTATCCGCCGCCAACTCGTCAGTGTCGTTTGAAGGCTGCAGCCTGAAGGCTTCAAACACGTCAGGCTCGGCCTCCGCCAATGTGATAAGAGCTTCCGAAGCGACAGTCACAATCGGGGATAACACTGCGATAGAATGCTCGGGAACAGGCATTAATTCATATGCTGTATATATTGAGGGAGGCTCGTCGGTTTCGATTTCCGGAACACATACGAGCATAACGTCCGGGTATAGGGCAATATACGACAGCGGAACCGTAACCAGCGGCAACGGTTCGCTGTATATCAAGGAAGCCAGCATATCGGCGGCCAACGACTCCATATACAAACACGGCGAAGGCAAGACCACCATCGAAAGCGGCACATTTACATCCTCCTCCGCGAACGGCATAAATCATCAGGGCGGAACCTTGAATATAAGCGGAGGAACAATTTCCGGAGCGCAGAGCGGCGCTTTGTCTCAGCTCAGCGGGACACTCAGCGGGACACTGAGCATCAGCGGAGGCGAAGTGAAGTGCACGGGAACCTCGGGACCGGCCGTGTATATTTGGCCGTATACCTTGAACGGCACAAGCGTTACCGCCTCGGTAAGCGGCAGCGCGGTGCTCAGCTCGGTATCGGCCCGTACGATATCGTTTTCTAAGCTCAACACGAACTATACGCACACGGGAAGTCTCTCCCTGTTTGGTAAGACCATACACAACAGCACGGGTGGGGCCATAAGCATAACGGGAAAAACCGACCCGGGCGACTCCCTGAAAAAGATAAGCAGCGCCGATTACACGGATGCCGTTGTAACCGCATCCGGCATAGACGGCAACATGGATTTCGTCGGCTGGGCGAGCGACTCCGCTCTCGCAAGCCTTATTAGCGCAACGAACGGGGATTCGATCTCAAACCTGACAAGCGGCGCCAACGCGTCGGTGACGGACATTTATCTCAAAGTCCGGCCCAAAACGGTGATCCTTGCGCCGGGATCCCTCGGTACGGCAGGCGACTGCACGATAACCGGGCTGACCTCGGGCAAAGCCTATAAGGTCACCTCAGGCTCGAATGTTTATTATGTACAGTCGGACGGTACGCTTACTAGCGAAGCCTCGCTTTGCGGAGCGCTTGTCGGTACGTCCATAACGGGACTTCTTAACGGCACAACTTACCTGGTCGAGGAATATACCGCCGCAGTATCTCTCGCTTCCGGCTCTCTCGGAACAGCCGGAGACAAGACGGTCACGGGGCTCGACTCCGGCAGGGTATACAAGGTCACCTCCGGCTCCGACACCTATTACGTCATGGCGGACGGGACGCTGACTGCAAACGCGGCAGACGCCGCGCCGCTGATTGGAACCGCGATTACGGGGCTTACAAACGGCACGACCTATAACGTACAGTTATGCACAAGCTTCGTAGTCTCCGGCAGGGTGTATGCGAACACGACCGGCGCCTCTGTCGGCGGAATCACCGTAACGCTCTATTCCTCAGGGGCACCCACAAGCTATTCCGACACAACGGACGTTAAGGGCTTCTTTGAAATCACCGAGGTGCCCAACGGAACATACTTAGCCGTAGTTGCGGCGCATGCCGGCAGCTACATGCTGTCTGAGTCGGGGCAATTCACCGTCGCCGGCGCGAACGTCACTGCGGGCGCTGACGTCGTTCTGCAACCTGAAGCGCCGGCCGCCTGGGATGGATCCGTCAGCGCGAGCCTTTCCGGCTCCGGAATCTCGTCCGACCCCTTCCTGATAGCGTCGGGATCGGACCTCGCCTACATGGCGCAGCAGGTCAACGCGGGCGCAAGCATCGGCGGCGTGCCGGCAAGCTCGGCCTGTTACAAGCTGAGCGCCGATATCGTGCTCAATCAAAACGCCTCGGATTACGAAAACTGGGGCTCTTCCGCACCCTCGAACAGCTGGACGCCGATCGGCAACAGTACGAGTAGATTTACCGGCGTCTTCGACGGCGACGGTTACAAGGTAAGCGGAATCTATATCAAAAACAGCTCCAGTTTCCAGGGCCTGTTTGGATTTATCGAAGGCGCCACGGTAAAAAATGTCGGAGTGACAGACAGCTATATCGAGGGCGACTTTTATACAGCAGCTGTGGTCGGCAGTAATTCAGGAACAATCGAAAACTGCTACAACACCGGCGTTATAAACGGGACAGCTTATGTCGGCGGCGTGGCGGGCGATAATAGAACTGGCGCTATAATAAGAAACTGCTACAATAGCGGCAGCGTTAGCGGCGGCTATAATATCGGCGGCGTGATCGGTGCCGTCCCAGGCGGTACGGCGGAAAACTGCCGCAACACAGGAAGCGTCAGCTCGACCGACGTATACGTCGGCGGCGTAACAGGCAGTATGTCGGGCACAATGCAGTACTGCTACAATATGGGCAGAGTCAGCGGGGGCAGCAACAGCGTCGGCGGCGTGGTGGGCTACAGCGGCGGAACGATGCGGTATTGCTATAACGCGGGCGGCATAAGCGGCGTCAAATATGTCGGCGGCGTGGCTGGATCATTCGTCGATGGTTCCATATCCGCCTGCTATAACGCGGGTGAGGTAAGCGGAACGAGACTAGTCGGCGGCGTAGTGGGGAATATGGATAATAATATCACCCTGTCCGAATGTTACAGCGCAGGTGGCGTGAGCGGCGGCTCCAACATAGGCGGCATCGCGGGAGGCAGCAGCGGCACGGTAACAGGCTGCTATTACGACAAGCAAATGTGCGCGGCCGGCGGGATAAACGGCAGCGATTCGGACGGCGCCGCCGTCGGAAAGCTCACTACCGAGATGCTCGGCAACCCGGCATTCAGCGGCTGGGACAGCGGAAAATGGACCTTCTCTTCGGACTTCTACCCGCGCCTCACCGGAATTGAATCCACAGACGCCGCTTACGTCTCGGCTGCGCCGATAAGGCTTTCGCAAACTGAAAAAGCTTCCTCCGTAAGCTCCGCGTTCACGGTCTGCACGACAAACTCCGTGTATTGGACTTCGAGCGATACCAGCGTTATCAGCCTGAGCGGCGGCAGCGCTGCGGTCATAAGCGGAGGCGGCGTTACCCTGACCGCGTCGCTGAACGGCGTTTCAAAAGCGGTGGCGCTGACGGCGGTTTGTGCTACATACTCGATATCAGGCACGGTTTTGCCGGGGACGACGGGCGCTCCGGTCGGAGGCCTCACGGTTAAGCTCTACGCCTCGACCGACACGGCGTATTCAAACGTCCTTTATACTGCAACGACGGCGCAGGACGGCAGCTATACGATCACGGGGGTGCCGAACGGCAGCTACGTCGCAGTAATCGGCGCGTCGGCAGGCAACGGACAGTCCGTATCCGGCACAATAGTCGTGAGCGGCGGGAACGTCACGGCGGGAGCGGGCATAACGCTTGCAGCCGTCCAGCCGGACTATACCGTAACCGGAGGCCCCAGCAGCTTCCAGGTTGACGGCGCCGGCGCCTATACGACCCTCGCCTCCGCTCTGGCGGCGTGCACAAACAGCGGAGCTGACGGAAAGCTCACCATACAGCTCGGAAGCGAAACAAATCCCCTGCGGGTAAGCGAACGGAACTTCAGCTCGAATAACGCGGCGAATACGCTTATCCCCGCGACCTATTTGGGAAATGTGGAGATTTTGGACGATGCTGCGATTAACGACGGCGTCGGGCTCGTAACTGGCGGGGCGGTTATTTTTGACGCTGTTAAAATCAGCGCGACGATAGAAAACCCGACCTCCTTCAGCGCGGTTTATGTAAAATACGGAAAAAGCCTCACTGTAAACGGCGGTACGTTTACGGTTTCTGGGGCAAATTCAAGGTGCTTGACAAGCGAAGCCGTTTTGACGATCAACGACGGCACGTTTACGGGCTCCGGTACGGGCTTTATCTGCATCGACAATCAAAATACGGACTCCGGCACCGGGACGCTGACAATAAACGGCGGCGCCTTCCATGTCGAGGGGTCGAACGGCATAATCATAAGTAACGCCGGAAAAATGACCGTCGCCGGAGGAAGCTTCTCGGCAGGAAACGGGACTCCGCAGGATACCGTCTGCATCATGAACTCGGCTTCTGCCTCCTCAGACTCTTCCGTTTCCGGCGGGACCTTCACCTCAACGGATTCGAGAGGCGTCGGGATCCAAAATACCGGCTATCTGACGGTATCCGGCAGCACGAGTATAATCATTCCCTTCCAAACTATTCGCATGGACGGCGGAACGCTGATTATCAGCGGCGGAACCGTAACTGCGGACGCGGCAAACGGTATCGCCCTGGCAAAAACCGGCTCGGGACAGGTCACCATTTCCGGCGGCAGCATAAGCGGCAAAGCCGGAGCTATCGCAAATGTCGGCGCCGGAACAATCAATATCACGGGCGGCAGCCTCAGCTCTGAAGGAACCGCTGTTAACTCGAGCGATGGTACCATAGACATAAGCGGAGGCAGCGTAAGCTGCAGCGGCAATATGTCGGCAATTACAATTCAGTCCTCATTAGGTAATTCCAGCCTGACCCTGTCTGGCGCAGCGAAGCTCACAAGCGCCAACGGAGTTGCCGTTTCCATAATGAAAGTATCCGGCACAAACACGCTCAGCGCGTCGTTATTCGGCAAAACGATTCACGGGAGCGGCCTGGCGTTAATAAGGGTCATAAGCGGCAGGGGGGTGGAGATGAATTCCACCAGCGTCTCAAACTGCGCGCTGCTTGCTTCGGAAATGAGTGGAAGCTCCTTTGACGCGTGGACCCCCGACGCTTCGCTCCAAAACGCTTCCAGTACGATAAACGGAGAAATCCTCTTAAACCTTGCCGCCGACATCTATCTCAGGACGGGAAGCGCTGCGAGCTTATACCTCGCGTCCGGCTCCCTCGGCACCGCCGGCAACGGCACGATAAGCGGTCTTACCTCGGGTAAAGCCTATAAGGTAACCATGGGCGGAATCACCTTATATTCAACCGCGGCGGGCTACCTTGCTTTTGACCCCGCCTATTCCGCGCCCCTGACAGGCACCGAGCTTATCGGCCTGGTCAACGGCTCCACATACTTCGTCGAAGAAATATCGACGGCTGTCGTTCTCGCCTCAGGCTCCCTCGGAACGGCGGGCAACGGGAGAATAACGGGACTCACGAGCGGAACAAGGTACAAGGTCACCGTCGGCTCAGCGGTCTATTACGTCAAGGCTGACGGGACGCTTTCGGCAAGCGCGTCCGATGCCGCCGCGCTGACGGGCACGGAAATAACGGGACTCACGAACGGCACAAGCTATCTTGTCGAAGTCTACTCGACCGGCGGCAGCTCCAGCGGACCGTCGGCGCCCGCCGCCGATACTGGGGCGAAGGTCGAAGTCGGGGGACAGACTCAGACGGCGGGAACAGTAACTACAACGACCTCGGCGTCCGGCACTACTACGACCGTGACTATGACCTCGCGGGATATTGAAAATGTACTGAACAATGCCGCCAGAGGCTCCACAATCACGGTTCCGATAACAACGGGTGCCGACACGGCTGTCGGCAGGCTTGACGGGCAGGCTGTCAAGAATATGGAAAACAAGGAAGCGACTCTTGTCATAAGAACCGATTCCGCCACCTACACGCTGCCTGCGTCTGAAATAAACATTGACGCGGTATCGGCAAAGTTCGGGGAGAACGTATCCCTCGGCAGCATAAGCGTGGATGTATCAATATCCGAGCCTCCGGCATCGACGGTGAGAGTCGTCGAGAACGCTGCAAATGACGGGGGATTTGCAATCATGGTGCCGGCGGTTGAGTTTACGGTAAGATGCACCTATAACGGTCAGACCGTTGATGTCAGCGCCTTCAACTCCTATGTGGAAAGAATGGTTGCGATACCCGACGGCGTCGACCCAAGCAAAATCACAACGGGAATCGTTGTCGAGCCGAACGGAAGCGTGCGGCACGTCCCGACGGAGGTCGTCGTAATCGGAGGGAAATACTACGCAAAGATCAACAGCCTCACGAACAGCGTTTATTCGGTGATTTATAACCCTGTCGAATTCACGGACGCTGAAAATCATTGGGCTAAGAGCTCGATCAACAATATGGGGTCAAGAATGGTCGTAAACGGAGTAGGCGACAATAAGTACGACCCGGATCGCAGCATCACGCGCGCCGAATTTGCGGCCATCATGGTAAAGGCCCTCGGACTTGAACCCGGAATCGGTTCCAACGGCTTCGGCGATGTGGACGCCTCCTCGTGGTACTGCAAATATGTTAAAACGGCGTCGTCGTACGGCATAATAAAAGGGTATGACGACAAGACCTTCGGGCCGAACGACCTGATTACCCGTGAGCAGGCAATGACCATGGTTGCGAGAGCGATGAAAATAACCGGTCTCGATGTCAACTTGTCCGAAGGCGACGTAAGCGGCCTGCTCGGAGCTTATACGGACGCGGCCACAGTCTCGGATTACGCGAAAAGCGGCATAGCCTCCTGCATCAAGGCGGGGGTAGTCACCGGAAAGACCGCAAGCACCGTTGCCCCGAAGTATTATATCACCCGCGCCGAGGTGGCGGTCATGGCCGAGCGTCTGCTCCAAAAATCAAAGCTGATATAAGCCCGGCAAAACCGCAAAACACATAGCCAGGATTATCAAATAAATGCAGAAAACCAAGCATGTCGCTGAAATCGGCGATATGCTTGGTTTTTGCTTGCCACATATAAATGACCGTCAACGGGGCCCCGAATGCCGGTTTCTGACTTGCATCACTTGATGATGCCCCGTATCGGCTTTATAACGTAGTCCGCGAATCCCGAAGCCGCGGCAAATGCCCTGGAAAGCGCCTCCAGGACGGGCGGCAGAAAATCCTTAAAAACCGTGGTAAAAAGAGCGCCTATTATTGCGGCGATAATCAAAAGGAACAGTATTCCCCGCGCAAAGGAGGTTTTCTGCTTTTTGCGGCAGCCTCCGAAAGCCCAGATAATCAGGAGCAGCAGGTTAATCCCGGGGATAAGCAGCAGAAGGAAAATTCCCATCCAGCCTGGCGCCGAGATACTATCGTCGCCGCGGGAAGCGCAGCCCTCGCGCCCGCTCACGGCGGCGCCGTCCCCGTCTTTATAATCTCCGTTATAAAGCGTTGGCTTGAATTCGAGGTCGAACTCGGGGCAGTCCTCCTCATCGGAAGGAATATCCGACATAGTGGGTTCGCATTCTAAATCCCGCGTTTCGCTTTCCTTGCCGAGCCTGGCGTTCCCGTCCGGGCTAAAAGCGACGGGTGAGACGCCAGAATCCCCCGGGGATTTTTTGCCTGACGGCTCCGTTTTTTCGGGGAGGCCCGTATTGCCGTCAAAGGTTTTGGTTCTGGCGGAGGTAACGTATTTGAAAATCAGCTTCCGCGATTTCGCATCCCTGTCCGACGTATCCTCGTCATCCGAAAAATCGATATCCCTTTCTGAAGAGTACAGCCTGATTTTTTCGTCCGAGCTTTCGTCCTCCGGTTCTTCGTAACGTGTATCCGGATCGCCCAAGGGTCTTTCCTCGTCGGAAGGCTCGATATACAGGGATTTGAGAGCGGAGAGTATTTCATTGGATGAGTAAAGCTCGGACAGCTCCGAAACGTCGAGGGACTCGATATCCGTTTTTGATGGCCTGAAATACACAAGGCTTCCGGAGTCCAGTTCCTTAACTATGACCTGATCCAGAGCCTTGTCGCTCAACTCAACGCGCGCCCCGCAGGCTTTGCATTCGCTCAGGCCGTCTCCGATTATGCCTCCGCATTTCGAACAAATCATAAGTCAAAGCTCCCCAAACAATCATCTCTTATCAATTATAATTTACCGGGCAAAAAATTGATAGCTCAAATCAAAAAAAAGTGTTGAATCCTGATATTATTTGTGTTATATTCTATATAGAACTTGTGTTCGATGTGGGGGCGATAACGACGGATATTTCAGAAAAGCTTTCGATACTGGGCTCCGCGGCGAAGTACGACGTAGCCTGCACCTCGAGCGGGGTGGACCGCGCCGGAAAGAAGGGAGAGATCGGCAGCACCGTCGCCTCCGGCATCTGCCACAGCTTCGCCGCGGACGGCCGCTGCATCACCTTGCTGAAGGTTCTGCTGAGCAACTCCTGCGTTTTTGACTGCAGCTACTGTATAAACCGCCGTACAAACGACATTAAAAGAGCATCATTTGAGCCGAAGGAGCTCGCGGACCTCACGATGCAGTTTTACAGAAGGAATTATATCGAGGGACTATTCCTGAGCTCCGCCGTGATTAGAAACCCGGACTACACCTGCGAGCAGATGATAAGGGTCCTGGAGCTTCTGAGAAACGAGTACAGGTTCAGGGGCTATATACACGCAAAGGCGATTCCGGGGGCCGACGAGCTGCTGATAAGGCGCATAGGCCTGCTTGCGGACCG
This sequence comes from Clostridiales bacterium, assembly GCA_029268065.1. Classification (GTDB taxonomy): domain Bacteria; phylum Bacillota; class Clostridia; order Oscillospirales; family Oscillospiraceae; genus DUPK01. Next base: position 53,299 of record JAJUHC010000016.1, on the reverse strand, counting down.
GATGAGCGTCAATATCGAGCTGCCTTCGCAGAAGAGTCTCCTGCTTCTTGCCCCTGACAAAAGCAGGGAGAAGATTCTGAATCCCATGAGGACGATACAGCGCAGCATAACGGAGAGCCGGACGGAGCTTGTTCGCTATAAAAGCGCGCCGAAATTCGCGCCGGCAGGGCAGAGCACGCAGATGATAATCGGGGCGAGCCCCGAGACCGACTATCAGATTCTGACGCTGGCCGCGGCGCTTTATAAAGGCTACGGTCTGAAGAGGGTTTTCTATTCGGCGTATATCCCAATGGTAGAGGGCAGGAACCTTCCTGCGCTTACAAGCAAGCCGCCGCTTCTGAGGGAGCACAGGCTTTATCAGGCTGACTGGCTGATGCGCTTTTACCATTTTGACGCTTCCGAGCTGCTCGACGAAAAGAACCCGAACTTCAATACTTTCGTGGACCCCAAATGCAGCTGGGCGCTTACGCATCTCGAGCGTTTTCCCGTAGAAATAAACAGCGCGGACTATGAAACCCTGCTTCGTATCCCGGGTGTGGGAGTGAAAAGTGCGAAGAAGATAGTCGCCGCGAGAAGGACGGGAGCCCTCGATTTCGACGGGCTGAAAAAGCTCGGAGTCGTCCTCAAAAGGGCGCAGTATTTTATACTCTGCAAGGGGAAAACCATGGAAGGAGTCAGGCTCTCGCACGACAGCATACTGCGCGGTCTAATGTCCGAGCGGAGCACGGAGCTTCTCGAGGGCTCGGCGGGGGAGCAGCTCTCTCTCTTTGAAAATGAAACGGTAACCAGAGGGGACGTGATAAAATGCTTGACAGGTCAGATATAGTTTACAGCTATGACGGCAGCTTCAAGGGACTTATGACCTGCGTGTACGAGAGCTTTTACAGCAGGGAGGTTCCCAACAATATCGTGAACTGCAATCAGGGGCAGGGCACCTTCTTTGAGGTAAAGGAAATCGTTACGGACAGCAAAAAGGCAAAAAGGGTGATGAAAGCGATTTCCGAAAAGATATCAGGAGAGGCCATGACCTTTGTCTACCACGCCTATCTTACCTGCCTGTACGACAGGGAGGCGCATATCCTCAACTTCCTGTATCTCGGCTTCAAATGCGGCAGGAAGGTCATGCGCATGCTCAGCGACGAGACCGTGTTCACCTTGAATAAGGCGGTGAACCATCTTTTGAACGAAACCGCACTTCTGCGCGGCTTTGTCCGCTTTTCAGACTTCGGCGGCGGGCTCGTCGCCACCATAGAGCCGAAGAACAATGTGCTCCCCATACTGAAATACCACTTTCTGAGCCGCTATCCCCAGGGCTTTTTTCTAATCCACGACAAGACGAATTCGCTGCTCCTCATAGCGGACAGCGGAAAAAGCCGCATCATAAGCGTCGACGGCTTCACGCCGCCCTCCGCGGAGAGCGACGAGCTTCGCTACCGCGCGCTATGGAAGAGGTTTTACGATACCATCGCCGTCGAGGGCAGGGAGAATCCTAAGTGCCGCATGTCGCATATGCCGAAACGCTACTGGGCGCAGCTGACGGAAATGACGGCTGTGCCCGGAGCGGGATTATCAGGGGAGCGGAGCCTGATTTCGGACGGAAAATAGTGAGTTTATCCGCATTTTATGATATTTTATTATTACTTTATGAGCATTTTATGTGCCGTTTTACTGCATTTAAATGCGCTTAATTCCAATGTTTCGACATTATTCGAGGAGGGCATATGATAAGAGAAGCTGCGAGGGACGATCTTTTGGGCTTACTGAGCCTCTATACCGAGCTTAACAACAATCCGATGCCGGAAACGGACGGCAGGCTCAAAAACCTGTGGGAAGAGATACTGACTGACAGTAATCATCACATAATTGTTGCCGAAGAGGGTGATGAAATTGTTTCAAGCTGCGTTCTTGTTGTCATTCCGAATCTTACGCACGGTCAAAGGCCCTATGCGCTTATCGAGAATGTTGTTACCCGCGAAAAGTATCGGAACAGGGGCCTTGCCACCGCCTGCCTTAAGCTCGCAAAGGATATTGCGGTCAGATCCGGCTGCTACAAGATAATGCTGCTTACCGGCTCGAAGCTGGACTCGACTTTGAGGTTTTACGAGAACGCCGGCTATAACAGAAACGATAAAACCGGCTTTATACAGTGGCTTTAGCTCTCATAATCGTGCAGATAATGAGAGGAAATCAATCCGGAAAACTATTAAACTTTAATCGCTTGGAGGTGATGGAATGGATTGGCTGGAATGTCTGAACGAAGCAATGCAGTATATCGAGCGCAATCTGCAGGGCGAAATCGACCTTGAAACCGCCGCGCGCACGGCAAGATGCTCGACCTTTCATTTTCAAAGGATGTTCTCGTATATCGCGGACATGCCACTGTCCGAATATATCCGAAGGCGCAGAATGACAATGGCGGCGATGGATCTTCAGGACGGCGGGGAAAAGGTTATCGACGTAGCGCTTAGGTACGGTTACGATTCGCCGACGGCGTTCAACCGCGCTTTTCAAAGCGTTCACGGCATCGCGCCCTCGTCCGCCCGGAAAAAGGGTACCTGCCTGAAGGCCTATCCGCCAATCAGCTTCAAAATTATGATTAAAGGAGAAGCGGAAATGAATTACAGAATCGAAAAAAGGGAAGCATTCAGGATCGTCGGAATTAAGGAAAAATTTATATCGGGGATCGAGGAATCGTTTGCAAAGGTGCCGAAGCTCTGGCAAAAGGCTCACAAGGATGGCGTCATATCTAAGCTGTGCGGACTTATAAACAGGGAACCCTTCGGAGTGATCGGCTTGTGCACATACGCTCCGAGCCAGAACTTTGATTATTACATTGCCGTTTCGACAGATAAGGCCGCTCCTGACGGAATGGAGGAATTCACGGTGCCAGAAGCCACATGGGCGATTTTCGAATGCGTAGGGGCTATGCCCGACGCGATACAGTCGCTTCAGAAACGCATCGTTACGGAATGGCTTCCGAGCTCGGGCTACGAATACGCAAACGCGCCGGACATAGAGCTTTATTTTGAAGGCGACCAGTTCTCCGATAACTACAAATGCGAGGTCTGGCTTCCAATCGTTAAAAAGTAAAAGAAACGGCGGCAAGGACAGATACCTTGCCGCCGTAATTTTAAATTTTCAGCCGAAAAGCGCGTCGTTCATATCGTATATTCGCGGCGTTTTCTGCTTTGCCAGATACTTGGCCGCCCTCACGGCTCCAGCCGCGAAAACCTCGCGGGAGTATACCGTGTGCTTGAACTCGATGACCTCGTTGTTTCCCGCGAATATCACCTCGTGTTCACCGGGAATCGTACCGCCCCGCACCGCGGAAATGCCGATTTCCTTCTTCCCTCGTTCCTTTCTCACGCTTTCTCTTTCATAAACGTATTCAGGCGAGTAATCAAGCCCGGAAGCGGCCGCGGAGGCAAGCATGAGCGCCGTGCCGCTCGGCGCGTCGATCTTTTTGTTGTGATGACGCTCGACGATTTCGATATCGAAGCCCGCCCCGAGAACCTCCGCAGCTTCCTTGACAAGGCGCATAAGCAGGTTTATGCCTATGGTCATATTGGCGGACTTAAACACTGGAATGGACTCAGCCGCTTTGCTTATCATCGCCAAATGTGCTTCGGAGTATCCTGTGGTACAGAGAACAACAGGCAGCCTGCGGGCCTCGCAGTAGGTGAGGAGACCGGGAAGTGCCGCAGGATTCGAAAAATCGACCGCAACGTCCGCGCTGCCCCCAAACTCCATCGGGTCGGAATAAACAGGGAAGTCGGAGAGCTTTACCGGGTTTATGTCAAAGCCCGCTACGACCTTCAGGTCCTCGTCCGCGCGGCAGGCAGCCGCGACAAACTGACCCATGCGCCCGTTGCAGCCGGAAATAATTATTTTAATCATCAAGCCTCACTCTTTTCTATGTATTTTTTATACCTTGAATCCCTTTGCGCCCATGGCCTTCTTCAGCTTTTCGAGGTTGGAGGGCTCCATCTCGCAGAGGGGAAGCCTGAGCTCGCCGACGTCCATGCCGGCAAGATTCATGGCGGTTTTGATCGGAATGGGGTTTACCTCGATGAACATGGATTCCATGAGCTGGACATACTGAAGGTGCAGCTTGCGGGCGGAAACAAAATCCTCCTTAAGCGCGTACTCGCATATTTTTGCCGTCAGCTCGGGCATCAGGTTGGCAATTACCGAGATTACGCCCTTGGCGCCCAGCGACATCATGGGAAGCGCATCGGAGTCGTTGCCGCTCCAGAAGTAGAGGTCGTCGCCGCACATGGACATGGCAGTATTGACGAGGGTGAAGTTTCCCGAAGCTTCCTTTACGCCGTTGATGTTCGGGTGCTTTGAAAGCTCGTAATAGGTCTCAGCGGTGAAGCCGCAGCCGGTGCGGCTCGGTACGTTATACAGGATGATCGGGATATTGACGCAGTCGGCAAGGGTCATGTAATGCTTTATAAGACCCTTCTGGGTAGCCTTGTTGTAGTAGGGGGTTACTATCAGCAGCGCGTCGGCGCCTGATTTCTCGGCGTGCTGGCAAAGGAACTTCGACGCCATCGTGTCGTTGCTGCCGGCGCCCGCTATTACGGGCACGCGTCCGTTAGTGTGCTTTACGCAGAAGTCAACTGTCGCGGCATGCTCCTCGAGAGACTGGGTGGCGCTTTCACCCGTGGTGCCGCAGATTATAATGGACGAGGTGCCGCCGTCTATCTGAAAGTCGATAAGCTCTGCGAGCTTTTCAAAATTTACCTTGCCGTCCTTAAACGGTGTGACTATCGCAACGCCGCTTCCGGTGAATACGGGTGTCTTCATAATGTCATCCTCCAATTGCAATTATGTTGTTAAATGTAGTTTTCCGCGCAGAGCAGCTCGGCGAGCAGTACCGCTCCGCCGGCCGCGCCCCTAAGAGTATTGTGTGAAAGGCAGACGAACTTGTAATCATACTGGGTGTCGGGGCGAAGGCGTCCGATTGAAACCGCCATGCCGTTTTCGAGGTTTCTGTCGAGCTTTGTCTGAGGCCTGTTCTCCTCTTCAAAGTAGTGCAGGAACTGTTTTGGCGCCGTGGGAAGATTGAGCTCCTGTGCCCTGCCGGCAAAGGATTTCCAGAGCCTGAGCATCTCCTCCATTTCAGGCTTTTTCCTGAACGACACGAACACCGCCGCCATATGACCGTTCGAAGCGGGTACTCTGATGCACTGCGCCGTTATGGAGGGGGAGGACGCGTTTACTATGACTCCGTTTTCGACCTTTCCCCAAAGCTTCATCGGCTCCTGCTCGGATTTTTCCTCCTCGCCGCCTATATAGGGAATCACGTTGTCCAGCATTTCAGGCCAGGTCTCGAAGGTCTTGCCGGCTCCGGAGATCGCCTGGTATGTGCAGACGAGAACCTTCTCGATACCGAAACCGCGGAGGGGATGAAGGGCCGGAATATAGCTCTGCAGCGAGCAGTTAGATTTCACCGCGATAAAACCGCGCTTTGTGCCGAGACGTTTTCTCTGAGCCTCGATTACCTTTATATGCTCGGGATTTATTTCGGGAACCACCATCGGAACGTCGGGCGTCCAGCGGTGGGCGCTGTTATTGGAAACAACCGGACACTCGAATTTCGCGTATTTTTCCTCAAGCGCCTTTATTTCGTCCTTCTTCATATCAACCGCTGAAAAAACGAAATCGACCTCAGAGGCAATCGCCTCGGCGTCGGCTTCCGCGTCCTTGACGATAATTCCTTTAAACTTTTCCGGCATGGGGGTTTCGAGGGCCCAGCGGGCTCCGACTGCGTCCGCATATGTTTTGCCGGCGCTGCGCGGACTTGCTGCGATTACCGTAAGGTTGAACCAGGGATGATTTTCCATCAGCGACACAAAGCGCTGCCCAACCATTCCTGTTCCACCGATTACTCCCACTTTATACTTTTTCATACTGTACCTCCGACTAGTTTTTATATATTAACTCAATATCTGACAGAGTATCTATGGAAAATATTAATTATCGATAAAATAATAATCAGCGGGTTGAAAAACCAGCTGATTTTGTAATATAATGTCCCCGTCGGTTTGAGGGAAGCTTATATTTCAAAAGCAGTTAGCTCTCCATCCTCAGGATGACAGTCGAAGGGCTCTTAACCCTTAGACCAGCACACGCGGCTCCGATCCCGCCTGAGCTTCGGCAGCCTTACCTTTCAAAGCGGGTCACCGGACACCGGAGTCCTCGCCGCTTATAATCATTAAGGCCGCGCCTCTACGCTGCAATTATTTTAGCCATATTATCACGCGATATTGACCGTGTCAATATTATTTTATTTATTATTTTCGTTTTTGCCAATAAAAAAAATACTAATACATACAGCGGAGTCAGATACATGTCAAAGATTATAAACAGAATCCTTCGTCCCGCGATTTTCATTTCAGCTGCCTTATCGATACTTTTTTCCGGAGCTCCTGCCGCCCGGGCATACACAAACCCGGTGACGACGCTCAGGATAGGGCTTTGCTATGAAGGAAACGGAACCGCCATGTCCACGCTTAGGCTCAGCAACGTCGTGGGCAAGGGCTTCAGCTTCGGAAGCTTCGATGCTTCAAGGAAGTTTGTAAAGGGTACGGTCACAACCGCCGCGGGCCTCAGCTCCATAGACGTTAACGTCAAAAACGGAGTTCTCGTAGTTACAAACCCTTCTGACAACACCGTACTGTACCAGGCGGCAGCGGCCACGGCCGCGCTTGCGATTATGCCTGTCGACAGCGGCACCGCCAAATCCATTACGGGTACTAACTGGAACTACAAGTATTATGGCGGCTTTGAAGTCACAGCCCTGAAAAGCGGTAAAATGCAGGTAATTAACGTTGTGAATATCGAGGATTACGTCAAGGGCGTGGTCCCCGTGGAGATGTCCGCCTCCTGGCCTCTGGAGGCTTTGAAGGCGCAGGCCATGTGTGCAAGGAATTTCGTCGCGAACCACCTGAATGCCCACGGCGATTTCGACGTATGCGACACCGATCATTGCCAGGTGTACGCCGGAACTTCGTTTGCGACCGCGAACTCCGACGCCGCAGTGGACGGTACGGCGGGCAAGTACGTGCTTTATAACGACAAGCCCTGCACAACCTTCTTCTATTCCTCCAACGGCGGTGCCACCGAATCCAGCGAGAACGTATGGGTTACCGCGCTCCCTTACCTCGTCGCCAAATTTGACGATTACGAACAATCCGTTGATACCGGTAAAAGCAATTGGACGTTTACATACACCGCCGCCGAAATAACAGAGTTATTAAAAAAGAACGGGTATGAGATAGGTACCGTTACGAGCGTCACTCCGACCTATACCTCGGTCGGAAACATACTCTCGCTTACCTTCAGCGACGGCAAGACTTCGGTAACCGTAAAAAAGCAGGAGGCCGGTAACATCCTTTGCAGCTCCGCGCTCGGCAAGTACACTTACAGCCAGCGCTTTACCATAACCGGTTCCTCAAGCACCAAGACGGGACTCTTTATCAACAGCGGCGACAATCCACTCGAAAGCATATTCTCAACCTTTGCGACAGGTGGCGACGGCGGAGTTTCAAAGGTTGCGGTTGAATCCGGAAAAATCTCGGTAATGACCGGCAGCGGGCTGCAGACCATCGATTCCTACGGCAGCGGCCGCCCTCAAACCGGGGCAACCTATGTTGTAAACGGGTCGGGATGGGGGCATAATGTCGGTATGAGCCAGTACGGCGCAAAGGCAATGGCTCAGCTGGGAAAGACTTATGACGAAATCATAAAATACTACTTCAACGGGGTCACCATAGCATGAAAAAGAGTGACTTTTACTTTGAGCTGCCTGAGGAGCTTATCGCACAGACGCCTATCGAAAAGCGCGACCATTCAAGGCTCATGGAGATCGACAAGCTTTCGGGCAACATCAGGCACCTGCATTTTTACGACCTTCCGAGTCTTGTTAAGCCGGGCGACTGCCTGGTGCTGAACGATTCGCGGGTCATTCCGGCGAGGCTCTTCGGCAGGCGTGAAAGCGGAGGCGCGGTTGAGGTCGTGCTCCTGACGGACAAAGGCAATAAGGTTTGGGAGTGTCTTACGAGGCCGGGTAAAAAAACCGAACCGGGAACGAAGCTGGTTTTCGGGGACGGGGAGCTGAGCGCGGTGGTATTGGACAAGGCTCCCGGCGGAAACAGGCTTATTGAATTTAAGTACGAGGGAATATTTCTGGAGATACTCGAAAGGCTGGGCAAAATGCCCCTGCCTCCGTACATTAAAGAGGAGCTGCTGGACTCGGAGCGGTACCAGACCGTTTATTCAAAGGAGCCCGGCTCGGCGGCGGCGCCTACCGCGGGGCTGCACTTCACCAAAGAGCTGCTTAAGGAGCTTGAGGAAAAAGGAGTGCTTATCGCCTGCATTACCCTCCACGTCGGACTCGGCACCTTCCGCCCCGTCAAGGCTGAAAACATCGAGGACCACGAGATGCACGCCGAATACTGTATGATTTCGAAGGAAACCGCCGATAAGATAAACGCCGCAAAGCGAGCCGGAGGCAGGATAATTTCCTGCGGAACAACATCCTGCCGAACGCTCGAGTCGCGCTGCGATGAGGGCGGTTTTGTGCGCGAATACGCCGGGTGGACTAACATTTTTATTTATCCCGGCTACCGCTTCAAGTGCGTCGACGGGCTTATAACCAACTTTCACCTTCCGGAGAGCACCCTTATTATGCTTGTCTCGGCTCTCGCAGGAAGGGAAAACATAATAAGGGCGTATGAGGAAGCGATCAGGGAGCGGTACAGGTTTTTCAGTTTCGGGGACGCGACGATAATAATTTGAGCGGACGGGATAACCGTCCTCTTTTATACAAAGGTATATACAAAGGTGAATATATGTTTAAACTTAAATGTACTCAGGGCAAGGCAAGGCTCGGTTCCTTTGAAACCCCGCACGGAGTCGTGCAGACTCCGGTATTCATGAACGTAGGCACTCAGGCGGCAATCAAAGGGGCTCTTTCGTCGGAGGACCTTGAGCGCATAGGCTGTCAGATTGAGCTTTCAAATACCTACCACCTGCATGTGAGACCGGGCGACGGGCTTATAAGGAGTCTTGGCGGCCTGCACAGATTTATGGACTGGAACGGACCTATACTGACTGACAGCGGAGGCTTTCAGATATATTCGCTCTCCGGACTCAGAAAAATAAGCGAGGAGGGCGTAAGATTCAATTCGCACGTTGACGGAAGGCATATATTCATGGGGCCGGAGGAAAGTATGCGGATACAGTCAAACCTCGGCTCGGATATAGCGATGGCCTTCGACGAGTGCGTAGAGATACCTTCGGCATACGACTACGTGAAAAAATCCTGCGACCGTACCTATCGCTGGCTCGTCCGCTGCCGCGACGAGCTGGAACGCCTGAACAGGGAAGCGGGGGCGGTGAATCCGGGACAGATGCTTTTCGGAATAAATCAGGGCGCCACCTATAAGGACCTCAGATGCGAACACATGGACAGGATCGCAGAGCTGGATTTGCCGGGCTATGCTATCGGGGGGCTGGCCGTCGGCGAGACCGCTGAGGAGATGTACGATACGATAGAATGCGTGGAGGAGCACATGCCCGCGGACAGGCCGCGCTATCTGATGGGCGTAGGGACGCCGCTGAACATTATTGAAAGCGTTTACAGGGGCATAGACTTTTTCGACTGCGTCATGCCCGCCAGGAACGGAAGGCATGGGCGGCTCTACACCTGGGACGGTGTCTTGAACATCCGAAACAAGAGATATGAGAACGATCCGCTGCCCATCGACCCGAGCTGCGGCTGCCCTGTATGCAAGCGCTATTCGAGGGCATACCTCAGGCATCTCTTTAAGGCTGAAGAAATGCTCGCCATGAGGCATGCCGTTATCCATAATCTGTATTTTTACAATAAATTAATGGAAAAAATTCGTTTTGAGCTTGAATTTGGGGATTATAGCCAGTTTAGACTGCGCTTTTATGAAAAATTTGCTTGCCTTGAGTAATTATTCTTGTATTTTTACATGATAACGTATATAATAAAACTGTTAGGCAGTTTTCCGCCGAATTATTACAGGAGGTTCAGAGATGGAACAATACACTTATTATATCTTTCTTGTGGGCATGGTCATAGTTCTTTATTTCCTCATGATACGCCCGGACAGCAAGAAGAGAAAAGCCATCGCTCAGATGAGAAAAGAAATTGCTCCCGGCGACGAAGTGGTGACGATCGGCGGAATAGTTGGAAAGGTTATCAGCGTCGAGGGCGATATGCTTGTTATTGAGACCGGAGAGGACAGGGTGCGCGTTCAGATAAAAAACTGGGGCGTTTCCACAAAGAACGGCTTCGATCCGAACGCAAGGCCGGTTCCGAAGAAGGAGAAGGAAAACAAATAACGGCTTTTTAATACTAAATATTGTAATTAAGCCCTTGGTAGCGGAAAATGGCTTGCCCATCCCGACGCCCGGGGCTTTTTATTGTTTATTTTTTATATTTTTTGAATACGGCATGAAAAATTTAAAAAACAGACCGATAAATATTGTGAAAGGAAGTATGAGAAAAATCTCCGAAAAGGTTGTGATTAAAATTGGAAAAAATCAGAATAGTCATAGTGGACGACTCGGCGTTTTCGATCGCATTTATCAGAAACATACTCGAGTCAAACGGTTATGAGGTGGTCGGGGAGGCCGGCTCACTGGATGAGGTAAAGTCCGTAGTCAAAGAAAAAAAGCCGAATCTGGTTACTATGGACATGACGCTGCCCGGCACCGACGGTCTTGAGTGCACGCGGGCGATACATGAAATCGACGAAAACGTCAAGGTTATTGTAATAAGCTCGATGATGGACGATGAAATAGTTGCCAACGCGAAGAAAAACAAGGTTTCGGCATATATCCAGAAGCCTTTTGACGGCGACGAGCTCATAATGATGATCACAAGAGTAATGGCTACCGAGGAGTTGTACAAGTATCTTCAAAAGGAGTATTTTCCGGTCTTTAAGGAAGCCCTGCTGGACGGCCTCAACAAGATGACCAAGACACTGCTCACCTATAAGTCCGAGTTTTCGTGCTCAAAAGAGCAGCTGTCGGAGGGAATGTCGATTATTATAGGCATTATAGGCAAGTTTGCCGGCAGGATGCTTATTGACATCTCAAAGGAAACGGCAAACAACATAGCGGCGGCGGTCTTCAAAAGGGAGCCGAAGAGCAACGACGAAATGGTCGCGGCCCTCTCCGAATTCGCCAACATTATTGCCGGCAACGCCTGTTCCATATTGAACAGAAAAAATAAAGCCCTCGGGCTTCGAGTGGCTCCTCCTTCCATACTTACCGGCGACAGCGTGCTCATCTCGGCGCCAAACTTCACTACCATGACGGCCATTGCGGAATCAAGTCTCGGCGAATTCCTGCTTAACGTCGGCTTTACAAAGGGGGATGCGGAATGGACGCAAAATGCGTAAACCCGTTTATTGAATCCTTCACGACCGTAATGCCGCAGCTGGGATTCTGCGACATTAAGCTGGGCAAGCTCTGCGCGAAAACGAACGAAGTCGCCGGCTCCGGAGTAATCATAGTGCTCGGCCTCGTGGGAGACATCAGAGGCAACGTCGTATATATGCTGGAGGTTGAATCGGCTAAGAAAATTGCCTCAACCATGATGATGGGCATGCCGATCGAGGAATTTGACGAGATGGCCGGGAGCGCCGTGTCGGAGCTTACAAATATGCTGACGGCCAACGCGGCCACCAGCTTTTCCAATATGGGCATCAAAATAGATATTTCGACGCCTACCATGCTAAGAGGGGAAAACGTCACGGTAAAGATGAGCTCGGACCAGATACTCTGCGTGGAGCTTATCGCGGACGGAGTCCCCGTGGAGGTCAATATTTCCTTTGAAAACCAGTAGGCGCATACCGTCGCGCCCCTCGGCTTGAACAACCGCGGCTTGACTTAAAAAATTGGTATTTATTGCCCTCCCGGTGAATATGAATGTGGTACAAACCATATTTGAACCGGGGGGGCTTATGATGCGTAAAAACGGGGAGAGATCCGAACCCAATGTATTCTTGAATGCCGGCATTGGCGGATTGACGGGCTTGATGTCCGCGATGATTTTACTTCTGATAATTGCGGTTTTAACCTCAATGGATAAGATTCCGGAAATGTACATGAAGGAAGCGACTATTCTTTCCGTCGCGCTCGGGGCGCTCTTCGGCTCGTATTCAGCTTCAAGGCGGCAGAAAGGCAAGGCCCTTTTAACCGGACTCGGAACCGGCGCGGTGATGTTTTTGCTTACGCTCATAATATCGGCTTTGAGCAAAAGCAAGGCTCTGACGGGCGCCCTTACCCCTTATATATTCGCGTCAATCTTGATTGGAAGCGTCCTGGGCGCGATATTGTCCGCAAGGTCGGCGAAAAGAATCTGAATTACATGGAGTAATATTTTACAAATGTGTGTAAAATCAGGCGAAGCGGGCTTGTCGGCTGCAGGAGAATAAGTTGACATAATTTTACGCAGGCTGCTCAATATATAGAATTATAAAAAGTGAATTATACAAAATGTTGATTTCAAGCCGACTCGCGGGCAGCATCGAGGCTATGTAGTTGCGAGGTTTACATAAATTTGTTTACATAATATTTTGTCATAATATACAAAAATTAAAATCCGCTTCATTTTCGCTTGATAATGCATAAAGGTTGTAATATATTAATTACCGAAGAAATTTACGTTAATTAGTTATTAAATTCACCTCTTGTCCATATTGTGTTACGGGGTGATTTTAATGAGCCTGAGTAATACCGGATTTAGCTTCTGTTCCGGCCGTTTAAGGGCGGCGGGTTTTCCAGTCTGCGCTTCCTTTTTCCTTTTTGGCGCCCTTGTCGGCACCCTGTCCGCCAACTATATTCCGTCAGACAAGGTGCTTTCCCTGGGGCGTCTATTAATGGAAGAGGGCGGCGTCTTGTATGGCGGCAAGAGCCTTTTCGAGGTTTTCCTTGCTGCCGTTCCGTTTCATTTCGCCGCTTTTTTGCTCGGTTTTGTTATCCCCGGCTTTTTGCTTCTTCCGCTTATTTCCTGTCTCAAGGGCTTTTTCCTAAGCTTATCTGCGGCGGCGGCGGTTCGCGCTCTTGGCAAAGGCGGATTTTTTGTTGCATTTTTCCGCTTTGGGCTGCCTTCGATAATAGCCTTGCCCTGCTTTTTTATTCTCGCCGTGCAGTCCTTCAATTCTTCCCTTGAGCTCACATCGGGAGTACTCTACCGCAAGTCCCTGCGCTATGTATATGACAAAGCGTTCTTTCTGCGCAGCCTTTACTGCTTTGCCGCGCTTTTCTGTTCCGCTGTTATAGAGGCTTACGCCCTGCCTGTATTAGCCGCCATTATTTTTAAGGTCAATTAATTCCCGGAGAGGAGAGTCAAGCGTTGACTGATTCTGTTTACGTTAATAATTTTGAACGCTATTTGGAAGATGCCAAGCATGTTTCTAAAAACACCCTCCTTTCCTATGTGAGAGACGTCAACCAGTTTGAAAGATTTATCCAAAGAGAAAAGCTTCCCGGCTTTTCATCGATTGACCGAAAGCAGGCTGAGGCATACATATTCTGGCTCAAGAAAAACGGAAAATCGGTTTCGACTATCTCCCGCTCTATTGCCTCCCTCAGGTGTTTTTACAGGTACCTTTACACGATAGGCGTTACGAAGGACAATCCCATCGATGAGATTATACCTGACAAGCAGCAAAAAAAGCTGCCTCAGATTCTCAGCGGCGACGAGGTCGAAAGGCTTTTGGAGCAGCCGGAATGCAAGGACGCCAAAGGCTACCGGGACAAAGCCATGCTTGAGCTTCTTTACGCGACCGGCATACGCGTGAGCGAGCTTATCGAGCTTCAGGAAAAGGACATAAATCTTGATGTCGGAGTCATAAGGTGCGAAAGCAAGGGAAAAGAAAGATTTATACCGATGTATCCCGTCGCCATTCGCGCTCTGAGCGATTACCTGACGCAGGCAAGGCCGCGGATGATAGCCGACCCGGGCGAGCCGGTCGTCTTTGTAAACGTCAACGGTGAAAAGATGTCCCGGCAGGGCTTTTGGAAAATAATTAAGCATTATCAGGAAAAGGCGCATATCGAGAAGGATATCACGCCGCATACCCTCAGGCATTCCTTTGCGGCACACCTTTTGGAAAACGGCGCGGACCTCCGCTCTATACAGGAGATGCTGGGGCACGCCGACATATCCTCAACGCAGGTTTACGCACAGCTTGTAAAAAACAAGCTGAAGGACGTCTACAACCGGGCACATCCCAGAGCCTAATCTCACGGTATATTCAAGGCAGGAGCGTTTACTCCTGCTTTTCCCGTTTTTGTGACAGAAATTTCCCGTGTTGCAATAATAAAGATTTGTGGTAAAATTTTATCTGTTGGGAGGCGCGAGGATTGATTGTATTGGGTTTTGACCCGGGAATCGCAACGGTTGGCTTTGGGATCATCAGCTCGGAAAAAAACCTTCAGCAGCCCGTTCGCTACGGCGTTATCACTACGCCCTCAGACATGCCGCTGTCGCAGAGGCTCGGCTGCATATACAACGACGCTCTGCAGCTTATCGATACTTACAGGCCGGACGCGATAGCCGTGGAGGAGCTTTTCTTCAACACAAACCTCAAAACGGGCATAGCGGTATCCCACGGGCGGGGCGTACTGCTTCTCGCCGGCGTAAACATGTCCGTTCCGCTGTTTGAGTACACTCCGCTGCAGGTCAAGCAGACCGTGGCGGGATACGGGCGCGCGCAGAAATCTCAGGTCATGGAGATGGTGCGGAGACTTCTGAAGCTCGAAGCGGTTCCCAAGCCTGACGACGCCGCCGATGCGCTTGCCATCGCACTGTGCCATGCCAGAAGCGCTGAATCGCTTCTTAATACAGTAGGAGGAGCCGGTACATGTTCTACTATTTGAGCGGAGAGGTCGCGCATATCGAGCCCAGCCTCGCGGTAATAGACTGCGGAGGCGTCGGATATGCCTGCCATACTACCGCAAACACCCTCTCTTTCCTTAAAACAGGCGAAAAAGCGAAGCTGTATACATATTGCCATATAAGAGAAGACGCCTTCGACATATACGGCTTTTTTACGGAAAGCGAGCGGCGCTGCTTTGAAATGCTTATCGGGGTGTCCGGAGTGGGGCCCAGGGCCGCGCTCTCGATCCTGTCCTCAAACACGCCGGAAAGCTTTGCAGCCTCGGTTATCACAAACAACGATAAAGCTCTGACGACTGCGCCGGGCATCGGGAAAAAGATCGCGCAGCGGATCATTCTTGAGCTCAAGGACAAGCTCGCCAAGGATTTGTCGGAATATCCCGTTTCGGGCACAGTGCCCGTGCTGAGCGGCGCGTCCCTGTCTAAGGCTTCCGACGCGGCTTCCGCGCTCGCGGTGCTTGGTTATACTCAGAGCGAGATTTCTTCCGCGCTGAGCGGAGTGGACATGGAACTGCCGCTTGAGGAGGTAATCCGGAACGCCCTCAAGAAAATGCTGAGATAGAAGGCGTAAAAATGGCGATAGATTACTCGGAAAAATTTGAACCGATAGTGACGACCTCGCTTATTGCGGAAGACGAGGGCGAGAGCTCCCTGCGCCCGAAAACACTTTCGGAGTATGTCGGCCAGGAAAAAGCAAAGAAGAATCTCTCCGTATACATCGAAGCCGCCAAAATGCGCGGAGAGCCGCTCGACCATGTCCTGCTCCACGGCCCCCCGGGGCTCGGCAAAACCACTCTGGCCTCGATAATAGCAAACGAGATGAATGTCAACATGCGCATAACCTCGGGTCCGGCGATAGAGAAGCCGGGCGATCTGGCCGCGCTTTTAACCAATCTGAACGAAAACGATATACTGTTTGTGGATGAGATACATCGTCTCAACAGAGCCGTCGAGGAGATACTGTATCCCGCGATGGAGGATTACGCCCTTGATATTATCATGGGTAAGGGGCCTTCCGCGAGCTCAATACGCCTTGAGCTGAAAAAATTCACGCTTATCGGGGCGACCACCCGATCGGGGCAGCTCTCGGCGCCTCTGAGGGACCGTTTCGGAGTGGTCGAGAGGCTTGAGCTTTATTCTACCGAGGAGCTTCAGCGGATTGTGGAGCGCAGCGCGAGAATACTCGGGATCGGAATAGATCCGTCCGGCGCAAGAGAACTTGCCGCCCGCAGCAGGGGTACCCCGCGTATAGCAAACAGGATGCTGAGACGCGTGCGCGATTTCGCACAGGTGCTCGCAAACGGCGTCATCACCAGAGAAGTGGCAGACGACGCGCTGACGAGACTTGAGGTCGACCACTGCGGGCTCGATTCCATTGACAGGCGTATGCTCCGCAGTATAATCGAAAACTACGGCGGAGGACCTGTCGGCCTTGAAACGCTCGCAGCGACAATAAACGAGGAAACGGTCACTCTGGAGGACGTCTACGAGCCATACCTGCTTCAGAAGGGTTACATCACAAGGACGCCGCGTGGCAGATGCGTTACCAGAAAGGCTTACGAGCACCTGGGGATTGCTTTTGTGGGGCAGCAAAGCCTGGATATGTGACTCTTATCCGCGGCTTGTGCCGCCGGGGAATTTTTAAGGGCGCGCAGCAGACCGGCGTGCCAAACACTCCGCGGAGTATTTATCCGAATACGCTGCCGCGGGACAAACGGAGGTTAATGTTATAATGGGTATACTTTTTGGTACCGACGGTATCAGGGGCGTTGCAAATAAGGATCTGGATTCAAAACTTGCTTTTAACATCGGAAAGGCCGCAGCTCTCGCCCTTTCGAACGAAAAGCACCGAAGGCCGGTTTTTACGATAGGAAAGGATACCAGGATATCCTCAGATATGCTCGAAGCAGCCCTGACGGCCGGGCTGTGCTCCGCGGGAGCCGATGTCATGCCCCTCGGAGTTATTCCTACGCCCGCGGTGGCTTTTATTACCGCGGCCGCCCGCGCGGACGCCGGAATTGTAATTTCCGCTTCGCACAACCCCTACGAGGACAACGGAATTAAAATATTCAGCTCGGAGGGCTTCAAGCTTTCAGACGAGCTCGAACAGAAAATAGAGGATTATATATTATCGGGAGAGCACCTGCCCGAAAAAACCAACGGGGACATCGGAAGGGTTCTCCCGGGCGGCGAAAAGTGGGCGGAAAGGTACATAGAGCACATCGCAGGCTGCAGGGAAGGGGATATACGGGGCTTAAAGGTGGCGATTGACTGTGCAAACGGCGCATCCAGCCGTACGGCGGAAAGGCTTTTTTCACTGTTTGACCTGGAGCTAAGCATAATTAACAATAAACCAGACGGCACGAACATAAACCGGAACTGCGGTTCTACTCATCTTCAGGCGCTTTCGGAGTACGTCGCCGACGGGGGCTTCGACCTGGGCATGGCCTTCGACGGGGATGCGGACCGCTGCCTTATCGTTGACGAAAAGGGAGGAATCGTAGACGGCGACCGCATAATGGGCATCTGCGGACGGAGACTCAAGCAGCTGGGAAAGCTCAAGGGAAACACCATCGTGGCAACCGTCATGTCAAACATGGGATTTCATAAGTATGCCAGAGATAACGGCATAAACCTTCTCTGCGCAAGCGTCGGCGACAAGTATGTGCTTCGAATGATGCAGGAAGGCGGCTACAATCTGGGAGGCGAACAGTCGGGTCACATGATATTCCTGGACGACTCCACGACAGGGGACGGGCAGCTTGCAGCGGTCAAGTTTTTGAGCGTTCTGACGGGCTCCGGCAAGTCCGTTTCGGAGCTGGTTTCCGAAATACCGAAGTTTCCTCAAATGCTGCTCAATGTCCCCATAGAAGGCGGCAACTCGGTCAAAAACCGCATCATGGAGTCTGAAAAACTATTGCTTGAGATCCAAAACAGTGAAAAAATTCTCGGGGACAGCGGCCGCATCCTGGTAAGGCCCTCGGGAACCGAGGCTCTTATAAGGGTGATGGTTGAAGCTTCGGAGATGGAAAATGCAAGAAATATTGCCGAAAAATTATCAAATACTATAAAAAGTCTGATAAATTCTTCAAATTATTAAATAATTTTGTATAAATACTTGACTTTTCTTAACGGGTTATTTATAATATTTGACAGAATAGCGAGATTTGGCTGAGTATGGAAAAGTTAAAAAATCTTAGTGACGAAGAGCTTCAGCGCTTGGCGATTTCAGGCGACAGAGACGCCGAAGAGAGACTTGTTGAGAAATATGCCCGATTGGTAAGAGCCTGCGCGCGGCCATTTTTCCTCGCGGGCGGAGACAGCGAGGATCTGATCCAGGAGGGAATGCTCGGCCTTATATATGCACTCAGAGACTACGATCCAAACGGCGGCGCTTCTTTTAAAACCTACGCCGAGTTATGCATCAGGCGAAGAATGTACAGCGCGATAAAATCAGCCGCTGGCTCAAAGCACGCGCCATTAAACGACTATGTACCCTTGGAAGCACCCTCTATTGATGGAGAACCGCTTCTTGCGGATTCCATCCTGCACGCCGCTTTCCGCAGAGAACCGGAAGACCTGCTTATTGACAAAGAGCGTTCAGACGAGATTTTATCCGACTTCGCAGTTCACTTATCCGGACTTGAAGCCGAGATTATGGGGTTGTATCTTAAAGGCTTATCCTATCGCGAGATTGCGAAAAAAATTAATAAACCTCTTAAATCGGTGGATAATGCCGTCCAGCGTGTCAGAAGGAAGCTGACACAACTTAATTATGGCGATATCAGTCTAGGCTGAACGCATATTACAAGCCCATGTGGCAAGATTTATGTCAAAAGTGAGGATTCAAAATGTACGAAGACAAAACATTGGTATGTAAGGAGTGCGGGTCGGAATTCGTTTTCACCGCCGGTGAGCAGGAGTTCTATGCTGAGAGAGGCTTCCAGAACGAGCCCCAGCGTTGCAAGACCTGCCGTGATGCTAGAAAGAACGCTGCAAGAGGTCCGAGAGAGTACTTTACCGCCACATGCGCCAGCTGCGGAGGCGAAGCCAAGGTTCCCTTCGAGCCGAAGTCGGACAGACCCGTATATTGCAGTGACTGCTTTGCGAAGATCAAGGAATCTCAGAACTGAATTGAAACAGGCTTAGGGATGCGGACGCATCCCTAAGCTTTTACAGTTGTAATTATATTCAATTGCCCGGAATGGCTTTCTGTTTGTTTGATATTGCATTTTTTGAATAAAAGGGTATAATAATATCAATTATTTAACGGAGGTCATCTCGATGGATAAAATCACCAAAGATACTGTTATTTCTGATATTCTTGACATAGCCCCTCATAAGGCGCCTTTGTTTTTTGAAATAGGCATGCACTGTCTGGGCTGCGTTATGGCAAGCGGGGAAACGGTTGAGGAGGCCTGCGCCGTGCACGGCGTGGACACAGACGAGTTCCTCAAGAAGCTGAACGCCGAATAAGAGCTGTTAAAAGCCGGGTCCTCCGGCTTTTATCTTTAAGGGTGATATGAACAATATAAGGCTTTCAAACCGACTGCTTGCCGTCGCCGAGCTTTGCGGTGATTCAAAACGCGTGGCGGACGTCGGAACGGATCACGGCTATGTTCCGATTTGGCTCCTCAAGTCCGGACTCGCGGAACATGTGATTGCGTCGGACATAAACGCCGAGCCGCTTGAGAACGCAAGGCGGAACGCCGACGCTTACGGAATCGGAAACGGACTTGAGCTCGTGCTGTCCGACGGCGTTTCCCATCTTGCTGCGGATAGCGCGGAAACTATTATAATAGCCGGAATGGGCGGGGAGACGATTTCAGACATTCTCAGCCCCGCAGGCTGGATAGCTGACGGAAGGCACAGTCTGGTACTCCAGCCGATGACAAAGCAGCCGGATTTGATATCCTGGCTTTATAAAAGGGGATTTTTCATAGAATACGCGCGGCTTGCCGAGGACAGCGGCGAAATATATATAATTTTCCTCGTAAGGGCGGGGCGCAGAAAGCCGCCCGAAGGCGCCGGACTGATAATTCCCGAGGCTCTTTTTATTGAAAGGCCGCCGCTGCTTTTACCTTACCTCGACGTCAATATAAGAAGAATATCAAGCGCCGTCAATGGCATGAAAAATTCAAAGGATATAAGGAATCCCGAGCGTATCGCAGAGCTTGAGCGCGTATTGGAGGATTTGAAATGCATGAGAGGAGAGCTTTGATGCCGACAGTAAACGACATATACATGTTTCTTGAGAAAAAAGCCCCCAAAAGCCTGAAAATGGATTTTGACAACGTTGGTTTTCTCGCGGGCTTTTCGAACAGGGAGGTCGGCAGAATACTGATAGCGCTCGACATCACCGACGAGGTCATAAGCGAGGCCATTGGAAAGGGTACGGAGCTCATCGTTTCCCATCACCCACTGTTTTTTGAACTGAAAAGCGTTACGGACTCCGACAGGACGGGAAGGAAGGTCGTCCGGCTTCTCAGCAACGGAGTATCCGCCGTCTGCATGCACACAAACCTGGATGCGGCGGAAGGGGGAGTCAACGACAGGCTTGCCGAGGCGATAGGCTTGAAGAATATCGGGCTGCTCGCTGTCGACGGCGTATCGCCGAACGGGGTGGAATACGGGATAGGCAGGACGGGCGAATTGCCCTCCGAAGTGACAATGGCGCAGTTTCTGCCCAGTCTCAAGCAGATACTGAATTCAGCCGGTCTGCGCTACCACGACGCCGGAATCCCGGTGAGGCGCGTCGCTGTGGTCGGAGGCTCGGGCGGCGGCGACCTGCCGCAGGCTCTTGCAAAGAAGTGCGACACCTTCGTTACCGCGGATATAAAGTACGATACCTTCCTTGCCGCAAAGGAGGAGGGCATAAACCTTATCGACGCGGATCACTTCTGCACCGAAAACCTTGTTTGCGAGGCGCTGAAGTCCTGGCTGAATGAGGAATTCGCAGCTCTGAGCGTTGAGATTTCTTCAAGGCACGGGCAGACCGCACGCTTTATTTAAAAAAGATGTTTAAACGGACGCCGCCCCTCATAGGCCGCGTCCGCTAATATTTGGCACCTTTATTTTTCCCTTGGCTTGAATATGAGCGCCACCATGTATCCGAAAAATACGGCCGCGCATACGCCCGCCGCCGCGGCGGTGAGTCCGCCCATGAATATTCCGAGGGCGCCGCTGCTGTCCACGGCTTTTTTCACGCCCTGCGCAAGCACGTTTCCGAAGCCGGTCAGGGGCACCGACGCCCCAGCGCCAGCCCATTCGGCAAAGGGCTTATATACGCCCACGGCTCCGAGCACGACTCCCGCCACAACGTAGGAAACCAGTATTCTTGCGGGTGTCAGCTTCGTCTTGTCTATAAGCAGCTGCCCAATTAGGCAGAGCGCTCCGCCGGCCAAAAACGCCTTCAGGTAACCAATAAACATATCGCATCAGCCTCCAGATTAAGAAGATATGGAAACCGCGTGGCAAATCCCGAGTATGCTTTCGCCTTGCTGAACGGAGGTGGGCGACATGAGCGCGCCTGTCGCCGCAAAGAGAACCTTTTTCCATCTGCCGCTCTCTATCCCTTTGAGTATATGCGAGGTGAGGACGACCGCCGAGCAGCCGCAGCCGGAAGCACCGGCCTGCACGTCCTGCTCCTGCGAGAATATCATGAGCCCGCAGTCCTGATAAATGGCCGAAAGGTCTACGCCGTCGTCCCTGAAAAAATCCAAAACCACCGCGTGCCCTACGCTCCCGAGATCTCCTGTGACTATCAGGTCGTAGTCGAAGGGGGAAAGACCCGTATCCTCAAAGTGCGTACTCAGCGTGTCGTAGGCTGCGGGGGCCATCGCTGCCCCCATGTTGTTTGAGTCCTTTATTCCCGCGTCCACGATTTTTCCGGTCGTTATGTGGGTAATATGCGGCCCGCAGCCGCCCGAGGACAGAATCACGGCTCCGGCGCCGGTAACCGTCCACTGGGATGTGGGCGGCCTCTGTCCGCCGTATTCAAGAGGAAAGCGAAACTGCCTCTCGGCGGAGCAAAAATGAGAGGACGTGACTGCCGCCGTTATATCCGCGAACCCGCCGTCTATGGCCATCGCAGCCAGCGAAAGCGACTCGGCCATCGTTGAGCAGGCGCCGTACAAGCCGAAAAAGCCCGAAGTGGAATCTCGCATTGAAAACGATGAGCCTATGCACTGATTGAGAAGGTCTCCCGCAAAGACATATTCGACGCTGGAGGGAGGAATTCCTGCTTTGTTCAGGGCAAGCGAGAAGGCCTGCTTCTGCATCGCCACCTCGGCCTTTTCCCAGGTTTCCATTCCGAAATAGGAATCCTCGTTGATGTAATCAAAGCCGCCGCAGAGCGGGCCCTCGCCCTCCTTTTTTCCCACGACGCAGGCACGGCCAATGACGGAGGGCGGGGTCTGCAGGAAAACAGTTTGCTTTCCCAAATGTTTTGTACTCAAATCATCACCCCAAGAGCTTTATGAGATAATTTTTTCACTTTTTCGCATTAATATGCCGTAAAAATCAAAAAACATGTTTTTTATGACAGTGAAACCGTGCTATAATGTACGCTATAAGGTTTCGCCGCCGCACACATTTTACAGGCGCCGCTCCCCGGCGCAGGGGCCGGCGCAGAGCGCCAGACTATTGTTATTTTACATACAGGTACTGCATTATGCATTATATTATGACCAACAACCAAATCGAAATAATCGACGCTCTCGATTTTGACCCGGTCAAAATATTCGAGTGCGGCCAGTGCTTTCGGTGGAACGCGGACGGTGAAGGCGTCTACACAGGCGTGTTCAGGGGACACGCCGCAAAGGTTTTCCATGACGGAGACAGAATTTGTATCCGCGCCAGCGAAGGTACAGCTCCTGAGGAACTCGTTGACTACTTTGATCTGGACCGGAACTACGAGGAAATACGCAGGTCGGTCGCCATCGACAGTCATATGCGCAGCGCCTCCGATTTCGGAAAAGGAATCAGGATACTCCGCCAGGATCCCTGGGAAGCTCTCTGCTCCTTCATTGTTTCCCAATGCAACAATATCCCGCGGATAAAAAAAATAATCGAATCCCTGTGCTTAATGTTCGGAGAGCCTATCTGCTTCGAGGGAAGGACCCTTCACACCTTTCCGTCGGCGGATACTCTTGCAGGGCTTTCTTCACGCGAGCTTGAGCCCATAAGATGCGGGTACAGGGCGGAGTACATAATCGGCGCGGCGCGCGCAGTCTCCTGCGGCGCGCTCGATCTCGGAGCCCTCGCCCGTTCAGGCTACGACGAGGCTCTGAGGGCCCTGAAAACCCTGAACGGCGTGGGGGACAAGGTAGCAAATTGCGTCATCCTTTTCGGTCTCAACATGCTGGGAGCCTTCCCGATAGACGTCTGGATGAAAAAAACGCTTGCAAAACACTATGGAGACGGCTTTTCACCCTCGGTTTTCGGCGAATATGCGGGAGTCGCACAGCAATACATGTTTTTTTACGCGCGTTTCGGTGAAAAATAGTAGACAAAAGGGTGTTTTAGGGTCTTTTGTATTGACTTTTTCAGGGCTTGGGAGTAAACTACGGAAAATATGCATTTTCAAACCATTTTAACATTACAATGTCGTCCTCGAGGCGTAAGAAAGGGAGTCTACTATGAGTTCAAACGAAGTATTCAGAAACAAGATCGTCTGCGAAGGCATTACGTTTGACGATGTTCTTTTGATTCCGGCGGAGAGCAACGTCCTGCCCGCGGATATAAACCTTTCGACAAACCTGACAAAGAAAATAAAGCTCAATATTCCCATAATGAGCGCGGCGATGGATACCGTCACCGAATCGAGGATGGCTATCGCCATCGCCCGCGAGGGCGGCATCGGGATAATCCATAAAAACATGAGCATAGAACGCCAGGCGGAGCAGGTGGATATGGTCAAGCGCTCCGAGAACGGCGTCATCACAAACCCCTTCTTTTTGAGCCCGAGGCACACGCTGGCTGAAGCCGACGAGCTTATGGGAAAGTACAAGATCAGCGGCGTTCCTATCGTCGAAAACGGCAGGCTCGTGGGGATAATCACCAACCGCGACATGAAGTTTCAGGACGATTTTACGCAGCTCATCGGCGACGTTATGACCAGAGAAAACCTCATAACCGCAAAGGAGGGCACCACGCTCGACGAGGCCAAGCAGATACTGAGGCGGCATAAAATCGAAAAGCTCCCCATCGTGGATGAAAATTATGCGCTGAAGGGTCTTATTACCATAAAGGACATTGAAAAAGCCCTGACCTATCCGAACTCCGCAAGAGACCAGTCCGGACGACTGCTCGCGGGCGCCGCCATCGGCGTAACAGGAGACGTGATGGACAGGGCGGCAGCTCTTATTGAAGTCGGCGTCGACGTATTGGTGCTGGATTCGGCTCACGGCCATTCAAAGAATATCCTGAACTGCATAAGCAGTATTAAAGCACGCTTTCCCGAGGTTCAGCTCATTGCGGGCAACGTCGCGACGGCGGAGGCAACCAAAGCGCTGATTGAGGCGGGCGCCGACTGCGTCAAGGTGGGCATGGGCCCCGGCTCTATCTGTACAACGCGTGTGGTCGCCGGCATCGGGGTTCCGCAGATAACCGCCGTCATGGAAGCCGCCTCGGTTGCGGCCGGCTACGGTATACCGATAATCGCCGACGGAGGCGTTAAATATTCCGGCGATATAGTAAAGGCCATCGCAGCCGGCGCCGATGTCGTTATGCTCGGCTCTCTTCTCGCAGGCTGCGAGGAAAGCCCCGGCGAGAGCGAGGTATACCAGGGAAGGCAGTTCAAGGTATACAGGGGCATGGGCTCGCTGTCCGCTATGGCAAGCGGCAGCAAGGACAGATATTTCCAGGAGGGGAACAAAAAGCTTGTACCCGAGGGAGTAGAGGGAAGGGTGCCTTACAAGGGACACGTTTCCGAGACAATATTCCAGATGACAGGCGGACTGCGTTCGGGCATGGGCTACTGCGGCACGCCAACCATAGCTGAACTCAAGCAAAACGCCAAATTCATAAAGATAACCAGCGCGGGCCTTCGCGAAAGCCACCCGCACGACATCTACATCACCAAGGAGGCCCCGAACTATACGGTTAACCCCCAGTAATATCTGAATTGACGGTGATTTGATGCGTATTGATGTTCTCGGCGTCGGCTTTGACAATATTACTATCGAAGAGGCGCTCAGTATCGCGGCCGGGCTCAGGGGGGCTTACGTCGTTACTCCAAACCCCGAGATGGTATGGCTCGCGAGAAAAGATGAAGAGTTCAGAGAGGCTCTGAGCGGCGCCGCGCTTTCGCTGCCCGATGGTATCGGGATAATATACGGCGCGAAAATATTGGGACGGCCTCTTAAAACTAGAGTGCCCGGCATTGAATTTGCGACGGCCTACATTGAGCTTCTCGCGTCCGAGGGTAAAAAGGTATTCTTATTCGGCGCTAAGCCCGGAGTGGCGGAAGCGGCCGCCGAAAATCTCAAAAAAGCCTTTCCCGGTATCCAGATTTGCGGGACGGCCGACGGTTATTATAAGGACGATTCCCCGATTATAACAGCCATAAACAACGCGAAGCCGGATTTCTTGCTCGTCTGCACCGGATTTCCGAAGCAGGAGCTCTGGATGCGAAGGCACGCAGCTGACCTGGATGTAGGGCTGATGGCGGGACTCGGCGGGGTTTTGGACGTTTTCGCCGGAGTTGCGCAGCGCGCGCCGGAGGCCTGGTGCAAGGCAGGACTCGAGTGGCTATACAGGCTGATTAAGCAGCCCAGCCGCATAAAGCGCATGGCTAAGCTGCCGCTTTTCCTGTTGGCGGTTATTGCAGAAAGATTCAAAGGCAGGTGATGAGCTCTGGGCAGTCTGATTGTATTCGAAGGAATAGACGGCTCCGGCAAGTCTACTCAGTTCAGGATGCTCTGCGCCCGCATGGAGGCGGAGAAAAGGCCCTTCAGGAGGCTCGTTTTTCCGCAGTATACCGAGCCTTCCTCGGCTCCTCTCAGAATGTATCTCGCGGGGGAGTTCGGCTCTAAGCCCGAGGACGTCAACGCCTACGCGGCTTCAGTGTTTTTTACTGTGGACCGCTTTGCCTCGTATAAAAAATCGTGGCAGGATTACTACGGGGGAGGCGGGCTTTTGCTTGCCGACAGATATACCACCAGCAACGCGGTACATCAGGGCTCGAAGCTAAGCAAAATCGAAAGGAAGGCGTTTTTCAAATGGCTTTCCGATTTCGAGTACGGGCTTATAGGACTGCCGGAGCCCGACAAGGTGATTTTCATGGACGTTCCGACGGAGTTAGCGATAGAGCAGATGCGTAGACGCGAAGCCGAGTCAAATACGAAGGGCGATATTCACGAAACCGATATCGAGTACCTGAAAAGGTGCAGCGAAAGCGCCGAGGAGGCCGCAGAATACTACGGATGGCTGAAAATCAAATGCACCGAGAACGGCGCCATGCGGGGGATTCAGGATATACACCAGGACATCGTTGCCGTGTTGAAGGGGATGCTTTAATGGTATACATTATACTAGGCGCAGGCTTTGAGGAAATAGAGGCGCTTGCCCCCTGCGATATTCTCAGGCGCGGGGGAGCTGAGGTTCAGCTGTCCGGAGTCGGTTCAAAGCGCATAACGGGAGGCCACGGTATTGAAGTCGCCGCGGATATCGAGGTTGACGACATAAAAACCGAAAATGCGGAAATGCTTGTAATTCCGGGCGGCCTGGGCGGAGTCAGGTCCATAGAAGGCAGCCCCGCGTGCTCGGATATCATAAAAAAGGCGGCGAGGGAGGGCGTCCCGCTCGCCGCTATATGCGCGGGTCCGAGGGTGCTTGCAAAGCTTTCGCTCCTTAACGGAAGAAAAATAACCTGCTATCCCGGTATGGAGGACGAGATGACCGGGGCCGTGGTCGATTCCACGCTGAAAACCGTCCGTGACGGAAAGCTCATTACCGGAAGGGGCGCTGGGGCCGCTTTGGATTTTGCGCTCGAGCTGCTCGCGTACCTGAAGGGGCGGGAAGCCGCGGAGAAAATAAGGACGGGTATTTATTATGAAGACTGAAACCGCATTGGAAAAGAAAAGCCTCCGCAGCGAGCTGAGACGGCAATATGCAGAGCTGAGTCCCGAATATATCGCGGAAAGCGACGCCGGAATCCTTGAAAATATTGCGGATTTGCCTGAATTCCTGTCCGCAAAGGTCGTTTTTTCCTATTTCAGCATAGGCAACGAGCCCGATACGCATAAAATTATCGAGCTCGCTCTTAAAATGGGCAAAACAGTCGCCTTGCCCCTCTGCCACGGAAAAGGAATAATGGACGCTGTAATTGTAAGCGACCTTTCCGTGCTCAGACCCGGAGCCCTAAATATCCCCGAGCCGCCTGAAAACGCGGAAGTCATTTCGCCTGACAAAATAGATTTCGCGATAATTCCCGCTCTGGCATACTCCATGGACGGTTACCGCCTGGGACAGGGCGGGGGGTATTACGACAGGTTTCTTCAAAACGGGAAGTTTTTTACCGCCGGTATAGCCCGTTCGAAATTTTTATTGGAATCAGTGCCTTTTGAGAGACACGATGTAAAAATATGTTGTATAATAACAGAAAAAGAAATTGCGAGGCTCTGCTGAGCCCCGCAACCCGCTTATCACATTAGCAGCCGCAGCCGCAGCCGCCGCGATCGGATGTTTCGTTGCCGCAGCCGCAGCAGCAGAAAAGGACAACAAGGATAAGTATAATCCAGAGACAAGAATTTCCGCCGGAAGTTCCGAAAAACATAATTAATTCCTTTCTCCGCACATATTGTTTCAATCGCTATCCCACTCGTAGTGCGGCACAGACGCGGGAGCCTTTCTTTTTGAAGCCTACGGAGCTTTTTGCCCGTCTGAGATATTCTATGCACACCCCCGAGATACGGTTACCTTCAAAGGAGTGAATTAACATGGCAACCCCGAAAGACTATAAAGGCGGATCGTTCGGATATGATACCGCAAAGTCCGAGCCGTCCTCCTCAGATAATGTGGACCTCGACGAGCTGCTCCGATCCATTGACAAGGAACTGGGAGATTTTGAGGCCGTTCACGCCCCCGATCTTCTGGATTATGACATATATGAGGACATCTTCGGCGCAAAAAAGGAGAACGATACCAGAGTTTCCCCTAAACACGTCTCAAAGCAGAGAAATTCGTTTCAAAGCAGCGATATAATGATGCAGGAAACCAGGGCTATTCCCGCAGTCGGCAGACCGAAGGAGCCTTCGCCCATTTCAAATGCCGGCGTCGTCGCCACAAAAAACGATGTCGGACGGCAAAGGCCGCATGCAGCCGGAGGCCCGAACAGAATTCCCGCCGCGAAAAGTGACGGCGGAAAAGCTCAAAATAAGCGCAGTCCCGAAAACCGGGGCGGTGAAAAGAGAAAATTTCGCCTGACAGGGGTACGATACATCCTTTTCGTATTCATTGTGAGCTTTTTCCTGGCTTGCGTCGCCTGGCTGAGCGCAAACGACGTTTTTGCGCTGAACAAGCCCGAAATCACCGCTACCGTCACGATACCGCAGAACTTCACGATGCGGCAGGTTGCAAACGAGCTGAAAAAAGCCGGAATCATCGAATACAAGCTTCTTTTCCGAATTTTCGGCGCTATCGCCGGAGCCGACAAGAAGATCGATCCCGGAATGTATAAGCTGACCAGCGAGCTTGATTACCGCGCGATAGTAACGCAGATGCAGGCTGGCAGCTCCGACGAGGTAGTTAAGATCACCATTCCGGAAGGGAAAACTCTCACGGAAATATTTGCCCTTCTTGAGGAAAAAAGGGTCGTCAGCGCCGCAAAGCTCAAGGACGCCGCCGCAAACTATGATTTCAGCTACAAATTCCTCGACAGCTCCACGCTCGGAAATGAAAAAAGGCTCGAGGGCTACCTTTTCCCGGACACCTATGAATTCTATATCGGCGAGACCGCTTCCAGCGCCATAAAGAAATTCCTTGATAACTTCGATTCGAAGGTGACCGAGGACATGTACTCGCAGGCAAAAAAGCTCGGGTACAGCATGAGCGACGTCATAAAAATCGCATCGCTCGTCGAAAAGGAATCGGCGAACGCGAGCGAATCCTCAAAGATAGCTTCCGTAATATACAACAGGCTCAAGAGCTCTTCCTTCCCGTATCTCCAGATCGACGCGACGGTACAGTACGCACTGCCGGAGAGAAAGGCGAAGCTCACGAATAAGGATCTTGAGGTCGACAGCCCCTACAACACCTATAAACACAAGGGACTGCCGCCGACCGCGATAGCGAACCCCGGCATCAACTCCATTAAGGCGGCTCTCAATCCCGCAAGCACCAACTATTACTACTATGCCCTCCACAAGAACGGCAGCCACAGCTTCTTTACCAGCTCCAGCGATTTTGACAAGTTTGTGAGCAGCGCTGACTATGGCGGATAGAGCGGAAATACTGGCTCCGGCGGGGGACACCGAAAAGCTGAATATGGCGCTGACTTACGGCGCGGACGCTGTCTATCTCGCCGGCAAAGCCTTCGGAATGCGCGCCTCGGCCGGAAACTTTGACGAAGCCGAGCTTAAAGCCGCCGTTCAGATGTGTCACGAAAAAGGGGCAAGGGCATACGTCGCCTGCAACATCGTCCCCGGGGACGATGAGATATCGCACGCACCTCGGTTTCTTGAATATCTGCAGGAAATCGGTGCGGATGCCGTCATAATAACCGACATGGGATTACTGAGGCTTGTAAAGAAGCATGCTCCCCGTATTTCCGTGCATGTCAGCACGCAGGCGGGCATAATGAATTCGGAAAGCGCCGCCATGTGGTTTGAATTGGGTGCGTCCAGAGTGGTTCTCGCCAGAGAGCTCACTTTGGACGCCATAGCCGCGATAAGGGCAAAAACACCGAGGGAGCTTGAAATTGAGGCTTTTGTGCACGGCTCCATGTGCGTTTCAATATCCGGCCGCTGCCTTTTGTCGAATTATCTCGCGGGCAGGGACGCAAACCGGGGAGACTGCGCTCAGCCCTGCAGGTGGAAGTATTATTTGATGGAGGAAAAGCGCCCGGGCGAGTACTTTGAGATTTTTGAAGGCTCCGGCGGGGCTCATATCATGAACTCCAAGGATCTGTGCATGATAGAGCACATTCCCGAGCTTCTCAGGGCGGGCATAGACTCCTTCAAAATAGAGGGGCGCATGAAGTCCTCCTATTATGCCGCCGTTATTACAAACGCTTACAGGAAGGCGCAGGACGCTTTTTTGAAAAACGGCAGCGTTCCTCGGGTCTGGATTGACGAGGTTCAGAAGGTCAGCCACCGCCGCTATTATACAGGCTTTTACTTTGGCGACGAGGGCAATGGGCAGTTTTACGAAAATTCGCTCTATATTAGGGACTGGGAAATATCCGCCCTCGTTGAATACTGCGAGCCGGACGGAACTGCGGTGCTCTCCCAGCGCAACAGGGTTTTTACGGGCGACACCATGGAGCTTTTGACGCCGGACGGGGAGCCGGTCGGGTTTATTATGGGCAATATGCGGGATTCGGAGGGCAGTGAAATATCCTCGACTCCTCATCCTATGATGCGCTATAAGGCAAGGCTTCCCCGCTTTGCTCCGCCAAATTCCATACTGAGAAAGCAAAACTAGTATACCGGAGGCATACAAATGGAAAAACTGGGACTCAACGAACTTAGGGAAAAATATCTGTCATTTTTTGAAAGCAAGGGGCATCTGCGCCATCCGAGCTTTCCATTACTGCCGCAGGGCGACAACAGCCTGCTGCTGATAAATTCCGGCATGGCACCTCTCAAGCCATACTTCAGCGGGGAGGCGGTTCCGCCCAGAAGCCGCATGACCACCTGCCAGAAGTGCATCAGGACGCCGGATATAGAGCGTGTCGGCAAGACCAGCCGGCACGGCACCTTCTTTGAGATGCTCGGAAACTTCTCCTTCGGCGATTATTTCAAAAGGGAAGCGGCCTCCTGGGCATGGGAATTCGTCACAAAGGTTCTGGGTATTCCTACGGACAAGCTTTATGTGACGGTTTATCTTGACGACGACGAGGCCTATGACATCTGGACAAAGGAGGTAGGCGTTGATCCCAGCCATGTTTCGAGGCTCGGCAAGGCCGACAACTTCTGGGAGATAGGCGCGGGTCCCTGCGGTCCCTGCTCGGAGATTTATTTTGACAGAGGTCCAGAGAACGGCTGCGGCAGCCCCGAATGCAAGGTGGGCTGCGACTGTGACCGCTATGTGGAGTTCTGGAACCTCGTGTTCACGCAGTACAACAACGACGGAAACGGCAATTATACGGAGCTTAAGCAGAAAAATATCGACACGGGTATGGGTCTGGAGCGCCTCGCCTGCATAATGCAGGGTGTGGACACCCTTTTCGATGTCGATACGGTTATGAACATAACAAGGCACGTTTCACGCATAACAGGCGCGACTTACGGTCAGAGCCAGAAAACCGATATTTCCCTGCGCGTCATTACAGACCACATCAGGAGCACCACTATGCTCATATGCGACGGCGTGCTCCCTTCAAATGAGGGCAGAGGCTATGTTCTGCGAAGGCTCTTAAGACGCGCGGCGAGGCACGGCAAGCTACTGGGAGTATCGAAACCCTTCCTGTACGAGGTCTGCGATACCGTGATAAACGAAAGCCGGGAGGCCTATCCCGAGCTTGAGGAAAAGCGCGACTATATCAAGAAAATAATCAGGGTCGAGGAAGATAACTTCAACAAGACCATCGACGCGGGAATGAAGATACTCGCAGACCTCATTTCCGAAATGAAGGCCAGGGGCGAAACCGTGATGAGCGGGGACAACAGCTTCAGGCTTTACGACACCTACGGCTTTCCGATAGACCTCACCGTGGAGATTCTCGAGGAGCAGGGCATGAGCGTTGACCAGGACGCCTTCGCCGCGCTTATGAAGGAGCAGAAGGAACGAGCGCGAGCGGCTACGGCCGCGCTTGGAGATTTCGGCTGGGCCGGACTTGACCTTGGACTCGACAAGGATATAAAGACGGAGTTCACGGGCTACGAACGCCTCAGCGGCAGCGCGAGGGTGCTTGCCGTCATAGTCGGGGATGAGCTGCGTTCCTCCGCATTTGAAGGCGAGGCAGCAACGGTTGTTCTCGACAAAACTCCGTTTTACGCGGAAAAAGGGGGGCAGGTTGCCGATACCGGAAGACTTTTCAGCGGCGGCATGACCTTCGATGTCAACGATGTCCGCTGCACCAAGGACGGAAAGTACCTGCATACCGGAATGGTAAGGTCAGGAGAAATATCTGTCGACCAGCGCGTTGACGCCGAGGTCGACGCGGAGCGGAGAAAGGCCATCATGCGGGCGCACAGCGCGACGCACCTGCTCCAGAAGGCTCTCCGCAACACCCTTGGAAGCCATGTCGAACAGGCGGGTTCTCTCGTGACTCCCGACATAGTTCGTTTTGACTTCACCCATTTTTCAGCCATTACGCCCGAGGAACTCTCGGCTGTTGACGCGGAAGTCAATGAAATGATTTTGAGAGACCTTGAGATCACCGTCCGTGAAATGCCGATCGCTGAAGCAAAGGCGATGGGGGCGACCGCGCTCTTTGGTGAAAAATACGGCGATATCGTCCGAGTCGTAAAAATGGGCGACTACTCCATCGAGCTTTGCGGAGGAACCCACCTGAACAACACCGCAAAGATCGGTTCCTTCTGCACCCAGGCAGAGTTTTCCGTGGCTTCCGGCGTTCGCCGCATCGAGGCGGTCGTCGGCAAAAAAGCGCTGGAGCTTTTAAACGAACGCGCAAGGCTCATATCCTCCGTGGCCGACGAGCTGAAGGCCAATCCCAAGAATCTTCTTCAGCGCAGCCAGCAGGTCATGGAGGAGCTGAGGGAGGCGAAGAAAAGCTACGAACGCCTGCATGAGCAGCAGCTCGGCATGGAAGCCGAAAGGCTCATGGCGGCTTCAAAGACCGTCTCCGGTCTCAAGCTTGTGAGCGCCGTTATGGAAGGTCTGGCGCCGGACGACCTGCGTACCATAGCCACTTCTCTCAAGGATCGCGACGAAAACGTCGTAGGAGTGCTGGCGTCCGCCTCGGCGGAAAAGATCACCATCCTCGCTGTATGCGGTAAAAATTCCGTTTCCAGGGGAATGAAGGCGGGTGAGCTTATAAAATTCGTTACCTCCATCGCAGGCGGCAGCGGCGGCGGAAAGCCGGATATGGCTATGGGCGGAGCGAAGGATGCAAAGCTCGTCGAAGGCGCAATTTCACAGGTTGAGGGCTTTATTTCAGCCAATGTCAGGCAATAATCTGAGTTTTGGGAGGTCTTTACATGTCAGACTGTATTTTCTGCAGGATAGCGTCGGGGGATATCCCCTCATCCTGTCTTTATGAGGATGATTATGTTTACGCGTTCAAGGATATTAATCCTCAGGCTCCTGTGCATTTTCTCGTTATTCCAAAAACGCACATAGCCTCCATGGACGAAATAAGCACCGATAATTCGGCGCTTGCCGCAAAATGCCTGGAGGTCATACCGAAAATCGCCGCTCAGCTCGGGCTCGGCGGCGGCTATCGGGTCATATCGAACTGCGGCGCCGACGCGGGGCAGACCGTTTTCCACCTGCACTTCCATGTGCTTGCGGGAAAGTCCCTCGGCGAGAGGCTTGTCTGAATAAATTGACTGGGCGGCCTTATGCCGCCCTTTTGATTTGAGGTGAGTCATTGAGAAAGTTCGCTTTGTTTGCTTTTTCCTTTTCAGCGGCTGTGTTTTTGACGAGATATGTGCTTTATTCGAACTGGCAGATGCCGGCTGCGGCTCTTTTTTTGGTCCTTGGCGTGCTCTCTCTCCTTTTGAAGGGGGACGCAAGGCTGAGGGCTATGCTTGCCGCGTTCGGTTTGGCCGGGGGCCTTATCTGGAACCTGCTTTATACCAGCCTCTTTCTTAATCCATTTATGTATCTTGACGGGCAGACTGCGGTAATAAGCGGGGAGGTCGCCGACTATCCTCAGAAGACCTCGCAGGGTGTTTCGCTCTATGTCTATCTAAGCGCAAAAAACAGCCGGTTAACCCTTAAAACGCTGCTCTACGCCGACGCAGAGCAGGGCAATCTTGCCCCCGGCGACAGGATTAAGGTGAACGCGAAGCTCTGCCGCTCAAATATTTCCTTCGGCCAGGAAAATGATTACTACACCTCAAACGGAGTATTTCTGATTGCGTATAAAAAGGGCGAGCCGGATGTTCAGAAGGCCGCCCGCCTCCCTGTAAGGTACTATCCTCAGTTCCTTTCAAAGGCCTTAAGAGAAAAAATATCGGAGTTATTTCCGAAGGATACGGCGCCGTTCATGACGGCGCTCCTCAGCGGGGACAGATCACAGCTTGCAAAGGACCACTTCCTGACCTCGGCCATGTCCTCGACGGGGGTCAGCCATGTCGTTGCAGTATCGGGAATGCACATCTCGTTTCTTGTCGGCTTTATTATGCTTTTTATGCGAAGCAGACGAACGGGGGCGCTGATTGCCGTGCCTACAATACTGCTCTTCATGGCTATGGTAGGAAACACTCCCTCTGTCGTAAGAGCCGGGATAATGCAGGTCTTTTTGCTTCTTGCGCCGCTTTTTAACCGCGAGAACGATACCGTAACCTCCCTGGGAGCCGCGCTCATGCTGCTGCTCCTCCTGAATCCTTATTCCGCGGCAAACGCGGGACTCCAGCTTTCCTTCGCATCAATCGCAGGAATCACGCTTTTTTCTTCGGACATCAACTCAGCGCTGCTCAGTCTCGGCGGCAACGGCGGTATCTTCGAAAACAAAATCGTCGCGCGGCTTTGGAGTTTTGTCTCTGCGTCGCTCTCGAGCAGCGCCGGGGCCCTTGTATTCACAACGCCGCTCATCGCGATGTATTTCAACAAGGTCTCCCTTATAGCCCCGCTTTCCAATCTGCTCGTTTTATGGCCTGTCTCTATCGCCTTCTGCGGAGGGCTTGTTTCTGTTTTGCTTGGTTTCCTTTTTCCGCCCGCGGGGAGGGCGGCGGCATTGCTTGTATCATGGCCCGCAAGATATATAGTTTCCGCCGTAGAGCGCCTTTCGGGCTTCCAATTCGCTTCCGTTTCGATGCTGAGCGTTTTTTTGCGTCTGTGGCTTATCTTTACATACGCGGTTCTGATACGCCTTTACCTTATCCGGAAGAGAAAACCGCGTCTTATTATCCCGGTATGCAGCATAATAATCGCGCTCTGCCTCTCGATACTGCTTTCCGGCTTAATGTCGGACAGGGCAAAAATGACCGTTACGGCCGTGGACGTGGGGCAGGGAGCCAGTATTGTTGTCACAACGAGGGCCCACACCTTTGTAGTCGACTGCGGAGGAGGGAAATCGGAAAACACGGGCAATTACACGTCGGAATACCTTCACAGCGTGAACAGAAGGGTAATCGACGCGCTTGTGATAACGCATTTTGATACGGATCATATAAACGGCGTCAATCAGCTCATGCAAAATAGCAGGGTCGGGCTGCTCGCATTGCCGAATTCGCCGGTCGGACGTGAGGATAGCGGAAACCTCAGGGACAAGATAATCGCCGCGGCCCATCAAAACGGTACGGAAATCGTCTATATAAACGATATTTTTAAGCTCTATTCCGAGGATGTCTCGCTTTCACTTTTCCCCGTGAAGGGCGCTTCCGGGGATAACGACAACGGACTTATCGTCTTGTGCTCCGCCGGAGAATATGATACCCTTATTACCGGTGACGCCGACAGCGCCACGGAGCAACGGCTCGTAAAGAATAATCCCATACCCGATATTGAAGTGCTGGTCGTCGGACACCACGGCTCCAAATACTCCACCTCCGAGGATTTCCTTGACGCTGTAAAACCCGAAACGGCCCTCATATCTGTGGGGTACAACAGCTACGGTCATCCGACAAGAGAGGTACTGGAGCGCCTTGCGTCAAGGTCAATTACGGTATTCAGGACCGATATTTCGGGTAACGTTACGGTGAGGTCGAACTGATGGCATATAAAAATGAAGCCAAATACAATACGGAGTACTCTGAACTCAAAAGGGCCATTTCAGCCAACGCCCTTAAGCGTTTGTACGTCCTATGGGGCGAGGAGGCTTACCTCAAGGAGTACTACTACAAGGAAATAAAAAAGCTCCTGCTGCCGAGCGGGCTTGAGGAGTTTAATTTCAAGCGCTTTGAGGGAAAAAACCTGGACATTGACGCGCTTGCGGCGGCTATCGACATTCTTCCGGTATTTGCCGAGCATACGCTTGTCGAGGTGCGCGATTTCGATTTTTACAGGTCCGGGGAGGAAACCAGAGAGCGGCTTGAAGCGGTTATAAAAGACATTCCGGACTACTGCTGCCTCGTTTTCTTCTTTTCGGATCCCGAATTCAAGCCCTCGGGGAATTTAAAAATCCATCAGACGATCAAAAAAGTCGGCGCTTCCGTTGAATTCAAGCCTCAAAGCGACTCCGATCTGACGGTATGGCTTGTGAGGCGCTTCCGAGCGCTCGGTCACGATATAGACCGCGAGGACGCACACTACATGCTCTTTCTCTGCGGGGACTCCATGACCTCGCTTGTTTCTGAAACGGAGAAAATCGCGGCTTATTCCAAAACCCAAAAAATCTCAAGGGCAGATATAGACGCCGTCGGCACTCCCGTTGTCTCCGCAAGGGTATTCGATATGACGGACGCAATAGCAAAAATGGACTTTGACAGGAGCGCCTCCATTATGGGCGATCTGCTGCAGCTCGGGGAGGCGCCCATAAAGCTGCTCGCCATAATTTCAAAGCAGCTTCGAAAGATATACTATGCAAAGCTGTGTCTGGAGCGCGGAAAGGACAAGGCATTTCTTCAGCAGCTTTGCGAAGTGAAAAACGAGTATTCCGCGAGGATCCTTACAGAAAACGCAAGGAGGCTGTCTCTCGCCTGGTGCGAAAACGCGGTCATGCTCTGCGCGGACACGGATTACCGCATGAAGCGCGATAACACGGAAGACGAGGAGCTTCTGAAGCTTATGCTCATTAAGCTCGCCGTCGGATAGGGGCTTGTATGCTTAAGGTCAATGAAGTCATTGTTGTCGAAGGAAGATACGACAAAAACGCGCTGTCCCAGATAGTCGATGCCACCATTCTTGAAACGTCCGGCTTTGGAATATTCTCCGACAGGGAAAGGCTTGGGCTTATAAGAAGGCTTGCCGAAAAAAGGGGAGTAATAATTCTCACCGACGGCGACGGGGCAGGCTTTATGATACGCAACTACCTTAAAGGGGCGATAGCCTCCGAAAATATCAAGCACGCCTATATTCCCGACATAAAAGGAAAAGAACGGCGTAAAAACGCCGTTTCAAAGGAGGGCAAGCTGGGGGTGGAGGGCATGGCCCCTGAAGTCCTGCTCGATGCCCTGAAAAGAGCCGGCGCGACCTTTGGGGACAGTCCCCGGAGCCAAAGGTCCGATACCATCTCAAAAACCGACCTCTTCTCTCTGGGCCTTTTGGGTGCGGACGGTTCCGCGGAACGCAGAGCGGCCCTAGCCCGAAGGCTGGGGCTTCCGTCCAGATTGAGCTCAAACGCCCTCCTTGACGTATTGAACGCGCTTTATACGCTTGACGAGATCAAGAATCTTTTGTGATGTGCTCCTCCAGGATGACCGAGCCTATGGCGGCGACAAAAAGCACAGCCTGCGGGATGCGGAAAAGCTCCTCGGCAAGACGGTAGAGCCTGTATGTATCCGGAGAAAATCTGCCGGCGGCAAGCATAAGAAGAAGGCAGCAGAAAAGCAAAACCACGGTCAGAATAACCGATGACCTTATCACAAAATACGCCTCGTCACACATCTCCGCCATACGCTTGATAAGTTTTTTTAACATAGGACGCGACTCCAAACTTACAGACATTTTAGCGGGAAAACAAAACTACTATTCAAATATTCACTTTTTATTCACGGAGCGTTAAGCTCTATTTTTATTTTACAGATAATATTGTGGTTTACAAGAGAAAAAATTTTCACCTCCTACCATATATTGTAAATTGGTCATATTATGTCGATAATTGCGAATTGTTTTTATGGAAATTTTACAAATTTTATGGAATAATCTATACACAAGTATTGGGGAAAGGAGCTGAATGGTATGCGGGAAATTGAGTATTGCAGAAAAAAAATAAGCCCTGGGGCGGAAAACAATTACGAGGTCGTGTACTACATAACAGTCGATGATATTCTCGGCAATAACGAGGCGGTTTTGGAAAATTATGGTGTTGGGATCAGGCTTGAAAATGGCGAAGAGGACAAAATCAGAGGCATAACCTTCGACGCGGAAAAAATTGAAGTGATTCTCAGGATTCTGTCTAACGGAACCGTTACCCCGGTAGGTCTGAGAGACGTTATCGAGGATATGCTTGGAACTTCAATTTAGAATAAAAATACAGCTTCATTGAGGAGGCTGTATTTTTTATATACAATATATTGTAAACATGTTATAATATCCGCAAAGCGGATATTGAGCGTGTCGAAACTGTTACCTTATTTTTAATCTTAGGTTTTTTGACATACTGACCATGAATTGAAAAAATCATGGTATGATGATAAAAAACACATTCTGTAACCTCGGAGGTATAATATGAAATGCCCCTATTGCAATTACAGCGAAAGCAAGGTTGTGGACTCGAGACCAGCGGAAGAAGGAACAACGATAAGACGACGCAGGGAGTGCCTTTCCTGCCAGAAGAGATTCACCACCTATGAAATCATGGAGAGGCTGCCTCTCGTCGTCATCAAGAAGGACGGAAGCCGCCAGATCTTCGACAGAGTCAAGCTTTTGAACAGCATGATCCGCGCCTGCGACAAGCGGCAGGTCTCGATTTCCGTTCTCGACGATATCGCGAACGACATCGAGCAGGAGCTTCAGAATTCGCTTGAGCGGGAAGTGAGCAGTCAGGAAATCGGCGAGCTCGTAATGGACAGGCTGAAAAAGGTCGACGAGGTCGCATACGTCCGTTTTGCTTCCGTTTACAGGCAGTTCAAGGACATAAACACCTTTTTGGCCGAACTTAACAAGCTCCTGAACGACCGCTCTTAGAATATGCTTCCCAGAGTGACCTTCTCCATGCCCACAATGCTTGAAATATGCGCTGAAAGCGCCTTGTGAGCGCCCCTTGCTTCTCCCGCCTCGCGGCTGTAAAGCGCCTTTGCGAAGTCGTAAAGTGCGTCGGTCGTGGAGTCTATCTCCGAGTGCCTCACGAAAATATGCGTATAGGGATCCGCCTTTTCCCAGAGCTTTTCCGCTTCCTCCGCCTTTTTTTCGGCGTTTTCCCAGTCTCCGCTTTCAACGCTCCTGAGCGACTCGTCAACCAGCTCCGTAAGCTCCTGCGTTATTTTTTCAAGAATGGAAATATTGACGAACGTTGCCGCAAATATGCAGATCAAAATCAAGCCGAATATGATTTCCTTTTTCATTTTTCCTCTTTAACCAAAAAGTATATCCTGTCAAAATCATCCACAGTCATGTAGTAGACCTCCTTCGGGTCTCTTATATTCCGCTTTTTGAGCTGCTTTTCAAGCCATTTCTGATCCTTTCCGCTCTCCTTCAGCATCCTTTCTATGACCTTTCCGTCGCTGATTACGCAGCGTGGCAGGGAAAAATCCTCCACCTGAACCTTCATTGCGGCCGCGCTCGGGGGTTCCTCCGAGGCATAGGGAAGCACGCTGAGGGTTCCGTCTGTTTCCAGCACGGCGTACTTGACTTTGCTGATGTCCGCATACCCCTTTTTCCGCAGATCCTCCGTAAGCTCGTCAATGCACAGGCGGCAGCGAAGCATTTCTCTTTGGTCTATTCTTCCGTTCCTGATTATTATATTGGGTCTGCCGCATACCAGCGCGCGGAATCTTATGCTTTTCATCACGCCGCCCGCAACAAGCACCTCGCAGCACATAAGCACGGCTATGGGTATAAGCCCGTTCAAAAGCGGAATGCCTATGTCCTGAAGAGGATGAGAAGCGAGGTCGGCAATCAGTACAGTGATAACCACTTCCGAAAGTTCAAGCTCTCCCAGTTGCCTTTTTCCCATCAGGCGCATAGAAAGTATCAGAGCTATATAGATGATCATGGTTCTGATAAACACTATTGCCAAATTATCGCCTCCGCCGATATTTTTTG
Source organism: Clostridiales bacterium (assembly GCA_029268065.1). Lineage (GTDB taxonomy): Bacteria > Bacillota > Clostridia > Oscillospirales > Oscillospiraceae > DUPK01. The sequence continues at coordinate 13,188 of JAJUHC010000016.1, read as the reverse complement.
TATATTTGTGGGCGAATATTCCCATGGAATGTACGATTTTCGGGGGCGGGGAAGAGGGCGGAAATAATGGAAGGGCTGACGCAGGAAGGTTATCGCTATGAAATTCACAAAAATGCAGGGCGCGGGAAACGATTACATATATATAAACTGCTTCGAGGAAGCGCCCCCTCAAAACCCGTCGGAGCTGTCCAAAAAACTGTCAGACCGACATTTCGGCATCGGTTCCGATGGAATAATACTTATTTTGCCGTCGGAAGTTGCAAATCTAAGGATGAAAATATATAATGCTGATGGTACGGAGGCGCAGGTCTGCGGAAACGGGCTGCGCTGCGCGGGCAAATTTGCTTACGAGCACGGCATCTGCAGGGAAAACGAGCTCCTTGTGGAGACTCTCGCGGGGGTAAAAAAGCTTCGGCTCAACATCGAAGACGGCGCCGTGAAGAGCGTGAGGGTCAACATGGGGGCCCCGTCATTTAAGCCTGCTTCTCTGCCTATGAACGTCCCGGATGAGGACTTTATCAATAAGCCGATAGCGGCGGCGGGCAGAATATTCAGCATCACGGCGCTTTCGATGGGAAACCCGCACTGCGTAATTTTCGCGGAAGCGCTTGACAGGCTCGATCTTGAACTCTACGGGCCGGCCATCGAAAACCACAGCCTCTTTCCGGAACGCGTAAACGTGGAATTTGCCGAGGCCGTCGCGGAAGGAGTATTCAAGGTAAGGGTGTGGGAACGCGGCTCGGGAGAGACGCTCGCCTGCGGCTCGGGCGCTTCAGCCGTACTGGCTGCCGCCTATGTCAACGGAAAATGCGGCGGGAGCGCAAAAATCATCCTGTCAGGCGGCGAGCTTTTCGTCGAGCGGGATGAGTATTCGGGGGAAATATACATGACCGGAGGGGCGGAAATCGTCTTTAACGGCGTTATATAAAGTACAACATAAGCAAGGGAGTTTAAACAATGGCAAAAATAAACGGTAATTTTCAGAAGCTGCCTGGCAGCTATCTTTTTACGGAGACGGCCCGCAGGGCCTCGGCATATGCCGCGGCGCATCCTGATAAAAAGCTGATCAAACTCGGAATCGGGGATGTTACCCAGCCCCTGGTTCCTTCTGTTATTAGAGCCCTTCATGAAGCCGTAGACGAAATGGGGCAGAAGTCGACCTTCAAGGGCTACGGTCCCGATTTCGGATACGATTTCCTCATAAATGCGATAGTTAAAAGCGATTACGAGGCAAGAGGAGTAAAAATTGGAAGTGACGAGGTTTTCATCAGCGACGGCGCGAAGAGCGACTGCGCCAATATCAGCGATATTTTCGATATAAATAATATTGTCGCCGTCTGCGATCCCGTTTATCCGGTATACGTCGACACCAACGCCATGGCCGGAAGGGCCGGTGACTTCGGTTCCGACGGCCGATGGTCAAATCTTGTCTATATGCCCTGTACGGAGGAAAACAGCTTCACTCCCGCCATCCCGGACAAGACGCCGGATATTATATATCTCTGCTTCCCGAATAATCCGACGGGAGCGGTGGCGACTAAGGAGCAGCTTAAGGAATGGGTGGATTACGCGAACAAAAACGGGTCTGTTATCCTGTTTGACTCGGCCTACGAGGCATACATTTCCGACCCCGCCATCCCTCACACCATTTATGAGATAGAGGGCGCCGAGAACTGCGCCATCGAGTTTAGAAGCTACTCGAAAACCGCAGGCTTTACGGGTACCCGCTGCTCCTACACCGTAGTTCCCAAAGCCTTGACGCGCGGCGGCGTTTCCCTCAATTGGCTTTGGGGAAGGCGTCAGAGCACCAAGTTTAACGGCACCCCGTACGTTATTCAGAGGGCCGCTGCCGCGATATATACGGAGCAGGGCAAAAAGGAAACCCGCGCGGTCATCGATTACTATATGAACAACGCAAGGATAATACGCGAGGGGCTTACAAAGGTCGGGCTTGAGGTGTTCGGCGGCGTGAACGCGCCTTATATTTGGGTAAAAACGCCCGGCGGCATCGGCTCATGGGATTTCTTCGACAGGCTGCTTGAAAAGGCAAACGTGGTCACCACCCCGGGCGCGGGCTTTGGCCCCAGCGGGGAGGGGTATATAAGACTGACCGCGTTTGGAGACACGGAATCGGCAAGCGAGGCCGTTGAAAGAATAGTAAGAAACCTTTGACAAAAGGCTTTGGAAAGGTAAGGTACTCAAAATGTGCGGCATAGTTGGTTACAGCGGCTCCAAACAGGCCGCCCCGATACTGCTCGAGGGGCTTAAAAGGCTTGAATACAGGGGATACGATTCTGCGGGCGTATCAATACACAGCGGCGGCAGACTGAACGTCGTGAAGGCCGAGGGGCGGCTCCAGGTGCTGTCCGACCTTATCGGCGGCGGAAGCGCTGTCCCGGGCACGACCGGCATAGGTCATACCCGCTGGGCAACTCACGGCAAGCCCTCGGACATAAACTCCCACCCCCATACCAGCAGCTCCGGCAGGATAGCCATTGTCCATAACGGAATCATAGAAAACTATCTCAAGCTCAAGGAAATGCTGATTTCAAAGGGCGTGGTTTTTCACTCGGAAACGGACACTGAAGTCGTGGCTCAGCTCATAGATTACTTTTACTCCGGCAATCTTCTTGAGGCGGTGCATAAGGCCATCGACAGGCTTACGGGCTCATATGCTCTTGGAATTATGTCCTCGGACTGCCCGGACACCATAATAGCGGTACGCAAGGACAGCCCGCTTATTGTGGCGATGAGCGAAACGGGCAACTTCATCGCCTCGGACGTCACGGCGGTGCTCAAATACACGCGCGACGTGATTTACATGGACGACGGCGAGTACGCCGTCGTAACATCAAAGGGTGTCAGGATATTTGACAGCTTTCTCGCTGAAAAGTCAAAGCCGGTTTCCCATGTGGATTGGGATGTATCCGCGGCCGAAAAGGGCGGCTACGCTCACTTCATGTACAAGGAGATAATGGAGCAGGCAGACGTCGTAAAAAAGACTGTCATGCCCAGAATTAAAGAGGGAAGGGTATGTCTTGAAAATATTAAGCTTACCGAAGCTCTCGCAAAAAGGATATCCAAAATATACATAGTGGCCTGCGGCTCCTCTTACCACGTCGGAATGGTGGCTAAATACAACCTTGAAAAGCTGGTCCGCAAGCCTGTCGAGATTGCGCTCGCGTCAGAATTCCGTTACGCCTCCCCGATATTGGACGACAGCACAATGGTGCTCTGCATAAGCCAGTCCGGTACTACCGCGGACACGATAGCCGCTCTGCGAGAGGCAAAGCGCCTCGGCGCCTATGTTCTGTCCATTGTGAATGTCGTGGGAAGCACGATAGCAAAGGAGTCGGACGACGTCTTATACACCTGGGCGGGTCCCGAGATTGCCGTTGCCACCACAAAGGCTTACAGCACTCAGCTTGCGGTTACCTATCTTCTCGGCATCTATCTTGCGGACTGCTGCAATACGATAGACGATGGCGAGCACAGGAAGCTCGTTTCGGAGCTGTTGACGATTCCGGAAAAGATTGAGAGGATATTAAGCGAAAAAGAGCACATCCAGTACCTCGCTTCGCTTTATTTCAATAATGAGGACATCTTCTTTATCGGAAGGAATATTGACTACGCGCTTTCGCTTGAGGGCTCGCTGAAGCTCAAGGAAATCTCGTACATACATTCCGACGCGTATGCCGCCGGGGAGCTCAAGCACGGCACCATATCGCTTGTTGAGGACGGCACTCTTGTCATCGCAGTCGCAACCTACCATAATCTGATTGAAAAAACCATCAGCAACATGGTTGAGGTCAAGTCGAGGGAGGCGAAGGTGCTTTCAATAACTACCGAAACCGACAAGGCTCTGATTAAGCAGGTTTCAGACAATGTGATAGTCGTTCCTGATATCTGCGACATGTTTCTGCCATCTCTCGCCGTTATTCCGCTTCAGCTCTTCGCTTATTACGTCGCGCTGCTGCGCGGCTGCGATATCGATAAGCCGAGAAACCTCGCGAAATCGGTCACTGTCGAATAAGTATTCTACAATTGCATAATACAAATGTAACACAAACCCCTGGCGGCCGTAAAACCGTCAGGGGTTTGATTCTTTATTTAATTTACGCTCAGAGGTTCTCGCTCAGCAGAATATTCACCACAGCGTTGTATATGTGTTCGGCGTTCTTGTTAAAATTACGTTCTATCTTTTCCGCCTGCTTTTCATTCCCGGCGAGGATTTCCATGCTTATCACGCTGTCGATGCCGTCCGAGAGTGACAGGCTCACCGTAAAGCCGCCCGAGGAGCGCTCCTCACGGCTTGTTTTGATCATGGCTCCTCGCATAAGCTCATCAGAAAGCCTCCGAGTTTCCTTTTCGGCCCTTATCCTCACGGAATAGGGCACTAAACCTTCAATTTCGGCAACATTTCTTGAGCCCTTGTCGGTAATGAGATACTTTCCGTCCTTTTCGTAGACATGCGCAGTTGAGACCAGCTCTCCAAGGGAATCGGCAAAGTCGAAATACGTTATGCCGTTGTCGCATAAGGTGAGCTCAGCGAGGGCCTCCTTGCCGACAGGCTCCGGAAGGCGGTTGAGAATAAATAGAATCAGTATTTTTACTTCCAGCTTATCGTGGATAAATCCGAAATTGTTCACGGCAAATTCCTCCGCGGCAAAGTATTTCCTTATCGGAACCGCTCCGAGGATATTATACAGTATTTCGTACTTTTAGCCAATCCCAAAAAATATTTTGACAAAATAAAAAAGAAATAATATAATCTAAAACATAATTACAAATATTGGAAGTGATGAATTGAAAAAAATACTCATGCTTACAGTTTTGATCGGCGCATTGCTTGCCGCCTGCGGTCCGCCTGCAGCGAGGGAAAGCGCGCCCGCCTCATCGAAGCCAACAGCGGCCCCGGTATCTCCGCCGCCGGCGACCGCACCGCCGCCAATTGCTTACCTCAACCCCCTGACTGGGCTGCAAACGGAAAAAGACCTCTCCGGGAACCGCCCATACGCCGTTATGCTGAATAACATAATCGAGGCTCAGCCGCAGTGCGGCATCGGCTCGGCGGACCTTATATTCGAGGTGCTTGCGGAGGGGGGGATAACCAGGATGCTCGCGGTATACCAGGACATCGGCAAGGCTGGCAAAATCGGATCGGTTAGAAGCACTCGCAGCTATTTTCTAGATTTGGCGGAGGGACTTGACGCAATTCTGATTCACGCCGGCGCCAGCGTTTACGCTTACGACGCCCTTGAGGTGAGACCGGTAATCCATGTGGACGGCATTTACAACTCCACGATTTTTTACCGGGACGAGGGCAGAATGTCGTTTGGGTACGAGCACAGCCTCTTTACCGACGGAAAGCTTATAGCGGAGAACATATCCAAAAGCGTAGAGCAGCTTCAGCACAAAAACGGCTATATCTGTAATATGAAGTTCGGAAAGCCCTCGTCGGAGGGCGGACTTCCGGCAAGCTCCTTAAAGGTTGAGTTTTCCGGCTACAAAACCGGAATCTTTGATTACAGCGGCGGCGACGGGCTTTACCACATAAGCCAGTACGGCGAGCCGTATAAGGACGGAAATACAGGAAAACAGGCGGCTGTAAAAAATCTGCTGGTCCTTTACGCGGAGCATTCATCGGTTTCAAGGGACGACCCCATGCATCTCGATATAGACCTTGTCGGAAGCGGCGAAGGGATTTACGCCTGCAACGGAAAGTATGTTGAGATAATCTGGACAAAGAAAAGCTGCGATTCACAGTTTGCATACAGGCTTAAGGACGGAAGCGATCTTATATTCTCGCCGGGTACTACTTATATTAACATCCTTCCCATAGAGAGAAAAGCGCAAATTTCCTGAATCCGGATTGAATTATGTTTTACCGATTGATGCTGCGGCAATGCCGCGGCTTTATTTTTATATTTGCCGTCACAGCTTTTTTATGATATTATGAGTCTGCATATTGCTTGACCCGTCCTCATATCATCTAAAAGATATATGATGGGGGTACCGGCAAATGAAATCTCTTATAATGAAATCAAAATACTGTCTTGCCGTGCTTTTGGCGCCGCTGCTTCTCGTTCCCTTTCTGCAAAGCCGCTCCGTTGCTCCCGTCCAATCGGGTTTTGTGATAAGCTCCAGTCGGGTTTTGGTAATAGACCCGGGACACGGCGGGGAGGACGGAGGAGCCATATCCATAAGCGGCGCCGTCGAGAGCGAAATCAACCTGGATATATCAAAAAGGCTTGACCTCATAATGGGGCTTTGCGGGGTTCCGGCAGTCATGACGCGCGAAACCGCAGAGCTTAATTATCCCAGCGACGCCAGGACCGTTAAGGCGCGCAAGAATTCCGATATGCAAAGGCGCGCAGAGCTTGTAAACAGCGTGAAAAATCCCGTTCTCATAAGCATTCACCAGAACAATTACCCGGGCAAGCAGCCCTTCGGCGCTCAGGTGTTTTACGGCAGGAAGGGCGACAGCCGCGAGCTCGCGGTTTACATACAAAACACGCTTATTAGGGCTCTTAACAGCAAAAACAAAAGGACGGCTGAGGAAGTTTCGGACAACATCCATCTTCTTAAGAATACGGACTGCACCTCCGTGCTTATAGAATGCGCCTTCCTTTCAAATCCCACAGAGGATGCCCTGCTTAAGACGGATGAATACAGACTGCGCATATCATGGGCAATAGCCTCGGCCTACCTCGGATTCTACGGAGGAAATAATGAAAGCTAAAACCGTGTATTTTTGCTCCCAATGCGGGAACGAGTTCCCGAAATGGCAAGGGCAGTGCAGCTTCTGCCACAGCTGGAACACGATATCGGAGCAGCCGTCTAATTCCCAGCAGGCAGGGAAGAGGGGAACGGCGGTCGCCGCCAACAAGCCCGTAGCGATAAAGGACGTTCTCTCAGACGACGAAATCAGGATAGTTACAGGAATAGGGGAGCTTGACCGGGTACTCGGAGGCGGCGCCGTGAAGGGCTCGCTCGTGCTTGTGGGCGGTTCTCCCGGAATAGGCAAATCGACTCTGCTGCTCCAGATCTGCGCCTGCCTGACGGGTTATATGAAGGTTCTTTACATTTCGGGCGAGGAATCCGTGAGGCAGCTCAAAATGCGTGCCGAGCGTCTCGGAGCCGTCGGAAGGGAGCTGCTCGTGCTCTCGGAAACGAACATTTCTGAAATTCTGAATTCGGTCGAGGCGGTAAGGCCCGATATTCTTATCGTCGATTCGATTCAGACTCTTTACAACGAATCGCTTGATTCCTCGCCTGGCAGCGTGGGACAGGTCAAAGACTGCACGCTTTCGCTCATGCAGCTCGCGAAAAGCAGCGGAACAACGGTTTTTATAGTAGGGCACGTCAACAAGGAGGGCTCCATCGCCGGTCCCAAGGTGCTCGAGCATATGGTGGACTGCGTACTTTATTTCGAGGGCGAGCAGAATCTCAATTACCGGATTCTCAGGGCCGTCAAGAACCGTTTCGGCTCCACAAACGAGATAGGCGTTTTTGAGATGACCGACCGCGGCCTTTCCGAGGTCGCCAATCCCTCAGAAATGCTGCTTTCGGGGCGCCCTCAAAATGTCCCGGGTACCTGCGTGACCTGCGTTATGGAGGGCTCCCGCCCGATACTGGCTGAAATACAGGCGCTTATAACGCCTTCCAGTTATAACGTCCCCAGAAGAAATTCCAACGGAATCGATTATAACCGCGCCATGATGCTGCTTGCGGTGCTGGAAAAAAGGGGAGGGCTCAGCATTTACTCCTCCGACGCTTATATAAACGTCATCGGCGGACTGATTCTGGACGAGCCCGCCGCAGATCTTGCGGTTGTGCTTGCAATCGCGTCCGGGCATTTGGACAAGCCGGTCGGGGACGACCTTGCCGCAATTGGGGAAGTCGGCCTGACAGGTGAGATACGAGCCGTTTCAAGGCTTGACCAGCGCCTTTCGGAAGTCAGCCGTCTTGGTTTTAAGCGCTGTGTCGTGCCTATGCACAGCAGGGAAAAAATGAACGTGCCTAACGGGCTTGAAGTGATACCCGTTAAAACCGTCAGGGCCGCTGTTTTTGCCGCGATTGGCGTTTAACCGTTCTTTTAATATAATGAACGCAGGCATTCTCCTCGTTCTCCGGAGTGCCCGATGACGCAGCCCGGTCAAGATTGCATATTCCGTCACGCTGGTATACGCAGTCGCAGGTGCACGCGATATAACTCATCATTAACCCTCCATTTTAATTTGAGCTCTTATTTTACGCATATTTCTCCGTATTATAAAGGACAGGTTCAGGCTGTGGAATTTCGCTTCGTTAAGGAACCAAATTTGCCCGAAAAAAAAGTAAAAACCGTATTAATTGGGGCAAAATACTCAAAAATACTAGTTAAAATATTGGAAAATCAGGGAATTTCGGTGCTTGAAATCCCGGAAAACCCTGATATCGCGCCGCAGACGGCTTCACACGCCGATATGTCTGTATGCCATTTGGGCGGAAACCGGCTGGCCGCGGCCGGCGCTGTTTACGATAAGCTGAAAGCGTCGGCTCCGCACGGTTTGGAGCTTATAAAAGCGGCAAAGCCTCAGAAGGCCGATTATCCTCACGATATAGGCCTGAATGCCTGCATATTAGGTAACAGACTGCTCCATAATTTAAAACATACAGACCCTGTTATTATTTCAGATGCCGACTTTTCAGGGCTAGAATGCCATAACGTGCGCCAGGGATATACAAAATGTTCCGTATGCGTTTTAAAGAGGGACAGAATCATCACGAGCGATATGGGAATACACAGCCTTGCCGGTCGGCTGGGGATTGAAAGCCTGCTCATTAAAAGCGGACATATCAGGCTTGAAGGCTATGATACCGGTTTCATCGGCGGCTGCTGCGGAAAATTGTCTGAAGGCATAATCGCGTTTACCGGAAGACTGCACGAGCATCCGGACGAGAAAAAGATACTCGCTTTCATTGAAAAGTCAAATATAGATATAATGTTTCTGACAGACGAACCTGTGTTCGACGTCGGCTCAATGATACCTATCCAGGAGCACTCAAACTAAAGCGGCAGCGATCCGCATTGTCAGAGGGGGAAGACTATGCATTTGTTCAATGCAAGTTCACTGTTCAACGAGGAAGCGATCAGAGAAATACTTGGTATTGTAAATGATCCGGAAAAACTGAAAAACCGCTTGATTGAAGTTAAGAAAATGCTATTAAAAGTGTATAATTTTAAGGCTTACAATGTACCGGAGGATTTTACATCCGCTTCTTATGTTATAGCTTCAAATCATTTAACCGATTCCGACGCTCCTCTTATAATGAGCTATTATTATGAGCTTATGCATAAAGCCAAAAAGTCTTATCCGCAGCTTTTTGTTTTCGCGAAGGAAAACTGCTTTAACGGGGTTTCAATCCCTGAGGAGCTTATGCCGGTTTTGGAAATGGAAAAAGTTACCGCGGTTGATCGCAACAATTTCGGGGGCTCAAAGGCCGCTATGAGAGCCGCGGTTAAATGGTTTGAAGAAGGCGAAAAACCAAAGCATTTTCTGATTTTTTCTCAGGGAACGATTTATGATATAAACAAGGACAGTGTGGAAGATATCGAACCGGGAGCCTTTTGGCTGGCAAGGCTGCTGGAAATTCCAGTTTTGCCAGCATTTATCGAGCAGGCAGTCGAAGGGGCGGACAATCGTATGGTTTTCGGCAAACCGATTATCGTAAGGAAAGACTGCAGAAATTTTGACGAGCATAAAAAGCTGTGGCTGGATAGTGTGATTGAGGCGCAGAACGCATTGGATACGCTGACTGGCATACCGGCGAGAAAAGCGGTCCTTGACAAAGAGCATCAGACCAGGAAAAAATTCAAACCCTCCAATCAGGCGTCTAATTAGTCAAATTTGCAGGTATTTTTTCTAATTATTTTGTCTTAGCCCTACTCCGAATTAAACAAAATTTTTATTTTGTTTAATAATTACAGCGGAGTGCGGGCTTGGCGCAATCATCCCTCAACCCCCGCCCCCGCTGTCAAATTCAAGCTTCCGCGATAAAAATGGCGAGGAAAACGGGACTGGCTTGCGAGAGCCGTTTTTTTCGCTCCGAAACAAAGTACAAGTTTAGTTAATGATAAACCTTTGTTTTGCTTTCTCCAATAATAAACATACAGGCGGAAATCTTATGGATTTATGCAATATCAACGACATCAAGGCTCTTCTCTCACGGCACGGTTTTCACTTTTCCAAGTCCATGGGTCAGAATTTTTTGATCGATCCTTCGATACCGGAAAAAATTGTCGCATTGTCAAATATCGACGATAGCTGCGGCGTTGTTGAAATCGGCCCCGGTATTGGCTCTTTAACTGCCTCCTTGGCCGTGAGGGCTAAAAAAGTGATTGCCGTTGAACTCGACAAGGCTCTGCTCCCCGTGCTTTCGGAGACGCTCAAAGACTATTCAAATGTGAGTGTTCTTAGCGACAATGCTTTGAAGGTTGATTTTCCAGATTTAGTAAAAAATCATTTTGCGGGGCTCAGGCCTTTGGTCTGCGCCAATATTCCTTACAATATCACCTCTCCCCTTTTATCCAAGCTTATCGAAGATAAATGCTTTGACAACATCACGGTTATGGTCCAGCGCGAGGTGGCGCGCAGGATTTGCGCCTCCCCCTCCACCCCTGATTACGGAGCTTTTACGATTTATGTTAATTTTTTTACAGAACCTGAACCGCTTTTCGACGTGCCGCCGCACTCGTTTATCCCCCAGCCCAAGGTCTGGTCCTCCGTGGTTTCTTTGAAAATGAGAGCGCTCCCCCCTGCCGAAATAGAAAATGAAAGTCTGTTTTTCAAAATTGTAAAATCGTCTTTTGCTCAAAGAAGAAAAACACTTGTTAACGGACTTTTTGCAATTTTTAATGATCGTCTCAGCAAAAATCAGCTTGCGGACATTATCGTTTCATGCGGATACTCTGAGAATATACGCGGCGAAGCGCTTGATATCGGAGGCTTTGCAAGAATATCAAATCTTATCAACGGTAAATTATTTTTTTAATTTTCACATAAAGATACGGCGTATTTTATAGAAACTTGATTTTTCCTATAACAAAGACTAGAATGTCAGTAAATTGACTGGCTTCAGTATATTATTCATTATGTTTTAGGAGGATTGCACATGGCGCTTACCACCAATAAGCATGTATTGGATTGGGTGGCCGAGATGGCGGCTATGACTCAGCCTGACAGGGTCGTATGGATTGACGGTTCGGAGGAGCAGCTCGACGCTCTGCGCTCTGAGGGCTTTGCAACGGGTGAGCTGATAAAACTCAACGAGGAAAAGCTTCCCGGGTGCGTCCTGCACCGTTCGGCTCTCAACGACGTTGCGCGCGTTGAGGGCAGGACTTATATATGCAGCAGGAATAAGGAGGACGCGGGTCCGACTAACAACTGGATGGAGCCCAAAGAAATGCTCGCAAAGCTCAAGGCGCTCTACACCGGGGCTATGAAAGGCCGCACGATGTACGTCCTTCCCTATTCCATGAGCGTCGTGGGCTCCCCGTTTGCTAAGTACGGCGTAGAGCTTACCGACTCCATATATGTAGTCGTGAGCATGGCGATAATGACGAGGATGGGCAAGGAGGTTTTTGAGGCGCTTGGCGACAGCCCCGACTTCATAAAAGGCCTCCACGCAAAGGCAGACCTCGACGCCGAGAACAGATATATCGTTCATTTCCCGGAAGAAAACACAATCATGTCGGTGAATTCAGGCTACGGCGGAAACGTCCTTCTCGGCAAGAAATGCTTCGCGCTGAGAATTGCCTCCTATCTTGGGCGCAAGGAGAAGTGGCTTGCCGAGCATATGCTTATTCTCGGGCTTGAAAACCCGAAGGGCGAGGTCCGCTACATTGCCGCCGCCTTCCCCTCCGCCTGCGGAAAAACCAATCTTGCAATGCTTATTCCTCCTGAGATTTACAGGAAAAAGGGATATAAGGTCTGGTGCGTCGGAGACGACATCGCGTGGCTGCGCGTGGGCGAAGACGGCCGTCTCTGGGCCGTGAACCCCGAAAACGGCTTCTTCGGCGTTGCCCCGGGAACAAACGCAAAATCAAACCCCAACGCTCTCGAAACCACAAAGAAAAATACGATATTCACAAACGTTGTTCTCACCTCAGACAATACTGTCTGGTGGGAAGGTCTGGACAAAAATCCTCCCAAAGGCGCCATTAACTGGAAGGGAGAACCCTGGGATCCTGATTCCGGCGAAAAGGGCGCGCATCCCAACTCCCGCTTTACAGCCCCCGCAAAGAATTGCCCCTGCATATCCCCCGAATTCGACAATCCCAGGGGCGTGCCTATTTCGGCGATCATATTCGGCGGAAGGCGGGCAAAAACCGCTCCGCTCGTCTATCAGAGCCGGAACTGGCAGCACGGCGTGTTCGTAGGCTCTATTATGGCCTCCGAGACCACCGCGGCCGCCGTAGGCGACGTGGGCGTCGTGCGCCGCGACCCGATGGCTATGCTTCCCTTCTGCGGGTATCATATGGGCGATTATTGGCAGCACTGGCTTGACATGGGAAACAATATCCCGAACAAACCTAAGATATTCAATGTAAACTGGTTCAGAACCGACGACAAGGGGCAGTTTATCTGGCCGGGATTTGGCGAAAATATGCGCGTCCTCGAGTGGATCATCGCAAGGTGCTTTAACGAAATCGGCGCCGAGGAGTGCGCGATAGGCTATTTGCCGAAGCCGGAGGATATAAACCTGGATGGGTCGGGCGTTTCAATAGAGACGCTGAAAAGCCTGCTGGAGGTCGACAAGACGCTTTGGCGCGAAGAGGTGGAGGGAATCAAAGCCTTCTACAAAAAATTCGGAGAAAAGCTTCCAAAGGCGCTGGAGCACGAGCTCTCTGTTTTGGATAATAACCTGAAATAGTTTTGTAAAATGACGGTACCCGGCTCGACGAGCCGGGTACCGAATTATGAGTGAGCAGGCCTTCCGTAAGGATTACAGTATTTGCCTAAGATGCAGGTAAGTACTTTTTATAAAAGCTGCGGGTTTGCTCCCGCAGCTTTTCGGGCCGTATAGTTTGAATCCTCTGGTTATCTTGAGCATCAGTCGTTGCAGCAGCAACACAGGAAAAGCAGAGCCAGAATAATCAATATGCAGCAGCAATTGTCATCCTTGCCGGGTTTACCCCAGAAT
>JAJUHC010000015.1 GCA_029268065.1 Clostridiales bacterium | reverse complement strand
GAAACGGCTAAACAGAAGATCGAGGCCGCAGGCGGGAAGGCTGAGGTGGTGTAAAGTGTTTCAGACCTTTCGCAACGCTTGGAAAATTGAAGAGCAGCGCAGGAAAATAATCTTTACACTTTTCATTATGCTTATTTACCGCGTCGGCAACGCCGTGCCGGTGCCATATATCAACACGGATCTTCTTCAGCAATACTTCAAAACCCTTTCAAACACTGTTCTCGGGCTTTACAACGTAATGTCAGGCAGCGCGTTTTCAAGGGCGACGATATTTGCTCTTTCGATACAGCCTTATATAAACGCCTCGATTATTATAAACCTTCTTACCATTGCCATCCCGGCGCTTGAGCGCCTGCAGAAGGAAGGCGGAGAGGAAGGAAGAAAGAAAATCGAGAGCATCACCCGCTATTCGACCGTCGTCATTGGACTTATCCAGGGACTTGCTTACTATTTCATGATCAGGCGTGCCAACCTTCTGATTTCGGACGGCGTTTGGGAAGGGATAGTCATAGTAATAACCTTTACGGCCGGATCGGCCCTGCTCATGTGGCTCGGCGAGCAGATTACCGAGTTCGGAATCGGAAACGGCATATCCATCATACTGTTCGTAAGCATTGTGTCCCGTTTCCCGACCGAAGCCATACAGATGTTCACGAGCATCAAGTCAGGCTCCCTCTCGATTATAGCTGCCGTCGGCATCGTGCTTGGCGTCCTTGCCATCATAGTTCTCATAGTATTCGTAACGAACTCTGAACGCAGGATCCCGATACAGTATTCAAAGAGGGTTGTGGGCAGAAAGCTTTACGGCGGGCAGAACACACATCTGCCGATTAAGGTCAACATGACGGGAGTCATCCCGATCATATTTGCGCAGTCGATAGCCTCGCTCCCGGCGACGATAGCCGCGTTTTTAACGCCTGACGCCAATTCGTTCTGGGGTAAGTTCCTCAAGGCCTTCGACACCACTTCCGTCACCTATATGGTGATTTACTTCCTGCTGATAATCGGATTTAGCTACTTCTATGCGACAATTCAGTTCAACCCGGTAGAGGTTTCAAATAACCTTAAGAAGAACGGCGGATTTATTCCCGGCTTCCGCGCCGGAAAACCGACCAGCGAATTCATTTCAAAGGTGCTGGGCAAGATCACGCTCTTCGGCGCCATATATCTTGGCGTTATCGCATTGCTGCCGCTCGTATTCAGCAGCGTAACGCACCTCACGGGCATCGCACTCGGAGGCACGTCCATCGTCATCGTTGTGGGCGTAGCTCTTGAGACCGTGAAGGGCATGGAGGCCCAGATGCTCATGCGGCATTACAAGGGCTTCCTGGAATAAAATGTAAGGTAGTGATTTCGTGAATCTGATTCTGCTTGGAGCTCCCGGAGCCGGAAAGGGCACGCAGGTTGAGCTGCTGACAAAGGAACGGGACATCCCCGCCATTTCAACGGGGAACATTCTCAGAGCCGCAATCAAAGACGGTACGCCAATCGGACTTGAAGCGAAAAAATACGTTGAAGCCGGAAAGCTCGTTCCGGACGAAGTAATCATCGGAGTAATCAAGGAAAGGCTCTCGCAAAAGGACTGTGAGAAGGGGTTTATCCTTGACGGCGTGCCGAGAACCATACCTCAGGCCGAGGCTCTCGAGAAAGCGGGCGTGGCGATCGACGCGGCTATTCTTATCGACATCGCGGATTCGCTTATTGAGGACAGGATGGTCGGCCGCCGTACCTGCCTCAAGTGCGGGGCCACCTATCATATCTCGAACCGTCCGCCTAAGGTGGAAAAGGTTTGCGACGTCTGCGGCGCGGAGCTCGTTATACGCAAGGACGACGAGCCGGAGACGGTCAAGGCCAGGCTCAAGGTCTACCACGAGGAGACGGAACCTCTTATAGGGTTTTACAAGTCAAGAGGCAAGCTGTTCGTGGTGGACGGCGCCGGCACTCCCGAGCGCACCTGCGAGCTGATTAAGGCAGTTCTGGAGAAGATACAGTGATTCAGATCAAATCCGAAAGGGAGATTGAGCTGATGCGTAAGGCCTGCGCAGTTACCGCGGCATCCCGTGCACTTGCAGGGGAGATGATTGCGCAGGGAATACTCACCGACGAGATCGACAGGGCTGTGCACGATTTCATGCGGCGGCATGGAGCGGTGCCATCCTTTCTGAACTATAACGGGTATCCAAAAAGCGTATGCATTTCCGTAAACGAGGAGGTCATACACGGGATACCCGGAAAGCGAAGGCTCAACGAAGGCGATATCGTCAGCGTTGATGTGGGGGCCTATTTGAACGGATTTCACGGAGACTGTGCGGACACATTTGCGGTGGGCAGGGTCGATGGAAATGCAGAAAGGCTCATCGAGGTGACACGCCAGAGCTTCTTTGAGGGAATAAAGTTCGCAAAGCCCGGTTACAGGGTGTCAGATATTTCTCATGCGATCCAGGCTTACGCGGAGAGCTTCGGCTATTCCGTGGTAAGGGAGTACGTGGGACACGGGGTTGGCGCCAAGCTCCACGAGGACCCCGAGATACCGAATTACGGCGAGCCGGGACACGGTCCCCGTCTCATTCCCGGCATGACGATAGCGATCGAGCCCATGATAAATATGGGAAGGCCGCAGATTCGAGTGCTGAACGACGGCTGGACTGTGGTGACCGCCGACGCCAAACCTTCCGCTCACTATGAGAATACCGTACTGATAACCAAGGACGAACCGGAGATTCTCACGGTTTTTCACGGTGAGGGCTGATGGAGCTGGAGGTATCCAATATTGTAATCTCCCTGAAGGGAAGGGATAAGGGCGGACTGTTTTTTGTGACGCAGGCCGACGAAAGGTACGTTACGCTTGCCGACGGAAAAAGCAGAAAGCTAAATAAGCCTAAGTGCAAGAATAAAGCGCATGTCCGCTTTGTCTCGGACTGTGCGCCGGAAATCGCCTTAGGGATAAAAAACGGTAAGTTATCAGACAAAGCTATCAGAACGGCGCTGGCCAAATTCAGGTCCGGCGCGGAAATCAAAAAGGAGGGACATACGTTTGGCAAAAGATGATGTAATCGAGCTGGAAGGAAGGGTGGTTGAATCGCTGCCTAACACGATGTTTATGGTCGATATCGGCAACGGACATACGATTCTGGCGCATATTTCCGGCAAGCTCAGAATGAATTTTATTCGAATTTTACCGGGAGATAAGGTTACAGTTCAGATGTCTCCGTATGACCTGACGCGCGGACGGATAACTTGGAGAAGCAAATGAGCACGGGCGGGAGTCCGCCTGTGACGATGACAGCTAAACGGAGGTTGCTCATATGAAAGTCAGACCCTCAGTCAAGCCGATGTGCGAAAAATGCAAGATTATAAAGCGCAAAGGCAAGGTTATGGTCATCTGCGAAAACCCGAAACATAAGCAGAGACAAGGTTAATTTATGTAGGGCCGTGTGGAAATGCGGCCGGACGCACAGGCAAAATGAATCGGCCGTAGTTCGATACGGCCCTACACGATCGTTTTAATTCAAACGAAAGGAATGATTAAAAAGTATGGCGAGAATTTCCGGCGTAGATTTGCCGAAGGACAAGAGGATCGAAATCGGTCTCACATATGTCTACGGCATTGGCCAGAAAAGAGCAAAGGACATACTCGCGGCGACAGGCATCAATCCCGATACCAGAGTAAAGGATCTTACAGAAGTGGAAGAGGCGCTGCTTCGCGAATGCATAGACAAGAACTATGTCGTTGAGGGCGACCTCAGAAGATCGGTCGCGCTCGACATAAAGAGACTTACGGAGATAGGCTGTTACAGGGGCTTGAGGCACAGGAAGGGCCTGCCCGTAAGGGGTCAGCGCAGCAAGACCAATGCGCGCACGCGCAAGGGTCCGAAGAGAACCATAGCCAACAAGAAGAAGTAAGGAGGGATATGTAAATGGCTGTTGCAAAAAACGCAAAGCAGCGCGTCAGAACCAAAAGACGCGAGCGCAAGAATATTGAAAAAGGCGCGGTGCATATCCGATCCTCGTTCAATAACACGATGGTAACCGTCACCGACACCAGCGGAAACGCGATTTCCTGGGCGTCCTCCGGCGGTATGGGTTTCCGCGGAAGCAGAAAGTCCACCCCGTTTGCCGCGCAGACCGCGGCGGAAACCGCCGCGAAGGCGGCAATGGAACACGGGCTGAAGACTGTTGAAGTCTACGTTAAGGGGCCCGGGGCGGGGCGCGAGGCCGCTATCCGCGCGCTTCAGTCCGTCGGTCTCGACGTCACGATGATCAAGGACGTAACGCCCATCCCGCACAACGGCTGCCGTCCGCCCAAAAGACGCCGCGTTTAAGGAGGATAAAACAGTATGGCAAGATATACAGACGCAGTATGCCGCCTTTGCCGCAGAGAGGGCCAGAAGCTCTTTCTGAAGGGCGACAGATGCTATACGGATAAATGCTCGGTGGGACGCCGCTCGTACGCTCCCGGCCAGCACGGACAGGGCAGGTCCAAGGTGTCGGAATACGGCTCCCAGCTTCGCGAGAAGCAGAAGGCCAGAAGATATTACGGCGTTCTTGAGAGCCAGTTCAGGGGATACTTTGAGCTCGCCTCCAAGAGAAAGGGCCAGACCGGCGAGAACCTGCTCAGCATACTCGAGAGCCGCCTTGACAACGTCGTTTACAGGCTTGGCTTTGCCATGTCGCGCGCGGAGGCCAGACAGCTTGTTCGTCACGGACATTTCACCGTGAACGGTCACAAGGTGAACATCCCCTCGTATCTTGTGAAGCCGGGCGAGGTTATCACACTTAAGGAAAAATCAAGGGATCTTGATAAGATAAAGTCATCAATAGAGACGAACTCTTTCCGTCAGCCTCCGAAGTGGCTTGACCTTGACAAGAATACGCTCACTGCAAGGGTAGTCGCTCTTCCCGCCAAGGAAGACATCGATCTGCCGATAGAGGAGCACCTTATTGTTGAGCTCTATTCCAAGTAAGATACAAGTCCTCGTTATTGGTAGGCTGGAAAAATATGCGTACCTAAAATACGCACACAGGAGGAGGGTATCAGATTTATGGTAGAAATAGAAAAGCCCCGCATTGAATGTTTTGAAACCCCCGGCGACGAATCCTACGGCAAATATGTCGTTGAACCGCTGGAGCGCGGGTATGGCACAACTTTGGGTAACTCGCTTCGAAGGATACTTTTATCCTCTCTGCCGGGAACTGCGGTGACTTCGATAAAGATCGCCGGGGTGTCCCATGAGTTTTCAACGATACCAGGGGTCAAGGAAGACGTAACGGAGATTGTCCTGAACGTGAAGGGCATAATTGCAAGGCTTCACTCCGAAGGGACAAAGACGGTTCATATTGAGGCAAGCGGAGAATGCGAGGTCAAGGCGGGAGATATTAAAACCGACAGCGAGGTTGAAATATTGAACCCTGATCTCCACATTGCGACGCTTGGTCCCGACGCGAACTTAAATATGGAGCTGACGCTCGGCACGGGACGCGGTTATGTTCCGGCGGAGCGCAACAAGCCGCAGCAGGCGGTAATAGGCGTCATCCCGGTCGATTCGGTTTACACGCCGGTTCTCAAGGTGAATTACACGGTTGAGAACACCCGCGTGGGCAACATGACGGATTTTGACAAACTGACGATAGAGGTCTGGACCAACAGGACCATTTCGGCGCGCGACGCGATATCGCTCGGCGCGAAAATACTCTGCGACCATATCGCGCTGTTCACAAATTTGAGTGAAACGGTCGGAAGCCGTGCCACGGTGGTGGAAAAGGCCGAGACTCAGCGCGACAAGGTGCTTGAGATGACGATAGAGGAAATGGACCTCAGCGTGCGCAGCTTCAACTGCTTAAAGCGCGCAAATATAAATACGGTTGAGGATCTTATCAGCAAAACCGAGGACGAGATGATAAAGGTCAGAAACCTCGGCCGAAAGTCGCTTGAAGAGGTCATCAACAAACTCGCTATGATGGGGCTTTCCCTGGCCAGCGATGACAACAACAATAATTAAACTCTTTACGAGGAGGAGAATAAAATGCCCGGTACACGGAAGCTCGGAAAGACGACCGATCAGCGCATGGCCATGCTAAGACAGCAGGTTACCGCGCTTCTCGAAAACGGCCGTATAGAAACGACCATTACGAGAGCTAAGGAGATCGCGCCTCTTACCGAGAAAATGATAACCCTTGGAAAGACAAACACCCTTGCGTCGCGCCGCCAGGCTCTGGCGTTCATTACCAAGGAAGATGTCGTCACCAAGGTATATTCCGAGATTGCGCCGAAATATTCTGAGCGCAACGGCGGCTATACACGCATAACAAGAATCGGCCCCCGCAGGGGCGACGCCGCGGAGATGGCGGTAATTGAACTGGTGTAGGGACCAAAGAACCGTACGGAAAGGTACGGTTCTTTTATGTTGTTGCGGATTTTCGGATATTTCGCCCGAATTCCTGAAAAAATAACGCAAAGGGGGAATACAAGTGAAAATGACGCAGCGCGAATACGGGGAGTATATCAAGAAGATGTCCCCGAACTCCCGCATGACGGCGAATCTTATAAGGGCTTTTGTCAGCGGCGGACTAATATGCACGATAGGCCAGGGGATACTCAACCTTTATAAGTATTACGGACTGGACGCTGAAAGCGCAGGCGCCGCCACCTCGGTTACTCTCGTTTTTCTCGGAGCGCTCCTCACTGGAATAGGCATCTATGACAAGATAGCGAAGTTTTCAGGGGCGGGAACACTGGTGCCGATAACGGGCTTTGCAAACTCGATAGTATCGCCCGCGCTTGAATTTAAAAGCGAAGGCTTTGTGATGGGCATGAGCGCAAAAATGTTCGTGATAGCGGGACCCGTTCTTGTTTTCGGTGTCGCCGCCTCAGTGATCTACGGCATATTCTACGCCATATTAAAATAATAAACCGGGAAAACCCGGTTTATTAAAAGGGGCAGCGTGCCAGCTGCCCCTCGTTACATATTTTATCCGTTGAGAACCTGCAACGCTTCCTCACGGTAGGAGTCCATCAGGTAGGGTATTTTTGTGACCTTGGCGCATTCCTCGGTAAGCGACATAAGGTCTTTCCTGCTAATGACGGAGGTGTTGAAGCATCTCGCGCCGGCCATAAGCTGCTGGAGCCCGACCTTAATCTTATCCGAGTAGCTGAATATGCCGATGGCACCGAGCGGAATCTTGTCAATCTCGTCGGCCCCCACGATATCCTTTACCTTTTCGTAGCAGACGAAGATTTCTTCCTTGGTTGTCCCGAATTCGCTTACGGTTTTGGGCAGATCTCCGTCCTTCATCCACTGCTCGATGTTTTTGCCGACCATGCCGGGAATCATAAGAGCTCTTCCCATGCAGACCGCCTTTACATAGGGGGCGCCCAAAGCCAGCGCCTTGAAAACGCCGTCCTCAGAGCTGAAGCCGCCCGCGAAGGCGAGATCGGGGACTCTGGCACCCTTGCTGTTCAGAATCTCTGCAAACTCGTATGCCGCCGAGTGCAGGTATATGGAGGGCATACCCCACTCCTCCATCATGCGCCAGGGACTCATTCCGGTTCCGCCGGACGCGCCGTCTATGGTGAGAAGGTCGATTTTGGCGTTCGAGGACCATTTCAGAGCCATTGCAAGCTCGCGCAGACCATAGGCGCCGGTCTTGAGCGTGATGCGCTTGAAGCCGAGCTTCCTAAGCCTTTCGACCTCTGCGTAGAAGCTCGCCTCGTCTATGAAGCCAAGGCGGCTGTGCCTTTCGAATTCCTTGATGGCGCCGTCCTTGAAGGCCTTCTGGTTGACGGGGTCGGAGGGATCCGGAGTGACGATATAGCCTCTCTTCTGGAGCTCGATAGCTCTCTCGAGAGACGCGACCTTTATCTCGCCGCCTATGCACTTAGCGCCCTGGCCCCATTTCAGCTCGATTGTTTCGATCCCGTGCTTGTTGATAATGTATTCCGCAACACCGAGTCTCGTGTCTTCAACGTTCATCTGGATGAGGATTTCGCCGTAGCCCCTGTAATACTTCCTGTAAGCGGCTATGCGCCTGTCCATGTCAGGAGCTTCGACGACCTTGTTGTTCTTGTCCAGAACGAGCTTCGGGTCTATCCCGCAAACGTTTTCGCCGCATACTATGGTCACGCCGGAGATGGCGGCGCCTACCGCGAAGTGTTCCCAGTTTTTTCTTGCGATTTCGGTCGAGCCGAGAGCGCCTGTGAATATGGGAACCGTCATTTTAACCTTTTTGTCCCAGCCGTACTCGCATTCGGTGGATACGTTCGGGAATCTTGCGGTGTCAGGGTTGCCCTCCACTCCGGCTGGCAGTCCCTTGGCGCCCAAGGCGTAGCCGTGAATGTTAAGATGGGAGTAATCGACGGGGTAATCCTTATCGCCTCCGGCGGTTATATCTCCGAAGGGACCGGGATAGATGAGCTCTCTCCCTCTGAAGGTGGCCTTGAAAACCTCACAGTTTCCCTTGCAGCCGTCAATGCATCTCGAACACAGACCGCTTGACGGGACGACGTTCCTGGAACGGTTCGCGGACCTCGTGGCGTCATTGCCGTTAGGTTGTTGCAGATTCATTTTATCCTCCTTAAAAATTCACGCGCCTTTGCGTGTATTTATTCCAGTAAGTGCGGTACGCTTACAGAAACCGTCTAATTATATAGCAAAAATAAGAAAAAGTAAATATGGCGTTGGAAATAATATTGAATTTTGTAATTATTTATTTGACTTTCGGCGCGAAAAGCCGCTTCCTCGGGAGGAAGCGGCCTTGAAAATTTGACTGAGATTATAGATTCAGAGAAATGTTTTCGACTCCGTTCTGCTCGAATTCCTCGATGTATTCGTCTATTCGGTTTGCCAGCTCATCGAAGTTTTCCTGGCTTATAGGCTCAAAGTTCATATCCCTGCGCGCCAGCTCCTCCGCAAGGATCTCGTAAAAAACCGTGTCCTCATAATCCATAATGGCTTCGTGGATTCCGCCCTCCGAGAAAGCCCTTGAGGGCAGGACCACTCCGTCTTTGACCTCGAAAAGCTTGCGCATTCCGTTCGCGGCGCAGTAGGAAAAAATTTTAGATTCGACCTCGTCGTATTCGGTGAAACGATCCTGCCCACGGGTGGAATTGAGTATCCAGTTGCCGATATACACCATGTCAAGAAGGCGGCGAAATTCTTTATCCGTCAATTCGATGTTCATAACGAGCCCTCCCTGCTTAAGGATAGAATATGCATTCGCTTTTATACAGTATTATTATAGCGCATACGGGAAAAAAATTCTACATATTATTTTTTGGAGCATATTAAAAAAATATGAAATCATATTCAAAATCGAAGGATATATAAAAATTGCTTGTTTTATTTTGCCATATGAGGTAAGATAAAAGTTATACGACAAATAGGAGGAAAAATCGTGGATAATCGGCCCATAGGGGTTTTCGATTCGGGACTCGGAGGGCTTACGGCCGTCCGGCAGCTTATGGAGGTGCTCCCGAGCGAGGACATAATCTACCTTGGAGATACCGGCCGCGTTCCTTACGGCGGCCGTTCAAAAGATACGATAGTAAAATACGCGAAACAGGACATGGCGTTTCTTACAAGCTTCGATATAAAGGCGATAGTTGTGGCCTGCGGGACGGTCAGCACAGCCGCCTTCGGAGAAATTGAGGGAAAATATGAGGTGCCAATAATCGGAGTCGTTTCTCCGGCGGTAAAAAGGGCTGTGGAGCTTACCAAAAACAGAAAGATAGGGCTCATAGGCACGGTGGCGTCCATTAACAGCAAAGCATATGAGAAAATGATTCTGGAAAGCATGCCGGAGGCCGAAATATATTCTACGGCCTGCCCGCTTCTGGTTCCTCTTGTGGAAAACGGGCGGATAAACCGCGGGGATATAATGATAGAAACGGCGGTTCGAGAGTACCTTGAGCCTATTAAGGCGGTGGGCGTGGACACACTTATACTTGGCTGCACGCATTATCCGCTTCTGAAAGACGTCATACAGCACTATATGGGGAATGGGGTCAGCCTTGTGAGCCCGGGAGCCGAAACCGCGTATTTTGTCAAGAAGCTGCTTGAGGAAAGGGATATTTCAGCCGAGCACGGGCACAATCCTAAGTACCGCTATTATGTGACGGACAGCGTGGACGGCTTTGCGAGCGCGGCATCAATGTTTTTAAGCAAGGATGTGAGTGGAGAAGTGAGCAAGACGGATCTCAGCGTTTACGAAGACTGAAGAGGAAGCAGATGGAAAACAAAGATGTGATAATATCGATAAAGGGGTCCCAGACTTCTGAGAACGAAAACGATTACTATGAATTCGTTACTGACGGGACATACAGGTTCGATGACTCTGCCTGCGAGTTCACATATATGGAGAGCGAGCTTACGGGGCTGGAGGGCACAAAAACCACCTTCCGCATAGACGACAAGCAGGTAAGGCTGACCCGCGAGGGCAGCGTAAACTCGCAGATGATATTTGAAAACGGGAAGAAGCACTACTTTCTGTACGAAACGCCCTACGGCGCCGCGACGCTCGGAGTGCGCACGCATAAAATTAAATCGGGCCTTAACGAGCACGGGGGCGATATCGAGCTTTCCTACGCGGTCGACGTCGACAGCGTGACTTTGGGAAAGAACGATTTCATGATAAATATACGGGAAGCGTAGGAACCTAGAATGGCAAATCTTATTGAAAAGGCAAAAAGCCAGATAGATGAAATTGTAAAGGCGGCGTATGAGGGAGCGGCGCGGAAGGGCGAGCTGCCCGGAGGAGCCGAGATGACGGGAACCGTTGAGATACCCAAGGACCCCGCTCTCGGAGACTACGCCTGCTCATATGCGATGGCTGCGGCGAAGACCATGAAGATGCAGCCCAGAAGGATTGCGGAAGCCCTGCTTAAGGAGATGGAGCTATCCGGGAGCTATTTCAGGAGCGCGGAGGTTGCCGGAGCCGGATTCATAAACTTCCGCCTGTCCGACAAATGGTACGCCGAGGTGCTTGCGGCCGTTCAGTCGGAGGGTCAGGACTATGGGCGGGCCGACAAAAAAACCGGCGAGCGCGTGATGGTGGAATTCGTATCCGCAAACCCGACCGGACCAATGACGATAGGCAACGCGCGCGGAGGGGTTTTGGGCGATGCGCTGGCTTCGGTCCTGGACAGAGCGGGCTGCAGCGTGTGGCGGGAATTCTATGTAAACGACGCGGGCAATCAGGTGGACCTTTTCGGACGCTCGATAGAGGCGAGATATCTTCAGATAGTTAAGGGCGAGGACGCCGTGCCCTTCCCCGAGGACGGCTACCACGGAGAGGATATCAGGGAGCTTGCGCGGATGCTGTATGAAAAATACGGAGACTCCTATGCGGAAAAGGACGGGGAGGAAAGAAGGCGCGCCTTCGTCGATTTCGCCCTGCCCCACAACATAGCTCTGATGAAAAAGCACCTTGAACGCTATCGAATCAGGTTCGACAACTGGTTTCTGGAGAGCGAGCTCCACAAGAGCGGCTATGTCGAGGAAACCGTGAGGCTGCTTGAGGAAAACGGCTGCACCTATGAGAAGGACGGCGCCATCTGGCTCCGGAACACCGATTTCGGCGCCGACAAGGACGAGGTGCTGCGGCGCTCAAACGGCTTTTATACCTATTATGCAGTGGACATAGCCTATCACAGGAATAAATTCATAGAGCGCGGCTTTGACCGCGTGATCGATATATGGGGCGCCGACCACCACGGGCACTCAATACGCTTCAAGGCGACTATGTCGGCCCCCGCCCTCGGCATAGACAGTTCAAAGCTGGACTTTCTCATTATGCAGATGGTGAGATTAACCCGGGACGGCGAGACCATAAAGGTTTCAAAGCGCACGGGCAAGGCCTTAACCCTGAACGACCTTCTCGACGAGATTTCAGTGGACGCCTGCCGCTTTTTCTTCAACGCGAGGCCGGATACGCATCTCGAGTTCGATATGGGGCTTGCGGTGCGGCAGGACAGCGAGAATCCTGTTTATTATGTTCAGTACGCGCACGCAAGGATATGCAGCCTGATAGCGGCTCTTGCGGCTGAGGGCTACGGCGTGCCGGACATAAAGGATGTAGACGTTTCGAACATATCTACGGTTTTTGAGCAGGAGCTCATTAAGCAGATAGCGCTGCTGCCGGAGGAGATAAGACTTGCGGCCCGCGATTACGATCCGTCAAGGATAAACCGCTATGTCATCGAGCTTGCGGCCCGGTTCCACCGCTTTTACAACTCAAACCGAATAAAGGGCGAGGCTCCGGAAATACTGTCTGCAAGGCTCAAGCTCGCAGATGCGACGAGGCGCGCAATCGCGAACAGCCTTGACATTTTGGGCGTAACGGCGCCGGAGAAGATGTAATATTGAGATTATTACATTATGCATTATTGAAAGGAGCACGGCATGGAGTTTTTAGAAAAGCTTCCCCTGATCCTGGACGGCGCGACGGGCACGGAGATGGTAAAGCACGGATACTCAATCGGAAGCAGCCTCGAAAAGTGGATACTGGAGCATCCTGAGCATTTGATAGAGCTTCAGCGCGGTTATATTTCCGCCGGCTCCGACCTGATTTATGCACCGACCTTCGGCGCCAACCGAGTGTTGCTTCAAAAGTACGGGCTTGGCGGCTCGGTGCGCGAGATGAATCTTCGCCTGGCCGGACTGTCGCTTGAAGCTTCGGAGGGAAGAGTGCCGGTAGGAGGCGACATCGCGCCGGCGGGCGAGGCGCTGGAACCCTTCGGTGACGCAAAGTTCGAGGAGCTGGTCGAGGTCTATTCCGAGCAGGTCAAGGCCCTTGAGGAGGCGGGCGTCGGCTTTTACGCAGTCGAGACCCAGCTTTCCTGCGAGGAGGCGAAGGCCGCGGTAACGGCAATAAAGCAAAATTCCAAAAAGCCGGTGCTTGTCAGCTTCACATGCACAGAAGGCGGGAAGTCTTATTACGGCGAGGATTTTGCGGGGCTCCTCTCCACTTTCGAGGAACTGGGAGCTTCTGCGTTCGGGATCAACTGCTGCGGAGACTTCGAGCTGCTAAAACGTCTTGTGAAGGAAATGAAGGCGGCGGCTAAAATACCGCTCATAGCAAAACCCAATGCGGGCAAGCCCGTCGTTGCGGGCGGGAAACCCAGATACGACCTTAGTCCGGAGTCGTTTGCGAAACAGATGGCGGAGATAAGAAAGCTCGGAGCCGATATTCTCGGCGGCTGCTGCGGCACGAACAAAGACCATATTTCCGCCCTCGCGGCTGAAATAAAATAATCTCAAGAGGCAAATAATTGTGAAAAATCCCTGTTTGGGAGGAAAAAATTTGAAATTTTTGCAAAATAGGCAGAAAATTACATTCCTGTCTTGACAAAAAATTGAAATATGCTATAATTGCCATCAGATATAGAAAACAAGGGAGTATGAGGCCCTTGAATATATATATTACGGAGGATTAAGTATGAAATCGACAGGTATTGTCAGAAGGGTGGACGAGCTTGGGCGCATTGTTTTGCCGATAGAACTGCGCCGTACGCTTGACATCGCAGAAAAGGATGCGTTGGAGATATACGTTGAGGAGTCTTCAATAGTACTTAAAAAGTATGAGCCTGCATGCATTTTCTGCGACAGCGCGAAGAACGTTTCGTCCTACAAGGGTAAAAACATTTGTGCGGAATGCTTAAAAGAGCTTAAGGCATAAAGACCCGGAAAAACAGCGGCGGAGAAGAGAGGTCTCCGCCGCTTTTTTATTTGCATCGATTTTTGTTATTACGCCCGCCCTTACGGCTTAACGGAGACCTGCCCGCGGGTCTTATCAGACATTCCTTTCCG
Source organism: Clostridiales bacterium (assembly GCA_029268065.1). Classification (GTDB taxonomy): domain Bacteria; phylum Bacillota; class Clostridia; order Oscillospirales; family Oscillospiraceae; genus DUPK01. Next base: position 55,456 of record JAJUHC010000015.1, on the reverse strand, counting down.
TAGCCGATTAGGTCCTCGCGCCCCGCTGCCTTGAGAGCTTCCATAACGAGCCTTCTGTTTTCGGGGCGCGCCCACTGGAGCATCGCCCTCTGAAGCGCTTTTTCGTGGAAGGTTTTTGCCACATATACGGGCTTCATGGTCCTCGGGTCGATTTCGGTGTAGTACATCGAGGTGGAGAGGGTGCCCGGCGTAGGATAAAAGTCCTGCACCTGCTCGGGCTGGCGGCCGTTTTTATGGAGATACTCCGCGAGCCTTACAGCGTCCTTCAGAGTGCAGCCGGGGTGGGACGACATCAGATAAGGCACCACATACTGCTCCTTGCCGTATTTTTTGTTCAGACTGCGATATTTTTCCAGGAACTGCTCATATACCCCGATATGAGGTTTGCCCATGTAATCGAGAACGCCTGCTGCGCAGTGTTCGGGAGCGACCTTGAGCTGACCGCTTATATGATGCTTTACGAGCTCGGGAAAAAACTCGCCCTTTTTGTCCAGAAGCATGTAGTCGTATCTGATTCCGGAGCGGACGAAGACCTTTTTTACTCCCTCAATTTTACGAAGCTTACGCAAAAGCTCCAGGTAATCCGTATGGTCGGCGTCAAGGTTCTTGCAGGGGACGGGGGCGAGGCAGGCTTTGCCCTTGCAGACGCCGTTTTTTAGCTGTTCCACGCAGGCGGTATGCCTGAAATTTGCCGTTGGTCCTCCCACATCGTGGACATAACCCTTAAATTCGGGGTGCTTCAAGAAACCCTTAACCTCGTTTACCACCGATTCATGGCTGCGGGAGGTCACCATTCTTCCCTGATGAAAGGCGAGAGAGCAGAAGTTGCACGCACCGAAGCAGCCCCGGTTGTGAATGACCGAAAAGCGCACTTCCTCTATTGCGGGGACGCCGCCGATATCGTCATAATCGGGGTGAGACTCGCGCGTGAACGGCAGGGCGGCAAGCCTGTCGAGCTCCGCCGTGTCAAGCGGCATCTGAGGGGGGTTGACGATAAGGAACCTGTCGCCATGCCGCTGAATGACTGCCCTGCCCCTTATGGGGTCGTGCTCATCGTACTGTATTTTTGTCGCGGCGGCATAGTCCCGCTTGCTCTCGCGCACATCCTCGCAGGAGGGGCATTCCACAAAAGGAAAAGCGCAGACGCTTTTGTCGGAGACCAGAACGGCGGTGCCTCTGATATCCGTGATTTCTGAAACGGGCGTCCCGCTTTTGAGGAGCTGTGCGATTTGAAGCGTGGCGCGTTCCCCCATTCCGTAAACCAATATGTCCGCCTTGGAATCCACAAGAACGCTGCGCCGAACCTTGTTGTCCCAGTAATCATAGTGGGCAAAGCGCCGCAGCGAGGCTTCAAGTCCCCCGATAATGACGGGAAGGCCCGGGAAGGCCTCTCTCGCGCGGTTCGCGTAGACTATCGAAGCGCGGTCGGGGCGAAGCCCCGCTTTTTTGCCCGGGCTGTAAAAGTCCTCGCTTCTTGGCTTTTTCGCCGCAGTATAGTGCGCCACCATGGAATCGAGGTTTCCCGCCGACAAAAGAACCCCGAGCCGGGGCCGGCCGAGCGCCTTGAAAGCTTTTGTGCTGCGCCACTCAGGCTGAGAAAGCAGTGCGACGCGGAAGCCCTCCGCTTCGAGCATCCGTCCTATAAGGGGGGTGCCGAAGGAGGGGTGGTCCACATATGCGTCGCCAGTTATGAGAAGAAAATCGTAATCCTCCCATCCGCGCTCCGTCATATCTGCGCGGCTCACGGGAAGAAATCTGCTCTTATCCACGGCACGGCTCCTTGCTTTAATATTGAGTTATATTTTACTTCAAGGGCGGTGAGTTGTAAAGTTTGATTATCCCTGCGGCTTCGCAAAAAAACGGAGGAGCGTCGGCTCCTCCGTTCCGTTATCAGGTTTCGTCGGCGTGCTCGCGTTCGCGAAACAGCAGGGATATGCACCAAATTCCCGCAAGCCCGACGATCGTGTAGATGACGCGGCTTACGGTCGCGTCCTGACCTCCGAACAGATAAGCCACCGTGTCGAAGCCGAAAATGCCGAGGCCTCCCCAGTTGAGCGCTCCGATTATCACGAGAATGAGCGAGATTCTGTCCATTATCACAGCAATTCCTCCGTGTAAAAATGTATTTGTAGCGTGATTAATATTCCCTTATGATACAATTATATTCATTTGCGGTTTTACATTCAATTTTGTATTGGAATTATGAAAAAAATATGATAAAATGACCTTTAAATTGATTCGGCAGCAAATGCTGAAGGTACCGCAGGGAGGATTTAAAATGAACGAAATACTTAAGCACTTGGAGCACGATTCCAGACTCACAGCGCAGCAGCTTGCGGCGATGCTCGGTATGGATGAGGCGGCGGTAAAGGCGGCAATAGCGGAATACGAAAAGAACAACGTGATACTGGGCTATCAGGCGCTTGTCGATTGGGACAAAGCGGGCGAGGAATTTGTCACCGCGCTTATCGAAGTCAAGGTCACCCCTCAGCGCGGAAATGGTTTTGACCGTATCGCGGAGCGTATATATCAGTTTGAGGAAGTCGAAAGCGTATATCTTATGTCGGGAGCCTATGACCTCTGCGTCATAATTTCAGGAAAGAGCCTCAAAGAGGTAGCGCAGTTTGTGTCGGCGCGTCTTTCCACAATAGACGGCGTTATTTCGACCGCTACCCATTTTATACTGAAAAAATACAAAGAAAAAAATTGCCTGTTCAACAAGAGGACCGAACAGGAGGAGAGGGTGCTGTTCGTATGATGGATTACAGCTCGCTTATGACGAAGGAGATACAGAGCATCAAGCCTTCGGGCATAAGGAAGTTTTTTGACATACTCGAGGAGATGGAGGACGCCATTTCTCTCGGCATAGGAGAGCCGGATTTTGTTACCCCCTGGCATATACGGGACGCCGGCATATATTCCCTCGAAAAGGGCTATACAAAGTACACATCAAACGCCGGCATGATGAATCTCAGAAAGGAGATATCAAATTATCTCAGCCGCCGCTTCGATCTGCATTATGACCCTAAGAGTCAGATAGTCGTTACCGTGGGCGGCAGCGAGGCCATTGATCTTACGATAAGAGCCTTTGTGAACGAGGGGGATGAAGTAATAATTCCGGTACCCTCCTTTGTCTGCTACGACGCCCTCGTCACCATGTCGGGTGGGACGCCCGTACGGCTCCAGACAAAGGCGGAAAACGAATTCCGCCTGACTCCCGAGGAGCTCAGATCGGCTATAACGCCGAAAACAAAGCTGCTTATACTGCCCTTCCCCTGCAATCCGACAGGCGGAATAATGGAGCGGAAAGACCTTGAGGCGATCTGGGAGGTGCTTAAGGGCACTGATATTGTTGTGCTTTCAGACGAAATATACGCTGAGCTCACATACGGGCCGCATCATACGTCGCCGGCAAACATCGCAGGACTGCGCGACCGCACGATCGTGGTCAACGGCTTTTCCAAGTGCTACGCAATGACCGGCTGGCGCCTCGGCTATGTCTGCGGCCCGAAAGAGGTTATCAGTCATCTCTTAAAGCTCCACCAGTACGGGATAATGTCCGCACCGACGATGAGCCAGTACGCGGCGATAGAGGCCCTCAGAAACGGGGACCCGGACATAGAGGCTATGAAAACGGAATACGATGAACGGCGCAGGTTCCTTGTGTCGGGACTTCGGAAAATCGGACTCGACTGCTTCGAGCCCAGGGGCGCCTTCTACGTCTTCCCGAGCATTAAGAGCACGGGGCTGTGCTCCGACGAGTTCTGCGAAAAGCTGCTTGTTGCGGAAAAGGTCGCGGTTATTTCGGGAACGGCCTTCGGACCCGGCGGGGAGGGCTTCGTCCGCATGTGCTACGCGGCTTCGATAGCCGATATCCAAGAGGCTCTCGTCAGGATAGAGCGGTTTATAAAAAGCTTGTAAAGGATAAAGAGAATTGAAATACCTACTTGTTATCGGAGACGGAATGGCGGACAACCCTGTTGAAGCGCTGGGGGGAAAAACGCCGATAGAATGCGCAAAAACGCCGATCATGGACTATCTGGCAGAGCGCGGGGAGCAGGGAAGCGTGCTTAACGTGCCCGAGGGGCTCCCGCCGGGGAGCGATACGGCCATACTCTCTATATTCGGTTGCGATCCGAAGCAATGCTATACCGGACGCGCCCCGCTCGAAGCCGCCGCGACAGGAATTAAACTCGAACCGGGAGACGTGGCTTACCGCTGCAATATGGTTTCGTATGAGGACGGGGACATGCCGTTTGAGGAAAAGCGTATACTGTCCCACAGCGCGGGCTCGATAGAGGGCGAGGTGTCGGACGAGATAATCGCCACGCTTTTTAATGACCCCGAGTTCGGTGCCGAGGCCGAAAAGGCGCGGCTGTCCGTGAAGCCGGGGCATTCCTTCAGGCATATCGCCGTCCAGAAGGGTGCGAATGTCAGCGGCATAAAGCTTATTCCGCCTCACGACCACCTTGGAGAAAAAATCGGCGGGCTCCTTCCGTCAGGCTGCGAAAACGCCGAAGTGCTCAAAAGGCTCATGCTCCTCGCCCACAGGAAACTCGACGGGCATCCCATAAATAAAAAGAGGAGGTCTGAAGGCAGGCTTCCGGCGAACGGAATCTGGTTTTGGGCCGAAGGTACGGCCGTAAAGCTCCCCGGCTTCGCCGAAAATTACGGCAAGCGCGGCGGAGTGGTGAGCGCGGTGCCGCTCTGCCACGGCATAGCGGCTCTTACGGGACTCGATATGATAACGGTTGAGGGGGCGACGGGCGAGCTCGACACGAACCTCGAGGGCAAGGTCGAGGCCGCGATGGAGATACTCAGAAAGGGCGGGGACTTTGCCGCCGTGCATGTCGAGGCTCCGGACGAGTGCACCCATAACGGGGATACCGAAGGGAAAATAAAGGCGATAGAGTATTTGGACAGCAGGGTGGTAGGACCTCTTTGCGAAAAGCTTAAAGCCGAGGGATTTGAATTCAGGATGCTCATACTGAGCGATCACAAGACGCTGACATCCACAAGGGGACACGACGGGGATCCCGTCCCGTATATACTTTACGACAGCCGCGAAAGCCGCGGCTCGGGACTGCCCTTCAGCGAGGCCAACGGTTGCAAAGGGTCTTATGTAAAGGCCGGGATCGAGCTTTTGGGCATGCTTTTTAAATAATGACAGATGGGATAAAGATTGATGGATAAAAGCGACTTCAGAAACCTGTTTATGCCTTGCGATTTTCTGATACCCGCAGACTGCGATATGGTGAAATGGAGCGTTGTGGCCTGCGACCAGCATACCTCAGAGCCGGAATACTGGGAGAGGGCGGACGCCTTTGTAGGCGACAGCCCAAGCACGCTCAGGCTCATGCTGCCGGAGCATACATACAAGTACCTGAATCTGGATGAGCTTATATCCGGCACAAAAAAGACCATGGCGGAATACGAAAGCCGTGGAGTTTTCAAGCTGTGCAGGGATTCATATGTGTATGTGGAGCGGAGACTATATAACGGCAAGCTCCGGAGAGGCATAGTGGGAGCGGTCGATTTAGAGGCGTACGACTTTGCCAAGGGCTCAAAACCGGCCGTAAGGGCAACGGAGGGCACGGTCGTGGAGAAGCTTCCCGTGCGCATAAAGCTGCGCGACGGCGCTCCGCTAGAGCTTACGCATGTGCTCATGCTGGCCGACGACCCTGAGGAGAGGCTGATAGCCCCCCTTTCGAAGGAGAAGGGCGCCATGAAGATGCTCTACGACTTTGAGCTTATGGAAAAGGGCGGACACATAACGGGTTATCAGGTTTCGGGTGAGCTTGCGGAAAGGGTCAGGGATTCGGTGGCCGAATTCGGCTGCTGCGAGGACTTCAACAGGCGCTACGGGCTTAAGGGCGAGCCGGTCATGATATTCGCCGTGGGGGACGGCAACCACTCCCTCGCCTCCGCCAAGGCGTGGTGGGAGCAGCTTAAGCAGACGCTGAGCGAGGAGGAGCGGAAAGCGCATCCCGCGCGCTACGCCATTGTGGAAATAGTGAATCTCTGCGACGAATCTCTTGAATTCCAGCCGATCAACCGAGTGGTGTTTGACGTCGACCCCAAGGCTATGCTCGACGCGCTGCTTGAATACTATCCGGACGCCCACACGGGTCCCGGAGGAGATCACGAGATAGTCTACGTTTACAACGGCTGCGCAGGAATAGTCAGCCTTTCAAAATTAAACGGGGAGCTCGCGATAGGCGCGCTTTCCAAGTTCCTTGACGAATATGTTCCGAAAGCCGGAGGAAGGATAGACTATGTCCACGGCGACGACGTTGTGGTGAAGCTCTCGCAGAAGCCCGGAAGGCTCGGCTTCGTGCTTCCCGCGATAGAAAAAGGCAGCCTTTTTCCCTCGATAATCAAGGATGGCGTGCTGCCGAGAAAGACCTTCTCCATGGGCAGCGCCAACGACAAGAGATATTATCTGGAGTGCAGGAAAATAGTGCTCTAGACGGCATCTGATTACTGGCGGAAGCGCCGCCTTGCAAGCGTTTTCCTAAGTTGTGCGCGATTGGGCGGGCCGGGACGGTTTTTCGGGTTAACGGAACCGGGGAAAACCGAAATGTGTATCTGCACGGCAGGCTTATATAACAAATTGTGCGTGAAAGTGCGTGTGAGGTTAACATGGGCGATATCAGCGTAAAGGCGTATGCAAAGATAAACCTCTGCCTTGACGTGGTGCGGAAAATGGACAGCGGCTACCACGAGATAGCCACGGTTATGCAGAGCGTGGACCTTTGCGACGATATCGACATCACGTTCAATGACCAGGCCTCAATAACGGCGGAGTCAAACCTCTATTTTCTGCCGAAGGGCGACAAAAACATCGCCGTAAGGGCGGTAAGGCTGTTTTTTGAGGCCTCCGGGACGCCTCCGCGCGGCTGCGTGATAAAAATCAAAAAGAGGATTCCCGTATGCGCCGGTATGGCGGGGGGGAGCACCGACGGAGCGGCTGTCCTGAGGGCGCTGAACGATTATTTTTCGATAGGCTTCAAGCAGAAGGAGCTTGAGTCGCTTGCGGAAAAGCTTGGTTCGGATCTGCCCTTCTGCGTCGGGGGAGGAACCGTCCTCTGCAAAGGGCGGGGAGAAATAATGACGGAGCTGAAAGCTATGCCGAGGTGCCGCGTGCTTATATGCAAGCCGCCGTTTCCCATATCCACGGCGGAGCTGTTTTCAGTGATAGACAGCTCGGCGCTGAAACACCGCCCCGATATTGACGGTATGCTTATTTCCATAGAACAGGGCTGCCTTGCGGGGGTGGCGCGCCGAATGTATAATGTGTTCGAGGATGTGCTTCCTCAAAGGTACTCTGAAATCCGGAGTATAAAATCCAAATTGCTGGACACAGGAGCGCTCGGAGCCTCCATGACAGGTACGGGCTCGGCCGTGTTCGGGCTTTACGACGATGAGGAAACAGCGGAAAAAGCGTTTGCCCTTATGAAAAAACAGTATGACGAGTGCTTTCTGGCGGAGACCATGGAAAAATATGTATAAAACTGAACAAAAACGCCGATACTGTAAATGAATTTTACATAGTATCGGAGTTTTTTTATGAAGATCAAAGCCTGGGAGATAGCCCTTTTTATCGCGATAATTCTTTCCGTGCTCGGCGGTCAGGTGTCCGCGCGGCGGGCGGAGCTGAGCGAAAACCTTATAAGGCTCCACGTCGTCGCAAATTCGGACAGCCCCGAAGACCAGAGCATCAAGCTCGCTGTGCGGGATGAGGTGCTCAGAAAACTGAATGCGCTTCTTGATGGTTGCCGCGACAAGAGCGCGGCGGAAAAAATAATAAAGGAAAACAGAGAGCTTCTCGTTGCCGCCGCCTTGGAGAAGGTAGGTGAACTCGGAAAAGACTATCCGGTTTCTGCGAGCCTCGGGGTGGAGAGCTTTCCCACAGTAAGGTACGGAAGCTTCAGCCTTCCCGCGGGCAGCTATACCTCGCTTCGAGTGATAATAGGAAACGGGGCGGGCAAAAACTGGTGGTGCGTCGTGTTCCCTCCATTGTGCCTGACCGCCGCGGAGAAAAAAACTGATTTCAAAAAGCTCGGGCTCAGCGAAGAAACCATAAAAATCATCACTGAGGACTCAGAGGGTTATGTCGTCAAGTTCAAGCTTCTGGAGCTTTTGTCCCGGTTGGAGCTTGCGATGAGCCAAAGCGAAGCGGCGGAGTACGCGATATCGTAATCAAATCAGAGCAAACGAAGCGGCCCCTTGGGCGGGGCTGCTTTTTGTTTGTGAAAACCGATTTTCAAGTGCCTTTTCAGCTTCTTTTTGATATAATAAGCTTATCAATCGACGTGCGGGTGAGAAAATGCTTACTATAATCACGGGCAGAGCGCGCAGCGGCAAGACAAGCCGCATAATGAGCGAAATAAAAAAGTGCGTGGACGCGAAAAAGGGCGGGACATACCTGCTTGTGCCCGAGCAGTATTCGCACGCGGCCGCGCGGGCGCTTTCGGAATTTTGCGGCGACAGCCTCAGCTTGTACGGGGAGGTCGTGACCTTTCTGCTGCTCGCCGACCGTGTTTTTGCCGAAACGGGCGGTCTTTCGGAAACCGTTATGGACGAGGGCGGAAGGCTGCTCGTTATGAGCCTTGCGTTCTCGAGCGTTTTGCCGAGTCTGAAGGTTTACGGCAACGTAGCGGCGAAGGCAGACTTTCTCAAGGGGCTGCTGAAGGCTGCGGACGAGCTTAAGAGCTGCTGCATAATGCCGGAGGAGCTTCTCGGCGGAGAATTGCCGGAAGGCTCCCTGAAGGACAAATTACACGATCTTTCGCTCATATCCGGAGCCTTTGAGGCGATGCTCCAAAGCGGGATGCAGGATCCCTCGCTTCGGCTCGAAAAGCTTGCGGAGCAAATAGGCGGGAGCTCCGTTGGTGTCGGAGGACATATTTATATCGACGGCTTTTCGGACTTTACGGCTCTCGAAATGAAGGTGCTGGGCGAGCTTCTCAGGAAGGGCGCCGACCTTACCGTGACCCTCCCCGGCAGAGGGGACGAGGATGCCTTCTATATAGCGGAAAAAACGCGGTTCAAGCTTGTACGGCTTGCGGACGCTCTCGGGGTAAGGTGCTCAACGATCGAGCTAAAGCCGATAAGCGGCACGGCGGCGCCTGAGCTTGAGTATTTGGAGCAGAAGCTCTTCGGGCGTGATAAAACGCCGTTTAAGGGCGAAAGCTCGGCCGTGAGGCTGATCGCGGCGGACACGATGGATTCCGAATGCGCGATTGCGGCGGCGGAGCTTATAAGGCTTGTGCGTGACGAAGGTTACAGGTGGCGCGAGCTCGCGGTGACGGCCAGGGGCTTTGAAAAATACGAGGCCGTCATTGAAAATGTGTTTTCAAAATACGGGATACCGCTTTTTCTTAACCGGAAAGCTGACATACTTCAAAAGCCTGTCCTCAGCCTTATGAGCTCGGCGCTCGATGTCGTTACGCAGGACTGGGACTACCCGAGCGTCTTCAGGTATCTGAAGACGGGACTCGCGGGAGTTTCCGCCGAGGAGTGTGACCAGCTCGAAAACTATGTGCTGAAGTGGAACATACGCGGTGCGAAGCTGTGGAACAGGGAAGAGCCATGGAGCATGAGCCCGCGCGGCTACGTTCCGGAAATTACCGACGAGGATGCGCTGAGGCTCGCTGAAATAGACAGGCTGCGCCGCTTGGCTGCGGGACCGCTGAAACGCCTCGACGGAGCCGTAAGCGCGGCGGGAACCGCCGTCGGTATAATAAAGGCGCTCTATTCGTTCGTAGAGGATATCGGGCTTCCGGAGAGGCTGAAGGAAAAGACGGAGCAATTCAGGGCTCTCGGGCGCGAAAAGACTGCGGAGGAGTACTCCCAGCTTTGGGGCATACTGGTAAGGGTAATGGAACAGTGCGCCGCCATACTGGGAGAGCTTCCGATGAGCGCCGACGAGTTTTCAAGACTTTTCAGGACGGTGCTTTCAAGCTACGGAGTCGCGACAATACCGCTGACCCTGGACGCGGTGTCGGCCGGGGATATGACGAGGATGCGCGCCGGCGGCATAAAGTGCCTTCTCGTTCTCGGCGCGACTGACGATGCGCTTCCTATGGTGGGAGAAGGCTCCGGCATAATCAACGATACGGAGCGCGAAGAGCTGCTCCGCCTTGGCTTTGAGCTCAGCGGAGGAACGGAGGAGCGTATCATGCGCGAGTATCTCACGATGTACTCCTGCCTTACAAGGGCGACGGAGCGGCTCGTGCTAAGTTATCCAAAAAGCGTCGGAGGGACGAAAAAGCGCCCTTCTTACATTATTGGCAGGATGGAGGCTTTGCTCGGCGTAAAGACCGAGGACGAGAGCTCTCTTAACGCATCATATCTTACGGCGGCAGCCGCACCCTGCTTTGAGCTTGCGTTATCCGGCGCGGATACCCCGCGCGCGAGAGCGGCGCGGCTGTATTTTGAAGGCGACGCCGGAAAAAAGCATGAAATGGAGAGGATTCTTATGGCTGCGGGAGCCGACAGAGGCTCTCTCTCTCCATCATCGGTCCAGAGCATATACGGGAGCAGGCTCCGACTTTCGGCCTCCCGAATCGACAGGTTCTACTCCTGCAAGTTCTCATACTTCCTCCAGTACGGACTTAAGGCGGAGCCAAGGAAGGAAGCGGGCTTTGATGCTCCGGAAATGGGCACCTTTCTGCACTATGTGCTGGAAAGCGTCATAGGAGATTTGAAGAAAAAGGGCCCTTTGAGCTCGGCCGAGAGAAAGGACTATTTTGCTCTCACGGCGTTCTACGTCCAAAAATACGCGGAGGAGAGACTTGGCGGGACAAACGACAAGGGCGGGCGCTTTACATACCTCTTTAACCGGCTTGTAAAGGACGTATACACGATTGTCGACGATATGGTAGAGGAGCTGAAGCGCTCCGAGTTCACTCCGCTCAGCTTTGAGCTTGAATTTGGAGACGGAAAAGTGCCCCCCGCCATGGTAAGGAGCGGCGGCATGGAAATCAGCGTGAGCGGAGTCGTAGACCGCATAGACGGCTGGCTCAGAAACGATAAGCTCTACCTTCGCGTGGTGGACTACAAGACGGGCAAAAAGGCTTTCGATTTGTCCGACATATGGTACGGCATGGGAATGCAGATGCTTATATACCTCTTTACGCTGGAAAAATACGGCGGAGAGCTTTACGGGCGCGAGATAGTCCCGGCGGGCGTGCTTTATGCTCCGGCCAGGGACGTTTATCTGGGGCTGGGCCGGAGCGCGAGCGAGGAGGAGATAAAAGCGGCACGCAGGAAAAGCCTTGTGCGAAGCGGGATACTTTTGAACGAGCCTGAAGTAATAGAGGCGATGGAAAAGGGCGAGAAGGTGTTTCTGCCCGTGAAGTTTACAAAGGACGGCCAGCTTAAGGCGGACAACCTCGCGACGCTTGAACAGCTCGGAAAGCTCGGCGCTCACATTGAAAGATCGCTCAGGGAGATTGGAGAAGAGATGCTCAAAGGAAACATAAGCGCGGATCCGTTCTGCAAATACGGCGGCGGCCCCTGCGATTACTGCGACTATACGGCGGCCTGCCACTTTGACGAAAGAAAGGATAAAAGAAGGTATTTGAAGCATCTCAAGGCCTCCGAGTTCTGGGAAGCGGTAGAGAGGAGGGGTGACTGATGGGCTCCGTCAATTACACTCCCAGCCAGCGGGCAGCGATAGAGAACAGGGGAGGCGCCCTGCTCGTCGCGGCGGCGGCGGGTTCCGGAAAGACCAAGGTGCTGGTGGAAAGGCTCCTGTCAAGAGTCGCGGCCGCCCAAAATCCTGTGGATATTGACAAATTTCTCATAATCACATATACAAAATCGGCGGCGGCGGAGCTGCGCTCCAAAATTCTGGATGAAATAAACGAACGCCTGGCTGAAAACCCCGCAAGCAGCCATCTCCGCCGGCAGATACCCCTGGTTTACAAGGCGCCGATTTCGACCATACACTCCTTCTGCGGCGCCATTCTGCGAGAGAACGCGCATATCCTCGGCATTTCTCCCGACTTCAGGGTGGCGGAGTCCGACGAGAGCGAACTGATTATGCAGAAGGTGCTGGACGATTTGCTGAACAGCCGCTATGAGGACATGGACGGCGATTTTGAGCTGCTTGCGGACACGATGGCGGCGGGCAGAGACGACTCTAAGCTGCAGCCCCTTGTATTTGAGTTCTACTCAAAGCTGAAAAGCCACCCCTGGCCGGAAAAATGGGCGTCGGAGCGGATATATGAGCTTGAAACGTGCTCAAAAGCGAAGGACGTCGCGGAAACGCCCTGGGGCAAAATAATTCTGGAGAAGTCAGCGGCGGACGTCGAATACTGGCTGGGGCAGCTCTCCCGGGCGGTAAAATCCCTGGAAGCCGACGCCGCGCTTCGCGCCGCTTATTACGACAGCTTCAGCGAAACCCTCGAGGCGCTGAAAGGCCTTGCGCGCGCCCTCTCCGAGGGCTGGGACAAAGCGCGCGGACTGCTTCCTCTTCCCTTTCCCAAGCTTAAGCCTCTGCGAGGCGGCTCAAGCCCCGAGGCCGAGGAGGCAAAGCGCGTGCGCGAATCCTGCAAGAAGGCTATGGAGAAGCTCGGAGAAACCTTTGACGCCTCATCGGACGAGCTTTTAGAGGATATAGCCGCCGTGCTTCCTGCGGTGCGGGGACTCATGGCGCTCACACTTGATTTCGACAAGGCGTTTTCCCAGGAGAAGGCAAGACGGCGCATACTCGATTTCAGCGATATGGAACATCTCGCCCTGCGCCTGCTTATCGGCGAAAACGGCGAAGCGAGCGACAAGGCAAAGGAGATTTCCGAACGCTATATAGAGATAATGGTGGACGAGTATCAGGACGCAAACGAGATACAGGATCTTTTAATAAGCGCGGTTTCAAAAAACGGGAGAAACGTTTTTATGGTCGGCGACGTAAAGCAGTCCATATACCGCTTCAGGCTGGCCGACCCTACGATATTCCTCAGAAAATACGAGGGGTTTTCGGACGCGGCCCGTGCAGGCGAGGGTGAACCGAGAAAAATAATACTCCAGGACAACTTCAGGTCGCGCAAAAATGTTCTGGACGCCGTTAATTTCGTTTTTTCGAGCATAATGTCAAAAGAGTTTGGCGAAATGGACTACACTGAGAACGAGCGCCTCAATCAGGGAAAAACAGACTACCCCGACAGCCCGGACGCGGCGTTCGAGCTGAACCTGATCGGGATCCCGAAATCGGAGGATGATGACGAGCCCGAGAAGTCAGAGATAGAAGCCGATTTTGTGGCAGAGCGTATACGGGAGCTCGTGGACGGAGGAATGCTCGTTACGGAGAAGGACGGGCAGCGCCGACTTGCCTATGGTGACATAGCGATACTGCTTCGAAGCGTCAGGGGAAAGGCTGAGGTATATTCGGCGGCGCTCCGTCGGCTCAACATACCGGTTTACACAGAAAGCGGAGGCGGCTTCTGGAACAAAACCGAAATATGCGTGATGGTTTCCCTGCTTGCCGTCATAGACAACCCAAGACAGGACGTTGCGCTTATTTCGGTTCTGCGCTCTCCGCTTTTCGGCTTCACTCCCGACGAGCTTGCGGAAATAAGGGCCGCAGACAAGCACGGGGACTTCTATTCGGCGCTGAAAAAGGCCTCCGACGGCAGCGCGAAGTACGCGGAGTTCGTCGATTTTCTGAACGGGCTCAGGCTGGACGCCTCCGATATGAGCGTTGACGAATTTGTGTGGCATATCTATACAAAAACCTCCGCGCTTGCCGTGTTCGGTGCGATGGACGGCGGAGCCGAGCGAAGGAACAACCTCATGGCGCTGCTGGAAATGGCGAGGCAGTTTGAAAGCGCGGGCTACAAGGGGCTATTCGATTTTGTGGCGCAGCTTAATAAGCTGATGAAGCGCGGCGGCGAGGTCGCGTCGCAAAGCCTGAGCGACCCGGGCAACGCCGTCACCATAACCAGCATACACAAGTCAAAGGGCTTGGAGTATCCGGTCGTAATTATTGCCGATACCGGCAAGCAGTTCAACAGGGACGATCTGAGAAGGCCGCTTTTGGTGCATTCGGAGCTTGGAGTGGGTCCGAAAAGGCTTGATCTTGAGCGGAAAATAGAATACACGACGCTGCCGCGCATGGCGATAGCAAAACGAATGAATGATGAAATGATGGCGGAAGAGCTGCGGGTCCTTTATGTCGCGATGACGAGGGCGAGGGAAAAGCTGATAGTCACCTGCTCGTCGAAAAATGCAGACCGGCTTCTTGAGAAGCTGAGGCTCTGCGCGAAGGCGCCCGTCGCGCCGCAGGTGCTGTCCGGCTGCGCTTCCATGGGCGAATGGCTCCTGCTCGCCGCGCTTTTGAGGAAAGAGGCGTGCGCGTTCAGGGATACGGACACCCTGACTATGGAGGAAAGCGGCGACAGCCCCTGGGACATACGCTACATAGAGCGTGAAAATGTTTCCGTTCCCGAGACGGAAACACCAGAATGCGTATCCGCGGAGCCGCCGGAGGGAGATGGCCTGGAAGCGGAGCTGGAGGAAATAAAACGCAAGCTCGGCTTTGCCTATCCGCACGAGGCGGCGGTGAGGCTGCCGTCGAAGCTCACCGCGACCGGTCTTAAGGGGCGTTTTCTTGACAAGGAAGCCGCTGAAGAAGCCGAAATGCTTGAAACTGGGGCAAAAAGCTACGTTTTCGACCGCCCAAAATTCGCCGCGGAGGATTCGCCGCTCAGAGGCGCGGAGCGGGGCGTAGCCCTGCATCTCGTGATGCAGTACATTGACTATAAAAAATGCGGGAGCATTGAGGGTATAAAAGCCGAAATAGAGCGGCTTTCGGCCCGAAAAATAATAACAGCCCGGCAGGCGGAGGCGGCGGAGCCGGATAAGATACTCGGATTTTTCAGGTCGGAGCTCGGAAGGAGCCTGCTTGAGGCGGAAGACATCCTGCGGGAATTCAAGTTCTCGCTGCTTGTCCCCGCCGAGGAATACTTCGGCGGCGGCGAGGGGGAAAAGATCCTGCTCCAGGGCGTTGTGGACTGCTGCTTTGAAAAGGACGGTTTTCTTACGGTGATAGACTTCAAGACCGATTTTGTTACGGAAGAGAGCCAGTATGAAAGGGCGGAGACCTACAGGCCGCAGCTCGAGGCCTATGCAAAGGCAATGGAGCGCATAACGGGCAAGCCCGTCGCAAAAAGCATACTGTACTTTTTCCGCACAAATCAGGCCGTAGAAATATGCCGGCAGAAGCAATAAAAAATACTTGCAATTTAGATATGTTTGTGCTACAATACAATTTGCTGTCAAAGACGGCTTTCTGCATACGAAAGAGGTGAACATAATGAAGGAAGGGATTCATCCCAAATATCAGCAGACCACGATAAAGTGCGCCTGCGGCGAGGTCATAGAAACCGGATCAACAAAGAAGGATATTAAGGTTGAAATCTGCTCAAAGTGTCACCCCTATTTTACGGGCAAGCAGAAGCTTGTTGACACAAGCGGACGTGTTGATAAGTTCAACAAGAGGTTCGGACTTTAATAACCGGAATGACCCGCACTTTTAAAGTGCGGGTTTTTGTTTTTAATAACGGAAAGCACGGGCATAATGGCGTTTGAGAGGACGAGCCCAGAAGTCGATGAGGCCGGAAAGAATCTTAGACGCGTTTACATCGGCAAGCTGCAGGAGCCCACGAGATAAGCATAAAGCAGGTGAGGGACATAGAGAAAACAGAATTGGAAAAAGCCGTGCTCGCAGGGCTTTCCGCCGACAGCATGGACAGGGAAGAACGCTCCACGGAAAGCAGTATGGCGGAGCTTGAGGCGCTGCTTGAAACCGCCGGCGGAAAAAGCCTGGGCGTGGTTTTCCAGAACAGGGCGGTGCCAGACCCGAGAAGCTTCATCGGGGAAGGCAAGGTTCGCGAGATGAAGTCCCTTATCGAGTCGGAGGGCTGCACGCTCGCGGTATTCGACAACGAGCTTTCGCCCTCGCAGATGCGCGCCCTGTCCGAGGATCTGGGGGTAAGGGTGCTCGACAGGAGCGGGCTGATACTCGATATATTCGCGCAGCGCGCGATGACGCGCGAAGGCAAGCTGCAGGTAGAGCTTGCGCAGTACAAATACCTTCTGCCGCGGCTGACGGGCATGTGGACGCACCTTGTGCGCCAGACGGCGAGCGGAGGCTCCAGCCCAATCGGAACCAGGGGGCCGGGCGAAACGCAGCTTGAAACCGACAGGCGCCATATAAGGCGGAAGATTCAGAAGCTTGAAGAGGAGCTTGAGAACGTGCGCAAGGTGCGCGGCACACAGCGCCGCCTGCGTGAAAAGAACAAGATGCCCGTCGTGGCGCTCGTCGGCTATACGAACGCGGGCAAATCCACGCTGCTCAATTACCTGACGGGAGCCGATATCCCGGCTAACAACAGGCTTTTTGACACGCTGGACACAACGACGCGGCGCCTTTCGATAAGCGAAACGCAGGAGGTGCTGCTTTCAGACACCGTCGGTTTTATCAGAAAGCTTCCCCACCACCTTGTGGAGGCCTTCAAGGCAACCCTTGAAGAGCTGAAATACGCTGATCTGCTGCTGCATGTCATAGATGTGTCGAACCCCGAGTGGCGGCTCCAAGCAAAGGTCGTGGAGCAGCTTATATGCGAGCTCGGAGCGGAGAAGACGCCGAAAATAGACGTGTACAACAAAACGGACATTTGCCGGGACGAGATTTTGCCGCACGGCGAGAACATCGTCGCGGTTTCCGCCGTGACGGGTCAGGGGACGGACGCCCTCGTAGGACGGATAAATGAGATTATCGGCAGGCAGAACCGCCGCGTAAGCCTGCGTCTGCCGTATTCCAGGGCGGGGCTTATCGAGCTGCTGCATCGTGAAGCTCTTGTTGAAAGGACGGAGTACGGGCAGGATTTTATTGAGATTGAAGCCGTGTGCCCGCCGGAGGTATACGGAAAGCTGCGCGATTTTGTCTCGGAGGTGAAGTGATGGAACGCTCCGACGAGTTTTTTATTCCCTCGGGCTTTGGAGAAGCCGAGTTTATTGAAAAACGCTCGCGCTTTATAGGACGGGTATGGCCTGTCTGTTCCGAGGAGGAGGCGCTTGCGCTTTTAAAGGAGACGCGCGACAGGCATTGGGACGCGACTCATAACGTCTATGCCTATATTATCAAAGACGGGGGCGTGATGCGCCATTCTGACGACGGCGAGCCGCAGGGCACCTCGGGCATGCCCGTGCTCGGCGTTTTCCGCTCGGCGGAGGTTTTCAACGTCCTGTGCGTCGTTACGCGTTACTTTGGAGGCGTTCTGCTTGGCGCGGGCGGGCTTGTCAGGGCATATTCTCACACCGCCGCGCTTGCGCTGGATGCCGCGGGCGTTTCCGCGATGAGGCTGTGGGACGAGGCAAATATTACATGCCCCTATCCGCTCTTTGAACGGGTAAGGAACGAGATAGCCGCTTTTCTCGGGCATGAATTGAGCGCGGATTACGGAGAAAACGTCAAAATCAGCGCGCTTATACCGAAGGGGCAGACCGATAGATTTAAAATGAGGTTAAACGACATAAGCTCCGGAACTCTGAAATTTGAACATAAGGGCGAGACCTACCGCCCGGTAAGAATAAAATAATGCAGGGTACGCAAGAGGCGTACCCTGTGGATTTTTATGGCCCTATACCCTCGCGACGCCCGTCCTTCTCGCAGCTTCCGCGACCGCCCTGGCTACGGCGGGGGCGACGTTCATATCAAGCGCCGAGGGGAGGAGACTGTCGGGCCTGAGAGCGTCGCCCTGATAGTCCGAAAGCGCTTTGGCGGCGGCTATCTTCATCTCGTCGTTTATTTCCGAGGCCCTTACGTCAAGCGCGCCCCTGAAGATGCCGGGGAATGCGAGGACATTGTTTATCTGGTTGGGAAAGTCGCTTCTGCCCGTGCCGACTATCGCCGCGCCAGCCGCAAAGGCTTCGTCAGGCATAATTTCGGGCATGGGATTGGCGAGGGCAAAAATTATCGGCTTCGGAGCCATGGAGCGGACCATGTCTTTTGTTACTGCATCAGGTTTGGACACGCCGATAAAGACGTCGGCGCCGATCAACGCGTCCGCGAGCGAGCCTTTAACAAGGCTGCGGTTAGTAATGGCTGCTATTTCCCGCTTTTCGGGGTTGAGGTCGCCTCTGCCCTCGTATATCGCGCCCTTGCTGTCGCACATTATGATTTCACGAAGACCTGTCTTAATAAGGAGCCTTATGATGGCGATTCCGGCGGCCCCGGCTCCGCTCGTGACGACCCTTAGGTCCTCTATCCTTTTTCCGGTCAGCTTGAGGGCGTTCATGAGCGCCGCGAGCACCACAACGGCAGTGCCGTGCTGGTCGTCATGAAAAATAGGGATATCGCAGCGTTCCTTGAGCCTTCTTTCAATTTCAAAGCAGCGCGGCGCGCTTATATCCTCAAGGTTTACGCCGCCAAAGCTGCCTGCGATGAGCGATACGGTGTCCACTATCTCATCCACGTCCTTCGAGCGTATGCAGAGTGGGACGGCGTCTACGTTCCCGAAGGTTTTGAACAGCACGCATTTGCCTTCCATAACGGGCATGCCCGCCTCGGGGCCGATATCGCCAAGACCTAAAACCGCCGTCCCGTCAGTAACGACCGCGACCAGGTTGCTCCGCCCCGTAAGCTCGTAGCTCTTGCTTATGTCCTTTTGGATTTCAAGACAGGGTGCGGCGACGCCAGGAGTGTAGGCAAGGGACAGATCGTCCTTTGTTTTAAGAGTCATTTTTGGGCACACGGTTTGCTTTCCGGCCCATTTGTAGTGCATTTTAAGAGATTCGGCCATGTAATCCATATCGTAATCCTTCCGGTGTCTATATCTGAACGCTGATATTTTATAGTAAATTAAACGATTTATCAAGGCTTTGCTGTGTCCGAAAGCCTTGAAATTTGAACTCCGCTGTAATAGGCCTTCAGAATCTGCACGAAAGACGAGCCTTTAGACGCCATTATATTGGCTCCGTACTGGCTCATGCCTACGCCGTGACCGTAGCCCGCCACTGAAAAGACCACGGAGTCCTTCTCTATCCGGTATGTAAAGGCGGCGGAACGCAGGCCGAAGAGCTGCCTCAGCTCGGCGCCGCTCAATCTGACGCCGCCGACAGAAAGCTCCGAAACCCTCCCGCCCTCCGAATACAGGAGGGAGGATATCCATTTGGTCGGGTCAGGACCGAATTCCGCCTTGGGATATTTTTTGGACACGGTATCCCGAAAATCCTTATGCGACACCGTTACCGTCGTAAAGAGATTCGTTACCCTGTCCGCGGCTTCGGGGCTTTGCACCGACTTGAGGTAGGGCAGGGCGGAAGACCAGACGTTTTCGCTGGACTCCGTGCTGCCGTATGAGGAGGAGTGGAAGGCGGCGAGTATAGGCTCGCCCTCCCACGTGAGGTACAGACCATCGGTACTTTCGACCGCGCTTTTGACCTTGGAATAATAGGCGTCGAAATTCGGCCCCCATTTTTCCCGGAGGGAGTTAAGATCGGCATAGGCGCTGCAGCAGGCCGGGTCGCCGCAGAGGTCGAAGCCGCTGTGCTTTTTATGCTGTATGTTATAGAGCGCGTAGGTCCTGGACGCCACCGCCTGAGCCTTGAGAGCTTCAAGACCGAAGGACGCCGGCATCTCGGCCGCCACTACGCACGTCAGATATTCCGAAAGCGTGATGCCTGTAACTGCTCCGCCGCGCGAAAGCTTTATCATGCGGCTGTCCGGGCTTGACGATACGGCAGTTGAAGGCGAGGGAGAGGGCGCGGCTATATTCTGCCTCGTCACATCAGGGGCCGCATTTATGGGCTTTGCAATGACGAGGGGCGCGGAAAAGGAAAAGAGAAGCAGCAGAAGCGAGGTAATAAACAAATTTTTCATTTTTATGGCACAACTCCCATTCAAGGCGGTTGACGGAGCGCGACTTTAGGTGTAGAATTCATTTCATGCCCCGCTAAAGCATATGCATGTCCATTTATATTATGTCTGTCACATGAAAGGGATGATTGATATCCGCCGCAGCTTTATATACCCGGTTTCGGCCGCGGTTCTCGGGATTATCGGAGCTGTTCTCAGAAAAGTTGAGCTCAGCACGGTTTTTGAGTCCTCTACCGGACTCGCCAGGCGCGGAGAACCGATAACAATTGCTCTCGCCGTATTTTCTGTCGCTTCTGCGGCGCTTTTTATTGTTCTTTCCTCGCGCATAAAAAAGTATGAGGTGAGCGAAGGCTACCTGGGCGCGATGACAAATGGAAGCCAGGCGCTTTTTGCCGTATCGGTCGTGTCGGCCTTTGGCATAGCCTGCGGCTCGGTGCTCTATTATTTTGAGGGCAGGGCGCTTATAGACATCATACTGACCGTCTTTGGGCTTATAGCCTCCATGGCGGTGTTCATTCTGTCCCGAGTTTCGTCAAAAAGCTCCGAAAGCGATGGAAACGCCGCGCTGAGCGCGCTTTTTGTCGTCTTTATATGCCTTTTGCTGGTGCTTGAGTACAAAGCCCGTTCCGCGGACCCTGAGCTCCTTGACTATGTCTATGATTTCCTTGCGCTTTGCTCGGCGGCGCTGGCGTTCTACTATAAGGCGGGCTACGCCTTCTCGAAGCCTAAGCCGCGGCGGAGCATAATGTATATGCAGCTATCGCTCTATTTCTGCATAATAGCCGTTCCCGGCGCCTCCGGACTTTCCCGCGCCCTGCTGTTCACATCCCTCGCGCTCCTGCTCATAAGGGACATAGCTGTGCTTGCCGGAAATTTAAAGGAAAGCCATTAAGCGCCGCATAGGCCGAGCTTATAGACAAACACAAAACCCCGTCGAAAGACGGGGTTTTGTGCAGTAAAAGAGAGGAGTTTTGTACTCAAGGTACTATTTGGATGAGAGCAAGCAGCTCTGAGTATCTATTTAAGCTCGGCTTTGTCGACCAGTTTTATGTCCGCCGTAAAGTAGCTTCCGTTTCTGTAAATCTTGACGCTGACGGTGTCGCCCACCTTGAAGCCGTTAATTAGACCGTTCAGCTCGCCTACGGAAGCGACAGCGATATTGTTGGCGGCGCTGATAATGTCGCCGGGCTGGACGCCCTTTGCGTAAGCGTCGGAATTTGAGTAAACACGGTTCACATAAACGCCTTTGGGGAGCTTGTAAAACGTATAGGCGGAAACCGCGATGTCCGAGAGGCGAAGCCCCAGCGAGGGTCTGCCCTTTACATACCCGTCTTTTAGGATGGCGTCCACGATAGGCTTCACGGACGTCATCGGCAAGGCGAAGCTTACTCCTCTGACGGAGGAACCGGCAAGCAGCGCGGAGTTCAGCATCCCGACCACCTGGCCGCTCATGTTTATAAGCGGGCCGCCCGAGTTGCCGCCGCTTACAGACGCGTTTGTCTGGAGCAGCGTGGTGGACAAGCCGTTGTAACTGACGTTTCTGTTTATAGCCGTTATTATACCGTCGGTCATCGAAATGCCCTGATTGGTCATGTTGCCCAGGGCAACGACGGAATCTCCGACCTCAAGCCTCTGCGAGTCCGCGAACTCCGCGGGAGCGAGTCCGGCGGCGTCGATTTTGAGTACGGCTATATCGGTCTGCTCGTCTTCTCCGACTATCGCAGCGACGTACCTGTTGCCGTTTTGCAGAGTAATGTTCAAAGAAAAGGCGTTATAAATTATGTGCTGGTTCGTAATGATGAAGCCGTTGTCCGAAACGACGATGCCGGAACCGCTCTGAGAGCCGTTTTGCCCGTCCGCTATAACGGACACGACCGAGGGGGCGCATTTCTTGTATATCTGCTGAAGCGTAAGTGAACTGTTCGAACCGGACACTATGCCGATGCCGGACGGGGCGCCTCCCCCTGAAGAGTATACGGGAACGGTCTGCGAAGGGGCGGTTACCTGAACGGGGGTCGTTTCCGGGGATGGGGCGGGCGGAGCCTGAGGACCCCTAGTGTTTCTGGGTATCAGGGAAAACTTTATCACTCCGTTGCCGGAAGAGAGCTGGAAATCAAAGTGAGAAAACAGGTATGTCGCAAAGGAGGATATGACTATCAGGGCCACGGCGACAAGACCTATCGCGAAGAACTTGGCAAGGCCGGTCTTTTTCGTCTTGGAGCTCTGTTCGTCGCCTTCGCAGGGAGGAACCGAAGAAGCCGGGGTTTGCGGGGAATAGGGAGCGTAGCCGCTTTCCACGGGCGAGGTATAGGCCGGATATCCGATTTCGTCCGCCCGCTGGGTCGGATTTGACGGAGTATCGGTCACCTTGTCGCGTTTTATTTTCCGGAAGATTGACTTTTTGCGGTTTTTGTCTTCGGACATAAGCGGCGCCTCCCAAGACTGACTGAATTATAAAATACAATTATGGAGCAATTATGAATGGCCTGTAAATAGTTTGTAAATAAGGTCATTTTTTCAGGCCGAGCGTAAAAACGAACTCCGTCACGCCATCCGCGCTTGTAACATAAACATTCTCGTTGTGGTTGTCGATGATGGTCTTTACGATATACAGCCCGAGGCCCACGCCGTCCTTGTCAAGCCCGCGGCTGCGGTCTGTTTTGTGGAAACGGTCAAAGATAAGCGGGAGCTCGGAGGCGGGGATGGTTTCCCCCCGGTTTTTGATCGAGACGTAGGCTTTTTCGCCCTGCTTCCATATGCTTAGGGTTATCGGCTCTCCCGGGGTCGAGAATTTTATCGCGTTGTCAAGGATGTTGTAGATTACCTGGGTGATGGAGTCGGGGTCGCCGGTTACGATGACCTTTTCCTGCGGAATCAGCATATTTATTTCAATATTTTTCTCGCCAGCCTTGCCTTCCAGCCCGAGAGCGGTGCTTTTAAGCACGTTTTTTATATCGAAGCTGCTGCGGGCGATAGCGCTGCGGTCCACCGACCTGAGCCTCGAAAGCTCCAGCATTTTGCGGACGAGCCGCGACAGACGCCGCGCCTCAGAAGAAATCACGCCGAGATAGGTGGCCTGCTTTTCGGGGGGGATGGTGCCGTCTAATATGCCGTCAATAAACCCCGTTATAGTTGTCATGGGGGTTTTCAGCTCGTGCGAAATATTCGCGATAAATTCGCTGCGGAGCTTGTCGGACCTTTCAAGGGAGTCCGCCATGGAGTTGAAGGCCGCCGCAAGCTCGCCGATTTCGTCCTTGCGGTTCACATGGCGCACGCGTACGGAAAAGTCGCCCCGGGCAAACTGCTTTGAAGCCGCGGCCATTTCCTTCAGGGGCGCAACCTGCCTGCCGGTGGTCAGCATGGAAAGAACCAGTGAAAGGACAAGGACGAAGCAGGAGGCAAAGAAAAAAATGACTACGAAGGAGCGCCATATCTGGAGCATGGACGAGGCTTCCATGGAAGTTAGGACATAGCCCTCCGTGGCTTCGGTGTCGGGGTTTTTTATTAGACTGAAATAGTACTGGCGGGGCGAGTCGAAGAATCCGCCGAGAGTGCCCGAAGCGGAAATCGAACTCGTGGAGGAGGAGCTCAAAGACGATATGAGGGAGCCGGGAATGACCATTCCAATGTTCCTGGCGTAGCCTCTGTGGTCGGAGCTGCTCACGATGGTACCCTGGGAGTTGCAGATAGTGACCTCCACGTTGGAAGCCGAGGCGATGGCGGATATTATTATGCGGAGATTCCAGTCGTCAAGCTCGGACTCCGTTAGCTTTGCCGATATTGTGCTCTCTATCACCTGAGAGGTGACCTTGAGCGACTGCCGCTTGTCTGAAACGATAAAACTATAGCTGACGGACATAAAGGCCGTACCCAGAATTAGAAAGCTCAAAAGTACCATGCCGACCGTCAGCATAAAGTTTTTAAGGTAAATGCTCTTCAATTGGGGATGCCCCCTTAAAATTACTGCGTCAGCTCAAACTTGTAGCCAACTCCCCAGACCGTGGTAAGCGCCCACTGGGGACTGACGTTCTCCAGCTTTTCGCGAAGGCGCTTGATATGTACGTCAACGGTTCTGGAGTCACCGAAATAGTCAAAGCCCCAGACCTCGTCAAGGAGCTGGTTTCTTGTATATACCCTGTTGGGTGTTGAGGCGAGGTGGAAAAGAAGCTCCAGCTCCTTCGGCGGGGTATCGACCCTTTTCCCGTCGACAAGCAGCTCATAGGACTCCATATTGATGACGAGCTTGTCAAAGCTGAGCTTGCGCTCCTGCGCCCCGTCGGGCTCGTAACGGCGCAGGACGGCATGGGCGCGCGCCATGAGCTCCTTAACCTCAAAGGGCTTCGTGATATAGTCGTCGGCGCCCATCTCAAGACCCGATATCTTCTCTGTCGTTTCGCCTCTCGCGGTAAGCATGATAATCGGCACCTTGGAAGTTTTGCGTATTTCGCGGCAGACGGCCCAGCCGTCCATAACGGGCAGCATTATGTCAAGAAAAATCAGGTCGGGCTCAAAGCTCTGCGCGAGCGAAACTCCGGTACCGCCGTCCGAAGCGATCGCTATTTCAAAGCCGTCTTTTTCCAGGTACAGGCGCAAAAGCTCGGCAATATTCGCTTCATCTTCCACAATAAGCACTTTTTTGGGCATAAAAACCTCCGTTTGTTCCGCAAGAAAGCGGCGCGTCTCAAAACGATCGGACGCTTCGGCGAATTTTGCGGACGCCGCCTGAAGGCGGGCGGCGCGCCATAATTACTAACGCCGCGGAGAAAATCCGCGCCGAGGTATTTAATAATACTGCGCTTTTACCCTATTATAATAGATAAGAAAAAAGCGTCAAGAGTGAATAATTTGTTAAATGTTGTGTGCGAAAGAAATAAAAACGGGAGTTTTTGGCCTCCCGCTTCAGATTGTCGACAAACATGAATTTAAAAATGATATAACATCAAAAAAACAATTTTCCGGCGGCGTGTACGCCGGAAAAAATACATTATCCCGCGCAATTGTGCGCGACCGGGGGTATCGCGGCTTCAGCCGCGTATCAAGGGGGTATTGGATACCCCCTTGAAGCGTGTCGAAACACTTTTTCGACACGCTAAAACGGGAGTTTTTATGCTCCCGTTTACATTGGAGAACGAACAACCGGCCTGTAATATTTGGGATTGTTTCCGAATATGGGGTTTATGCCCATGTCCCTAAGGTATGCCAGAGTTTTTTGGGACACGGTGTTGGGGTAGACCGTAATGGTCCTGCTGCTTGAAATGTACTTGCCCGGCGCGCCCTCGGGATATACCGTGGCGGGATCAACGTCGTCATTTTTGTCCTCGGGAAGATAAATCGTAATCGCGCAGTTTCCGGTGGCGTCCTCGTTTTCTGTATCGTAAATCAGCGAAACCCTCCCAAGGTTTCCGTCGAGGATATCAGCCTGAACGCAATCGACGAAAAACTCACGGATGCTTTCCTGGCTTATATATTCCGTCCTGTTAACGTAAGCGTTATCAGTATAGTTTAAGCTTATGGAAAGAACATCCTCCGGCTTAAGCGCAAGGATATCCTTCATACGGTTTCGCACCGCCTCGGGAGAATTCAGCGCGGCCTCCAATTTGCCGACTATGCTGGCGTTCGATTCTATGTCTCTAAAAAGAACATAGCGCCTTGAAACTGTCTTGCCGTTTTTCAGCTTGTAGGTGTAGGAAACGGAAAGGCTTTCGCCATAAATATCGTCCGTCCCGCGCCTGCGGACATTGCTCTCGTAAACGGGCTTGTTCGCGATAAGGCTTCTATGCGTCTCGATCATGTCCGCTATTGCCTTCCTGTCGTCCAAGCTCCCCGCAGCGCCGTTTGTGGAATAAGCAAGCGAGGCTACGGAATCGGGGTCCGGGAGATATTTCTCCATTCCGAAGATATCAAACTCAAAGGCCATCATCAGTACGACAAGCGACATCGTGTACACCAGAAAGCCGAGAGATGTCGAGCGGAACACCCTGAACGACTTTTTGAGCAGCATGGCGGTGATAAAATATCCCAGAAAGCCTCCGAGCGCCATGCATAAGGTCATCGGAACGGCGGACCCGACCGGGTAGTAGGAGGCGGCGCCGAAAATGATGGTATAAAACAGCGAACCCAGCACCAGAGAACCAAACGCGGCGAAAAAGTATTTGAAAAATGAGCGCAGGGCGGGAATCGCAATGAATTCGGAGGCGCTCTCGCTGTGGCGCCTGAGGTAGATTATTACCGCCGCAAAGGCGAAAAGCAGACCCGCTGCGCCGTAGATTAGCAGGGTGTTCAGGCCGTTGTAATAATACACACGGGGAGAGGTTCCCACAGAGGCCACACGCGTTCTGAACATCAGCATGTAAATGGGCGAGAGCGCCCCGAAGGTAAAGGAATTGCCGGCCGTTATTCCGTAGGTGAATACAGAAATGCAGAACCTGAGGAGCGACTCAATAATTATGACCGCGAGATTCAATACCCCGTAGATGACCACCAGAGCGAAGCCGTTGCCTGTAAGCATTACACAGAACGACGCGAAGCCGAAGAAGAAAAGGTTTTCAAGCACTAGCATAAGCAGCCAGCGGAGAAGACTTTCAAGCACCGAAAGGCCTATAAGAGTTCCGGTAAGCGCGGTTACGGCAAAGATGAAGAGGTTCGATACCAAAAGCCAGACAAAGCCGGAAAGGAAGTTTGTCACGAAAAGCCCCTCGCGGCGTACGGGCAGCGTGTGGTGCGCGCCCACGCTTCTGGCCGTGAAAAGGTAGGAGAAGACGGCCAGGGCGGATACTACGCCGAATATGAAGCTCATGACGCCCCCCATATAGAGGGCGTTGCCGAGTATATACTGGGAGACCGAGAAGTGGGGATTTGATCGGAGGGTTCTGCTCGCAAGGGCAACGGGCATGCCGATGGTAAAAGCTATCGTGTAAAGAGTCCAGACGGGCCAAAACCGCTTGATATTCTTAATGAATATCGTTTTATTAAAGAAGGATGTCTCTGAGCGCATAATCCACACCTCCAAGTTCGTAAATAAAAATCTCCTCGAGAGTAAGCGGCACAAGGTCGAAGAAAACGGGCTCGAGCGCCGATACCCTTGCCGAAATATCCGCGGAGTGCCCCCGCATGATGAGGGTGATTATGCGCCCGGACGAGGACTGGTGGACCGCGCCAAAATTTTCGGGAAGCGACTTTCCTTCCGGCAAAACAAGCTGAACCTTCGCAATATTGTCCTGAAGCTCGCTTAGCGCGCGCTGGAGAAGCAGCCGTCCCTTATGCACGATGCCGACGTGGTCGCAGACGTCCTCCAGCTCGCGCAGATTGTGGGAGGACACGAGCACAGTCGTGCCGAATTCCGCCACGTCGTTCAAAATTATGCTCCAGACCTGGCGGCGCATCACGGGGTCGAGCCCGTCGACAGGCTCGTCGAGTATGAGAACCTCGGGACGCATGCAGACCGCTATCCTGAAAGCTGCCTGCTTCTGCATGCCCTTTGAAAGCTGCCGCATGGAGCGCTTGTCATCAAACTCGAATACCCTGCCCAGCTTTTCGTAGCGCTCAAGGTCGAAGGAGGGGTAGATGCCGCTGTAAAACTTCATCATGTCGCGGGTGCTTGCCTGCAGGAAAAAGAAAATGTCGTCCGGGATGCAGGCGATGCGCTTTTTCACGGCTGGATTTTCATAAACTGGCGAGCCGTCGATCAGGATGCTTCCCGAATCCGGCCGGTAAACCCCGGTTATGTGGCGGATTATCGTGGATTTGCCGGCGCCGTTCGGCCCGACAAGTCCGTAAACCGAGCCCTTTTCCACTTCAAGGCTCAGATTGTCAAGCGCGGTGAATTCTCCGAAGCGCTTCACAACATTTTTTACATCAATCATTTTCCCTTACCTCCAGTGCGGCGACAATGGCTTCGACGCGCTTTTTCAGCTCTTCTGTTCCGAAGCCCAGGTGGAAAAGCTCCAGCGCGGCATCGTCAAAGCACTTCAGCAGCTCGTTTTTGCGCTTTGCGTCGACCTCTGAAACTCGTGCGGCAAACGAGCCCTTTCCCGCCGCGGAATATATATAGCCCTCGGACTCCAGCTCCCTGTAAGCCCTTTGTATGGTGTTCGGATTGATGGCGAGCCGCGACGCGAGCTCGCGCACCGAGGGGAGACGCTCCCCCTCGGATATGGCGCCGGTTATGAGCAGCCTTCTCAGGCTGTCCTTTATCTGCTCATATATCGGCCTCGAATCCCTGTTGTTGAGGCTTATCAACTGCGGGGTACCTCCAATCAAACAAGATGTGATGAAAACTGTATTATATAAACTAATACATATAATACACCTTTGCCATCGTTTGTCAATATATTTTTACATTGGAAGAGCAAAAAATACATAGCGCACCCTGTTCATTATACTTTTTAAAAATTAAAAAAAGTTGCGCGTCGGCCGTTAAAGAACGGATTTATTATTTTATTGCTTGGCTCGTGATGCAATTATTTCGATTAAAATGCTAATAATATGCAAAAAAAGCGGTATTATCCGGTTTACTTATGCGTTTTTATATAAAATATTTCAAATATTTGAAAAGGATTAGAAAGTTGTTCAAAACTCTGTTATTTTATTAACAAATCTGTTACAATAAATTCGGAAATATGCCAATAAAAATTAAGGGAGAATTCGACGATGATTTCACATGGCAAGGAAATCAAGATTTTTGCGGGCAACTCTCATCCGGCTTTTGCCGAGGATGTCTGCCGCTTTCTCGGTCTCAGACTGGGAGAGTCGGAGGCGACTTGCTTTTCGGACGGGGAGATTTCTATTTCGATTCTTGAAACCGTTCGTGGAGCCGACGTTTTTGTCATTCAGTCTACATGCCCTCCGGTAAACGACAATCTTGTCGAACTGCTCATTATGATAGACGCTTTCAAAAGAGCGTCGGCGGGAAGAATCACCGCCGTTATGCCTTATTTCGGATACGCAAGGCAGGACAGAAAAGCCAAGGCGAGAGACCCGATCTCCGCGAAGCTTGTAGCCAATCTCATCACCTGCGCCGGGGCCGACAGGGTTCTGACGATGGATCTCCATGCGGCTCAGATACAGGGCTTTTTCGATATTCCCGTTGACAATATGCTTGGGAACCCGCTGTTCCTTGAGTATTACATAAACAAGTTCGGCAAGATGCTGGACGATGTGATAGTCGTTTCGCCCGACGTAGGCTCGGTCGCGAGGGCGAGGGCTTTTGCCCAGAAGCTGGGGGTCGGGCTCGCCATAGTGGACAAGCGCAGGCAGAAGGCCAACTCCAGTGAGGTCAAAAACATAATAGGCAACGTCGAGGACAAGTATGTCATACTGTTCGACGACATGGTGGACACGGCGGGCAGCATATGCGGCGCTGCAAACGCGCTTATGGAGGTGGGCGGCGCAAAGGAAGTATACGCCTGCGCGACTCACGGAGTGCTCTCCGGCCCCGCCATCGACCGCATAAACGAAAGCTGCATCAAAGAAATGATGTTCCTCGACACAATCCCTTATCTTTCGGAAAAAAAGTGCGATAAGATAGGCTACATTTCGGCCGCCCATATGTTTGCCGAGGCCATCGACAGGGTGTACGAGGAGGTCTCGATTTCCCCGCTGTTCAGATAAGGAGAAAACATGCTTTTCGGCTTCAAAGGGGCCGCACGCCCGGAGTGGCTCGTCGCTTTTCTTGGAAATCCGGGTCAGAAGTATGAAAAAACTAGGCATAACGCGGGTTTTATGGCGGCGGATTTTCTCGCCGCGGAGAAGGGCATAAGGTTCAAGACTCTTAAGTACAAGGCTCTTACCGATAAGTGCTCGATAGGCGGAGCAGGCGCTTTTGTGATGAAGCCGCAGACCTTTATGAACTTGAGCGGGGAGGCCATACAGCCGGCGGCCGCGTTCTATAAGATAGCGCCGGAGCGGATAATTGTGGTCTGCGACGATACGGCGCTTCCCCTCGGCAGGCTGAGGATAAGAAGGCAGGGCAGCGCCGGCGGGCACAACGGTCTGAAAAGCATAATATCGAGTCTTGGCACAGACGCGTTTTTACGCGTGAAGATCGGGGTCGGAGCTCCCAACAATCCGAACATTGATCTTATAGACTGGGTAATAGGAAGAATGAGCGACGGTGATTATAACGAGCTGCTGAAGTCATCAAGGGAGGCTGTCAGGGCGGTGGAAGCCATCGTCGGGCTCGGCGTCGACGCCGCTATGAACAAATTCAATTAGAGGGCTGGGACAGCCTTTTACCGCTATATCCCTGTATTTGAAACCGGACGGCGCATACCGTCCGATTTTTGTTGAAAAAGCCGCGTTTTTAATGTATTATAAATAACTGACTATCAGAAGCATCAAAGGAGCATAGCCATGGTATCGCTTATCAAAAAGGGCGTTTACGTCAAAGACGGATGCCTCATAGAGAAACCGCAGGAGGGCCTTCCCAAACCTGAGGAGGGCAGGGAAAAAACGATAGCCTATCGCATAATGCGCGCGCATGATACTTCGGGGGAGCCGAAGAAGATGAAGCTTAAATTCGACGCGCTCATCTCGCATGATATAACCTATGTCGGAATAATCCAGACGGCGAGGGCGAGCGGGCTTGAAAGATTCCCCATACCCTATGTAATGACCAACTGCCACAACAGCCTTTGCGCCGTCGGCGGCACAATCAACGAGGACGACCATGTCTTCGGGCTTTCCGCCGCGAAAAAGTACGGAGGCATCTATGTGCCCGCAAATCAGGCGGTCATACACCAGTACGCGCGCGAGGAGCTTGCTTTCTGCGGCGGAATGATACTTGGAAGCGACAGCCATACCCGCTACGGCAGCTACGGCTGCATGGGTGTAGGGGAAGGCGGCGGCGAGCTTGTAAAGCAGCTTTTGGAGAACACCTACGACGTAGATGCTCCAGAGGTGGTGCTCGTGTGGCTGGAGGGAGAGCCGAGGCGCGGGGTGGGACCGCACGACGTGGCGATAGCCCTCTGCGGTGCTGTGTTCAAAAACGGCTTTGTAAAAAACAAGGTCCTGGAGTTCGCGGGCCCCGGCGTCAGCAAGCTTGAGACGGACTATCGGATTGGCATAGACGTAATGACCACTGAAACCTCCTGCCTGACCTCTGTCTGGACCACCGACGAAAAGGTGAGAGCCTACTACGAGAATGTAGGCAGGCCCGAGGCGTACAAGGAACTGAAAATTGACGGAACGGCGTACTATGACGGCGCCGTAAAGATAGACCTTTCAAAGGTCGAGTGCATGATAGCGATGCCCTTCCACCCCTCCAACGCATACACGATAAAGGAGCTGCAGGCAAACCCGGAGGCTATACTGAAGGCCGCGGAAGAGGAGTGCAGGGAAACTCTTGGCGGCAAGGTCGAGCTCCGGCTCAGGGACAAGATTATTGGCGGTAAAATAGTCGCCGACCAGGGCTCGATTGTCGGCTGCTCTGGCGGAACATACGACAACCTCGTGGAGGCGGCGGCTATCCTCGACGGAGCGTCCATAGGGAACGGATACTTTGACCTGTCCGTTTATCCCGCGTCCGCTCCCGTTAACCTCGCGGTTACAAGGGACGGCACCGCCCTCAAGCTCATTTCCTCGGGCGCCGTAATGAAGCCCGCCTTTTGCGGACCGTGCTTCGGCGCCGGAGACACCCCGGCGCATAACGCCTTCAGTATCCGTCACGCAACGCGGAACTTTCCGAACAGGGAGGGCTCCAAGCCCGGACAGGGACAGATAGCGGCGGTGGCGCTCATGGACGCCCGCTCGATTGCGGCGACGGCCAGAAACGGCGGAGTTATCACGGCCGCGACCGAGATAGAGTACGAGGTTCCGAAATCCGAGTACAGATACGACAGGACGGTTTACGACAAGCGCGTGTACAACGGCTTCGGCAAGGCGGAGCCGGACTATGAGCTTAAGCTCGGGCCGAATATCGCCGACTGGCCGAAGATGTACGAGCTCGGCGAAAACATGCTGATGAAGCTTGCGGCGGTAATATTTGACGACGTGACCACGACCGACGAGCTGATTCCCTCGGGCGAAACCTCGTCCTACCGTTCCAACCCTCAGAAGCTTGCGGAATTCGCTCTTTCGCGCCGCGTACCGGAATATGTGAAGCGTTCCAAAGCGGTGCAGGCGGCGGACGTCGAGCGCCGCGAGGGGAAGATATCGGGAGAGATAATAGACGCCCTTTCCAGGATTTCAGGCAAGCCTCAGGAGCTCGCGAAAACCACGGACTTCGTATCCTGCGTTTTTGCCAAAAAGCCGGGCGACGGAAGCGCCAGGGAGCAGGCGGCGTCCTGCCAGAAGGTGCTTGGAGGCGGCGCCAATATATGCTATGAGTTTGCGACGAAGCGATACCGCTCGAACTGCATAAACTGGGGCATAGTGCCTTTCACCATCGACAGGGACACGAAATTCGATTACGAGCCGGGCGACTATGTCTACGTTCCAGGAATAAGGTCTGCAATAGTCTGGGGCAGGGAGAAGATCCCCGCCAAGGTCATCACGAAAAACGGAGTGCACGACATAAACCTGTATGTGAAGGGGCTTTCAAACGAGGACAGGACCATACTGAAGGAAGGCTGCCTTATGAACTATTACGCCTCGCTGAGAAAGGGTAAGTAATGGATAGGATTAAAATGACCACGCCGCTCGTCGAGATGGACGGCGACGAAATGACCAGGATAATATGGAGGCTCATCAAGGACGAGCTGATTCTCCCCTTTGTGGAGCTTAAGACGGAGTACTACGACCTCGGCCTCACAGAACGCGACAACACGGGCGACAGGGTAACCGAGGACGCCGCGAACGCGATCAGGAAATACGGCGTCGGCGTAAAGTGCGCGACGATAACCCCGAACGCGCAGAGGATGACCGAATATAAGCTGAAGGAAATGTGGAAGAGCCCGAATGCGACGATAAGGGGAATACTTGACGGCACCGTGTTTCGCACTCCCGTAACTCTTGACTGCATCAAGCCCGTCGTAAGGACTTGGAAGAAGCCGATTACAATCGCGCGCCACGCGTACGGCGACGTTTACAAGGCGTCTGAGCTGAGAACTGCGGAAGGCGGGACTGCGGAGCTCGTATTCACCGGCAAAAGCGGAAAAACGGAAAGGGTGACGGTACAGAAGCTCGGCGGCCCGGGCGTTCTGCAGGGTATGCACAACATAGAGGCCTCCATCGGCAGCTTCGCGCACTCCTGCTTCAAATTCGCCATCGATACGAGGCAGGATCTCTGGTTTTCCGCAAAGGACACCATATCCAAGGTGTACGACGGCGCGTTCAAGGAAATATTCGAGCGAGTCTATGAGGATTACAGGTCGGAATTTTCAAGGCTCGGTATCGAATACTTCTATACGCTTATCGACGACGCCGTGGCGCGAGTCGTCCGCTCAGAGGGCGGATTTATCTGGGCGCTCAAGAACTATGACGGCGACGTCATGAGCGACATGGTATCGACGGCTTTCGGTTCCCTCGCCATGATGACGAGCGTGCTCGTTTCTCCGGACGGCAGCTACGAGTTTGAGGCGGCACACGGCACCGTAACAAAGCACTATTACCGCCACCTCAAGGGCGAGAAGACTTCCACAAACCCCGTCGCGACCATCTTTGCCTGGAGCGGGGCGCTCAGGAAGCGCGGGGAACTTGACGGGCTGCCGGAGCTTTGCTCCTTTGCCGGCAGGCTTGAGGAGGCTACGCTGGACACTATAAGGCAAGGCGTCATGACGGGCGACCTCGCTTTGCTTGTCGAGGGGGAGAAGCCAAAAAGCGTTACGACTTGGGAGTTCATAGGCGCTATCGCGGAAAAAATGAAATAAAAAGCAAGAGGACGGCGCTTTGCGAACCGTCCTCTTTCATTTTGCTGTCTCAGCTAGCTCCAGCTCTTTACCTTCTTCAGGATACTGCTTCCGCCGGCAAGAGTTTCGGCTATCTTGACGGCGTCGGAGCGCGTAGTTGCGGGCGCGACTATCACCATTCCGCTCTTCATATTCCAGCCCGTGCCCTTGGGCTCGGCAAAATCGTCGAATACGGTGATCAGGATCTGCTTGAAGTTTTTCCCCACGCTTACCTGGCCAAGCACTATCGGGGTGGCCACAACTCCGGTTTCGGCCACCTTGTCCGACTTTTTCCCGTAATCGTAATATGTAAGGTAAGAATAATCGCCGTTGAAGGTGATAGACGCCATGTACTGCGTGGTGAACTCGCGGTTCGAGATCTCGATGGCGCCGTAGAAGGAGCTGTCTTTGAAAAGGTATGACTTATAGATGCCGGTCATTTTGACGGTTACGCGCTCCACATAGCTGGGATCGCCTATCCTGTACTGAACGCCGTCCATGGTTGTATCGACGCCGAAGCTGACTTCCCTAAATACAAAGTAAGCCCCGACCACAGCTATGACTATGAACACGGCTACCACGAGAATTTTCTCATGTCTTTTCCATTTTTGAAGCATTATTACCCCTCGTATAATCGAATATTTTACTTCCGGAGGCCGTTTGCGGCGGGAATGATTTTCCGGAACAAAACGAACCTCAATAATATTAACACAAGAACGCTGCTGTGGCTAGTGCGGAAGTTTAAACAAACGGTGAATATTTAAATACTTTTTTAATAATTATTCATATGATTGATAAAACTGCCTGCTTATGGAAGCATTGTAGAGGTCATTTTTCGGAAAGCCTGTTTCCTCGGCGCATTTTCGGGCGGCCTCTCTGAGCGGCATGCCGCCTGCCTTCAGCTCCATTACCCGCGAAACCGCTTCCTCCAGACTGACCTTCTCCTTAAGCTCAGGCTTTGCTCCCTCGATGACAAGCACAAATTCTCCTCTGGGCGGAGTGCTCTCAAAATATGACAATGCGTCCGACAGAGTGGTGCGAAGGGTTTCCTCGTGGAGTTTTGTCATTTCACGGCAGAGCGAGATGCGCCTGTCGCCTCCAAAAGCCTCGGACATATCCCTTAAGGTGGCCTTCAGCTTATGGGGAGCTTCGTAGAATATCATGGTTCTCTGCTCGTTTTTGAGCGATTTGAGATGTGCCTCACGGCTCTTTTTGCTTGTTGAAAGAAAACCCTCGAAGCAAAAGCGTCCGGTTTTGAGGCCGGATACCGAGAGGGCGGCGACGGCGGCGCAGCAGCCGGGTACGCTTTGAACCTCGATACCGTTCCCGGCGCAGAGCGCGACGAGGTCTTCGCCGGGGTCGCTGATGGCGGGCGTCCCGGCGTCGGTAACGAGAGCGCAGCTTTCGCCATCCAGGAGCCTTTTTAAAATGGCGGCTCCGCTTTCAGCTTTGTTGTGTTCGAAGTAGCTCACCATCTGCTTCTTGACGCCGAGGTGGTTTAACAGCTTCACGCTTACCCTTGTGTCCTCGGCGGCAATAAAGTCGACGGATTCCAGCGTTTCGGCACAGCGCTTTGAAATATCCCCGAGATTTCCTATGGGAGTAGCGACAAGGTATAGACGGCCGGCCAATGGAAAGCGCCCCCTCCTGTATATGATAAGATAGAATCACCTGCGGTAGATTTTCTTTATTTCATCCGTATCTGAGCCGTCCGCATTCGCCATGATCAGGGGCGGTTCAATTTTAAGTCCGGTCCTGCCGCCGCGCCGGCCCTCGACGAGCACCATGTTAGGCTCGGAGCCTGCCTTGTACTGTACCATACGCAGCCTTTTGGGCTCTATGCCAACGGCCGTCATATTGCAGAGCAGCTCCGAAAGCCTCTCGGGACGATATACCGCGGCAAAGCTCCCGCCCCAGCGGACAAGATAAGCCGCGGCCTGCAAAATGTCGCTCAGGCCGCACGCGCATTCGCCTCTTGCGAGAGCCATCTCCGGCGAGCCGGCGGCCTTCCCGCGCGAGGCGGCAAAATAGGGGGGATTCGTTACGACCAGGTCGTAACCGCCGGCCCCGAGCAGCTCGCGATGACGGCGGATGTCGCCGCAGACGGCGCTTATGCGGTCGGAAAGCCCGTTAACGGCGGCGTTTTGAGCAGTCAGCTTAACCGCAGCCTCCGATATATCTATGGCATCTACATGAAGGTTCTTGTTTTGAAAGGCAAGCGACAGCGCGATAACGCCGCTTCCGCAGCCGAGATCAAGCGCCCTCTTCGCGCGTATGCCCGACGCGAAATGGGCCAGCAGCACCGAATCGGAGCCCAGTCTGAAAACGGTCTCCGCCTGAGCGATACGGGGGCCGCCCTGCCAGAGCTCATCCAAAGGCATCATAATCCTCCATATCAAATCAAAAAGCGATATGCAAAAAGCATATCGCCCTTCGACCGGTTTTAAAGTTATGCCTGGGCAATAGCCTCGACGGGGCAGTTGGCCGCGCAAGAGCCGCAATCTACACAAACATCCGCGTCGATTATGTACTGAGAATCGCCTTCAGATATCGCGCTGACAGGGCAGTTCTCGGCGCAAGCGCCGCAAGCTACACAATCAGAACTGATTACATATGCCATTATAGACACCTCCGTTAATTTGTTATGCAAAATTGTATCATAAAGAGTAAAAAAATCAAATGTATTTTTTAAACACAATAAATTAATTATAAAAAAGCCCGAAATATTTTAAAACGGCATGAAACAGAGAGCTTTTGCGAGCCAAAGCGCCGTAGAAGGCTAAATATTAGTCAGGAATGGTCAAAATGGATCTTGCGAGTTTCTGCCGGGGAGGCTATTATTAAGGCGAAGGTTAAAGATAGTCAAAGTCAAACTGAAAGGGGGCCTTTGAGTTGGGTATCAGCGACATGATCGCGGGCTTTATCAGCGACCTGCTGGAAAACGAGGGTTACGCCGAGATGCAGCGTTCGGAGCTGGCGCAGCGCTTCAACTGTGTTCCGAGCCAGATCAATTATGTGATATCCACGAGGTTTTCGCCGGAGCACGGCTACATAGTGGAGAGCCGGAGAGGAGGCAGCGGATATATAAGGATAACCAGGGTGCAGTCGACGGCAAAGCAGCTGCTGATGCACACGGTTAACGCGATAGGAGAGGAAATCGACCTTAAAACCGCGCTCGCGCTGCTTTCAAACGCCTGCTACGGCGGCGTTATCTCTGAAAAGGAGGCAAAGTATATTTCGACTGCAATTGGCGACAACGCCTTGAGACCGGTGCCGGCTGATATCAGAAACGCGGTAAGAGCAAATATTCTGAAACATATGCTTATAACTTCCATTTGATTGGACACAGTATAATATTTAATTTATGAAAGGACGGAAATAATTATGAAATGCCAAAATTGCGGAAATAATAACGCTACGTTCCATTATAAGGCAAGCATAAACGGAAGGACCACCGAACAGCATCTTTGCGCGGAGTGCGCTGAAAAGGCTGGGCTTACCGAGGAGCGCTTTTTCGGGAGGGATATGTTCGATTCCATGTTCAGCGATTTTTTCAGGGACTTTTTCGCTCCGGCTCGAAGCTCCTTCTTCCCGGAGTTCGGCAGGCTGATGATGCCTGTTATGACGATGCCGCGCATAGAGTTTGCGGTTAAAAACGATGAGCCGGAGACCAGGAGCGCGGCGCCGGAGAAGGACGAGGACATGAGCCGCCGCCGCGAGGTTAACGCCCTGCGGGAGCAGCTTAAAGCCGCGATAGACGCCGAGGAGTTCGAAAAGGCTGCCGAGCTCCGCGACAGGATACGCGAAATAGAGAAATAAGACGAGCGAGGCGAGAGTGTGACAGGCGGCTGCCTGTCACACTCCGCAAAAAGATCTCATTGAAGCATATCATCAACGTCGGAAGC
Organism: Clostridiales bacterium; assembly: GCA_029268065.1. Taxonomy (GTDB): domain Bacteria; phylum Bacillota; class Clostridia; order Oscillospirales; family Oscillospiraceae; genus DUPK01. The sequence continues at coordinate 17,840 of JAJUHC010000015.1, read as the reverse complement.
AAGTAAAAACGAAGGGTTCCCATGCGTATGCAGGCATGGGGGGAGGGGAGATGGATATATGAAATACGAAGACAGATTCACAGAGAGGGCAAAAAAGTCTCTGAATCTCGCGTACGAGGCAGCGGCTGAGTACGGACACAGCTATGTAGGGAGTGAGCATATACTGCTCGGGCTTTCGAGAGAGGGCGGCGGCGCCGCCGCAAAGGTTCTGCGCGACAACGGACTGGACAGCGCGCTTATTCAGGAGCTGATAATCAAAAACGTCGGCAGGGGCGCGAACCAGCAGCCCACACAGGGGCTTACCCCGCGCGCGAAGCAGATAATAGAGCTTGCCACCGCCGACGCCGCGAGGCTGGGGCATAACTATGTCGGAACGGAGCATCTTCTGATGGGGGTGCTGAGAGAGTACGACAGCGTGGCTGCGCGCCTGATACTCTCGACGGGAGCGGACCTGAACAAGATATACACCGAAATAATCAATATGCTCTCGACCTCGGAGTTTCGTCCGAAGGCGCCCGCAGCAAAGGGATACTCAAAGCGCTCGGATACCAAGACCCTCGACCAGTTCAGCCGGAACCTGACCGAATCGGCGGCGAAGGGGCTGCTTGACCCCGTGATAGGGAGGGACAAGGAAATTACGAGAGTCATACAGATTCTGAGCCGCCGCACAAAGAACAACCCAGTACTTATCGGCGAGCCGGGCGTCGGCAAGACAGCGATAGCCGAGGGGCTCGCACAGAAGATAATATCGGGCGACGTTCCCGAAAACCTCAAAGACAAGCATGTCATTACGCTCGACCTTACGGGCATGCTCGCGGGAACAAAGTACCGCGGAGATTTTGAGGAGCGAATAAAGACCGCTCTCGAAGAGGTTAAGAAGGCGACGGACATCATACTCTTTATCGACGAGCTTCACACGATAATCGGAGCAGGCTCCGCCGAGGGCGCGATAGACGCCGCAAACATAATAAAGCCCGCTCTCGGCAGGGGCGAGGTGCAGGTGATAGGCGCGACCACGCTGAACGAGTACCGCAAGTATATCGAAAAGGACGCCGCCCTTGAGCGCCGCTTCCAGCCCGTGATGGTGAACGAGCCGACTGAGGAGGAGGCCGTCCTTATTCTGAAGGGTCTGCGGGACAAATACGAGGCGCACCACAAGATTAAGATAACAGACGAGGCCATAGAGGCGGCCGTGACGATGTCCAGCCGCTATATAAACGACAGATTCCTGCCCGACAAGGCGATAGACCTTATCGACGAGGCGGCGAGCCGCGTCCGCATGGAGACCCTGACGGCGCCTCCGGATCTCAAGGAGATGGAGGAAAGCGTAACCGCGGTTGCCAAGGACAAGGAAGAGGCGATAAGGAGCCAGAACTTTGAGAAGGCTGCCGAGCTTCGCGACAGGGAAAAGAAGCTCCGCAAGGAGCTTACCGATATCAGGGCGAAGTGGCAGGAGGGAAACTCCACGAAACGCTCGAGCGTGACGCGGGAGGACATAGCGGCGGTTGTATCAGGCTGGACCGGCGTCCCGGTGACTGCGCTTACCGAGGACGAAAGCGAGCGACTCCTTAAGATGGAAAGCATACTGCATCGGCGCGTCATAGGGCAGGACGAGGCGGTCAAGGCCGTGTCAAAGGCTATACGCCGCGGCCGCGTAGGACTCAAGGATCCCAAGCGCCCGATAGGTTCGTTCCTCTTCCTGGGCCCAACCGGAGTGGGAAAGACCGAGCTCTGCAGAGCGCTTGCGGAGGCCATGTTCGGCGACGAGAACGCCATGATAAGGGTGGATATGTCCGAGTACATGGAAAAGCACACCGTTTCGAAGCTCATAGGCTCGCCCCCAGGCTATGTGGGGTACGACGAGGGCGGACAGCTCACCGAAAAGGTGCGCCGCAAGCCGTATTCGGTCGTGCTGTTCGACGAGATAGAAAAGGCGCACGAGGATGTGTTCAACATCATGCTCCAGATCATGGAGGACGGTATACTGACCGATTCGCAGGGGCGTAAGGTGAATTTTAAGAACACGGTCATTGTCATGACGTCGAACGTGGGGGCCAAGAATATAACCGATACAAAGAAACGCCTCGGTTTCTCCGACGACAGCGGAAAAAGCGCCGAAATGGATATGACACAGATACGGGAGGAGGTACTGAAGGAACTCAGGAACACCTTCAGGCCGGAATTCCTGAACAGGATAGACGAAATCATAGTATTCCACCGCCTGAGCCGCGAGAACATCCACGAGATAGCCGGAAACATGCTGAAGGACGTTGAAAAGCGTCTGGAGAAGATAGGCATCAGGCTGAGCTGCGACGACTCCGCGATAGATCTGCTGGCCGAGAAGGGCTTTGACCCAATGTACGGCGCGAGACCCCTCCGCCGCACAATACAGGGAAGCATAGAGGATACCGTGGCGGAGAAGGTGCTGGAGGGCGAATTTGCGGCCGGGGACAGCATAACGGCGGCGGTTTCGGACGGAAAAATAGAGATAAAAAAGCAATAGGCAATATAAAATCATCGCCCCCGGAGCATAGGCCGGGGGCGATTTTGCACGCTATTTCGGCTAAAGGGATAGGCTTACCAGGACAGACACCCCGTTTATCATCATATGCAGCATGACAGGGGACCATATGGTACCGCTCTTTTCATAGCATCTGGCGAGAATATAGGAGCCGGGGAGGTACTGGAGCAGGTAGAACACGAAAATCGGGCTTATGCCCTCGAGCGCGTACGCCCAGAGGTGATAAACAGAGAAAAACAGGTAAGACACTATGAAGGCCGCAACGCGGTTTTTTCTGCGTATCAGACCGAAAAGCGCCCCGCGGAAAAGCGTTTCCTCAACTATGGGAGCCAGCACGACCGTGGAAAGGATCATCGCCTTGGAATTGCTGGAAATCTGCTCGGACACTGCGGCCGAGTTAGGATTGATGCCGGACTGCTTTGTTATCAGCATGAAGGCGGCCGACATGGCGTAAACCAGCATGAAATACTGAAAATACCCGACAAGTGAGAAGGTTATCGCGCTGACGCCGCTGTCTATCAGAACTGAAAAGGAATCCTTGAGGAAGCCCCTCATGAAAATCATAAGAATCACAAAGGATACGCCGTAATAAATAAGCGTCATGTTCGCGCCGGTATTGCTCAGCTTGAACGCGACAAAGACATATTTTGAAAATATGCTGACGACAATGGGCATCAGAAAGACGTGGACAGGCAGATAAACAATACCGAAAATCAGCTCTTTTTTATGCGCCGGGTATAGGGAATCCAAATTATTCCACACCTCGTTTCAACTCATAAAGCAGGTTCATGGCCTCAATCGGCGTGATGGTGTTCAGGTCTACGGCTTTGAGGCGCTCCGCGACCGCGCCGGCCGCCATCAAGCCTAGGGAAAGCTGATTGTCCTCGCCGCGTAAAGCCGCTTTTTCACCTCTCACGGGAGCCGCCCCCTCAAGAGACGCCAGAACGGATTTGGCTCTGCGAATGACCGAATCGGGAACTCCCGCTAACTTCGCGACCTCAATGCCGTAGCTGTCGTCCGCTCCGCCCTGTACTATCTTGCGCAGGAAGATGACCTCGTCGCCGCGCTTTTTTGCCGATATATTGTAGTTTTTGACGCCCTCGATTTCGCTTTCGAGAGCGGTGAGCTCGTGGTAATGGGTGGCGAAGAGCGTTTTTGCGCCGAGCTTCTTTTTGTCGGCGCAGTATTCGAGCACAGCGCGCGCTATCGCCATGCCGTCAAAGGTGGAGGTGCCGCGTCCGATCTCGTCAAAAATGAGAAGACTCTTCGAGGTTGCGCCTTTCAGCATCTGAGCGACCTCCGACATCTCTACCATGAAGGTGGACTGCCCGCCGGAGAGGTCGTCTGAAGCGCCTATTCGGGTAAAAATCCTGTCGACAACGCCGAGACGCGCCGATTTTGCGGGTACGAAGCTTCCTATCTGCGCCATGAGAGCTATGAGCGCGGTCTGACGCATGTAGGTGGATTTGCCCGCCATGTTGGGACCCGTAATGATGGCGGCGCGGCTTGAGCCGCAGTCGAGAAACGCGTCGTTCGGCACGAAAAGTCCGTCGGGCTTGGTCTGCTCGACAACCGGATGCCTGCCGTCCCTTATTTCTATGACGCCCGACATATCGATTTCAGGCATGCAGTAGTTGTTTTTCGCGGCGGTTTCCGCAAGCGCGGCAAAAACGTCCGCCTCGGCTACGGCTGCTGCCGCCGCCTGAACCCTGGCGACCATAGAGGCGATCTCGGCGCGCAGCTCGTTGAACAGCTCGTATTCAAGGGCGCATAGACGCTCCTTGGCGTTCAACAGCTCGGCTTCAAGCTCCTTAAGCTCTTCGGTGACGAAGCGCTCGCAGTTTGCCAGGGTCTGCCTGCGGATGTAATTCTCCGGCGCCTCGCCGCTCTGGGAGCGCGGTATCTCGATATAGTATCCGAAAACCTTGTTGTAGCCTATGCGCAGCTTTTTGATGCCCGTGCGATCCCGCTCCCTTGAGGCGATGCCGGCAACCGCTTCCTGTCCGTTTTCGGCGAGAGCGCGCAGACGGTCAACCTCCTCGCTGTAACCCTTTCGTATCATACCGCCCTCGCGGACGGAGAAGGGCGGCTCGTCACAGATGGTCCGGTCTATGCGCGACCTTATGTCGGAAAGCTCGTCGAGAGCGGAGAGCTCTCGGAGAGCGGACGATTTCATAGGCGAAAGCAGCCTTTTTATTTGCGGAAGCACGGAAATGGATGAGGAGAGCGCCGTAAGGTCGCGGCAGTTTGCGCTGCCGTAGACTATCCTGCCCATGAGGCGCTCCATATCGCCGATCTCGCGCAGCGACAGCATTAGCTCGCCCCTCATGATCGACTCCCCGCAAAGCTCGCCGACAGCGTTCAAGCGTCTTTTTATCGCCGCGGGAGCGAGAAGGGGCTTCTCAAGCCACGAACGAAGAAGCCTCCCGCCCATGGGCGTTCTGGTTTTGTCCAGCACCCAAAGGAGGCTGCCGCGCTTTTCTCCCATTCTTATGGTTTCGGTGAGCTCAAGGTTGCGCCTCGTCTGAACGTCGAGCTCCATGTATTCGCCGGCGGTGTAAAAGCCGATGGAGTTTATGTGCGAAAGCTCCGCTTTCTGCGTTTCGTGTATGTATGAGAGCAGCGCCCCCGCCGCGCATACGGCGGCATGGGAATCACTCAGGTTCAGGGCGTCAAGGTCCGGCACCTTGAATTGGTCGCAGATCAAAGCCGCGCCCGCCATGAAATCGAAGCGGGAGGGAGCTGTCTGGTAGGGGCAGGCGGGCAGGCCCTTTATGGCTCCGATTATTTTCGCGCTGTCCGCGGCCCCGCTGCTGAGAACCGCCTCCGCGGGGCGGTAGCGCCCCAGCTCGTTAACTATATGCGTTTCGGCGTCCTGGGAGAACGCCGCGAGAAGAAATTCACCGGTTGAAATGTCTGCAAAGCAGACGGCGCCCCCGCACGCGTCCATATAAACGGAGGCAATGTAATTCGACCTGCTTTCGTCGAGCATGGAGCTCTCCATTACCGTCCCGGGGGTGATTATGCGGACGACGTCTCGGGAAACAAGCCCTTTGGCGAGTGCGGGATCCTCCGTCTGCTCACAGATGGCTACCTTGTAGCCCTTGGCGAGCAGACGCGCTATGTACGCTTCGCTCGAATGGTAGGGTACGCCGCACATGGGTGTTCGTTCCTCGGGGTTTTCCTTTGACCTGTCCCTTGTGGTGAGCGTCAGGTCCAGCTCCTTTGACGCCGTGCGGGCGTCGTCGTCGAACATTTCATAAAAATCGCCCAGCCTGAAAAACAATATGCAGTCCGGAGTCTGGCTCTTTATTTCTAGATACTGCCTCATCATTGGGGTAAGCTCCGCCATGTCTAAGCCTCCTATATTATTTCACCGAAGAGAGCCCAGGTAGTGCTGCCTGTGATTTTGACGTCCGTGAACTTGCCGATATTCGCGGCGTCGCCTCTGAGATGGACGAGGCGTCCGCCAGCCGTACGGGAAGAGAGATTCGCCTTCTCGTCGCCGGTTTCGCCGTCTACGAGAACCCTGACGGTTTTGCCGACGTATTCCGCGTGCTTTTCGCCGGAAATGGCGTTCTGGAGCTCCAGAAGCCGGTCAAAGCGGCGCTGCTTGTCCTCCCTTGTAAAGGGGTCGGGCATGCTTGCCGCGGGAGTGCCCTTGCGGGGGGAATATATGAACGTGAAGAGCGAATCGAAGCGCACCCTTCTCAAAACATCCAGGGTGTCCTCAAATTCCTCCTCCGTTTCTCCGGGAAAGCCTACGATGACATCGCTCGTCAGCACTATGTCGGGAATAATCTCCTTCGCCGCCGCGACAAGCTCAAGGTATCCGTCCTTCGTATATCCGCGGTTCATGGCCTTCAGAACGCGGTCGTTTCCCGCCTGGAAGGGAAGGTGTATGTGAGGAGCCGCCTTCCTGCAGCTTGCCATGGTCTCAAAAAGCCTTCTCGTCGCGTCCTTGGGGTGGCTTGTCATGAATCGGATTAGAAAATCCCCTTCAATTTTGTCGATTTCCTCGATCAGATATGAAAAATCCACTCCGATACCCAGGTCCCTGCCGTAGGAATTGACGTTTTGGCCCAGAAGCGTTATGTCCTTGTAACCCTCAGCAACGATGCTTTTTGCCTCTGCGATAATGTATTCGGGCATGCGGCTGCGCTCCCTGCCTCTTACATAAGGAACGATGCAGTAAGAGCAGAAATTGTTGCAGCCGTACATTACGGGAAGCCAGGCCTTTACGCCCCTGTCGCGGTGGACGGGCAGACCCTCGGCGATTTCGCCGTCCGAGTGAGTCACGGCGAAAACGCGCTTGTGCCCGGGCTTTAAAACGCTCTCGAGAAGCTCGGGAAAACGCGGCAGCTCGTGGGTGCCGAAGACTAGGTCCACATAGGGGTAGGATTTCTTTATCTTTTCAGCCATATGCTCCTGCGAAACCATGCAGCCGCATATGGCTATGATCATGTCACGGTTTGCCTTTTTGGCGTGCGAGAGCGCGCCTACGTTGCCGAGCACCCGCATTTCCGCGTGCTCCCGTACGGCGCAGGTGTTGATTACGACAAGGTCGGCCGCGGTTTCGTCGTCCGTGAAAGAGTAGCCCATCTTGGAGAGCATGCCGCGTATGCGCTCGCTGTCGGCTTCGTTCTGCTGGCAGCCGTAGGTATCGACGAAAGCGGCCGGGATTTTGTCGCGGCTGCCGTTTCTCCTTGCTATGCGCTCCATTATTTCACTCTGGCGCATTAAATCTATTTGAGGCGTATCCATATTTCGTTTCAAGACAGGGTTCTCCGATCTGAAGTAACAATTAATATAATATTCTAACATTAGCCCCGATTTTTTACAACGGTTGTTTGACGAAATGTGCTGCAGAAGTTATACTGATGATAAGCATATGTTCCAAATGGCAGAATTATTTGCTTTTACGCCGGGAGGCATTCAAATGGCGAAAATATTGCAGATGTCACAACACATGGCGGATCTCATCGCGGCCGGAGAGGTGGTCGAGCGGCCGTCTTCCGTCGTTAAGGAGCTCGTTGAAAACGCCGTAGATGCGGGGGCGAAAGCCATAACCGTCGAAATAAAAAGCGGTGGGATGACCTATATAAGGGTGACGGACGACGGCTGCGGCATAGCGCCCGACGACGTCGAAACCGCATTTCTGCGCCACGCCACCAGCAAGCTCCGGACCGAGGAGGAGCTTGCCTCAATTAAAACGCTGGGCTTTCGCGGGGAGGCTCTCGCCGCTATCTGCGCGGTGTCGAGGACGGAGATGTTCACAAGGGAGCGTGGAGCGGCAGAGGGCACCTTTATTTCGCTGGACGGCGGCAGGGTAGTCGAAAAAGCGCCCGCCGGATGCCCGGAGGGCACTACGATAATCATACGGGACCTTTTCTTCAACACGCCCGCCCGCCTCAAATTCATGAAAAAGGACTCGAGCGAGGGCGCTGCTGTTTCTGCGGCCGTGGTGCGCTGCGCGCTCTCCCACCCGGAGCTCTCGGTCAGGTATATTAAGGACGAGAGGGAGGAGCTCCACACGCCGGGCGACGGGCGAATGGAATCCTGCATTTACACGGCGCTGGGGAGGGATTTCTCAAACTCGATGCTCAGAGCCCGGGCCTCGGACGAGCATATCGCGGCGGAGGGCTACGTTTCATCTCCGAACGGCGCGAGGGGCAACAGAAGTCATCAGTTTTTCTTCGTGAACGGAAGGTTCGTAAAGTCGCAGCTGCTTCAGGCAGCTCTGGAGCAGGCTTACAAGAACAGTCTGTTTTCAGGGCGGTTTCCCGCCTGCGTGCTTTATCTGAAGATGAACCCCGCTTCTGTGGACGTAAACGTCCATCCCGCAAAGACTGAAGTTAAGTTTTTGAGCGAGCGGCAGGTCTTCGATGCGGTTTATTACGCCGCGAGGTCGGCGCTCGGCGCGGAGGAAAAGCCGCCTGAGCTGAGGCTCGCGATCGGCGCGGCGAGGGACACGGCCGCTTATCCTTCAAAGAGTTCATATTCCCCCGCGCCGGAATCGGCGGCGCCTCCCGTGAAAAGCGTACATGAGGCGTACAAAGCAGAAAGCGGTTTTAAAACGTCGATAACAGCGGGAACATCCGGAACCGTGATGAGGCATGACTTCGAACAGACCAGGATTGTTTATAACCTGCCGCATGCGGCCCCCCCGCCTTCGGAAGCCCCGCCTTCGGAAGCCCCGCGGGCGGAGGAGGCGGAAGCCGATGATAATCTGCCCTGTCGTATCATAGGCGAGGCGATGAGCTCGTATATTATCGTGGAGAGAGGCGAGAGCATATTCATTATTGACAAGCACGCGGCGCACGAGCGAATACTGTTCGACAGTCTCAGGAGCCGGGGCGAGGGAATCGCTTCCCAGGAGCTCATCACGCCGGTCGTCGCGGAAATAGGCAGCGAGGAAGCGGCGGCGCTGCTTGCGCAGGCGTCCCTGCTCCGCGAGCTCGGCTTTGACATCGAGCCCTTCGGCGGCGGAGCGGTGGCGGTGAACAGCGTGCCGATGGGCATAAGCGCCGCGGATACAGCCGCGCTGCTCACGGAAATATCCGAGGATTTAAAAATCGGAAGGCGGCCGAACAGCCTGGGGATAAGGGACGAGATACTTGCGAGCATAGCCTGCAAGGCGGCGGTAAAGGCGGGGCGCTCTTCGGAAGCCATGGAGCATCTTCCGCTCGTGGAGAAGGTTATGAAGGGCGAGGTGAAATACTGCCCTCACGGCAGACCGGTAACCATGGAGCTTTCAAAAAGGACTTTGGACAACAATTTCAGGAGGACGTAAACAGGGGGCAAATGTATGAGAGCAAATAAAGAAGGAAAACTGAAAGCAGCGGCTGTAATTTTATCAATAACGCTTATTGCGGCGTTTTTTGCCGCATGCCAGGACGCTTCGGCGCCGATGCAATCCGTAAAACCGACTGCGCCGGCGCAAAGCGCGGCGCCGACGCCCGAGAGCGTCCTTGCCTACAAAAACTCGCAGTATGGTTTCTCGTTCTCGCTCCCTTCAAGCTGGAAGGGCTATTCCGTTATAGAGCAGAGCTGGGAGGGGACGCCGGCGAAAACTCCGTCAGCGGCTTATTCCGGGCCACAGATACTGATCCGGAACCCAGCCTGGACGGAAAAGGAGCCGACTCAGGACATACCGATAATGGTATTCACCCTGGAGCAGTGGAAGGAGCTTTCGGAGGGGAAGTTCCACATAGGCGCGGCGCCGATCGACCCGAGCGAGCTGGGGAGAAACTCAAGATATGTGTTTGCACTGCCCGCAAGGTACAACTACGCCTTTTTAAAGGGCTTCGAGGAGGTCGAGAAGATTCTCGGAAGCAAACCGCTGATCCCAGCGGAATAAAAAAGGTCCGGAGAGTAAAACGCACTCTCCGGACCTTTCACATAATCTTGCCGACGCCCTCCAGCATGTTTAAAATGCCGTCGAGGCTCATCGCTTTCCGCGGGACGCTTGCGTTTTCGGCCGCCCCGGGAACGAGCTTAATGACGCCGCTGAGCTCCAAGCCTTCCTTTTCGCTCTCGCAAAAAACGCAGATTTTATAAGCGTTCTCGGCTTTTATAAAGCTGAGCTCCGCACAGAGTGAAACGTCCGTAAGGCGATTAAGGCCCGAAGACAGCTTCTCCGCCGCGTTTTTTATTTGAGCCGCAGCGGCGGCGCTGTCAGAGCTTCCGGTCATTTGAGCCGCCGGCAGATTTGCGTATTCCCCGCTGTTTTCGGCAATGTCCCCAATGGCTGCCCGCGCGAGACGCAGAAAGCCGGCGTTGTCGAGCGTAAGGCGGTATACGCCGTTGCTCTCGCTGAAGGAGTTCTCCGTCAGCGAGGCTAAAAGCGCGTTGTTAAGGCTTGAACCCGGCACGGCGCTTTTTAAAGTGGCGTGTTTAAAGAAGCCCAGCAGGGAGGCTTCGGGGCAAACAAAGCAGAGCTCGTCAAAGCTCAGGGTTATGTATTCGGCGGGAAAAAACAGGCCGTAGTTTACTTTTTTCCCCCCGACCGAGGTCAGATAATTAAAGACCGAGCGCAGGTTTAAATAGATATTTTCACCATCCGCGACTAGGTCGGTCAAAACGGCGGCGCTGTCAAGCCTGGAGTCGGGATTTGACGCTACGCTGGCCGCAAGGCTGTTGGCGCCCCCCGAAAAGCCGCCGGAAAGATTAAGCTCGAGATTTGTTTTAGCGCCGAGGAGATAAGTGGCGGCGCCGCTTCCCAAGAGCGCAGACGGCATTTTTACATCCAAAGACGCGGTATAGCTTCCTTCCTGCGTATTAAGGATAGCGCCCAGCCGCTCGAAAAAATGCGTCTTGGGCGTCTTCGGAGCGCCGACGCCGCCCAGCGGGGCGAAGAAGAATATTGCTGCGGCAATAAGAAGCAACGCGAGTAACCTTTTCATGGCGGCTTTCCCTTCGATAAGATTGCAGTACAAGTTTATGCGCGGCCGGAAAAAGTATATCGCCGAATCGATAAAAAAGTGTACAGCCGCTTTTTCGGCTGTACACAAAGAGTAATGACTATATAACAATTACTGGATTCCCGGAAGCGAGGGGATGCCCTTAAAGCCCTCCTCGAGCTCCTCGTCGGTCGGTATGCTGTCGGTCATCGTGCCTTCCCTGTAAGACATATAGGCGGAGATATCAAAATAGCCCGTGCCGGAAAGACCGAAGAGAATGGTCTTTTGCTCGCCTGTTTCCCTGCATTTTATTGCCTCGTCGATAGCCACGCGGATGGCGTGGGAGCTTTCGGGAGCGGGAAGCGTGCCCTCGACTCTGGCGAAGAGCGTCGCCGCCTCAAACACCTTCGTCTGCTCGACGGCCCTCGCCTCGTCCAGATAGCCGTCGTGATAGAGCTGGGAAAGTATCGGGCTCATGCCGTGGTAGCGCAGGCCCCCGGCGTGGTTTGGGGACGGAATGTAGGTCGCGCCGAGCGTGTACATTTTTGCAAGCGGAGTCACCTTGCCGGTGTCGCAGAAATCGTACATGAACTTGCCTCTGGTCATGGAGGGGCAGGAGGCGGGCTCCACCGCGATAAAGTAGGGGGCGTGCCTGCCCTTGAGCCTGTCTTCCATAAACGGCGCCATAAGTCCTCCGAGGTTGGAGCCGCCGCCGGCGCAGCCTATCACAATATCGGGGTACTCGCCGTACTTTTCCATGGCGGCTTTCGCTTCGAGCCCGATTATGGACTGGTGCAGGAGCACCTGGTTCAGAACGCTGCCGAGAACATAGCGGTAGCCTTCGTGGGTGACCGCGTATTCGACCGCCTCCGAGATGGCGCAGCCGAGGCTTCCCGTCGTATCGGGGTGCTCCGCGAGTATTTTCCTGCCCACCTCGGTTGTGTCGGAGGGGGAGGGGATTATGGTAGCGCCGTAAGTTTCCATCACGCCCTTGCGGTATGGCTTTTGCTGATAGGAAACCTTCACCATGTATACGCGGCAGTCGAGCCCGAAGTAGCCGCAGGCCATCGAGAGCGCCGTGCCCCATTGGCCCGCGCCGGTTTCGGTGGTAACGCCCTTCAGCCCCTGCTCCTTGGCGTAATAGGCCTGGGCTATCGAGGAATTCAGCTTGTGGCTGCCGGAGGTGTTGCCGCCCTCGAATTTATAGTATATCTTTGCGGGCGTTTTGAGTTCTTTTTCAAGGCAGTAGGCGCGCACCAGCGGCGAGGGGCGGTACATCTTGTAAAATTCGCGGATCTCGTAAGGGATCTCCACATAAGCGTCGGTGGCGTTCAGCTCCTGCTTTGCAAGCTCGGTACAGAAGACGGGGCTGAGATCCTCGAGGGTAACCGGCTTAAGGGTGCCGGGATTGAGTATGGGACGGTGGTCTGTCTTCATATCGGCGCGAACGTTGTACCAGGCCTTGGGAAGCTCCGATTCGCTGAGATTGATTTTGTAAGGAATTTCGCTTTTTGACATGTCGTTTTTCCCCTTTCTTTCATCTTGGGGACGGACAACAAAAAATGCCCCTGTCCCCCAACATTATGCTGCAGGGACAAGAGCCTATGCTCCTGCGGTGCCACCCGGCTTGGCGCTTTTGCGCCCTCTCAGTGCACACTTGATGTGCCGGCGTTTTTTAACGAAGCGCCCTCTCCGTCGCCCCTACTCGGAAAAATCCTTTGGGTTTGCCCTCGCGGAGCCATTCGCCGCAATCCGCCCTGCCGCTTTCCACCGCCCGCGGCTCTCTTTGAAGTTGGATCTGCAGTTACTATTTCCGCTCATCAGTTTAACGTACCACCATTATAATATGAAAAAATGAATTGTCAAGTGCTATTGTTGACAAGCGTCGAGGATATTATGTTAATCACGGCTGAATATTTTATTCGTACGGTTAACATAAATTGTGTGGATAATTATGTGGACAATGTGTACAACTCGCAAAAAATCAAGATTTTTTAAAATTAACAATATTATGCGTTATTCAGACAACAATGAATATTTCATAACTGGAAAAAACCAAACCGATATCTTAAAATATTATTTTCTTCCTAATAAAGCGGCATCATACATATTTTATTGCCATTTTGGTCGCTTTGTGATAGAATCATTAATAATTTCCGGTTGAAGGGCGGGGACGGCATGGATGTCAGCGGTTTCAGGAGCAGTATGTTCGGCGGGTTCAACCGCAGCGACGTCGCGGCTTATATAACCGCGATGTCGAAGGAGCTCAACGAATACAAATCCGAATGCGAAGTGCTTAAGACCGAAAAAAAGGAATTGCTTTCAAAAATCGATTTTCTGTCGGATCAGGTTTCCAAGCTGATGCGCGAAAACGACGAGATCAGCAGGCAAAGCGAGGATGTTGAAGCGATGAAGGAGCGCTTAGCCGCTCTTAAGGCGAAGGTCGACGAGGACGCCAAGACCATAGAGACCTTCAATAAGCTGAAGGGCAGGTTGTCATCCCTGGAGGTTGAGGCCTGCAAAAGGGCTCAGGAAATCGAGGCCGCCGCGACGGAAAAATACGAGCGCATCATGAGCAAGCTCATGAATACTATCGCGGCGCTCAAAATAGAATATGAGGACATCCGTTGTGGAACGGAGATAACGGCGGCGCATCTCAGGGGAGAAATAAGCAACATCGACAAGCGCATTGGGCTTGTAAGCTCCGTGCTTGACAAGACGGCGGATGATTTCAACGAGCTTGAGAGGTTCGTAAAGAACGCGGAGCCGGAAAAGGCGGAATAGCGGGGGTGCTGGTATTGCCTCGGAAAACGGCGGAAATAAATACTTCAGGTCTTAAGGACGCTATACCCGAGCTGAGGGCCGGAGACAGGGTTATTTTATCCGGCGCCATATATACGGCCAGGGACGCGGCGCATAAAAGGATATTTGAGCTTCTGGACGAAGGAAGGGAGCCGCCCTTTGACGTTCGCGGCGCGGTCATCTATTATGCGGGGCCTACGCCGGCAAGGGCGGGCATGGCCGTCGGTTCCTGCGGTCCCACGACTTCGAGCCGTATGGATAAGTTCTCGCCGCGCCTTCTGGATCTGGGGCTTCTGGGGATGATAGGAAAGGGCGAGAGGAGCGCCGATGTGGTTTCGGCCATCGTCAGGAACAGAGCCATATATCTCTGTGCCGTAGGCGGGGCGGGCGCTCTTATAGCAAGGCACATAAAATCCGCCGAGGTAGTGGCGTTTCCCGAACTCGGCTGCGAGTCCGTAAAGCTTATGGAAATTGAAAAACTGCCGCTGACAGTGGGTATAGACTGCTTTGGAGAAAGCATTTATGACCGCAAGGGCAGGTCGGTATAAAGCAAATAATGCGTTTCGGGAAGACGTCTTCGACGGGGAACAGGCATTTTCGACGAAAATTGATACACCGATTGTGGATAACGCTGTGCAAATGTTAATAATTACCAATTAATTGGCAAAACTGTAAATCGCAGGATTTTAGCGATGCTGTTTGTAAAACCCGGACGCAATTGACTGAAACATTGCGCCCGGGTTGATATATTGGTCGGATTTGGGCTTAAGCTTGCCGATTGCCCCTTTCGCCGGCTGTTTTCAAAGTCTTTTCCGGGGGATTTTTAGAGGAAAAGTCCCTTTTGCGCGTCGGCATAAATACCTTCGCGAAGCGCCCCTTGCCGCGGTTTTTGATATAGAAATAACCGATTATCGAAAACACGAGAGCGCCGACGAAATTTACGAGCAGATCCATCATCGTATCGATAAGTCCGATGTCCAGGTAGCCGCCCAGGTTCCAGCGCTCACCGTTAACTATTACTTCGCGTATATCCAGCACTACGGGAATGTTTTTCCCATCCGGACGGAGGGCAATGGAGCTTATGGATTTAAGGACGGCGTCCTTCTGCATGTCAAATCTGAAAAAAGTGTCCATCCCGAACTCGAAGAACTCCCAGATCACGCCTATGGTCATCGAAAAGCAGAAAGCTACCATTGCGACAAACGCCGGCGACATATTGAACTTGAACCGCTCGCTCTGATTCAAAATATCAATCATCGCAATGCCGATCGCGGCGCAGAGGAAGCCGTTAACGGTGTGGAGCATGGTGTCCCAGTAAGGGTAGATTATGTAATATTCGCTTATTTCGCCCAGAATCTGAGCCGAAAATATAAAGAGCAGAATTATTATCTCAAGCACGCTGGGAAGGTCGATCCTCAGCCTCTTTTCTATGAAGGACGGCAGCAGGAAGAGTATAAGCGTGAGCAGGCACATAAAAACCGAATCGTAAGACTTGTTGATGAACTGATTTATCATTACGGCTATTACAAGCAGCCTCAAGATAAAATATGTGACGAAAACGGACTTGTCCTTTTTGTAATTGATGCGCAGAATCCTGAATGTACGGCTTCTCCTGATTCCTTTTGCCATAAAACCCCCCCATAAAATACGAGCGCCCCCCGGAGCAGGTATATTATCCTACTTCCGGGGGCATTTTTCAATGTTTGTTTTCGGAAACCGCAGCCAAATCGGCGGCCGGCGGCCGAGCGGATGCCGCGTTCGCTCCAAAGCCCAGCGGCAATTCCCCGCTTATGAGGAAGGCAAATGCGCAAGCCCGTTGTACCACGCATAATAGTAAATGACTTTCCGACGCAAAACCAATGCGTTTCCCGGCACGTGAAAAGCAAAGGCTAGGAACGCTTCCTGAACATTTTGCGCACGACGGCGAAATCGGAGGAGAGACCCGCCCTTCGGTTCATGTCGCAATCGCCGTTTTTATAGTCTATCACTATTTTCTCACAGGCACGGCAGCGGAAAGCCTCCGCTGCGGAACCTCTCAGCATGGATAATTCCGATAGAATTACCGCGTCCTCGTTAAACTCCGCGTTTCCCAAAAAAGCCTTCTCATGCTTCCAGCAAATTTCATGAGGGCTCTGAATCACGCCCTGCTCCATTTCCCCTCCGCAATAGGGACATTTCATATTTGTGCCCTCCAGGTTTAAAATTTTTATCACGAGTAATTATAAAGCAAAAATGTTAATTTTTCTATGCTTATGAAAAAAAGCGCTCATCTGACTTTTTCACATTCATCAAATATACGGGCCAGACCGTCTGAGATTACATTTTTCATAGGATAGAGAATATAATTCAGGTCATGATCGTGCTGGTCGAACACAAAGGCCTTCAGATTCGTTTTCCCGTTAACCCTGCATGAATCGTAGATATCATATACTCCCTGAAGCGGTACGTTCTGGTCGTAAACACCGTGAAATATGTTGACGGGTATATCCAGCTTCAGAAGCATGTCCCTGTTTGCCTCAAGCTGGGCATGACCGGCGAGCCATTCCGAGGTGATTTGAAAATAGTTGTTCCAAATCCATTCATCATCCTTTTTTGAAATCGCATCCATTACCTGTTTTTTGCGCTCCGCCAAAATGATAGCGAAATCAGCGTCTGTTAGCGAGCCGTCCCCGTCGGCATCCAGCTGTTCAAACAAAACCCCGCCAAGCGCCTCCTTTGCCACCCCGTACGGGTCCGCGCAGAATTCCTGTTTTGATATTGTACCGTCTGAGTCCGTGTCAAAATACCTGCAGTAAAAAATCATTGAGGAAGCGCCCGAGAGCTGCCACTCGATAATGTCCTGCATCTTCTCATTACAGTATCCGGCCAGCATCAAAGATGAAATATCGACGATTTTTCTTTCCGCTACCAGGGGAGCGATAATGGTGCCTTCGCTCCAGCCAAGCAGGACAACCTTCGCGTTTTTCAGCTTTTCGTTTTTCTTGAGCTCTGTAACCATGACCTCGATATCCTTCGCCTGGTTTTCCGGAGTATACTTTTTGTATTCTTCCATGTTGACGCTATTGTACATCGGCGGTTTGTCGCCTGCTTCAACGCCGCGGGTATTATAGCGGAAAAAAGCTATTTGCCTTTTGCCGAGCTCCTGTGCGAACAGGTCGTAATAGTTAAACTCTTGATTGCCGATCAGCCTGTGATTGTCGTAGGTGTTCGGTCCCGTGCCGGGAACAAATATGACTAGAGTGGACACAGAAGAAGCGCCTGTCGGAAAATCCAGCTTTCCCGAAAGCGTGCAGCCGTCAAAGGATCTGATTTTCAGGACTTCTGAACTGGTCGCAGCCTGTACTGTCGGGGCGGCATCAGGCCCCCTGCGCTTGGGCGACGTAATAAAGGCGGTGCGGGTCCTGTTATCCCATGACGTCTGGCAATGCATAAGCTCGCTGAGAAGTTTTAACGATATGTAGGTTCGGTCGCTTTTTATAAAGGGCGCGACATCGGCGGGAACTATCTCATTATTCAGCATAACCGAGGCATTTCCAACTGAAGCCGATGGCAGCGAGATAATGATAACGTCGGATAAATGCTTAACCGTGACGGCGCCTGCGGTATCGTTCCATTCAACCGATGCCCCGAGCTTTTGACCGATAAAGAACAAAGGCACAAGCACATTGCCGCCGGCGTCTGTCAAGGGCTGTGCATCCGGGAAAAGGACGATCTCATTGTCGATTGCGACATGAACTGCCGGGTCCTTCGCCGCATACGCGGGCAAATGGAAAACAGACAGCGACAAAGAAGCGGCGATAAATAGAGCAAAGATTTTTTTCATGAAAAATTCTCCCTAATACGATGCATCATATAAGACGGATGCTATTTAATTATTTAAATTTTCTCTTTTTATTTGCGGCAACCGACCCGGGATAGCGGCGGCGCTTTTCGCTTAAAGAAAGGCATACTCTACACATGGTGTAAAGTATGCCGCAGCCTGTCAAAGAACGGCGGTTTTCAGCTTACGAAAACCGCGGTTCTTTGCGTATAACAGGCAAAAATAAGCCAAATCCGAGAAAACAAAGGGCTATTTGAGACCCAAATGGCCAGCTTTTTGAGATTCATGGCAGCAT
>JAJUHC010000014.1 GCA_029268065.1 Clostridiales bacterium | reverse complement strand
CGACACGAGGATTTTCAGTCCTCTGCTCTACCAACTGAGCTACAGAGGCAATTGGCGACCCAGAACGGGCTCGAACCGTCGACCTCCAGCGTGACAGGCTGGCGTTCTAACCAACTGAACTACTGGGCCATAAAACCCGCTCTCGGCGGGACGCCGTCCTTCATTCCAGAGTCACGGACTGTGGTGGGAACAACAGGGCTCGAACCTGTGACCCCATGCTTGTAAGGCATGTGCTCTCCCAGCTGAGCTATGCTCCCAAGGCCGGTGATTTTTGACGGCTTTGCTATTGTACCAAACCTTTTTCTCCGTGTCAACTATTTATCGCTATTTTTTTGCCTCTTCGGCAATCCGTTTTATTTCCTCCGGCGTAAAAGTGTAAACCGCGTCGCAGAAATGACATCTTATCTCGGTGTCCTCTCCCTGTTCCTCGATTTCTCTGAGGTCCTGGGCTCCCAGGCTCGCCAGAACGCCGATTATCCTTTCCCTGCCGCAGTTGCACCTGTACTCGATTTCATGGCGCTCCAGTATTCTGGGCTCCCGCTCGCCGATGATCCTGTTAATTAAATCCTCGGCCTTTCCTCCGTCAAGCACGCCGGTCACGCTTCCCGCTGCTCCTATCCTTTCCTCGAGCCAGTCGGCGTCGTCGTCCGGCGCACCCGGCAAAAGCTCAATTATATAGCCGCCCGCCGCGCGCACGCTTTGATCGGTATCCACGAGCACGCCCAGGGCACAGGCGGAGCGCACCTGCTGGCTCTCGAGGAGGTAAGCCGCCACGTCCTCCGCTATTTCCCCGCTGACAAGCTTTACACTCCCAATATATGGCTCTCCGAAGCCGAGGTCGTGTATGATTGTGAGCCTTCCGTCCGTCCCCACGGCCATTCCGACGTTCAGCTTGCCGTCGGATCTTAAGGGCAGGTCCAAGGCGGGCTCCCCCACATAGCCGCGTACGTTTCCCGTACTGTCCGAAACGGCCATAACGGTTCCGATAGGGCCTCCGCCGTTAAGCTGGAAGGTCAGAGAACCATTTTCGCTTTTTATTTCGTCGCCCAGCATGGAGGCCGCCGCGAGTGCTCTGCCGAGCGCCGCCGTCGCGACGGGCAGAGTTTTATGCATCCGCCTCGCCCTTTCCGTAAGTCCTCTCGTACTCACGGCGGTCATTTTTATAAAGCCGTCACCCGAGACGGCGTGTATTATCTCATCTATCATAAAAGCTTCTTCCTTGCCGTGAAAAATATCCTGCTCTCATTGTTATCGGGAGCCTGGCGTTTCAGCTCCCCGTAGATACTGACGTCCTCAAAGCCCGCGGATATGAGCGCATTTTCAAGCTCCGGCGCGCTGTAAGCATACTCGACATGCTCCTCAAAATCGCGTCGCCACAGCCTGCCCTGCTTCGTGAATATGTCGATTCCGTAATAGCAGGCTCTCTCGGAGTCGTTGAATTCCGCCCTCCACACGCAGAATATTCCCTCTTTTTCGTCCAGAAATACCTGCCCGTCCAAACCTTTAAGCTTTTCCGGAGTATTCACATCAAAAATGAAGATGCCTCCCGGCTCCAGGAACAGCAAAACGCGGCGGAAAACCGCCTTTACGGACTCAATATCCTCAAGATAGTTTATACCGTCAAGGGAGCACACCGCGGCGTCGACGGTGCCGTACAGGTCAAGCTCCTGCATCGTCTGGTTAATGAACATCGGGGCTGTATAGTCACCCGGCTCCGCCGATTTTGCAAGCGCCTCAGCCAGCATGTCCGGTGACGCGTCAACCCCCGTCACCTCAAAGCCCCTGCGCGCCATAATATGCGACAGCGTGCCGGTACCGCAGGCAAGGTCGAGCACGCTTTTTACCTTCAGACCGTTTTCTTTAAAGACAGATTCATAGTAATCCGCCCATTTTTCGTAGTCTACATCGGAGGTCAGCGAGTCATAACATGATGCGAGAGAAAAATAAGGGGTCATTTCTTTTCATCCAATCTGTTAAAAACGATTTCGTATCCGCCGACTCCGTACTGTATGGACCTGTTGACCCTGCTGATTATAGCGCTGCTCGCGCCCGTTTCCTCCATTATGGTATTGTAAATAAGTCCGTCGTGCAGACGCCTTGCTACCTCATATCTCTGCTCCATGGCCAGGATTTCGCTCACGCTGCAGATATCGTCAAAAAACTTTCTGCATTCCTCCTCGGTTTTAAGGGTCAGGATGGCGCGGTAAAACTCGCTGCTGCGGGGACCGTCCTTGTTCTTTCTCATATTGACCTCCATGCTCCGCGGCCGCCATACCGTCGTAAACCCGAAATGCTTCGGAAGACATGCGGCGTTTCCCGCACTCCGGGCCATGCGGGAAAGCGGCGCGGCGTATATTCCAGACCTTGCGGCAGGTAAGTAAGCTCTTAAGACTTTTCCGCTTAATTCTATCACACAGGCATTTTTAAGTAAATCATTTTGTTAAGGAGCGATATCATATGAAACCTTCGGTTTGTCCTTCCCTCGACGTTGAAGCCCTGGAGATACCCGTACATATCGAGCAGAATGGCGTTTTGCTCTGCACCGCGCTCATATCGCAGCCCACGGTCAAGGGCCAGGCGTCCAAATGGGCGCTCCGCAGAATAAACTCATATTATGAACGTTTCGCAAAAAAGCTGCTTCGCTATGTCAATACTGTCCTTCGGGAAAACGCCCTCAGCGATTACGAATACAGGACGGAAAACGGCTTTCCCTTCTTTCCTTACGAGCTCCGCTCCGACTTTGCGCTAAGCTTCAACAAAGAAGGCGTTCTGAGCCTTTATACCGACGTTTACGAATTCACCGGCGGCGCCCACGGCAATACCCGCCGTTTTGCGGATATCTGGTACGGCGATACCGGCTTTCCCGCGGCCGTTTCCGATTTCTTTCCCAAGGGCGCGAACTACAAAAAGCTTCTTACGGACGTGGCGATAAGGGAGGCCTCCGCACAGATGGAGGCCGGCACCTCGATGTACTTTGACGATTATCCCCGGCTGATAATAAAGAATTTTTCCAATCGGAATATATACTTAACCGACAGCGGTATGGCGCTTTTTTACCAGCAGTACGAAATTGCGCCCTACGCTGAGGGCATACCGGTATTCGTGGTGCCGTACAACGGTGAAACGGGGCCTTTCCAGCCCGACTGCAAGGATATGTTTACGCTCAGGCCCTTGTACAGGCGCTAAATATTATATATTTTTCTACTTTTTCCCCGCGGCAAGAATATTTCAGCATTCCCGGTAAAAAATAGTAGCGCAGCTTGCGGAAGGTCAGTTTATATAGCTTAACGGCAACAATCAGGTATTTTTCGCCCGCCCGTCGGGGAAACCCGGGCGCACGTTCAATCCGGCTGTTCCCTTCACGGCTTTTTGCGCTTTAAACAAACGAAAGGAATGATGAGAAATGAAAAAGAAATTAAAAGGTTATTGCCGCACTTTGATATTGCTGACTCTTGTTGTCACGGCGTTTTTAAATTTGACCGCTCCCGCAAAAGCGATACAGGTTTCCAGCGTTTCACTTAACGTCGTGACCAAGAGCGTCAACAGCGGCGGGAGCATTTCCTTCTCCGCCTCGGACTTTGCGGATATGGCCTCCGACGCAAGCGTGATAAGGCTCGCGTCGCTTCCCGAAAAGTCCCTCGGAGTTCTCATGCTGGGCAACAGGCAGCTCGAGGTAGGGAGCACGCTCACTCTGAGCGAACTGGATGACCTTGTATTCCGCGCGGGTCACGAGTCGGGGATCGCCGCGATGTTCGAGGTCGCCGCGATATCCGGCGACGGCTCCGAGAAGAACGTTGCCGTCGTAGTTCGGGTCAATTCAGGCCCGAACTACGCGCCGGTCGCTCAGAGCATATATCTGAAGACCTACAAGGGCGTATCAGTCGAGGGCAGGTTCAGCGCCTCCGACCCCGAGGGCGACACGCTGAGCTACGAGATAGCGCTCGCTCCGCACAAGGGCAGCGTGACCGTAAACGGCGACAGCTTTGTGTATACTCCCAAGGAGGGCCTTAAGGGCCGTGACGTGTTCACCTATTACTCCATCGATTCAAACGGAAACATCTCCGAGCAGGCCTCTGTCCATATCAATATCCTCAAGCAGAAAAGCAGCGTCGCCTATTCCGACCTTAAGGGAAACGGAGCCGCTTACGCCGCGATCCGTCTCGCAGAGAGCGGTGTTTTTGTGGGCGAAAAGCTGGGAAGCAGCTACTTCTTCTCCCCCGACAAAACCGTTACAAGAGGCGAGTTTCTCGCGCTGTGCATGCGGGCCTGCGGGGTGGAGACGATAAAGGATATCAGCAAAACAGGCTTTGACGACGACGCCAGCATCGAGACCTGGCTGAAGCCTTATGTTTCGGCGGCCGTGCTTTCGGACATCATCGGCGGTTACAGGAACGATGACGGAGCGATTGTATTCTCGGCCGACAAACCGGTCACCTTCGCCGAAGCCGCGGTTATCATGAACAGAGCGCTGAAGATTACCGACGTTGAGGACGCCGTGTGCGTGTACTCGCCCTCAGCGCCCGCCTGGGCCTATCAGGCGACAATGAACCTCGCCTCGCAGGGTATGCTGCCTTCAAACCCCGAACTGTTGGCCGGCGGATACCTCACGAGGGCGGATACGGCCAAGCTGCTTTGCTCCGCAATGGACATCGCGGAGCAAAGGGGTGACAGATCTCTCCTCGACTGGGCGAGAAGATAATTTACGGCTTCATCTCGCTTGTCAGCATTAAATACGCGGAAAAAGGGCTTGCCGCAAAACGTTTTTTCAAAAACGTGGCGCGGCAGGCCCTATTTTGCCCTAAGCTCGTCAGCGAGCCTCTTATCGGGAGTGACATAAAGCGTTTTATAGTCCGTGTATATAACCATACCCGGTTTTGCTCCGGGCGGCTTTTTCACATGCTTTACAAGCGCGTAATCCACGGGGACCTTTTGGCCCTCGGAGCCCTGGGAGTACAGGGCCGCAAGCTTTGCCGCCTCCTCTATCGTCTTGTCGTCCGCCTTTTTCCCGCCCGTGAGTATCACCACATGCGAGCCGTGTATCTTTTGAGTATGAAGCCACAGATCAAACCTTTCGGCGGTCCTGAACGTAAGCTCGTCGTTCTGGGTGTTGTTCTTTCCCACGAGAATCTCAAAGCCCGCAGAGGAAACAAAGCGCAGGGGTCTTGACTTGACCTCCTTTTCCTTTTTTGCGGAGGGCTTCGGTGAGAGCAGCCCCATTTTTTCAAGCTCCCTGCGGATTTCAAGCACGTCCTTTTCTCCTGACGCCCTTGAAAGCTCGTCCAGCACGCTCTCAAGATAGAAAAGCTCCGTTTCGCCCGCTTTTATAAGACCTGTCAGATGCCTCTCGGCATTCTTCGCTTTGTTATAGTCCTTATAGTACTTCGCGGCATTCTGCTGCGGCGACAGCCTGGGGTCGAGCTTTATTTCGATTTCAGCGTTGCTTTCGGAGTAAAAGTCGTTTGCCCGGAGCAGGGCCATGCCGCTCTTCATACGGTGAAGGTTGGCCGTAATTATATCTCCCGTTTCGCGCAGTCTGTCGCGCCCGAACGTGGCTTTAAGCTCCTCCTCCTGGTTTGCGAGCCTGCGCCTTGTCCGGTCGCGCAGGTTTTTGACGGTCTTTATGAGCGCTTCCGTCCTCTGCCTCGCGCTTTCCGCCATGTCCCTCTCCGAATAGAAAAGGTCCATCAGCTCGGAAAAGCTCGAAAACTCGCGCTTTTCCATTTTCTCCCCGTACTGAGTAATGGGTATGCAGGAAAAATCAAAGGGCTTGCCCCCGCGGCTGAGCATGCACGGCGTAAATTCGCCGTTTTTTATGCTCTCAATGAATGCGGCAAGCTTTTCGGGAAAGGAGGCTCTCTCGCCTGAAGCGAGGCTCGCGATCCGAACGGAGCCGTCTCCGAAAAACCTCTGGGAGAGCTCACGGCATACGAGAGGAGAAATGCCGAAAAAGGTATCCAGCAGCCAACTATCGACGGTTTTTTCCTCGTTTGCCTCATTCCAGATTCGGATAATATCGTCCTTTGAAACGAGAAGAGGATCATTTTTGCCCGAAGGCAAGGGCGGACGGTAAAAAAGCCCCGGCATAACGCCGCGCTTTTCGCCCATATCGCCCTCCGCGCGCCGCAGGCAGTCGATAATGCGTCCGTCGCCGGCCACGAGGATAAGATTGGGAGCGGCCCCGATAAGCTCGATTATCAGGCGGCTTTTTCCCGCTACACCCATTTCATCGAATACGTCAAGCTCAAATTCAAGCACCCGCTCCATCGAAGGCTGGGTCACCGCGGCTATCCGCGCTCCCAGGAGATGCTTTCGCAGAAGCATGCAGAACATCGGCGGCTGCTGCGGGTTCTCAAACTGCATTTCCGTAAAATGAACCCTCGCCCGACCGGTCGAAGCGGACACGAGAAGTCTGCGGGACACTCCAGTGCCCCGCAGAGTGAATATGATTTCGTTTTTGCCGGGCTGTTGGATCTTATCTATTTTTGCTCCTTCCGCCGATTTCCGTATTTCGTCGGCGACCGGCATGAGGCAAAGCGCGTCCAGAGGCATTTTCAGCCCTCCATCATTATTTCAAAGAGTTCGTTCAGCCTGTCCAGCCTGCCGTGCAGGTACAGGTACCCCATAAGCGACTCGAGACCCGTAGCCGCATGGTACTCCGAAGGTTGGGAGCTTTTAGGCACGGAACCGACCTTGGCGTTGCGCCCGCGCCTGTAAACGTCCTTTTCCTCCTGCGTAAAAAACGGAAGGAGCTTATTTACGAGCGCCGCCTGCTTCGGTGCGCTCACATATTCAACCGCCGCCCTGTGAAGGCCGGCGGAGGTGCATCTGCCGTGCTCGCAGAGCCAGACCCGAACCATAAGCTCGTACACGGCGTCGCCCAAATGAGCGAGCCCAAGGCTGCTCATTTTGCCAATCTCCTCGTCGCTCATCTTAACATTGAAGTAATTTTGCAAAGCGTCCTCCCGAATTACAGGGCCGCGAGCGCCTGCTCAAGATCCCCGATTATGTCCCTTTTATCCTCTATGCCCACTGAAAGGCGGATAAGATCGGACGGAACGCCGGCGGCGATAAGCTCATCCTCGTTCATCTGCCTGTGAGTAGTGCTTGCGGGATGCAGCACGCAGGTGCGCGCATCGGCGACGTGGGTAACTATCGCGGCGAGCTTCAGATTCTTCATGAATTTTTCCGCCGCCTCCCTGCCGCCCTTTATCCCGAAGGAGATGACGCCGCAAGAGCCGTTCGGCAGATACTTTTTCGCGCGTTCATAGTATCTGCTGCTTTTTAGGCCGCAGTAATTGACCCATGCGATCTTGTCGTTTTGTTCGAGAAACTCCGCCGCCGCCTGCGCGTTTTCGCAGTGCCTCGGCACGCGGACGTGAAGCGATTCAAGACCGAGGTTCAGGAGAAAGGCGTTGTGCGGAGCCTGAACGGCGCCGAGGTCGCGCATCAGCTGCACTGTCGCCTTGGTTATATACGCGGCCTTCCCGAAGCGCGAGGTATATACTACTCCGTGGTAGCTTTCGTCCGGAGCGGTAAGTCCGGGGTACTTGTCGGGATACCTTCCCCAGTCGAAGTTTCCGCTGTCCACGATCACACCGCCCAGAGTCGCCGCGTGCCCGTCCATGTACTTTGTGGTGGAATGTGTCACGATATCGGCGCCCCATTCAAAGGGACGGCAGTTCACGGGAGTCGCGAAGGTGTTGTCGACTATGAGCGGTACGCCGTGCCTGTGGGCCGCGGCGGCAAAACGCTCTATGTCCAGAACCCTGAGGGAAGGATTCGCTATGGTTTCTCCGAACACAGCCTTGGTATTCGGTTTAAACGCCGAGTCCAGTTCCTCGTCGGAGCAGTCAGGGTCAACGAAGGTAAACTCTATGCCCATGCGCTTCATAGTGACGGCGAACAGGTTGTAGGTGCCCCCGTAAATCGCCGTAGAGGCGATAACATGGTCCCCGGCGGAGCAAATGTTGAAAACCGCATAGAACGTAGCCGCCTGACCCGAGCCAGTCAGCATCGCCGCGGCGCCGCCCTCAAGCGCGGCGATTTTTGCGGCCACAAAATCGTTCGTCGGATTGGAGAGGCGGGAATAAAAGTATCCCTCGGCTTCAAGGTCAAAAAGCTTGCCCATATCCTCGCTGGTGTCGTATTTGAAAGTCGTGCTCTGTATTATCGGGATGATCCTGGGCTCCCCCGATTTCGGCGAGTAACCCGCCTGCACGCATTTGGTGTTAATTTCACTCAAGATAAGCACTTCCCGTCGCAGTTATTTTATAATCAGATCGTCTCTTGCCGAGAGAGGATAGTATGTGTTTACGTTATGGTACGATGAGAGCTTTTCACCGTTGACAAGTATCTGGACCTTGGCGACGCCCGAAATAGCCGTAAGCGTGTTGACTATCGAGTATACGGCGAGCTCGCCAGCCATCTCGGAATTCGATTTGTTGTTCAGAAATTCATGGGACAGATTGACGGAGCACACCCCGCCGCTGACCGTCAGCGACAGAAGCGTGGTCCCCCCGGGTATCGCGGCGGAAAGCTCCCCGCTCTGCGGCCCCCTCAGCAGCTCCTGCATGACATAATGGGCCGCAGGCTGCTCCTTTGCCAGGGTAATGTCACGGTATTCCGCGGCGAGACCCGTTCCCTTTGAAAAATACAGCTTTATCCTGGCCTCGTACGGGTTGAGCTTCGTGTTTTCCGTCAGTATGTCCTGCGCCTTGAGGTTC
Organism: Clostridiales bacterium; assembly: GCA_029268065.1. Taxonomy (GTDB): domain Bacteria; phylum Bacillota; class Clostridia; order Oscillospirales; family Oscillospiraceae; genus DUPK01. The sequence continues at coordinate 61,702 of JAJUHC010000014.1, read as the reverse complement.
TTTATATCGGGTATGTCACCCACAAATATAGATACATCTTCAATTCCCCCGATTCCGCACAGCGTCATAGCGACGCAGGCTCTCGCCACCGCCTTGGCGCCGGGCGTCATCTCCGCGTAGGCATCCGACATTACAAGGTTTATTGTGCTTTGCTCGACCTTATAGGACAGGATTTTAACCTCCGCCGGGAAGATGGATCTCATGCTGGAATTTGCAGGGCTCTCCGACAGCGCCTCCACGGCGGCCTTAAGATTGTCGGCGTTCAAAACAGTCCTTGTTTCGTAGCCTATGGAGAGGCTTCTGTTCTGAAGGTTGCTTTCATAAGGATAGTAGACGGTTACGGAGGAGAAATTCCGGCTTTCGGACGCGCAGCCGGTCATCGAGAAAATCAAAGAAGCAAGGAGTATAAACGCCGCAAGTCTTTTCACTCGTCGTCCGCCCCTTTCTTAAGGCGCGGAAATCTGACGATGAACCTGCTGCCGCCCTCTTCCCTTGAGCTCGCCTCCACCGTTCCCCCGTAGCGCAGGACGGCGTCCTTGACAATGGAAAGGCCGAGTCCGCTTCCGCCCGCCTCTCTTGAACGCGCCTTGTCCACTCTGTAAAAGCGGTCGAAAATAAACGGCAGGTCCTCTTCAGGAATGCCGACCCCGGTATCCTCGGTAATGAACAGCACGTATTCGTCCGTCTTGGCGAGGCGCACTCTGACGCTTCCGCCTCTCTCGTTGTATTTGATGGCGTTTTCAATAAGGTTGAATACTATCTGATGCAGATCGTCCTCGGTGGCGAGCACAAAGCAGCCCTGGTCAAGCTCATGCTGTATGGTAATGCCGCCGTTTTCGGCAAGCAGATTGAGCATCTGCAGGGACTGCACCACGACGTCTCGCATATCGATTCTGTAAGGCTCCGTTTTTTTCTTGCCTTCAAGCTTGCTTATGCTGAGGAGGTCCTCGGTTATCTTTACGAGCCTGTCGGCTTCCTTGCCGATATCGTTTACGAAATCCCTTATTGTTCCCGTGTCCATTTCGTTCTGGACTATGCTGTCGCTCAAAAGCTTGATCGCGGCAAGCGGGGTTTTAAGCTCATGCGAGGCGTCGGAAACGAATCTGCGCCGCATCTCGTCGGTGGTCTTGAGGCGCTCGGCCATAATGTTAAGCTCGTTGCCCAGCTGCGCCAGCTCGTCCTTGCCCTTCACGTCAATAACATAATCGTAATTTCCCTCGCGGACAGTCCTTATCGCGCTCAGCAGATGGCTTATGCGCTTGGTCAGGACCCATGAGAAAACGATGGCCAGCAGCAGTGAAAATGCACAGATAACGTATGACACCTTCATCATGTTGCTCTGTATGTTCTCTATGAGCGAGGCCTGATCCGTATCGAAATCGTAAAGATACACCACTCCGATAGTGGTTCCCCTGTACCTTATGGGCATAGCCTCGCGGCTCATGAACGCGCGGTTCCTGAATTCGGAATAAAATACGTCCTTGTTGTCCAGGGCGCGGGCGATCTCGGCAAAAACCGCGTACTTGCCCAGGCTGGCCTCGGTACCCGCGGTATCGTACAGGATCCTCGCCTCGGAATCCGTTATTATTATGCGGGTCAGGTTCACGTCCTGTATCATGCTCATTATCTTCGGCACGTCGTTTGCCGACAGGGTTCCGAGCTCCGAAAGCGAGGACGCGATAATAGAGGCCTGGTTCTGCATCGAATTCTTCTTCGAGGTGAAAGCAAGGTTCCTCGACATGCTGACGGGATAGGTGTTCATAATAATCAGCAGCAATACGATCAGAACGACATAGCCCGCGGCGAATTTGAACTGGACGCTGTTCTTAATATCAAATATCTTGATATTAGTCTTTGAAATAATAACCAACTCCCCATTTGGTCAGTATCTTGTCCGGTTCGGCGGGAGAGTGTTCCAGCTTTTCCCTGAGTCTCCTCACATGCACGTCCACGGTCCTGATATCACCCTGATAGCCGTAGCCCCAGATGATATTCAAGAGATTTTCCCTGCTGTATACCCGGCCGGGATTCCTCATGAGCAGCTCCATAAGGTCAAACTCCTTGGCGGTCAGCTCAACCGGTTCCCCGTCCTTTTCGGCGCAGCGTCTCTCCGTGTCTATCGTGATGTGGCCGCTTTTAATAACTCCCGATTCCTTGCTCTGGCTCTGTATCTGCGAGCGGCGGATGAGGGCGCGTATCCTCGCCTTGAGCTCGAGAATGTTGAAGGGCTTTGTGATGTAGTCGTCGGCTCCGTATTCAAAGCCGAGCACCTTGTCCGTGTCCTCCGCCTTTGCGGTAAGCATTATTATCGGGACGGTCGAAAACTGGCGTATGCGCATGCACGCCTCAAGGCCGTTGAGCTTAGGCATCATGAGATCGAGAATAATAAGGTCGAAGCTGCCGTTTTTGGCGATTTCAACCGCTTCCTCTCCGTCGTAGCCCACCTCGACCTTGTACCCTTCGGACTCGAGATTGAACTTTATGCCCTTTACGAGCAGCTTTTCGTCGTCAACAACCAGAATTTTCATATTCCTCCACCCGTCCTGTCAGCCTACCGTTATTTGATGCCTTATTTTTTCAAAGGTCTTTTCTCCTATGCCGTTTACCTTCTTAATTTCCTCAACGCTCTTGAATCCGCCCTTGGCTTCCCTGTACGAAATTATGCGCTCCGCAATTGCGGAGCCTATTCCGGGCAGCGCCCCCAGCTCTTGCGCGCTTGCCGTGTTGATGTTAACTTTTACTTCATATGACATCGGCGGGACGGAGGGCGCCGGCCGAGATGAAACGCTGTCCGACGCGGATATTGTTTCCCGCATCAGCTCCGAACCGTCCCTGAACCTTTCTGTAAAAAAACCGAAGGTGAAGGCAAGCGCGAACAAAGCGCCGATTATGAATACAAACTCGGTTTTCAGCAGGGTAACATGCGCCTTCTTCACAGTGTTTTTACGCACAATCTTTAGCCCCCAGCAGATTGGTTGTTGCTTTTCGCGCCCCATTTGATATAATAGACAGCAATCTTCGTGTTAAGGCTTGGCAATATAATTCTATATTTTTTACCATTATAACATATTTTGTTGGAGAATAACATGAGAATATTAAAATTTTTTGCATCTCTCACGCTGGTACTTACGCTCATGCTGGCGCTTCTTGCGCCCGCAAACGCGCTGTCAAACCCCAATCCCGAAATCCAGGCGAAGGCCGTGCTCCTGCTCAACGCCGACAACGGAGCGCCCCTGTATTCCGTAAACGCGGACGGGAAAATATATCCCGCCAGCACGACAAAAATTATGACCGCCCTGCTTGCGATAGAGGCGATCGAGAGCGGAAAGGTCGGACTCGACGACATGGTCACCGCTTCCTATACCTCTCACGAGGGGCTGACCATCGACGGAAGCACGCAGAATATAGTTCCCGGCGAAAAGATGTCACTGAGGAATCTCCTGTACTGCAATCTTGTCGCCTCGGCCAACGAATCCAGCAATATAATAGGAGAATATATTGCTGGCGGCAGCATAAGCGATTTTATAGCCAGGATGAACACGAGGGCGAAGGAGCTCGGCTGCACCGGCACCCACTACGCAAACGCACACGGCCTGCACGACCCTAATCACTACACGACCGCAACCGATCTTTACAAGCTGGTCAGGGAAGCCGAGAAGCACCAGCTTTTCCGCGACATGTGCAACACCGTTTCAATCGATATCCCGGCGACGAACAAGTCGCCGATAAGGCATCTCGTGACAACCAACGCACTTATTTCACCTTATAAAACAACATATTACTATCAATATGCCAAGGGCATAAAAACCGGCACTACCGACGAAGCCGGCTGCTGCCTTGTATCGTCGGCATCAAAGAACGGAGTGAACCTCATCGCAATAGTGATGGGCTCGCCGGAGAAGAAGCTGGAGGACGGAACGGAAGTCAACGTTGCGTTTACCGAATCGAAAAGGCTGTACGAGTGGGCTTTCAGCAGCTATAAAATGAGGGATCTCGTGGGCACGAGCAATCTCATCAAGGAGATACCGGTAAAGCTTGGCAAAGGAGTAAACTCGATAATAGCAAAGCCTCAGTCCAATATCTCCGCCGTAGTGCCGACGGACGCCCAGGACTCCGAATTCACCCGTAATGTCGTCATATACAGCGAGCGCGACAAGTCTCCCCTGACCGCCCCGATAAGCGCCGGACAGGTTGTCGGGGAAATATCGGTATCGTATAAAGGCAGCGTTATCGGGACCTCAAAGCTGGTTTCGAGCACGTCGGTCGAGGTTTCAGGCCTCCAGTACGCCGTGTATAAGATAGTAAAAAACCCCGTTTTGCTGGCGCTCTCCGTCCTCTTGATCCTCGCTCTTGTCGTATTTTTGCTGTTTGCGGTCACAAACAGACGCAGGATACGCAACCGCGCCCGGTACCGCACCCGCGGGTACAGCGGAAGGGGACGCCGCAGGCACAATTAACAATATACGTACGCGGAGGGCTTGAGCCCTCCGCGGTCAATATCAGCCTGTTCCTATTCGGGTTTTATTTGTATCTCCAGCTTATTGAGAGATATGCACATACCGAAATGGAAAAATATCCTCACAAGCTCCTTTTCAAACCTGGCCATTGAATCCTCCCCATATGCCTCCCGCGCCTCTTCGTATTCCCATGCGGCATATGAATAGATTTCATAAAAGAGCTCCTTTATTTCATACTCTCCTTCGGCGACCGTCATTCCCATAAGCCCGTACGAAAGCTGGTCCAGGTCCTTCAGGGGGCAAAGCTCGACACACATTTCATAGAGCCCCCTGGTTTTAAGCGAATTTCTGGCGAAATTCCAGAAGTACGTCGCTATAATGCCGCCGAAAAAGGAAACGTAAAGGTGACGGTAAAGCTCGTTTCCCATCATTCCAACCTTGTCGACCTCCTCGGTCGCCCTAGGTATGAACCTTGAGTTTTGGAGGTACAGCTCGGGAATAAAGGGCAGATTGCCCGTGGAAAAACCTCTTTCGGCAACATATCCGGAAATGCCCTTAATGATTTTCTTTTGGAAATCAACCGATGTTTTTAGGTTGCTCATCATACTCGTGTCCCTCGCTTCCAAATATATTTTTATTAATTTAAATATAATACAAATAATTAAAAAATGCAACAAAAAAAGCCGCCCAAGCGGCTTTAATTATTGGCAAATTTTACGAGGCATTTTTGGTAAAATAGCGGATACCGATCGGTGCGAGGGTCTGAGGCGCTTAAGTTCTACTGGCTGTCCTTATTTTTCCTCTGAAGCTGGAGCCGGTCGGCTATCATCGCGATGAACTCGCTGTTTGTCGGCTTGCCCTTGATATTTGACACGGTATATCCGAAGAATTTCTGAAGAACTTCTATGTCTCCCCTGTCCCATGCCACTTCAATCGCGTGACGAATGGCGCGCTCGACCCTCGATGGAGTCGTTTCAAAGGTCTTCGCCACCTCGGGATACAGCACCTTGGTCACGGCGTTTATCATTTCCATATTGTTTACGGAAAGGATGATGGCCTCGCGCAGATACTGGTAGCCCTTGATATGCGCCGGAACGCCGATTTCGTGAATAACGTCGGTCACGAGGCTTTCAAGGCTCTGCTCCCGCTGCAAGCGCTGTGCGCTCTTCATTTCAAACTGGGGCCTCGCCTTGCTTACTATCTGCCTGATACGGCTGAACAGCACGTCTATATCGCAGGGCTTGGCAAGATAAAAGCTCGCTCCGAGAGCCGCAGCCTCGGACACAACATGCTCGTTTGAAAAATTAGAGGTAATTATCACGCATGGGCGCCGCTGAAGCTTGTTTAGGCGTTCCATTACGCAAAGACCGTCCAGCTTCGGAAGAATGACGTCCATGAGCAGCACGTCGGCGCCCAGCTCCTGCGACATTTGCAGAGCTTCCTCGCCGTTTGCAGCCCTTCCCAGCAATTTGAAGTCGTCTTCGAATTTTATCCGGTCCTGTAAGAGTTTGTAGAAATCTTCTCCGGAATCGGCAACGAGAATTTTGGTTTTTGTGCTCATACATTTCCTCCGTTATAAAGGCGTTCTCCAATCGCCCAAAATTTACACTCACGGTGGTAAAACCTTTATCTCTAATCCGGCTATACCCTTCACCCACATGACCGTTTTAGCATCACCCGAGCTGCATTGACTTTAAATTACCATATCATCACAAACTTTGCAATATATTTTTGGAAAATAATAGAAAAAATTTTTAATAATTTGCGACGGCAGTCAAAATATACTGCCGCCGCGCACTTTATGCCGCCGTTTGCTTCTCTTCATAAAACGCCTTTTCCAGCATTTTTTCAACCGAGATTCCGTATCCCTTTACGGGTTCGTTCACTAGAACGTGCGTGACCGCTCCGATAAGCTTTCCGTCCTGAATTATCGGGCTTCCGCTCATTCCCTGGACAATTCCGCCCGTTTGTGAAATGAGTCTTTCGTCAGTAACCGTAATCAGCATATTTCTTTCGTCGCTTCCGGAAAATACCCTTGATATTTCTATCGAATATCTTTCAATCTCTCCGCTTATATTTGAAATAATAAAGGCTTCGCCGACCCTGATATTCTTCCTTGGCCCCACGGGCATTGTCTTGCCCCTTATGAGCTCCGCGCTTTCAGTCACTCCGAATATTCCGCAATCCGTATTTGAATGAATGGTCCCGAGCTTCGTTTCAAAATCCAGATTCCCCTGAAGCTGCCCGGGCGTGCCCGAACGCCCTTTTATTATCGAGCCCACGCTCGCACCCATGAGCATTCCGCTTTTTAAGGGCAGCATCACCTTTGCGTCTGCATCGTTGATAGGATGTCCCAGCACCCCCAGAACACCGCTTTTTGGGTCCACAAAGGTCACCGTACCCATTCCGGCAAGACCGTCGCGCAGCCATACTCCAAGCTCATATGAACCGCTGAGATTGAGCGCCGGAGTAACCGAAAGCCGAAGGCTTTTACCGCTTCTTTCTATCCTTACGGATATCTCCCTGCCGCCGGAGCTTCTTACCGAGGTTTTGATATCGTCGATCGAAACAATCTTCTCTTCTCCGATGCTTTTTATGATATCGCCGGATAATATTCCCGCGTCCGCCGCGGGAGACGTTTTCCCGTCCGCCGTTTCCACCTCGCCCAGGGAAACCACGACGACGCCGTCGCTCTTTACGGAAATGCCGACTATTATGCCGGAAGGGATAAGCTCCGACGGAATCGCCCGGGATGCCGAAGCTTCCGCTGACGGGACCGATATGCATATAACAACAGCTGAGGTCAATAATATATTTTTTAAAGCAGATACTTTTGTTTTTTCAGTTACGCGCCTTTTGTTTTCCCTCCGATCCGGAGAGAAAATCTGCAGCTTCAAATCCATCATCACTCCTTTTTGTCGATCGCTTTACTAATATGGCTTTATAAAAAAAAATAAAACGCCGCAAAAAGGTCAAGTTGTTGGAACGATTACCTTTACGGAATTTGCATCCGCCCGTTACATTTGACTGATTTCAATTCCGGGAGTATTTTTTTGACCGCAAAGGTACATTTTTATTTTTCCTTTCATGCGTTATTATACTATTTATTGTGTAAAATGAGTAAAAACCGGAGACTAAGCAGCGCAGCCGGTTCCGTTTTTTTGCGCGGCTCCGCTCTTTTTAGGACAAAAAAATCAGGCGCCGAAGCGCCCGTTTTTTAATATCGCAATTACTCGGAAAAGTTGGAGGAGATCAGATCGACCAGACTGTCAACGGCTTCCTTCTCGTCCGGTCCGTCCGCGATAATCCCTATCGTGCTGCCCTTGACAATTCCCAAGGACAAGACCCCGAGAAGACTTTTCGCATTGACTCTCCGCTCTTCCTTTTCGATCCAAATGCTGCTTTTATACTCGTTAGCCTTCTGGATAAAAAAGGTTGCGGGTCTTGCATGCAGCCCTACCTGATTATTGACGACAGTATCCCTGATATACATGGAAGCCACTCCTTTTATCCGCTGTATTCATTCAAACGATAGCGTATATATTCTAACAAACCCTCGATTTAAAGTCAAATAATTTTTGTATTTCATACTAATCACCAATAATTTTAAGCCGACGTTCGGATTCATTGGCTAATTTTATGGAAGCGGAATTTCTCATTTCAAGCTGACCACTGTCACGCCGTCCTCGCCCTCTCCGTAAACTCCGAGCCTGAAGGACTTCACGAGTTTGTTTTTTTTGAGACTCGCCTGTATTGCGGAGCGCAGGGCGCCCGTTCCCTTTCCGTGGATTATCCGAACGGTTTCCATGTTTGACATGGAGGCGGAGTCTATGAACAGCTCGACAGCGGCGACGGCCTCCTCGCTCGTCATTCCCCTTAAATCAATTTCCGGCTTCGAGCCCTCGGTGCGAAGCTGCTTCTCGGATTTGGCGACTATTCGTTTGACGCCCGATATGGGCTGCCCCTCGACGAGCCTGACCTCGTCCTCGCGTGCGCTTATTTTCATTATTCCGGCCTGGAGCTTGAGTGTCCCGTCCTGGGCGACGGAAATAACCTCCGCCTTTGTGCCCAGGGCCGTCAGTTCTACGATGTCGCCGGCTTTTACAGGCCTTGAGTTCTTTGCCGGAGCCAGCTCTTTTTCTTTTGCGCCCGTTTTATCCTGCGCCTCGTTCAGCTTTCTCCTTATCTCCGCTCCAGCGCTGTTGACTTCCTGCCAGTTTTCGGACTCGGCCTTTTTCCTGATACCCGAAAGCTCGCCGAAGACCTCGTCGGCGGCGCGCCTTGCCTCCTCAAGTATCTTTTCGGCTTCCCGTCTTGCGATTTTCGCGGCCTTCTCCTTCTCGAGCTCCGTAAGTCTCCTGTATTCGTCGGCTTTTTTCCTGCTTTCTTCGGCTTCAAGCAGCAGTTTTCGCGTTTCAAGCTGCTCTTTTTCCATCTGCTGACGGCGGGCCTCCAGCTGGGTCAGCACCTGTTCAAAGTCGGCGCTGCTTTTGTCGATGCGGCTTTCTGCGTCGGAAATGATTTCCTTTGGTATGCCGAGCCTTTCCGATATAGCGAACGCGTTCGACTTGCCGGGTATCCCCGTGATGAGCCTGTAAGTCGGCTTCAGCGTTTCCACGTCGAACTCGCAGGACGCGTTCATCACGCCCGGAGTGGATGTGCCGTATATTTTAAGCTCGGCGTAATGGGTGGTCGCAGCCACCTTGGCTCCGCGCTTTCTCGCGAACTCGATTATCGCTATCGCAAGCGCCGCTCCCTCGACGGGGTCCGTGCCGGCGCCGAGCTCGTCAAAAAGGAGCAGGGAGTTATCTCCCGCTTCCCTAAGTATCTGGACTATGTTGGTCATATGAGATGAAAAAGTGGAAAGCGATTGCTCTATGCTCTGCTCGTCCCCGATATCGGCCATAACCTTTTCAAAAACCGGCAGCCGGCTGCCGTCTCCGGCCGGAATATGCAGCCCGCATTGCGCCATTATGCTGAGTATGCCGAGTGTCTTGAGGCTCACTGTTTTTCCTCCGGTATTGGGGCCTGTTATCACGAGCGTGTCATAACCCGCGCCGATGGAAATGTCTATCGGCACGGCGGATTTTTTCGGCAGGAGAGGATGCCTCGCCCTCCTCAGCGTCAGGGTTCCGTCCTCAGTAAGCTCCGGCTCTGAACAGTCCAAACTGTACGACAGCCTGGCCTTTGCAAAGATATAGTCAAGCTCTGCAAGCAGTGCAAAGTCCGACAGAATGTCGTCCTTATGTGCGGCGGCCTCCGCGGACAGCTGCATCAGTATGCGTTCTATTTCCTTCTGCTCCCTGGCCTCGAGCTCCCTGATCTCGTTATTGACCTGAACGACCTGCATGGGCTCTATAAAAAGCGTGGCTCCGCTCGCTGAGATATCATGCACAAGTCCGGGTATGCTGTTTTTGTATTCGGCCTTCACCGGGATTACATAGCGATCGGAGCGCATCGTGATGATCGGCTCCTGAAGCGCCTTCGAGTAGCCCGGAGACGATATTATCTTCTGAAGAGCCTCCCGAACCCTGGCGCCCGCTGCGCGCATGTGCCTTCTTATTGTTGCGAGCTCCGTGCTTGCCGAGTCGGCTATCTCATCCTCTCCGGAAATCGAGTTGGTTATCGTTTCCTCGAGATACTTGTTTGCCCGCAGCGACGAAAACAGGCCGTAAAGCGACGTGCCTTCGGCCGATGAATAGCCCTTGACGTTGCGCGCCGAGCGGAGCACATAAGCAATATCGAGCAGCTCCCGCGTGTTCAGCATGCCGCCTATATCCGCCCTTGCCAGGGAGCCTCCCACGTCCTTTATACTGTAAAACGGCGGGTGGCCGTTTATCGCTATCATGGCCTTGGCGTCGGACACTTCCTTCTGACGCTGCCTTATTTCGTGTATGTTCACAGACGGCCGCAGATTTGAAGCGAGCGTCCCCGCGGGTTCGCTGACGGTCTCCGCGCGAAGCAATTCGATTACCTCAGGAAGCTCCAGAACCTTGAGGGATTTTTCTAAAAAGTCCATTAATTATCTCCTGACAAAACAAGGCTTTTGTAAAAATCAAGCGTAGTGAACCCGCGCTCCATGTGTGCGAGCGCATAGGCCTCCGCAGCTTTTGCGAGCCGCTTCAACGCGTCCCCTGCGAGAGCGAAGGAGAATACCTTTTTCGGGTCGGCCCCTGTTATGAAGCGCAGGGCGTCGAGTGAATCCCGGCAGAGCTCAGCGGCCGGCCCGGAAAGCTTTCCGCAGGAACCGCAGTATATGACTCCGCCGTTAAGATCCAGCCTCGGGTCTTTCAAATCGTCCCTTCCGCAGCCCGCGCAGCAATCCAGAAGCGGCTCAAAGCCCGCGAGGCACATAAGCCGCACCTCAAAGGCTGCCTTTATTATCTCGATGGGGCGCAGCCCCGCGCCAAGCGCGTAAAGAGCGTTCAGCCCGAGACTAAGTATCTGGGGGTCGGGCACGTCCTCCTCCGTAACTGCTTCAAGCAGCTCCGCGAAGTAGGAGCCGAGCGCGAGAAGCGTGATATCGCTCCGGACGCCCCCAAAAAGCTCCTTTGTGCCGGCTTCGTTGAGTGACCAGCGGCCCTTATAGCTGAAAAGGGTCATCTCCGAAAAGACAAGCAGCTGCGAGGAAGCGCCTATCCTGCTGCCCTTGCGCCTCGCGCCCCTTGCCGACACCGTGATTTTTCCTTCGCTTTCGGTGAGGACGGTGAGAATCTTATCGGCTTCCTTATAATTCGTTTCACGCAGAACCAGGCCGTTTGTTGTCTTAAACATATGTAAACTCCGGCATTTAAGGCGGCTCAGGCCGCCTTAAATGCATGCTCGGTCAGCAATCTGTAAATTACGTAAAAGCGAGGGTCGCCAGTAAGGGCAAACAAGTTCCAAATGGCAGTAATATTCATATCGCTTACCTCCGCTGCAATTAGCTTGCCTTATTTCCCCGATACTATTCAAGTTAAAATCAGGCTCCGGCGCGGAGCTAATCCTCATAACCGAAATTTCTTATCTGAGCGTTGCTGTCACGCCAGTTTTCCTTGACCTTGACCCAGGTCTGGAGAAACACCCTTGTTCCCATAAACGCCTCTATATCGCGCCGCGCAAGCTCACCAATTTTCTTCAGCATCTCTCCGTTTTTGCCGATGATAATGCCCTTATGCGCCGATTTTTCGCAGTAGATCGTAACGTCCAGATCGATTATTTCACTATCGCGCTCGGAGAACTTCGTAACCTCGACGGCGGTTCCGTGCGGCACCTCCTTTTCGAGGCAGAGCAGCAGCTTTTCGCGGATAATCTCGGCGCAGATCTGCTTTTCCGGCTGATCCGTCACCATATCCTCGGGAAACATCTGCGGTCCCTCGACGGCGTATTTCAGAAGTATGTCCAGAAGCTGCCTGACTCCGTCGCCTTTTTTTGCCGAAATAGGAACGATTTCGTCGAATTCAAACGCATCCCCGTATGTTTTAATGACCTCCAGAAGCTCTTCCTTCGGGACCGTGTCTATTTTGTTGATGACCAGAACGGCGGGAATTCCCTCCGCCTTGATGCGCTCGATCAGAGCCTGCTCCTGCCTTCCGATATTGGCGATAGGCTCTACGAGCAGCATGACGGCGTCCACGCCCAGCATGCTTTCCCTGACGACCTTAACCATGTAATCGCCCAGCTTTGAGCGAGGGGTGTGGAAGCCGGGAGTGTCCATAAAAACAAGCTGCGCCCCGTCGCGGTTCAAAATGGCGCAAATACGGTTTCTTGTCGTCTGGGGCTTGTTTGTAACGATCGACACCTTTTCGCCGACTATCGCGTTCGTAAGCGTTGACTTGCCTACGTTCGGTCTGCCCACGATCGCAATCAGAGCGGCTTTGCTTATTCCTTCATTCATTTTCACTTATACCTATTTTTCTTATGATTTCCCTTTCTCGGCTTCTCATCTGCCTCTTCATGGCGCCCTCGTCCAAGTGGTCGTAGCCGAGGAGGTGCAGGGTCGAGTGTATCACCAGGTAGCCTATCTCTCTGTCCCTCCCGTGCCCGAATTCCGCCGCCTGCGCCGCCGCTCTCTCAAGAGAAAGCGCCACGTCTCCGAGGAAGACCCTGCCGGTCTCGGGGTCGAGAAAGGTCTCGTCTGCGTTGAATTTTCCGGGCCTGAATTCGAACATCGGAAAGGATAACACGTCGGTTGGCTTGTCTATGTTCCTTGCGTCCCTGTTTATAGCTCTTATGCCGCTGTCGTTCGTGATAAGTACGTTTACCTCGCAGGGAAGGGATACTCCCTCGGCTTCGAGCGTCGCCTTGATGCACCGTCGGATCAGTGGCGTGATATTGTCGTTGTCTTTGCTTCTCTGCTTTCTTGTTACATAGATTTTGTGCTTGGGCTGGGTAGTCATTTTGCTTCTCTCCTGTATTTTGCAAGGTTTTGAACCTTTTTATCTTTTTCGTTGTCGTACGCTTCGATGATTTTCTGGACGAGCCTGTGACGGACGACGTCCTCGCCCGTGAGGCGGCATATTGCGATATCCTCTATGCCCTTTAAAAGCCTCTCCGCCTCTCTCAGACCGCTGACCTTGTCCTTCGGCAGGTCGATCTGGGTAACGTCGCCGGTTATGACTATCTTCGAGCCGAATCCGAGACGCGTGAGGAACATCTTCATCTGCTCCCTCGAGGTGTTCTGCGCCTCGTCCAGGATAATGAAGGAATCGTCCAGCGTCCTCCCTCGCATATAGGCGAGGGGGGCGACCTCGATGTTGCCGCGTTCCATGTATTTTGCGTATGTTTCCGGGCCGAGCATATCGAAAAGCGCGTCGTAGAGCGGGCGCAGATATGGGTCCACCTTATTCTGGAGGTCGCCGGGCAAAAAGCCCAGCTTCTCTCCGGCTTCCACCGCCGGTCTTGTCAGAATTATGCGGTTGACCTGCTTTTCACGGAAGGCCGACACCGCGGCGGCGACGGCAAGATATGTCTTGCCCGTTCCCGCGGGTCCTATGCCTATGGTTATAATGTTCTTCCCTATGGCTTCAACATACTTTTTCTGACCGAGCGTCTTAGCCTTTATCGGCTTGCCCTTCGCGGTAACGCATATCACGTCCTTGGCAAGCTCGGATATCTTGTCTTCCTTGCCGTCCAGAACCAGCTTCAATATATAGCTCACGCTCTGGGTGTCTATCCTCTCGCCTTTTGCAGCCAGCGACATCAGCCCGTTTATGGCGTGTTCCGCGTAGATAACCTGCTCAGGCTCGCCGCTTATCTTAATCTCGTTCTCCCTGTCGGTGACCCTGACCCCGAGCTCATTCTCTATAAGCCTGAGGTTTTCGTCAAAAGAGCCGAAAACGTTTATGATATGCTCCATTCTGTCGACGCCAAGAGTCTTTTCAATCATCTGCCAATAGATCCTTTCCTATTTTACCTCTTGTATCTGCCCTATCTGCTCAAGGCATTCTGCCCACATAGTCACCCTTATTATGCCGTTATCCTCCCGGGAATTGAAAGCAACCGAAGCCTTTATTCCGTCCCCTATGGCTTCGCCGAGACGTTCCTCAAGGCGCTGCCTCAGAATTTTTTCAGCCTCTTCCCTGTCCATCTGCGCTTTTTCAGGCTCGTACCGCCTGTATTCCGCGGTACTCAGCGTTATGGGAAGCGTGTAGCCGCCCGGCAGCTCCACTCTGCTGCTTTTTATTATTTTATCACAAAATGTGTCGGAAAATCCAGTATTAAAATACAAATTTATAGACTTTCCGAATAGAAATATAGTTGTATTTTTCGATTTTTTTCCTGTGTACCTTTTTGAAGTATACTCCAGCGGCATCTCGCTGGATAACTCATACCAGGTCCTCGCGAAAACCTCGCCCATCGCGTGCACCCGGCGTGTTCCGGAATTCAGGCTCTGCATTTCAGAGCCTATCAGCAGATCCCCGCTGGAAACTGTCTGTCCGACCCCGACGGCGGGCTGGCCCTGAAAAACGTTCATTTTTACGATTACGCCGCTTTTCGAGGCGATTACGTTCGTCGGCTTATTGACGTCCACCATATCAGGCTTTTTTACGCGCTCCCGAACTATGACCTCGGCCCTCGTTCCGACGATGTTCACGGTTATCCACGACAGATCCTTAAGCTCGTAAAGCACCCTGCTTCTCAGATCCTGCTGATCGATCGAAAGGCTGAACATGCCTATTCGCACGCCGTGATTTCCGAGTACGGAAAGTATCTCGCTCGTCGGAACCCTTTCGTTGCCCGTGACCTCGATCTCCCACACGAAGAGTGAAAGGATCGACACCGCCGCAAAGCAGAGAAATAATCCAGCGATCAGCACCCAGCGCCGCCGCAGTCCGTAAATAAAATGCGTAAACCCTCTCTTTTCCGCGATTTTTATTTCGCAGCCCGTCCCCTCGCTTGCCCTTTTCGCCTCGCCGACGAAGGAAAGGGGCACAAAGACCGAAGCCGTTCCCCTCTGAGGCTTTTTGAACTTCCAGAAAGGAACGGAGCGTCTTGCCATCGCGTTTATGAACTGCTCCGGATATTGTCCGTATATATCGATTCTGGCGCTGCCGCGCAGAAGGTTAAAAATACCGTTCATAAGGCCCTCCTCAATACTCAAATTCGATACCGAAAAGAAGGCCGCTCACGAGAAGTTGATTTGCCGTCATTGCGCGCAGCTCCAAAGCCTCCCCGCGCACCCTGATGACGCCCTTCGAGGAGTTGACGGAAATTTCATTCGGGCTGTATTCGATTATCCCCTTGTGCTGTTCTATGAGAAGCTGCCTTCCCCCGCTTATTTCAACTCGCGGCATACCGGTAGCGATGCCGCCGGGCAGATCGAAAAAATCCGAGGCTGTTTCGGCAAGGTCCTGAGGCCTTCTTTTTTTCAAATCAATCGCCCCCCTTCAGTGGATTTTATGCCGGACATGCAAAAAAATTGCTTCGGCGCATAAAATTTAAAGGGTTCCCGCAGGGCTAAGCTTTCCGTAATCGGGGGTGGTTTTGTGTACAGGATAATCAGGAGCAGAAAGGCGACCGATGCGATAGTATTCTCGGTTCTTGCTCTTTCGGTTTACGCGCTGATCTTTTATTCAAAGACCTCCGCCGCCGCGGCAAGGGACGGTCTCAACCTCTGCTTCAACGTAATCATCCCCTCGCTTTTCCCGTTTTTCGTCGCCTCCTCTCTTATAGTGGAGCTTGGCTTTGCCGACAAAATAGGCCGCTTTTTCGAGCCCGTCATGAAGCCTCTTTTCAATATAAGAGGCGCTTGCGCAGCCGCCTTCGCTCTGGGCTTTATCGGGGGATATCCCGTCGGCGCGAAAACCGCCATATCGCTTTATAAATGCGGGAGCATCAGCAGGGACGAGGCGGAGCGTCTTTTGAGCTTCTGCAACAACTCCGGCCCCGCGTTTATTTTCGGGGTCGTGGGAGCCGGCATTTTTTCAAGCAGTATGATAGGCCTGCTGCTTTATTCCGTCCATATGGTTTCCTCCGTGCTCGTCGGGATAATATTCAGACGCTGGGGCGCTTCGGGCAGCCGGAAGCAGGCTTCAAAAAGCATACGCGTGGCTGCGGTCGACTATTCAACCGCGTTCACGCAGTCCGTGACGGGCTCTTTCAGCTCCATGCTGAATATCAGCGCTTTCGTTATTTTTTTCACGGTTATAATCAAGCTGCTTTTTGCGAGCGGGGCGATACCGCGTATAGCTTCGTTCCTTGCGTTCCTGCTTTCGCCGCTGGGGCTTGACGGCCTGTGGTGCGAACGGCTGCTTACGGGCATAATAGAGCTGACGTCCGGCGTATGGAGCCTGAACGAAGTGGCTGGAGAGCTGAGGAGCGCGATTACCATGGCCGCCTTCATGCTGGGCTGGGCGGGGCTTTCCGTACACTGCCAGGTGCTGTCCTTCATAAGCGGCTCCGGACTTTCAGTAAAAAGCTATATACTGGGAAAGTTTCTGCACGCGGGCATTTCGGCCGCTCTTATCTTTGCGGCCACGCGTTTTCTGTCTCTTAAGGAACCCGTAGCCGCCTATCTCGCGGAGCAGGTGGAAGAAATCGCCTCGCTGAACTTTCACACGGCGCTCCTAATTTCCTCGGTTTTTTCACTGATCGTTCTTTTGTTCTTTTTCGCCACATCCATAATCTTTTGCAGAAAAAAATATAGAACTATGCGGGGAAAAGGTATATAATATAGGTGTATTTCTCTGCCCGCATTTGTTTTTCGCCTGGCAAAATACATAAGAAAACGAGGAAGTCATATGTCGAAAACGCTTTTCCGTAAAAACGTGGAGCCCTCCTGCTCTTACTGCAACCACGCAAGCGACATTGGGAACGGGAACGTCATGTGCATAAAAAGGGGCGTTGTAAGCCGCGACGCTTCCTGTTCCAGATTTTCTTACGATCCCTTCAAACGCCGTCCTCCGGAACCGATAAGGCTCAAGACCGCCTCCTATTCCGAGGAGGATTTTTCCCTTTGAAGCGTGCTTTGATTAAAACATTGCGTTTTGCATTAAAAAATACTATAATGTTCGTTCAGCAATACTAATCATTACTTATCAGATGGAGATGAAATTGAAATCATGCCCGAGGGCAGTATTCCCCGATGTATTTTACTTTTAATATTTATCCTTCTCAGCGGTTATTTTTCCGGCTGCGAAACTGCGTTTTCGTACGCGAACAGAATCCGGCTGAAGAGGAAGGCGGAGGAGGGCAGCGCACGCGCGGCGCGGGCGGTTCTTATACTGGAGCAGTTTGACAAAGCCCTCACCACTCTCCTTATAGGGACAAACCTCTGCCATGTGTTCGCGTCTGTTCTGGCCACAAGTCTCGCGGTTCAGCTTTGGGGCTCGATAGGTCCCTTGATAGCCACGGTTTTCCTCACTGTCATTATTTTCTTTTTTGCCGAAACGCTGCCGAAAAATATCGCAAAGGCAAACAGCGACGCTTTTGCGATGCGCGTTTCCGCGCCCGTCCTCGTGCTTCTGTACGTACTTACGCCCGTAACCTGGCTTTTCATTAAGCTCGGGAACATAATCAAAAGGTATTTTCTTAAAAAGGAAGAGGCCCCGCTCCTCACCGAAGATGAATTTCAGACCATGATAGACAGCATTGAGGAGGAGGGCATAATCGAGCACGAAGAGGGCGAGCTTATCAAGTCCGCCATTGAATTTTCTGATATCAGCGCCGAGGACGTCATGATACCCGTCTCCGAAATGGTGTCAATAGACCTGAACGAGAACCGTGAGAGCATCAAGCGGAAAATCCTCTCCGAAAAGTATTCAAGAATCCCCGTATACTCCGGACGTAAGGACAACATTGTCGGAATACTGCACTCCAAGGACTTTCTGCACGGCACGCTCCACAACAGGCCCCTTGTGCTGAAAAACTCCATCACGCACCCGTATTTCATCAAGCCCGACATGAAGCTCGACATGCTTTTCGAAGGTCTCGGGCGCAGCAGGACCCATATCGCGATAGTCACCGGGGAAGACGGCAAGGCCCTCGGAATGGTCACGATGGAGGATATTCTCGAGGTGCTGTTTGGCGAGATCTACGACGAGGACGAGGTTCCCTCCGCAGGAAGTCCTCTGAAGGAGGCGCCCTCATGCTAGCTTCCTCGTGGCATATTTTCCTCCTGCTTCTGGCTCTGCTCGCGCTGTCGGCCTTCTTTTCGAGCTCCGAGATAGCCTTTGCGTCCGCCAACAAGCTGCGCATCAAAAACGCCGCCGACAACGGCAACAGGAAGGCGAAAACCGCGCTTTTCATAAACGACAATTTTCCGAGGTTTCTGGCCACCGTTCTTGTCGGGAACACACTTGTCAATATTGCTTTCTCCTCGGCCGCCGCAACGCTTGCAGCCCGCCTTTTTCCCCGGAACGCGGATCTCGTGGCCGGTGTCGGCGCCGCGGTAATTCTTTTGATTTTCGGCGAGATCCTGCCTAAAATTATAGGACTGGGCAGCTCCGTAAGCACAGTTTATCACAGCTCCGGTCCGATAAAGCTCGCGATGGCCGTTTTCCTGCCCTTTACCGCCGCAGTATCGGCGATGGTGGAGAAGCTTTCCCCGCTCTGGACTCCCAAAAACGGCGAGCCTACCGTAACCGACGAGGAGCTCGTGGATATTCTCGATACCATTGAGGACGAGGGCGTGTTTACTGAACGCGAGGGCGAGCTCATACGTTCGGCAATAGAGTTTTCCGACGTCACCGCGAGGGAAATACTTATCCCGCGGGTCGACGTAGAGGCCTTTGACATAAATGACGACATTTCCGTGCTCCTGGACGATAAGGATAAGCTGAGCTACTCGAGGATACCCGTCTACGACGACAGCATCGACAACATCATCGGCATTCTCTCCACAAAGCGGCTGATTAAAGCGATTATTGCGGGCGAGGACGTGAATGTAAGGGATATGCTCTCGGAGCCTGTTTTTGTGCATAAGACCCGCACCATTTCGTCGATTCTGAGGGAATTCAGGCAGAAGCGCCTCCATATGGCGATCGTTGTGGACGAATTCGGCGGGACCATGGGCATCCTCACGCTTGAGGACATAATGGAAGAAATAGTCGGGGATATTTTCGACGAGAGCGACGACGTGGAGCACGATGTGATAGCCGGCGCTAACGGCAGCTATGAGGTTGACGGGAGCATGAACATATATGATATGTTCGACGTGGTCGGCTTTGAGCCCCGCAATTTTGACAGCGAATACATCACCGTGGGCGGCTGGGCGGTAGAGATGCTGGATCGCTTTCCCGTACCCGGCGACAGCTTCAAATATCAGACTCTCACGGTGACCGTACTTGAAGCCGAGTCCATGCGCGTTGAAAGGGTGCGTGTAGACGTGGACCGTGAGAGCAGCGACGACGTTGAATGATGCCTTTTACGCATCATGACTTATACCCGCGCGGCGCCGTGCCGCGCGGGTGAGCGTGTCGAAAAAGTGTTTCGACACGCTTCAAGGGGGTATCCAATACCCCCTTGATACGCGGCTGAAGCCGCGATACCCCCGGTCGCGCACAATTGCGCGGGTTAATGTATTTTTCCGGCGTACACGCCGCCGGAAAAATAAGATCATGAGCTTTGAGTCACGTCTTTTTTGTGTTGCACTTGTATTGTATATCCGCCTTAAATACTGTTTGCGCATTTTTTGATCTTAGGTTTTTTGACAGTCTGACCCGCGCGGCGCCGTGCCGCGCGGGTATCCTTCTGATTGTTTCCATATTGATTTCTGTTTATTCTCAATAATTTATAAAAGTGTGCCCCCTCAGGTTGATTTGGCCGCCGAATTATGTTAAAATACCGTTTTATAGCGAGGTGGTAAAATGCCGCAGATAAAGCGATTGACCATAATATGCGGGCATTACGGCTGCGGAAAAACGAACCTGTCCCTCAATCTTGCTCTTGACCTTTCAAAGCGGGGCGAAAACGTTACGCTCGTTGACATGGACGTGGTGAACCCCTATTTTCGCTCCTCCGAGTACGGGGGGCTTTTAAGCGAGCACGGGATAAGGCTAGTCGCCCCCTCCTTTGCGAATACGACGCTTGACAACCCTGCCCTCAGCGCGGAAATAAGCGGTGTTTTCGGAAGCTCCGGCTTTGTCATAATCGACGCGGGGGGCGACGACGTGGGGGCCACCGCCCTGGGGCGCTACGCCCCTAAGATAAGGTCTTACGATTACGACATGCTGTATGTTATAAACCGATACCGCCCGTTGGCATCGGAGCCCGAGGCCGCGGCGGCGATACTGCGGGAGATCGAGGAGGCTTCCAGGCTCAAGGCCACGGGAGTGGTGAACAATTCGCACCTCAAGGAGTTTACGACGCCTGAGACCATAATGGATTCGATGCCCTTCGCGAGCGAAACGGCGAGGCTGCTCGGGCTGCCTCTCAGATTCACCACCGCGCCGAAGCGGGTCGCCGCTCAGTCCGGCGCGGAGTCCGTTTATCCCGTCGAAATATTTGTCCGTACGCCCTGGGGCACTTAAAGGCGTAAGCAACGCCGGCCCAAAACCGCGCCGGCTTTATATAAAAAATGCGCGCCGCTCGCCTTAAAGCGGCAGCCGCGGCACAATTCACCGCTCCTCCGGCAAAGGAGCTCAGGGATTGCCTGTTTGCGGGGCAAATGGAGGTTATTATGGCAAAAATCATAGTAAACGAATTTTATTGCAAGGGCTGCGAGCTCTGTGTGAAGGCCTGTCCGAAGGGGATAATCGCGCTTTCCGACCGTATCAACGACAAGGGCTATCATCCCGCAGAGCTTACTGACGAGTCGAAATGCACGGGCTGCTGCTCCTGCGCGATAATGTGCCCGGACGTGGCCATAACCGTAGAAAGATAGTAGAAAGGATAATTCTTATGGCAGAAAAAGTTCTGATGAAGGGCAACGAAGCCCTCGCGGAGGCCGCGATATGCGCCGGCTGCCGTCTTTTTTTTGGATATCCGATCACGCCTCAGACCGAGCTCGCCGCCTACATGGCGAAAAAAATGCCAAAGGTAGGCGGCACCTTCCTGCAGGCGGAATCAGAGATATCCGCAATAAACATGGTGCTTGGCGCCGCCTCCGCGGGAGCGCGCGCCATGACTTCTTCAAGCTCACCCGGCATCAGCCTTAAGTCCGAGGGCATATCCTACCTTGCGGGCTGCGACCTTCCGGCTGTTATTGTAAACGTCCAGCGCGGCGGTCCCGGTCTCGGCGGCATTCAGCCTTCCCAGGCAGATTATTTCCAGGCTACCCGCGCTCCGGGACACGGCGACCTGCATATTCTCGTTTTCGCGCCCTCCACGGTACAGGAGGCCGTAGACTTTGTTTCCCGAGCCTTTGACCTTGCCGACAAGTACCGCATGCCCGCGATGATATTCACCGACGGTATGCTGGGACAGATGATGGAGCCTGTCGTTCTGCCCGAGAAATCAACGGGCGCTTCTGCCGAAAAGCCCTGGGCGACAAACGGGCACAGGAATCAGCGTCCGCGCAATATCACAAACTCGCTTTTCCTCGACCCCAACGTCCTTGAATATACCGTGGACAAGCGCTTTGAGCGCTATGCCGCGATCAAGGAAACGGAGCAGCGCGCAGAGGAATACCTTGTGGACGACGCCGAGCTTGTCCTGGTAGCGTACGGCGCCTCTTCGCGTATCTGCCGCAGCGCGGTAAACACGGCCCGGGCGGAAGGCCTGAAGGTTGGTCTTATCCGCCCGATCACGCTCTGGCCCTACCCCGAAAAGGTTATAAGCAAGGCGGCCGACAAGGCTAAAGCCTTCCTCGCCGTCGAAATGAGCATGGGACAGATGGTTGAGGATGTGCGCCTCGCTGTAAACGGCAAAAGGCCGGTATACTTCCGCGGACGCACCGGCGGCATAATCCCGACTCCCGATGAGGTCCTCGGCGAAATTAAAACCATCCTCGGAGGTGCGAAATAATGGCAGTAGTATTTAAAAGACCCGACGCCCTGACCGAAAGGCAGTTTTCATATTGCCCCGGCTGCACGCACGGAATAATACACCGTCTTGTCGCCGAAACGATAGACGAGCTCGGAATCGAAGGACGCACTGTCGGAGTGGCTCCCGTCGGCTGCTCGGTTATGTGCTACGAATTTTTCAACTGCGATATGGTCGAGGCGGCCCACGGACGCGCTCCGGCCGTTGCGACGGGCCTCAAGAGGGCCTGCCCGGATAATATCGTGTTCGCCTATCAGGGCGACGGCGACCTTGCCGCCATCGGCATGTGCGAAACCGTACACGCCGCCGCGAGAGGCGAGAACATAACAATAATCTTCGTCAATAACGCCATTTACGGCATGACCGGCGGGCAGATGGCTCCCACCTCCCTGCCGAACCAGGTCACTCAGACGAGCCCCTACGGCAGAGACGTCAAAACCGCGGGTTATCCCATAAGGGTGTGCGAGATGCTCTCGACTCTGGACGGCGTCGCGCTCGCGCAGCGAGTCACCGTCGACAGCGTGAAGAACGTGCTCATAGCCAAAAAGGCGATTAAGAAGGCTTTTGAAAATCAGGTCAACGGCCGGGGCTACTCGATAATCGAGGTTGTTTCCTCCTGCCCGACGAACTGGGGGCTCGAGCCGAACGAAGCTCTGGACTGGCTTCGCAGCAATATGCTCCCCTACTACCCGCTCGGGGTCTACAAGGATATCACCGAAGGAGGCGCAGCGAAATGAGACCGGATCTGAATCTCGTTCTCGCCGGCTTCGGCGGGCAGGGCCTGCTGTTTGCGGGCAAGGTGGCGGCTTACGCCGGCCTGATCGAAGGAAGGGAGATCTCCTGGCTTCCCTCCTACGGTCCCGAAATGCGCGGCGGCACCGCAAACTGCAGCGTCTGCGTCAGCGATAGGGCCATAGGCTCGCCGCTGGTTTTGAATCCCGATGCCCTCATAGTCATGAATCTTCCCTCCTTCGATAAATTTATCGACACGGTTAAGCCCGGCGGAACGGTAATCGTCGACAGCTCGATGATAGCAAAGAAGGTCGAAAGGACGGATATTAGAGTTTTCTACGTTCCGGCGACAAAGCTTGCTGAGGACAGCGGGCTCAAGGGGCTCGGAAACGTCATCCTCCTCGGAAAGCTCTTTGCGGAGCTTGCTTTCTGCTCGGCCGAGGCGCTTGACGCCTCCATCCTCAAGTGCGTGCCCGCCTCCAAGCCTCAGATGATAGAATACAACAGGCAGGCGCTTAAGCTTGGTATGAATTCCTGATATTTTACATTTGAAAATTGCGGTTCTTTGACAGCTGCAAAACCGCCCCGTCCGGAAAACGGGGCGGTTTTTTATTATCAATTTGCATCTGCTTTGCATAAATATGAGTGTGGAAAAAAGAAATTTATCGAAAGGATTTTTGATATGTCTGCAGGCACTCATTATTTCATTTGCTCCAACACCGGAAACGGGATTTATTCACTTTGCGACGAAATCACAAAAAGCGAGGATACGCGTTTTCTTTACATAATCAAGGGCGGTCCCGGCTGCGGCAAGTCCAGCTTTATGAAAAGGCTCGGAAAAATCGCCGAGGAAAAGGGCCTGTCGGCGGAATACATACATTGCTCGGGAGACCCCGACTCTCTCGACGGAATAATATTACCTGAATTCGGAGTGGCGTATATGGACGGAACCGCGCCGCACATACTCGAGCCCGATTATCCCGGAGTCGCGGCGAGGTATTTGAATATGGGGGAATTCTACGATTTCAGGGCGCTTTCGGATAAAAAAGAGCTCGTAAAAGCAATGAGCGCGGAGTATAAGGCCTATTATGCCAAGGCTTACAAATATCTCGCGGCGGCGTCCCAAATCGGGCGTGACATCTATTCTCCGCTGATAAGCGATAAGATAGTCGAAACGATTTTGAGACGCGCCGGCGGCATATGCGCGAGGGAATTCACGCAAATGGGCAAAGGCGGCGCCGTCATTCGCCGCTTTCTCAGCGCGTTTACCTGCGAGGGAGCGATAAGCCGATACGACACCGTCAAGGCCCTTTGCGGCAGGGTCTGCATTATCGACAACGAGTTCGGACTCGCGCCCCTGATGCTTCGCCACATACTGGACTGCGCCCTTAAATCCGGCTATAAGGCGGTGCTTTGCCTCTCTCCTCTTTACCCGGACAGAGCGGAGCATCTCCTGATTCCCGAGCTTTCTCTCGCGTTTTTAAGCGTCACTGCGGAAACGCCTTACGACGGAGGAAGCTTCAAGCATGTAAGGCTCGACGCCCTTGTGGATAAGGAAAAATATCGTGAAAACAAACACATGCTGCGGGAGGAACAAAAGCTTTATGATTCCCTGCTTGAAAAGGCCAGGCAAAACCTCTTTTTGGCAAAGGAACTGCACGACAGGCTTGAGGATGTATATAATCCGCATGTGAACTTCGATGGCGTCTACAAGCTTTCAGAAAAGCACGCAGAGTTATACAACAAAGCATAAAAATGCGGCTGCATAAAAAGGGTGTGTCCGACGATTTCGGACGCACCCTTTATAATTTGTTAAAAATTTTTCCTCATGATAAACTATAATCCATCGCTTTCAAAATTGCAATATAAGTTGCATATATGATAAATATTTTAAGAAAAATACATAATATTTTTTAAAAAAAGTTATAAAACCTGAAAAACCGCCGGTTTTTTATTTTAAGATTGTGTTAAGTAACTTTTTTTAAATTGTTAAAATTCTATAACTCACATAAAATATCTTCTGATTTTCCGGCTTTTCCGCTAATTGACTTGTTGTATATTCATTTATTAGAATATTGTTATTAGTTTGAACCGTATTGGGAGGAATGATCATTTTGGAAAAATATTTTTGGATTGGTGAAGTCGGAGCTCTTATAGCGCTTCTGTTCGCCTTTGCTCAAAGCCGTAAGGTGCTGGCGTTTTCGGAAGGCACTCCCGCGATGCAGAAAATCGCCGGCGCAATCCGTCAGGGCGCAAACGCCTATCTCAAACGTCAGTACAGCTCAGTCATGAAGTTTTACATCGTCATGGTTATCCTTCTCGGCATTCTTGCTTACGCCGGACTTGTCTCGAAGTTTGTGCCCGTAGCGTTTGTGACGGGAGGCTGTTACAGTCTGCTCGCCGGATTCATAGGCATGAAGATCGCTACCGCGGCAAACGCCCGCACGGCAAACGCCGCCAGCCAAAGCCTGAATAAGGGTTTGAACGTGGCTTTCTCCTCGGGCTCGGTCATGGGCTTCTCGGTCGTCGGGCTCGGCCTTTTCGACATCACAACCTGGTTTTTGGTCCTTAAATACGGGTTTAACAGCACTCCTGAGGTCATTGGCACAACAATGGTAATGTTCGGCATGGGCGCGTCTGCGATGGCTCTGTTCGCTCGCGTCGGCGGCGGAATATTCACCAAGGCTGCTGACGTGGGCGCCGACCTCGTCGGTAAGGTTGAGGCCGGAATACCCGAGGACGACCCAAGGAACCCGGCGGTCATCGCGGACAACGTTGGCGACAACGTTGGCGACGTCGCCGGTATGGGCGCCGACCTTTACGAGTCCTACGTCGGATCCATCCTTGCTACCTTCGCGATCGGTGCTTCGGCCGGATACGGCTGGTCCGGAATGTTCCTGCCGATTGCGATCGCCGTCGTCGGCGTCATTTCCTCGGTTATAGGAACCTTTTTCATCAGGACCCGCGAGAACGCGGATCAGATGGCCCTGCTGAGAACCCTTCGTACAGGCACCTATTCCGCAGCGGTGATTGCGGCCGTTGCAACCGCTCCCCTCACATATTTCGTTATGAACGGCAACATGGGTATCTATGTGGCCATCCTTACCGGTCTTGTCGCGGGATGTCTTATAGGATACTTTACGGAATACTTCACCTCCGATTCCTACAAGCCGCTTAAGGGACTTGCCGAATCCACCACCACCGGAAGCGCGACTCTCGTTATCGGCGGACTTTCGCTCGGCATGAAATCCACGATAGCTCCCATCCTGACCGTCGGTATCGGCGTCATGGTAAGCTTTTACGCGGCCGGCGGCGCCTCAAGCTTCAACAAGGGCCTTTACGGCATAGGCGTCGCTGCGGTCGGAATGCTCTGCACGCTCGGAATCACGCTTGCCTGTGACGCTTACGGTCCCGTCGCCGACAACGCCGGAGGCATCGCGGAGATGGCCGGTCTCGGCAAGGAAGTCCGTGAGCGCACCGACGCTCTGGATTCTCTCGGAAATACGACGGCCGCCACCGGAAAGGGCTTTGCTATAGGCTCGGCCGCACTTACGGCGCTTGCGCTTCTCGTTTCATATGTGGACATCGCCGCCGACAAAATGCAGGCTGCCGGAAAGGCAATGAATATCTCGCTTACCAATCCCCCCGTCCTCGTCGGGATGTTCATCGGCACCATGCTGGTTTTCCTCTTCTCCGCCATGACCATGTCGGCCGTTCAGCGCGCTGCCCAGAGCATAGTCGTTGAAGTCCGCCGCCAGTTCAAGGAAATAACCGGTCTTATGGAAGGCACAGCGGACGCCGACTACGCTTCCTGCGTCGACCTCTGCACGAAGGGCGCTCTTAAGGAAATGACCATCCCCTCGCTCTCCGCGGTCGTGATCCCGCTTATCACCGGTCTTGTTCTCGGCGCCAACGGAGTTGTGGGACTCCTCTGCGGCGTCACCGTATCGGGCTTCGCAATGGCTGTCTTTATGAGCAACGCGGGCGGCGCCTGGGATAACGCGAAAAAGTATATAGAAGCCGGACATTTCGGCGGCAAGGGCTCCGACTGCCACAAGTCGGCCGTTATCGGCGACACCGTCGGCGATCCTCTCAAGGATACCTCCGGTCCTTCTCTGAACATTCTTATCAAGCTGGTATCCACTTCGTCCATAGTTTTCGCGGGACTGGTCATCGCATTCTCCTTAATCTAAGTTCATTTACGGATAATTTATGAGTTCAAAGCCGCTTTGGTTTTCACCCCAAAGCGGCTTTGTCTGCAAAACGCGATGCGCGGGAGCTTACGTCCCGCGCATCTGTTGTTTTATCAGTTGATGGTCTGCTGGGCTACGATGTCGAGCGCACCGTATTTTTCGCGCAGCTTGGGTTTTTCTATCTTTCCCGTAAGATTTCTCGGAACGACGTCGAATATTATTTCCCTCGGGCGTTTGTAACGCGGCAGCACCTTGCAGAATTCCTCTATGTCCTGAACGCTGCAGGTCGCGCCCTCTTTAAGCTCGATTATTGCCGACGCGATCTCTCCCAGGCGTTTATGGGCTCGGCCGATAACAGCCACGTCCTTTACCCATTCGCAGCTTCGGAGGAAGTCTTCGATCTGCACGGGATATATGTTCTCGCCGCCCGTGATTATGACGTCCTTTTTTCTGTCCACGAGATAATAGAAGCCGTCCTCGTCCTGCATGGCCATATCGCCGGTGTAGAGCCAGCCGTCCTTCAGTACCTCGGCGGTTGCCTTTTCGTCGTTGTAATAGCAGGTCATCAGTCCCGTGCCTCTTAGTATCAGCTCGCCAACCTCGCCCCGCTTGACATCTTTGCGGTTTTCATCAACAATTCTCGCTTCCCAGCCGTAACCGGGTATGCCTATCGCGCCGACCTTATGTATGTTCTCGACCCCGAGATGGACGGAACCGGGGCCGATGCCTTCGGTAAGCCCGTAGTTCGTATCGTACTGATGCTTAGGGAAGTACTCCATCCAGCGCTTGATAAGACTCGGCGGAACCGGCTGCGCTCCGATGTGCATGAGACGCCACTGGTCGGTCTTATAATCGCCGAGCTTTATTTCGCCGCTGTCCAGAGCGTCCAGAATATCCTGCGCCCAGGGAACGAGCAGCCATACTATCGTCACGGCCTCGCTGCTTACAGTCTCCATTATCCATTTCGGACTTACGCCTCTCAGCAGCACGGCGCGGCTTGCGGACAAAAGGCTTCCCATCCAATGCATCTTGGCGCCGGTGTGGTACAGCGGCGGCATGCAGAGGAAGCAGTCGTCCCTGGTCTGCCCGTGGTGCTTCTGCTCGCACTCTGCGGCGTGTATGAGGCTTGAATGCTTATGCAAAATAGCCTTTGGAAAGCCAGTGGTTCCTGAGGAAAAGTAAATCGTCGAGAAATCGTCGTCGGTTATGGGTATCTTAGGATCCCTGCTTGAGCAGTAGGATATGAATTTGAAATAGCTGAGGGCGTAATCCGGGCAGCGCGTCCCGACGTAGAACTGAAGTCGTATTTTCGGCATGGCGCCCTGGATGCTGTCGACGCGGTCGGTGAATTCAGGCCCGAAAATGAGTACGGAGGAATCCGACAGGTCGAGGCAGTATTGTATCTCCTCGGCGGTATAGCGATAGTTGAGCGGCACGACAAGGGCGCCTGTCCTGAGTATGCCGAAGTATATCGGCAGCCATTCAAGGCAGTTCATCAGCAGTATCGCGACCTTGTCGCCCTTTTTCACCCCGTGAGCCAGCAGAAGGTTTGCAAAACGGTTCGCCCTGCAGTCAAAGTCCGCCCAGCTGATTTCGCGCCGGTAGGCGTTTTCCGGATCGGTGACCACCAGAGGCGATTCCTTCCATGCTTCCTGGGCGGGTTCGTGCTCCGGATTGATTTCGATAAGCGCCACATCATCGCCGTAAAGCTTTGCGTTTCGCGTTAAGTATTCCGTAATAGGCATTTGCTTCTCTCCAATCAAGTAAAAAAATAGACCTTCGCCCTGTTTTGCAGGGCAAGGCGTACCGCGAAGCTATCGGTTTTTCTGTATCAATGGTCTGCGGTACCGCCAGTCCCGTCCGCTCTTCAGCGTTTTAAATCATTCTATCAAAGATAGATGATTTGTCAAGTCAAACTTTAAGGAAAGCAAGCGTCGGGGCGCGCGGCCGCCCGCGCGCCCCCTTCAAACGCCTCGCCCTACCTCTGGGAAGAGAAGCTGTACTCAGGCCTTTTCGCCGTTTCGCCGCCGCATAAGTATATGCGCCTTCCCAGTTCGGCGGACATATAGGCGGCGTAGATAATGTTTATGGTCTCGCAGGCGAGCCTGAAGCCGGACTTCGGCTCGCGGTCGAAGTAAACGCACTCCATAAAGTCCTGCATTTCACCCGCATAGCCGCGCATTATCTCGTCGGCTATAAAGGGTTTGTTCCAGCCGGTCTTTGACGGCAGCATCTCCGAAAGATAAACGCCGTCCAGTCCGTCCTCGTCCAGCATATACGCGGACATCGCGTCGTTCATTGTAAGTGTGCAGATAATAGCCGCGTCGTTGCAGTAGAGCTCTATATCATTCCTGCTCCCTCCAAGCAGGGTATCCGTAGCAATAATGACAGCCTTTGAGCCGTCGGAAAATGTCAGTATTACCGTTCCCATGTCCTCGACGTCGTTCGGGCGGGCCGCGATATGCCTGTGCTCGTAATCGGACAGCGTCGGAGTTACGCGCCCCATATCGGCCAGCACGCTCTCGACCGATATCGGTTTTCCGTGCGCCGCCCCCTCCTGCCATTTCAGCCAAAGGATGGCGGAGAGCGGATGCGAGCCGGTGCGGATGAAGGTGCCGCCGCCTGTCCTGCTCCATTCGCCCGCCACGCGGGAGCTTGAGCCCTTCAGGCTCTCCTCTCCCTTCATGTAGAGTATCCGGCTCTTTTTGGCGCATACTATCTCGGCGGCCTTCATGACCGCCGGCGCGTAAACAAAATTTTCCGCGTACATGAACTTCTTATCCGACGCTTCCACAAGGCTTTTCAGCCGTTCGAGCGAAGCAATAAGCTCCTTATACATAAAGCTTTTCGGCACCCTGATTCCCACCGGCTCCCCGTCGCCGGAACTTCCGAAGTAGCCCGTGAGCGGCTTTTCGCATATGACGTGCTTTCCGGCTCCGATTGCCTCCCTTATCATCTCATAATGCAGATAGGGCGGGGTGCAGATGTCAATGACGTCTATTTCATGGTCTTCGATAAGGTCGTTAAATTCCTGCGAGGCGTACTTGAAGCCGAAACGCTCCTTAGCCGCGAATACCTGCTCCGCTCTCGGCGCGATTATTCTTTTTAGGTATACCGGCACGCCCGAGACTCTGCGGTAGGCCTCGCAGTGCAGCTCCGCGGCGCGTCCCGCGCCCGCCATGCCGATGGTTACTGCTCCCGGTTTGTTTATCATTTTTCCTCCTTCAGCGGAACGCCCCTTTACGCCTCCCGCTTGGTTTTTAATAGCCTCAGCATTTCTCGATTGAGAAGCTTTCGTCCGTTGATCGCGAGTACCGCTCCGAGAATAATGACGGCGGCATGGACGGAAAACGAGGTCTCAAGATACATCAGCGCAATCTGAACCATAATCAGCGCGTAGGAGATTATGTCCCTTAAGTAATCCACGGACAATACCATTATCCGGCGCGAATCTATGAGCCTTATCAGCCATATGAGCATGTAGCTTGCGCATGTGGCGATCGCGGCGCCGTGCATGCCCATGGATCTTATAAAAAAGTAATTCATAACGATATTGGAAACCGCCGCCGCGGCCGTCGAGTAGAATATCGGTTTTGTCTGTTTGGCGGAGGTGTAGACGCTCCCCAGCATCACGGACATCGAATTGAAAACATATGCAAAGAAGATTATCATGGACGGCTTCCACGCTCCGAAGAAATCCCTGCTGTACAAAAGCGTTCCGATAATTTTTGAAAAGCAGATGAGAGCCGATGCCAGCACGATATTGAAGGACGAGAACACTCTGTATACGCTGGAGAAGAAATCCACGGATTCCTTCGAGCCGAAATCCTTTACAGCGGATATCTGCCAGGCGCTTATAAAAATCGACGAGATGACCGTAATGAGCGTCGGCACCTTATACGCGACCGAATAGACCCCTACGCAGGACACGCTCACCATTATCTTCAGCATGAATTTGTCCGAGGAATTGCTCACCCACCAGCTTATCGAGTTCGGTATCATCGGGAGCGTGTAAGCTGTGACGGCCTTATAAACCTCTTTTTCGATTTTAAAAGGGTTAACGACGCTTCTCAAAAAATTGCACTTCGCCTGGACGACGCACCAGCTCAGAAAGCATCCGAGAGTTCCGCCCAGAAGAAATCCCGCCGCGCCGAGCCTCATAACGGCTACAAAAAGCAGATTCAGCGAGATAACCAGGGCCGAGCTCAGCACTCCGAAAACGGAATAGAGCTTCACCCTGTCTGTACCCTTAAGATAAGAACCGATTACGTTATGCATATTGACGGCGAAAAAATACGCAATGACAAGAAGCGGGTGATCGCCTGTCAGCCCGAGCCTTGCCAGCAGCGGCGCCGCCACCGAGAATGCCAGGCTTCCGGCGAGCGTAAACGCGACCCCTATGCTGAGTATCTGAGAAGAATCGTACTGCCTGTCAAGGCAGAACCTGATTACGGCCTCGAAGACCACCATAGTCATAACGGGACTGAGCAGCGACACCGTCGTGATTACAAGGTCGTATACGCCGTACTCCTTCGTGCTGAGTACGCCCGTAAAAAGAGGCAGGAGCAGGAGCGAAATGAGCTTTGTCGAGGTCTGGCCTATCGTAATGAGAACAATATCAAGCGATAGTTTTTTATACCTGTTCAATAACAGCACCTCTCATCCCCGGGACAGATTGCGCAGGCAAGCAGGAGATGAGGTAAGGTATGCAGAATATGCTGTCGTACAGGGGGTTCCCGGATATACAGTAAAGCAGAAAATAGAGCTGGGAGAAAAGCGCGAAGGCAGCCGCGGCCCGCTCTTCCTTTCCCGCGTTTTCGGGAAGCCTGCTTGCGGCGGCTCTCCTCCATGTCCTTACGAGTGAGGCGGCCATCGGCAGCAAAAACAGTATCAGCCCGGCCAGGCCGGTCTCGGCGAGAAGCTGTATGTATACGTTATGCGTCGCGAGCCTGTAACCGCTGTTGTCCGTGTACGGAACGTGCTTGACGAGCTGATTCCAGCCCACCCCGAAAAGCTCGTTGCCCTTATAGCTTTTCAGGGCGTATCTCCACAGGATGGTGCGCGAATTTGTTATGTCCTTTCCGCTTTCAATTCCCTTTATCGTTTCGGAAAACTTCACGTACCAGTCGCTGTTCTGTATGCTGTCCGACAGGGCGATTATCACGCTCAGCACCGAAAATACAAGTAAAAGCGCAAAGAACCATTTGAATATTTTGGCCTTTGTGTTTGTGCAGACATAAAAGGTGAGGAGCAGCGAAAAGAGCGAAAACGCCAGCGGCCCCCTTTTCCCGGTAAAAACTATGCATATTATTATTAAAAGCCCGTAAAGCAGAATAGTCTTTCTGCGCCTTTGCCCGAAGTATCCGAGAAAAAACGAAGCGCCCATGGCAGGAATTACAGACGCGCATAGCCCTGCGTTATTCGAATAAAGGCTGACTATCCTGCCGTTCAAGGCTCTGCCTGCCATGTTTGAGTATATTGACGGGTATTCCCTGTACCTGGCCGCAACCAGCTTTATATACGCCTCCGGAAGCGCCCTCGCAAGCAGCGAAGCAAGCAGGCAGACTGCGCTCCAGAAGATTGCAGCCCTGTAAATTGAACTAAAATCTATGTTCGCGGATTTAACGAGCAAAATCACGCACGGAAGCATGACGAGTATGTTCGTTCCCGTTCCCGTTATATTCAAATCCTTCCATACGCAGCTGTATGCAAGCGGCACGAGCATGAGCAGCCATAAAAAGCGGCCTCTCCCCCTATCCTGCCCTGCCTTCAGAAATACGAGCAGCATGCAGTGGGCGGCAATCAGCAGATAAAGTATTCTCATAATCTGGAAGCCGATTTTTAGTGTTATGAAAACATTCGGCGCGCCGCTTATCATTGCGTACAAATAAAGCAGGGAAACAGCGTTTCCGGCGACTTTTTCAGCGTTAATGCTCAGCACCAGTTTTGACTCATTGTTTTTAATCGGCATATAAACGATCCCGGTCCTTATAAATCGAATAGCGGAGGTAATCTTCCGATTCCCGCTTCATATCCTCCATGAGGCCGTTTGCCCCGGAATAATCGATGTCCTCTCCGGCAACCACCGCGGCGTCCTCCGGCTCAGACACTACTCTGTCCTGGAGCCCAAGCCTGCCCAACAGCTCGGTGATGCGCGAGGAGCGGCTTTTGTTCGGCACGGCTACGAATCGCTTATTGAAGAGCAGCGAAAACGCGGTTGCGTGAAAGGAATTAGTTATCACAAGATCCGCTTTTCGTATGTATCCCAGGAACTCGTCCGGAGCGGCCGAAAGGTGACGTGTGCGGCCGCGAATGGCAAGCCTTTCAGGCGATATGTCTATATAAAGCGCTTTGTATTTCTCCCCGATTTTGTTCACCGCCCCGCAGAAATTGGAAATTCCGCTGTCGGGTATAGCATAAACGAGGATATAGGGTTCACTGACCGCGGGCTCGCGTATGATCCCCGAGTATCTATCGGGAGGAAGGAGAAAAACGGGGTCAATCGATATATGCGCTTTTTTCCCGCAGACTGCTTCCACCTTGTCTCTCATTTCAGTTTCCCTTAGGGAGATGCAATCCAGCTTCTTTATCGCCTCGGCGGCTTCGGGCGGGATTTCTCCAAGCTCGCAGGCGCTGACGGCGTAGGTTATCCGTTTTGCCCCTCTCGGGGCGAAGTCGAGATAGTATACAAGGTCCGGTTTTCCGCCCGTTATGCCGGGGTTCCAGAGCTGGTCGCTGCCGCTGACGTATACGTCGCATTTTGGGGGGTTCCTTCTCAGCTCCTCGGGCATTTTGTATTTTTTTGTGAGTATAAGGTTAGCCTTCATAAACTTTTTGAAACGGAATTTAAGTTTAAGGCTTTTTATAGCGTTTTTATGTGCTTTTATCGTACCTAAAAAGGCTCTTAAAGCGCGCCTTGACGCGGTGAAAGCGCCCAGCGGCCGATATTTCCGGTAGGATGCGCGCGCGTTTTCCAGCGGCGTGCCGAAAACCGAATAGCGTTTTTCATGATATTGCGGACGATAATCTATTATCACGGTGTCTGCGCCCATCGACCTGAGCTTCTCCTGAAGCGCGTAGCACTGAAGCATGGCGCCGCAGTTTTCCGCGAAATGAAATGTTGTTATTCCGATCCTCATCATCCGCCCCCCCTTCCTTTAAGTTTTTGCTGCAAACCGTATATAATGACCGCCGGCATATACAATCTCAGCTTCAAAAGCAGCAGCATCGCCCTGATTTTAATGCTTTTGAAGGCGGACGGCGACGCGGTTTTAATGACCAGGCGGTTTGCTCTGCGCAGCGCAAGCTCTCTGACCGAATTTCTCTTTTCACAAAGCAACGCTTTTCTTTCCGTATTCAGCAGGCACTTTTTCAAGGTATCCGCTATTCTGAAGATGCTCTCCTCACAGTAAGCCCCGAATACCTCCCTGTCCTCCGTCAGAGACAGCTCTTCGAGCGCATCCAGCATCTTTTCGCTCACCCTCCCGTATATTGCATCAAAGCTCTCCCAATACCGGGCGGACTTAAGCTCCGTTCTGTGCGACTGCCTGTAATAATACAGCGCCTCGTCGATATAATTTACGGCAGACGCATGGAAAAATGCCCGAAGATTGAATATCGTATCCTCCATCTGGCTTAGCTCGGTGTCGAAGCCGAGCTTTATCCGCTCAAGGAGCTCCCTCCTGTAAAGCTTGCCCCAGGCTATTCCTATTGACGCGTAGTACGCCTCCTGCTTCGGGCGGCAGCGGTCCTCGCGTATCGTCTGCAGATAAAGCTCGCTTTTGTCCCGCTCGAAGAGCTTCGAGCCTTCGAAAAAATGCTCTTCAAACTCCATGTCGTCAAAGCGCACCTTGCAGCAGCAGGCGGAAATCTCCGCTTTGTCCTTAGACGCATTATAGAGCTTTTCTATAAAGTCGCAGGCTATATAGTCGTCGGAATCCACAAAGGTTATCCATTCTCCCCTTGAAAGCGCGAGCCCGTCGTTTCTCGCCGCTGATACGCCGCCGTTTTGCTTATGTACTACCTTTATTCTCCCGTCCTTTTCTGCGTAGCGGTCGCACATTTCCCCGCTTTTGTCCTTTGAGCCGTCGTCTATCAAAATAACCTCCAGGTTTTCGCAGGTCTGCGACAAAATTCCGTCAAGGCAGGCGGCGAGATGCGTTTCCGCATTGTACACGGGCACGATGACCGTAATAAGGTCCAAGCTTCCTCCCCCCAGGCGAGGCTCGAGCCTCCTATAAAATTTCAAGCCTGTTCATAAAAACCGCCGAAACGTCCGGTCCCTCGCCGTATTCCGTTCTGATGGCCTTTTCTATTTCCCTCGTATAGGCCGGCGCGATTATTATTATCGCGTCCACCGGCTCCGTGAGGAACTTGGACGGCGCAACAATCGGCACATGCGTCGCGGGGGAGTAGCGCCCCTGCTTGAACGGGGCTGAATCGATTATATACTCTATTTTTCCGGCTATGCCCGACGCCGAGAGCAATGTAAAACATTGGTGGCTCGCTCCCCACACAGCCACCTTTCCGCCGCGCCCTGCGTAGTAAGAGACGTAGCCCTCAAGCTGCTCCTTAAGCGCCGAAAAGCCCTTCAAAATCCCGTCCGGCACGGCGTTTTCCCTCTTTTGAACCGCAAGCAGAAGCGAGTCCCCGTTTGATCGGCCGCATTCGAGCACGACGAAACCGTTTTGCTCCATACAGAACCTTATCGTGTCCTCCGTGAAATAGGCGAGATGGTCGTGGATAAGCTCATACCATCTGCCCTCCTCCAGAATGTATTCCAGGCTCGGAACCGTGACGAGTCCGTAGGCCCTGTCCTTCAGATTGTTGAATATGCACCTCAGATAGGCGTTCGGGTCCGGCAGATGCTCCAGGAAGTTGAACGATACGAAGGCGTCGTAGGGCGCGCCTTCTATTTTTGTTTCTCCGCTCTCCGCAAAACCCTCGTATACCCTAAGCCCTTTTTCCCTGGCCTTTTCCGCGAGTACGGCGTTATGCTCAAGCCCGGAGGCCTCGACGTCTAGGTCGCGAAAGAGGTCGAGAAACTCTCCCTGGCCGCAGCCTGCCTCGATAATCCTTCCGCCCCTCAGCCCGAACATGTCGACAAACCTCGAGCACTGTTCCAGTCTGTATCTCCTTACGGTTTCGCTGAAGCCGCAGGAACGAATAACGTCCCTGTAATAGCTCACCGGCTCAGAGTTCAGCTGTACCAGTCCGCAGCCGGAGCAGCGGCAGAGCTCAAGCCCAAAGCCCCTGTCGCTCTCAAGATTGCCGGCGTCGGGCATACCCTGCGCCGAGTCCGGAAGGTTGTCGAGCGTAAGCAGAGGCTCCGCAAAGAAATTGTTTCCGCAGACCATGCATTTTGTCCTTTTCATATGCGTCTCCAAACGCGAAATCAAAGCAGTTTCTCATCGATTTCGTTTATGCGCTTTTCATAATAAACGCAGAGCTTTTTTATTGCGGTTTCCATATCGGTGAAGGCAACCCCGAACTCCGAAACGAGGCGCTCGTTGCTGCCCGAATATTCGTCATCGCTCTCCTCGATTACCGCGACATCCCTCTTTATGCCGAGCGTATCTAAAACCATAAGCGCCAGCTCGCAGAGCTTGAGGCAGGAGCCCGTACATACATTGTATTGATTGTGCTCCGATTCTCTTTCAAAAAAAAGCTCCGCTATCGGCGGCAGGTCTTCAACCCACAGGTAGTCGAAGCTCTGGTTTTTTCTTATCACTATCGGCAGCCCCTTAAGGGCGCGGCAGATGGTGTTCGATATGAACCTCCGGCTCCACATTTCATATTTGCCGAACACCCCGAAAAGCCGAAGATTGACTATGCTCCCGGCTTTTTCCGCGTATTTCGCCATCGCGTATTTCGCGATTCCGTAAACGTCCTCAGCCTCGGGTATATGCTGCCCGAAGTATTCCTCGCGCATTTTGGGGACATAGTGAAGCGCCCCGAACTCCGCTCCGGAGCCGAAGTAAATCATCTTTCCGTAATAGTCCTTCAGCGTTTCGAGAGCGAAGAACATCCTCAGGTTCTCTGCCAGAAAGTTTTCCTTCGGCGAGGGGCTGCGGTTGGTATCGCTGCTGCTCGCGCAGTGTATGAGAACGTCCGGCCTGCGGCTTTTCAGGTACTCCCTGACGGCGCCGATATCCCCGAGGTCAAGCTCCGCCCTGGAGGGGGTTATCAGCTCGTACCTCCCCTTAAAGGCTTCAGTGAGGTTTCTCCCGATAAAGCCCCCGGCGCCCGTGATGAGCAGGCGCTTCATATGAACGACTCCACCATTTCCTTTGTTATGTAAACCTTCGTTTTCCGCGGCGATACGAAGCTGTCCGCATCGTCATAAAATGAATCCTGCCCCTTATGCGTTGTCGATATCTCCTCAAACACGCAGCCCCTTTCGCTCCTGAAATAGTGCTTCACCCCTCTGCCCACCACAACCATATCTCCTCTACCGTAAACCTTTTCCTCTCCGTCGCTTCCGACTATGAGGTCGCCCGAGATGACGAGGAAGGTTTCCTCCTTCTGTACGTGATAATGTGTGGGGTTCATCTGCCCGGGCAGCACAACAAGGATTTTTTTGCAGTATTCGCGGTTTACGCAGTCGATAAGGGCGCAGCCCGTGTCCTTGTAGCGTTCGAGTCCGAAGTGGTGCGAGAGTTCGCATGAGCTGTCGACAGGGACTACAATTCCGCTCCGCTTTAAAAGTCCGATGGCGGAGCTTGCAAACTCCCAAACGAGAGCGGTGTTATCCTTTATCTCGACATCCTTCAGCATAATCGGCTCATCCTTTTTCAGGCCGCCGCTTTTGAGGAAGATATCCGAATATTTTGAAAAGTGAGACGCGAGCAGCTGCCCTTCCCGGCAGGGGAAGGCAAAAAAAACGTCGTCCGAGGATATTTTTCCCTCCGCCACGCTCTCGCGCTTTACAAAGGCTCCTCTGCGAAGCGCGGAAAGGTCTGCCTGCTCCTTTTCGGAGGAAGGACAGCGCGTTCCGGAAACGCCGCACATGTCGAAAGCCAGGGCCGCGGCTTCAAGCCACCTTTTCACCTGCGCTGGAGTCGCCGAATATCCGTTTAGGGCGATACCCTCTCCGGGCACGCCGACGTGCTTTTCAAATATCCGTGCGCCTTTGGCGACGGCCAGCGTTACAGGCACGGTGTTTTCCGGCTCCTCGTGTGTTGAAAAGCCTATGCGCAGCCTGGGATAACGCAAGCGGTAGTAGTCTATCTGGTTCATCTCCAGCCTCTCGGGAGGCGTTGGATACTCCGCAACGCAGTGCATCAGCGAAAAATCTATTCTTCTGTGCTCAAAGAAGCTGACGACACGGTCGACGAGCTCTGTTTCGCTTCCGGCTGCGGAGGCTATGACCGGTTTCCGCACTGACGCTATTTTTTCAAGCAGCGGCCAGTCGCCGAAGGAGCAGCTCGCTATTTTTATGCAGTCGAAGCCCAGAGCCTCGATATTCTGCACGGAAACCTCGTCAAACGGGGTACAAACAGCCGCGAAGCCGTTTGCCCTGACCTCCAGAAGCAGCGAGGCGTACTGCTCCAGGCTCAGGCGGGTATCCTGAAAGCGTTTGACGTTCTTTACATCCGTCCTCTCCCTGAAGGCCGGATGTATGAAGGTGTCGAGGTCGCGGAACTGAAACTTTACCGCAAAGTCGAATCTGCCCTCATAGCCCTCGCAGGCCTCCTTAAGGGAACGTATTATCGTTTTCCCGTGCTCAACGCTGCCCTGATGGTTGTTCGCCATTTCGAATATGAAAAGCGGTTTTACATTTTTCATAGGTCCTCCTCGTCTCCCCGCAATTCGGAGTAGATTTCTTCAAGCTCCCGCGCCGTCAGGAAAGGATACGGATTTTCAAGGGCGGCAGAGGTAATTTTGCCCTCCGCATCGACCGATGAAATGCATTTCGGTATCTCGTCGAAGTCGATGTCTCCAACCAGCTCGCAGATTACGGCCCCATTTTCACGCATTGCCGCGCCGATCACGGCGTCCAGGCTTTCGTTCTTATCGGCGCGGAGGTAGGGCATTCCGTAGGTCTCGGCAATCTTTTCAAGAGAAGGCAGGGAAACCCCGCTTTCGCTCGTGCAGCCCACATGCAGGCCTTTGAAGCTTCTGTCCTGCATTGTTTTTATCGCGGCGT
Organism: Clostridiales bacterium; assembly: GCA_029268065.1. Taxonomy (GTDB): domain Bacteria; phylum Bacillota; class Clostridia; order Oscillospirales; family Oscillospiraceae; genus DUPK01. Next base: position 22,769 of record JAJUHC010000014.1, on the reverse strand, counting down.
AGCCGCCGTTGCTGAATATGAACATTTTTGCGTCGACACCGTAATGTCTTATGGTCTGGAGCTCCTGAATATTGAGCTGTAAGCTCCCGTCGCCCTCCAAGACCACCGTTCTTTTTCCTCCCGAGGCGAAATAGGCCCCGACGGCCGATGGCAGCGCGAAGCCCATAGAGCCGAGCCCCATGGACGAAACCGATTTCTGCCCCTTTTTCCTCCTGAAAGCGATATGCCCCGCCGTATTGCAGCGGCTTGTAGATGAAAACACAAGCGCGTCGTCCGCCTCGCAAAACCGTGATATCGCCTCTGCCGCCTTGTATAAGTCCGCCCCCCCGAGCTCCTTTGCCTGCTTTTCCGACAAAAGCGGAAACCCGGCCTTCGTTCTGGCGCAGAAATCAAGCCATTTGCTGTAATCGCGAGGCGGAAGGTCCGCGTTCAGCACGGCTTCGATGAAATCCCCCGCGTCGCAGCATATTTTTTCAGCGCATGTCAGCTCAAGCTTCTTCAGCTCGTTTTCGTCTATGTCGACCACGAGCTTTTTCGCACGGATTCCGAAGTTACCGCCGTTATACGCCGTTATCATATTGTCGAGCCTCGTGCCGATAATTATAAGCAGGTCCGCCCCCTGCGTGATGATGTTCGAATACCTTGCCGCCTGGAGACCCGGGCTCCCGAAAAAAAGCGGGTCGTCGCCGTCCATGATTTCCAGAGCCCGCCAGGAGCTCATCATCGGCAGCCCGAGCTTTTTTTGCAGCTTGCGGAGCCTTTCGGCCGAGCCCGAGGAAATAACGCCGTGTCCCGCGATTATGAGGGGCCGGCTGCTCTCCTTAAGCATCCGGCAGGCAAGCTCGCGCCACCGTCCTGCTTCCGCCGCGCGTGCAGCCCCGTCGCTGACTTTTTCGTCATTCGGGGCATATCCGCGCAGGCGTTTCACGTCTACATTCTCAGACTGTACGTCAAGCGGAATATCGAGCCAGACCGGGCCACGTCTTCCTTCAAGCGCGGAATACACCGCCTTTTGCAGATGGTATTTGATTTCCCGCGCCTCGGTAACGGTGACGGCGTATTTTGTTATAGGCTTTACCATCGATATGATGTCGTTTTCCTGCGCTCCGTACTGCCGCACGCCGCGCAGAGAGGCGAAGTCCGACCTTTTCACCTGTCCCGAAATAAAGAGCACCGGCGTCGAATCCATATATGCGGCGGCGGCTCCCGTGAGAGCGTTTGTGCCTCCAGGGCCTGTCGTTACGAGACATACGCCCAGCGAATTTTTGTACATTGCGTAGGCCTGGGCCGCTATGGAGCAGGCCTGCTCGTGGTGGCAGCACACATACCCCATGCCGCTTTTGCCCAGGGAATCGACGAGATGCATTATTCCGCCTCCGGAAAGCATAAATACCGTGCCGACGCCCTGTTCATTCAGGAAGTCCATGACGTAATCCGATACTCTTATCATTTTACTGCTCCGATACCAGTTTTCTTATTTCCGATACGACGCTGCCGGTGACAAAGCTTGCGCTGCGTTTAACCGTTTCCTCCGCGCCTTCCGTGCACCAGCTGTTTGAAGTCGCTTTTAACATCGGTATGTCGTTGTTGTCGTCTCCGAAAACCGCTGTTTCCTCAGGCTTCACGCCCAAATACTGCATCAAAAAATCGACCGCTTTCCCTTTGTCGCCCACGGTAAAATCAATCCACGTCCCGCCGGACACCGCGGCGCTCAGCCTGTGAGACCATTTTTCCCTCAGCTCTTCCGATTCCCCGCCACCCACGCCCTCCCGGTAATACGCGGACACCTTGAGTATTGGCTCCCGTATGTCGTCGAAGCTGTCTACCTTTGTGAGCGTCGCCTTGATTTCGCCGAACATCCTTTTAAAAAAGCGTTCTGTCCTCGGGTTTATGTAATATGTGTATTTCGAGGAAACCAGAGCCTCGCAGCCAGCGTCGCGGAGAATATCGCCGATGAGCTCCATAGCGTCGCGCCTTTCTATACTGGCTTCATAGAGCGTTTTGTCCCCGAGGGATATCCAGCTTCCGTTTTCCGGCAGGAAAATCACGCGATCCCTGACCTCGTAAAAAAGTCTGCAGAGGTTCGGATACTGCCTCCCGCTCGCGATGGCGAATTTAACGCCCGCCTTATCGACGTCTCTGATCATATCAATAATATCCGCGTCGGGCGGCTTCTCCCTGCTCGGGAGCAGAGTGCCGTCAAGGTCGCTGACGATTAGTTTCAGCTTTGCTGTCAATTTCCCCCGCTCCTTAAAGCGCCAGGGCGCTTTTGATTGATGACGCAATTTTGTCAAGCATATCGTCTGTCATGCCGGGATACACGCCTACCCAAAAGCTTCTGTACATTATCTCGTCCGTGACCGATAGCTCTCCGACCGCTCTGTACCCTTTGCCGGCCTTTCGCATCTCGTCGAAGCACGGATGCCTGATAAGATTTCCGGCAAACAGCATCCTCGTCTGTATCCCGCGCGACTCGAGATAAGCCACCAGCTTGTCGCGCGAGGCGCCTTCCCGGCATGTCATCAGGAATCCGAACCAGGAGGGCTTTGAGTTCGGACAGGGTTCCGGCAGGATCAGTTTATCCTGCACCCCGCTCAAAGCCTCGCGGAGGTAAGCAAAATTCCTTCTTCTTTGCTCCACGAAGCGCGGCAGCTTGTTAAGCTGCGCGCAGCCAATCGCGGCCTGCATATCGGTCGCCTTCAGGTTGTAGCCGAAATGCGAATACACATATTTATGGTCGTACCCGAACGGCAGCTCGCCGTATTTTCCTCCGAAGCGGCGGCCGCAAAGGTCGTCGCGTCCTGACGGGCAGGCGCAATCCCTGCCCCAGTCCCGCAGCGACCGGATTATCCTGTTAAGAAGCGGATTGCCTGTGTAAACCGCTCCCCCTTCTCCCGTGGTCATGTGATGGGGCGGGTAGAAGCTCGAGGTGCCGATGTCCCCGAAGCTTCCGCAAAGGCCGCTTTCGCCGTTAAACGCATATTCGGCTCCGAGCGCGTCGCAGTTGTCTTCGACGAGCCATAGCCCGTGCCTGTCGCAGAACTCTTTAACCGATTGGATGTCAAAAGGGTTCCCGAGCGTATGAGCTATCATGACCGCCTTTGTCCTCTCCGAAAGCGCTTCCTCAAGCATGGAGCAGTCAATATTGTACTGTGGTATCGTGACGTCGACAAATACCGGTACTGCGCCGTACTGAATTATCGGGGTTACAGTTGTCGGGAAGCCCGCCGCAACCGTAATCACCTCGTCTCCGCGCCTGATCGCCCTCTCGCCCAGAAGCGGCGAGGTAAGCGCCATGAACGCGAGCAGGTTTGCCGATGAGCCGGAATTTACAAAACTGCAGTAACGGACCCCGAGGAAGCCCGAAAGCCCTTTCTCAAACCGCTCGGAATATCTTCCCGACGTAAGCCAGAACTCAAGCGCGCTGTCGACAAGGCAGCGCATTTCCTCGCTGTCGTACACCCGGGAGGCGTAGGGAATCCTGTCTCCTTCGGCATAAGGCCTTTTTCTGTGGAAGCTTCGGCAGTATTCGTCAACCATTTCGAGGATTTTATCCCTGGCCTGACCTTCGTTTAAGCCCTCAAACATGTTTTTCCTCCTCAAACCGCATACTTGACGGGGCTTCCCTCGCTTTTTTCAAGGCCGGCGTATTCACGCGCCTGCCTTTCCATGCATTTTGCGGCGTCGCCGCCGCCAAGCCAGCATTTTGTCCATTCGACTGTCTTTTCCACCGCTTTTTCAATATTCCAGCGCGGAGTCCAGCCGAATGTCTGCCGGAGCTTTGAGCAGTCCAGCTTCAAAAAGCCGGCTTCGTGCGGACCTTCGTCCGGCTGCTCTCTCCAGTCCATACCGTCCCCCCATTTTTCGCAAAAAAGCCGAACGAGCTCGCCGGTCCGAAGGCAGTCCCGCTCCTCCGGCCCGACGTTGTAGCTGCCCGAGTACTCGAAATTGCAGTATTGCTTTTCCGCTATCATGAGGTACGCGAAAACCGGCTCCAGCACATGCTGGTAGGGCCTTATGGAACGCGGATTCCTCACGATAACGCTCTTCTTTGCCATCGCCGCCCTCACGCAGTCCGGGATTATGCGGTCTTCCGCGAAGTCCCCCCCGCCTATAACGTTCCCCGCCCGGGCTGTGGATACCGCCGTGACGCCGTCGCCGAAGAAGGAGCGCAGGTAGCAGGAAGTCGCGAGTTCGGAGCAGGACTTGCTGTTGGAATATGGATCGAAGCCGTCCAGCGGCTCGCATTCCCTGTATCCCCAGTGCCACTCCCTGTTCTCATACACCTTGTCGGTGGTGACGTTGAGAAACGACCTGACGCTTCCCGAAAGCCTCGTGCATTCAAGTATGTTGACCGTTCCCATTACATTCGTTTCATATGTTAGGCGCGGCTCCTTATAGCCTTCCCTCACTATCGGCTGCGCGGCCAGATGGAACACGATTTCCGGCTGCGCCGCGTCGAAGGCCGCCTTCAGCGCATCCATATCCCTTATGTCGCCCGTGACGGAGGTCATGCCGTCTGCAATTCCCGCCGTTTCAAACAGGGATGGCGCCGTCGGGGGCCTGAGCGCGTACCCCGTCACTTCCGCGCCCCTGCTTTTCAGAAGACTGCAGAGCCATGAGCCCTTGAAGCCTGTGTGGCCGGTGACAAAAACCCTTTTTCCAAAATAAAAGTCCCTCATTACCATAGCCTCCAGGGAGCTTTTCCCGATTCCCAAAGGCTCTCAAGCCTTTCCTTATCCCGCTGGGTGTCCATGCACTGCCAGAAGCCTTCGTGCCGGAAGGCCATGAGCTGCCCGTCGCTTGCGAGCCTCTCCATGGGTTCCTGCTCCAAAACCGTTGAATCATCCTCAAGATAGTCGAAAAAGTCCGGGTTGAACATCATAAAGCCCCCGTTTATCAGGCTCCCGTCCGAATCCCGCTTCTCTCGGAAGGCCGTCACAAGGCCGCTATCGCCCATTCCGAGCACTCCGAAGCGCTGTCCGGCGTTTATCGCGGTAAGCGTACCGATTTTCCCGTGTGAGCGGTGAAAGCTCTCAAGCTCCTTCAGGTTCACGTCGGACACGCCGTCGCCGTATGTGAGCATAAAGGGCTCGTCGCCGACGTACTTCTGTATGCGCTTTACCCTTCCGCCCGTCATAGTATCAAGCCCCGTGTCCACGACCGTAACGCGCCAGGGCTCCGAGCAGTTCGTATGTATCTTCATGCTGTTTTCCTTTGAAAAATCAAAGGTAAGGTCTGAACCGTGCAGGTAGTAATCGTTGAAGAATTCCTTTATTACCTGCTGCTTGTATCCGCAGCAGATAATAAAGTCGTTGTATCCGAAGGAGGAATAAATCTTCATTATGTGCCACATTATCGGCATTCCGCCGATTTCTATCATCGGCTTGGGTCTGAGATGCGACTCCTCCGATATGCGGGTGCCGAATCCTCCCGCCAGTATTACAACCTTCATTTGCACACCGTCCCCCTGCTTAATCGGCTTTGTACGGCCACCGATTTTCGCCTCCTTATCCTAAGGTAAAGCATTTTCGGGATTTTCAGGAGCGCTCTCGGAAATATCGCCGCCAGATAAAACAATATCAGGGGCCTTCCCGTCGCTCTTGTAATGTATTCCCTGTTTTGCCTTACTGATTTTAACGACAGGTCGCCCTCGTACTTCCAGTTGAGCAGACGCGCAAAGCGGAAAAACCCGAGGTTTTCATCGTTTGACCTCATCACATACCTTTTCTCGCGGTCGTATATTGCCGGAAGCGCCTCTATTGTATCGCACCAGGAGCGCGCCCATATTTCAAGCAGGCAATCCTTCCGGCGCCAGGTCGACTTATCCTTGTATATGTTCTCGCTGTATACGTTTCCGACGCAGTTGTAGGCGCGGCAGCCGTTTTCGGCAATATATCGGAAAATCGCGGAAAGCACGACGAAGGAGCTTTTCCTGCCGCCTATTTCGCAGCTGTTTTCAACAAAGTATCCGGCGACCGTATTTTTGAAAAAGCATGCTCCCCAATAGGTCAGGTGCCAGTACAAATCACGGAAAAATTCCGCCGCGTCAAGATATTCCCTGCTTTTGAACCTGTCAGGAAAGCGCGGCCTGTCCGGGGCCATCATCGAAATCACCGCGTATTCCCTGTCCATAAGCTCCGAAAGGAGCGGATATATTTCCCCGAGGGAGGGCACATAACCGTCTCCGCAAAGCCAAAGGTACTCATAGCGTCCCCTAAGCTCCGAAAACATGAGATACACCTTCTGCTCCCCGTCCCTGCATACGTCGTCGGAATAGAATTTGTAAATTATGTTGGGATTCCCGCTTTCAGTGACCGCCGAAAACGTCTCCCCGTCGTCGCTGCTGTCTCCTATGATAAGGTCGACGTCGTATTTTTCGAGAGCTTCGCCTACACAGGCGATGTAATACCTTATATAATCGGCATGGTTCCGCGTAGGCATTATTATGCAAAGCCTTTTCATTTCTTCCGCCTTCATGTTCAGACCGGAACAAGCACCCTGCGCTCGGGGCGCGTGCTGATTAATCCGTCTCTGAACGCGATCGTTCTGCGCGCTTCCTCCATCAGCAGCCTGAACTGCTCCGGCTTGAGCTGCTGATCCCTGTCGCTCAAAGCCTCCTCGGGGCTGGGGTGCACCTCAATCTCAAAGCCGTCGCAGCCGGCCATAATGGCGCTCATGGTCATCGGGCGTATCAGCTCGACGCGCCCGGTGGCGTGGGAAGGGTCGACCACCACCGGAAGATGGGTAAGCCCCTTGAGTGCCGCCACGGCGGAGAGGTCCAGGGTGTTTCTTGTGTAGGTTTCAAACGTGCGTATTCCCCGCTCGCATAGAATGACGTTCGGGTTGCCGGCGTTGAGTATGTATTCGGCGCAGTTTAAAAGCTCCTCAATCGTGGCATACATCCCCCTTTTCAGAAGAACGGGCTTACTCACCTTCCCGACTTCCACGAGCAGCGAAAAGTTCTGCATGTTCCGCGCTCCGATTTGAAGGACGTCGGCGTATTCGCTTATGAGGAAAACGTCCCTCGTATCTATAACTTCCGTTATAACCGGCAGTCCCGTTTCCGCCCCCGCCCTTTTGAGATATTTGAGGCCCATTCTGCCGAGCCCCTGAAAGGAGTAAGGCGAGGTTCGGGGCTTGTACGCGCCGCCCCGAAGCATATTCGCGCCGGCCTCCCTGACCGCTCTTGCGGCGTTCAGGATCTGTTCCTCGGATTCGACGCTGCAGGGCCCCGCTATGGCGAGAAAATCTCTGCCGACGACGGTTTCGCCGATTCGTATCTCCGTTTTCGGCCTCCGGCTTCCATCCTGGGCATAGAGAGACGCAAGTTCAGGAATCTTCATTTAGTTTTGCCTTCTTTTCAACAAGCTTTATAAGCTCTCCCGTCACTTTAAAACCGGGCGACGAGAGTTCCTCGTCCGTGAATTCTATTCCGAACTCCTCTTCGAGCTCCACGACGAATTTCAAAAGTCCTATCGAGTCCGCATAGCCGTTCTCAATGTAGTTTATGGAGTCCGCATCCGCCCCCTCGGGGAAGGAATATTCCTTTTGAAGGTAGTCAAGAACGAATTCCCTTACAGATTTCATGAACGCTCGGCCCCCTTTTCGAATATTTCCGGCGCATCCTCGCAATAAAGCCTCACCGCTTCGAGCAGCTTCGATTTTACGAGCTTGCCCATCGGATTTTTGGGGAGCTCGGGAAGAAAAAATATCTTGTGAGGCTGCTGGAAGTCCGCAAGATTTTTTGCGCACTGCACCTGTATCGCCCGCTTCTTAAGGGTCCTGCCCTCCTCGGCCACAACCGCAAGCGCGACTACCTCCCCGAGTCTCTCGTCCGGATAGGAAAAAGCCGCGCATTCCCGCACTTCCGGCAGTTCACGGACGCAGTTTTCCACATCCTGCGGATATACGTTTATTCCGCCGGTTATGATTATCTCCTTTTTTCTGCCGCAGAAGAAAAGATAACCGTCCTCGTCCAGAAATCCCATGTCCCCCGTGCGGAAGAAGCCGTCCGCCTTCGCGGCTTCCATTGCTTCGGGCATCTTATAGTATCCGCTGCACATCAGGGAGCTTTTTACCGCTATCTCTCCCGTTTCGCCGCTCCTTAAAGGCCTGCCGTCGTCATCGAGTATTCTTATCTCGGCTTCAGGCAGCGCCCGCCCCACGGACTGCCTTTTGCAGAGCGCTTCCCTGAAGTTGATGCTTGTTGCGGTCGACGTCTCCGAGGTGCCGTACATCTCGTGAAAGTCGCAGCGCAGCTTATCTATGAGCTCGTTTCTCACATGCGCCTCAAGCAGAGCAGAGGACGATACGACGCATCGCAGGCTGCCTGTTTCCGGAGCGAAGGGACTCGAAAGCAGCTGCGCTATCTGGCTGAGCTGGGCCGAGACGGCTATCGTAAAAGTGACCTTACGCTGCTCCACGCATTTCAGCCAGAGCTGGGGGGTGAACCTCGGCAGCAGCACGGAGCTTGCGCCTATCAGAAGAGGCATAATTACCAGCCGCTCGGCAAGTGAATGATAAAGCGGCGTAGCGGCGAGTACCCTGTCGCTTTCAGTTATGCCGTAAAGCCTTATGTGAGCCTTCGCGCGCAGCAGCTTGTTCTCCTGCGTGAGCTCGATTGGCTTCGGAGCGCCGGTGGAGCCGGAGGTCATCGTGAGGATCAGCCTTTCGCTGCCCGTTACATCTGTTTCAGGCCTTGAGCAAGACTCCTCCGCCGCTCGGCGGATCGAAACCGTCCCTTCGAATTCCCCGTCAAGGCAGATCCTTGCGCCGCCGGACGCGAGTTCCCCGTTTTTTTCGCTCTCCTCATAGAACGACCGTCTTGCGATTATATGCCTTACGTCTCCGCTTGCAAACGCGGCTTTAATGGCGGAATAAGGCAGCGTGGGATTTATCGGCACGAGGGCCGCGCCTATATCCGCCGCCGCAATCATCAGCGCCGCGGACTCCACGCTGTTGTTCATCGGGATACCGATATGGTCGCCGTACGACACCCCATTTTTCAGCAAAAAGTTTGAATATCTTGCTGCGAGGGCCGCGAGCTCGGAATATGTAAGCGCCGCATCCTCACACCATATCGCCGTTTTCTGAGGGTGCTTTTCCGCGCTTGAATAAAACAAATCTGCTATTCTCTCCATCTGATCTCCCGCTGCGCCTCAGGAGGGAAGAACCCTTGCCGGACTACCGAAGGTTTTTTGCCCCGCCTGCACGTCTTTTATTATTATGCTCCCGAGACCTATATAGGCATCGTCTCCGATAGTAACGCCGTTCGCGACCGCCGCGTTGGCCGCCAGAAACACGCGCCTTCCGATTTTTACGTTTCTTAAAATGCTGCAGGCCCCGCTGATTGTGGTATAATCTCCTATCTCTACGTCATGCCCTATGCCGGAAGAAAGTATGGTCACGAAATCGCCGGCTCTGGAATTGACCGAGAGCTTTGAATACGGGAACATCACGAGCCCTTCCCCGTAGCCGCTGAAGCTTGTCAGCATGGCCGTGGGATGTATGACAGAGGCGAAAACCGCGCCTTTAGCCTTCATGGACGCCGTCACTTTTTCCTTTGCCCGTGGATTCGCCAGCGCCAGCGCGAATTCCTCGTCTTCGGACGGCCGCCAGCCGGACACGCTTCCGACTACCTTGTAGTCGCAGACACAGCTCTTCAGGGCGTCCGGATCGTCGTCCAGGAAGCCTCCGATCTCCCACCTCGGCTTTGCCTCGTTGATGTCCTTAATCCATTGGAGCAGCTCGCGCCCGAATCCTCCCGCTCCGACTATGTATATCTTCTTCATACTCTCCGCCCGCTTTTCCTTATTTTGACCCGGGACTGTCCCCGCCCGCCGCTCCGCCATCTCCGAGACGCCTGTACTCCCTTATCAGCATGAAGGCCTCCGCGGCCATTGAGCACATGGTCGAGCCCCTGTACTTCGCAAGCGATATCATGGCCTCTATCGAGCGCGGGTTCGGAAAGCCGCCGAGCTGCGAGCCATAACAGAACATGGCCCTGAGCTTCGTTTCCATAAAGAGGCTGACGTCGATGAAAACGTTCGGAATGAAGGTGTTCGAGGCGTGAGGGATGCTCCACTCGGTTTCGGAGAGCGTTTCATAGGCATAAACGCTTCTCACCACATGCTTTCCCTTCGGTCTGACCGCCACCATGATTGCGTCAGCCGTTATGTAATGATCCTTCTGCATATCCCCGAAGTGCGGCATGTAAATAACCTCGGGCTCGGTCCTTTCGATTATTTCGCCTATTCTTTCGTTCAGCTCGTAGCGCGGCACGGTTTCCAGCATGGAGGCGGGAAACTGCAGGTAAAAGGTTTCCTTTATTCCCAATACGGCATGCGACTTTTCGATTTCCTCATAAAGGTCATGAGGCAGCTTCTCATACATTTCAGGCGGATGGCAAAACACCGGCGGCCTCCCGCGCGTTACGACGCACACCCAGACGTTGTCGCCCTCTGCTACATGTCTCGCTATCGTTCCTCCGCAGCCGATTATTTCATCGTCCGGATGCGGCGCAAATACAAGCACATTCATCTGTCTGCTCCTTCTTTAAAAACTCGCCGCACACGGCGTTCCTCATATTAAGGAACATGAAGCCCGCGTTAAGCGCGAATTCCATATCCTGAGCCCTGTCTCCGGCATAGAGCACGCGCCCCGGTTCGGAAATATCCCGAAGTACTTTGACATTGGAGATAATCTTTACCGAGGGTTTTTGATAATCGAGCCCGTAGTATCCGGTAATCGCAATGTTCTCGGGCGCGAAAAAGCGGTAAAGCCCCAAAGATTCGATCTTTTTCCGCTGCAGCCTGCAGTTTCCGTCGCTTACGAGGAAGAGCTTATATCCCTGGTCCGCGAGCTGTTCCAGCACGAACTCCATTCTCGGGGACAGCCTCAGCTTCGGCGAGAATTCGCGGTAAGCCGTCACGCACATTGACACCACGCTCTCAATATCGCCGCGAAAGCCTATCTTCCTCAGAAAGTCCTGAAAAATGCTTGCGTTGTTTCCTGATTTGAGCCACTCCTCCGAAAGCTCTTTGAAAACGTACCTTTCGCTCAGGCCGGTGAGCACGGAAATTTTCTTTGAAAGCTGAGCGTATAACTGTGAAATGAATTCAAACTCGTCGTAAAGCGTGCCGTCCAAATCGAAGCCTATCGCCTCGATCTCATTACGTCCAAAGTTAGTAGCCAAATACTTCAGCATAGTAGCGCCCCATTTTCAATCCGTATTTGATGGTTTTCGTCGGGTACACCGGTATTTGCCTTGCCGTGTCGACTATGAGGGGTATCCAGTTTTCAGTCGCCGCCATTCCGAGCGCGCTGCCGCCCCCGAAGCGCGGATTTATTTCCGTAAATTTGACCCCCCCCGCTGTGTCAAAGCACTGGATGTTCAGGGGTCCCGTAAAAGGTATCTCGGAACAGATTATTTCCACCCATTTTTCAATTTCCGGCTTGTCCTCGACGATGCCGGCTGTGGATTTTCCGTCCTTAACCCCCATTCTGACTCTCGGAACTATGTATACGGGCTCGGATTCGGAGTTGCAGAAAACGTCCACCGTGTACTCCGTTCCCTCCAGCAGCTCCTGCGAGATCATGCCCTCCATATCGACCGGCTCATCCGTGACCATCACTCCCTGACCGCCGCGCCCCGCTCTCGGCTTTACCAGCGGGTACTCCTGCGTTAGGCTCGTTTTTGGCGTCGGTATGCCCCTCTCCTTGAAAAACCCGTAGAGCCTCCACTTGTCGAGGCATATCTCAACGGACGCCTTTTCCGACTGCATTACGCTGACCCCTTTTTTTCCGAGCTCAGGCTTTAGTTCCGCCCATTTCAGGAGCGCTTCGTCGAGGGACGGTATCACGATATCCACTCTTTTCTCGACGGCAAACGTCCTCATAAAATCCAAAAATCCGGCATCCCGTGCAAGGGGCACGGTATAAAATTCGTCCGCAAGCCATCTGCCCACCGCGTCCCCGCTCGCGTCGGTAGCCACCGAGACGTGCCCCGCCTCTCTGATTGCCTTGATGGTGGCCCCGCAGGCAAGGCAGCCGCAGGCTTCGATCATTATTCTCATCTCAACTCACCATTCTGTCCCGCTCATTTTCGTCCGAAAATCCTGCCGTCTCGCCAAACGGGCTTGAAGGCTCCGCCTTGCTTCCGGTGTCGTCCAGATTAGTCCCGTCATACTTCAGTCTGGTGTCCTCGGCCCGGACTCCGTTTTTTTTGCGCGCCAGGGTCATGCGCGCCACCATCAGAAACTGCTTTACATCCAGCAGGAAGCTTAGATTTTCCAAATAATAAACATCGTTTTCAAACTGCTCTCTCCATGTGAGAAAATGGTATCTGCCCGCCGGCGGCGCCAGCTCGAGACCGGGTCTAATCAAATGCCTGCACCTGTATCTCGGGGGATAAAGCCCTATGTATTCTGAAAGAAGGGGTCTCGGGCCGATGATTGACATGTCGCCCTTTATTATGTTTATAAGGCTCGGCAGCTCATCGAGGGACATGCTCCTCAGAAATCTTCCGAAACGGGTGAGGCGCTTCCACTCTGGGAGCAGCTCGCCGTCTTCGCCGCGCTCGTTCGTCATCGACCTGAACTTATAAATCCTGAAGAGCTTTTCGTCCTTTCCCGGCCTTTCGCTTGAATAAAGAATGGGTCGTCCGTGGAATACGAGCTCCAGTATCGCTATTACCAGCATGATGGGACTTGCGGCCATCAGCCCCAAGGTCGCCAAAAGCAGGTCGAGCAGGCGCTTTATGTATCTTGAATAGAGGCTGTTTTTGGGGACGGGAATGTTTGTGTCTTCAGGCCGGCCTTCCTGAACCAGTACCGCACCGCGGGGGCTTTGCGTTTCTGCCATAGACAATTTTCCTTTTCAATCAGAAATTACTGCGTATCAGAGATATGACTTTCGCGGCTTCCTCCTCCGTCATCTTTATGTCGCTCGGGAGGCAGACCCCTCTTTTGAATATTTCTCCGCTCAAGTCTCCGCCTGCGCTTATAAAATCGTTTTCTCTGTAAAGCGGCTGCATATGCATGGGTTTCCAGATCGGACGCGCTTCAATGTTGTTTTTCCCAAGCATATTTATGATGTCCATAGGCTTTACGGAACAGCCTTCATCCAGAAGGACGCAGGAGAGCCAGAAATTTGGTTCCGATTCAGGCAGGTGCGGATTCATGCTGAGAGGCAGGTCGGATAAAGCCGATTTATAGCGCTCGTAGATCAGCTTCTTTTTTGCCTTGTGCTCGTCAAGATGCAATAGCTGTCCCCTGCCTATCCCTGCGACGACATTGCTCATCCGGTAGTTGTAGCCCAGCTCCTTATGCTCATACCATGGAAATGGCTCGCGTGACTGGGTCGCCCAGAAACGCGCCGTTTTTGCGGCCTCAGCGTCGTCGGTCACCAGCATGCCGCCGCCCGAGGTCGTTATAATTTTATTTCCGTTGAAGCTGAACACCCCGTAATCGCCGATGGCGCCGGTCTGTCTGCCCATGTGAGTCGCTCCGAGAGATTCGGCGGCGTCTTCAATCAGGGGCACGCCGTGCTCTTTGCATATTTCCTTTATCACCTCGAGCCTTGCAGGTGTTCCGTAGAGATTGACAACCACGACCGCCTTTGCGCGCGGATATTTTCTAAATGCTTCCCGCAGGGCTTCCGGGTCCATGTTCCAGGTTTCCGGCTCGCTGTCAATAAAAACCTGCACGCCGCCCTCGTACGAAATGGGGTTCACAGTAGCCGAAAAGGTCAGGTCAGAGCAGAGCACGACGTCCCCGCGCCGCACATTTGCCAGCTTGACGGCAAGGTGCAGGGCTGCGGTCCCCGAGCTCAGGGCGACGGCATGAGAAGCGCCGACATACTCCGCCATCTCCTTCTCGAACTCATCCACGTTTTTTCCGAGCGGAGCTACCCAGTTCGTTTCAAACGCTTCCTCGATAAATTTCATCTCGCTGCCGCTCATCGTAGGAGAGGAAAGATATATCCTTTTCGTTTCGCTCAAAGTCATCATCCCTGCAGTTCAAAAGATTTTAAAGAAAGCTTCATCCCATTATATTCATTATTGTTAAAATTTTACATTTAATGTGTAAAAAAAAATAAATATGACAAGCAAGGCTTATTCCTGCTTTAAAAAAATAAAATCCGCGGCCGAAACAAAAACTATTGATATTATTATCCGCAGTTTTCTAATATTTGGAAGTACATTGCGAATTATAAATCATTCGTGCAGTATAATTTGTCGAATCGTAAGGGCTTGACAAAATTACCTGCGGATTTTTTTGCGTCGGCTTGAAAAGGACACACAACAACATATATATGACGGAGCATCATCAAAAATGACCCGATTTTTTGCCTTGCCTTGCCTGTATCCAAGTCAGAACGGGACCGCCATGGAAGACGACCCCGTTTTGACATTATATTTACTCTCCGTTACTGTATCGCGCTTGCTGAATCTGAGTCTTACATAAGCGTGGCGGTTCCGCCGTCCTCTGCCCGTATCTCTATCATGTCCGCGGGCGAGACAACGAGAGTGCCCTTGAAATTGCGCTGGTGCTCCCAGTAGCCTCCCGGCGCCTTGTCGAGGGCCACGCCGCTCTCTATCATAGCCTTTCTGACGAGCTTTCCGTCCAAATCGCGGACGGCTCCGAGGTTCTGGTCAATGAAAAGCGAGGCTCCCAGGCCCGCAGCCTGACCCATGCCCATGGACGGTCCTATGACCCTGACGCAGCCGTTAGCGTGGAAGTCGGCGGAGAAGCAGCGTCCCGCGGTCAGCAGGTTGTCCACGCCCTTGGCTATGAGGCTCCTGAAGGGTATTTCGCAGTATTCTCTGGGGTTGGTGCGTATCTCATAGCCTTCCGGCTTAACGAGCGGGTGCATCATATAATCGTCCTGGTCCTGCTGGGGACGGCATATCGCAGGCTCGACAGGCTCCTTATAATGGATGTGCCGGAGCGCGGTATGGTGTCCCGGGGTAGGCACATGCGTGTCGTAGAATTCGGTGTGCTGATATATGCCGTCCTCAAACTTTTTCGCCATCCCCACATCTATGTCCTGCATGATATACTCGCCGACGACCCTTCTCGAATCCCTCACTCCGTTCATTGGCGCGAAGCTTTCAAGCACGGCGTTTTCAAATCCCGGCACATTCTTTTTGAGGAAGTCGACAAACCAGATGACCTTCCGGTGCTGATCCACGATCTGTCTCGTGAGGTCCACGACGTCATCGCAGTGGCAGTCGAAGGTGTGTGTTGCGTCGAGCGTCACGTCCATGCAGGTCGGGTCGCCCACGGGCATGGGGTAAACGATATTTCCAGGGCTCAGAAGGTCATGCAGCTCTCCTTTCGCTATCGCCTCATGCTCCTTGTAGACTATGAGGCTGCGCTTTTTAAGATCGTTCGGATCGTAATCCGGGTGTTTTCTCCATGCGGCGTTCGCCTCGTTATACTTCTGGAGGTTGACATAAGCGAGGCGGAAGCCCATCGTTACCGACTGGTTTAGCCCGCAGAACTCCGCGCTGCCCACCTCGCAGGGGACTTCGGCGGCGAAGGCGAGGTCGGCGTCGCCGGTGGTGTCGATGAACACCCTGCCGCTTATTTCGATTTTTCCCGATTTGCAGTAGGCTATGACGCTTTTTATCTTATTATCTTCTTTGATGCAGTCCACGACATGCGTGCCGTAAAGGATGCGGCAGCCAGCCTGAAGCACCATATGCTCCAGCATTGCCTTGCCGTGCTCCGGCTCGGCAGTCGGAAGGTGCGGTTTCAAAACGGCGTGGCCTTCGGCGTCCAGGCGCTCCAGCCATTCCTTGCATATGCCGTCAACAACGCCGGCCACGCCGGTTATATACCCGTTTGTGCAAAGGCCGCCCAGGGATTCGCGCATTTCAAGTAATATAGTTCTTTTACCGGCCCTTGCAGCCGCTATCGCCGCGGCGCTTCCGGCGGGACCGCCGCCGCAGACGACCACATCCGCATCGAATCTTTTGCAGGTTGTTAGCATTTTTCTACCTCCGTCTTTCTGATGATGTTTATCTGGGCTTTCAAAGCAAGCCGTTTTCCCTGTCCACCGCGAGGACGATGTAGCCGAGATTCCTTGAATAAACCCGATTTCCTCTCTCATCGTACTCGATTTCCTCGACTCTGCCCCAGCGCTCGAGGTCCGTCCAGTCCGTGATATACCTTTCCGGTCCTATGCGGTGTATCCACGCGTTGTTTTCAAGCTGGAGAAACTGCGCCTCCTCTTCCGGGACGCCGTCCGTTCCCTGCTCCAGCATCCTTGTGGCTATTACCCTGTGGATGTATTCTCCCTTATATTCCCGCGCGACTTCGGGATGAAATCCGCTGTGAACTACTATCTTTTTCATATTGAGCTTCCTCCCTCCGCCCGGGAAAGCCCCTTATCTGCGAACCGCTCTTTCCAATTGCCGACGGGGCAGTAAATAAGGCACTTATCGCAGTAGAACTTCGGGTAATGGTCATAGGTGTAGTCGTTAATCGGTCTGGCCTTCAGCGCGGCGGCTATCTCCCCGTCGCTCGGGTCGTCGCTTCCCACGACGTCCGACACCGGATATGCGCCCTCGTACTCCTTTCGCAGGGCCATCGCCGCGACGTAGCATCGGTTAGGAACGAATTTTGTGACCTTGCATGTCTTGCCTCCCGCCGAAACAAGCTCGTAACCGCCATCCTTTTCCGCCGATATGGCGTGCGTCGGGCATAAGGACGAGCAAACACCGCACTTTTCGGGCTTGCAAAGCCGCGGGCCGTCATACGGTTTGTCGTAATCAAGCTCCAGATTTGTAATCAGGGCTCCAAGCTGTATTCGGGGTCCAAACTCCGGCGTGAGGAAATGCGTACTCCAGCCGATTTCGCCGAGACCGGCCGCGAGGGCGGCGTTTTTGATGCTCATGGGAAGTCCGCCCTTGTAGGGGCCCGAAAACAGAGGCAGGTCGGTATTTATCGCCACCGCGTTCTGCATCGCGCCGCTCGGGAGCGGAACAGCCGTATATCCGAATGTGCGCTCTATAAACTGGCAGGTGTTGAATGTATCAAACATCAGCACGATATTCGGGCAGATTTCGTTCGTATATGTCGAATATACGCTTTCAGCCGCCTTCAGCCCGTCCTCGAACTTGCGAAACGCGCTCTGCACCGCCCCGTCGGGATAGCACTTTCCAAAAACGACGACCGATCTGGCTCCCGGGAGGATGTCCGAGGGACGGTAGCCCTTGGGTTCATCCTTAAGAGCTTCGGCGGGAGCAATGCCGACTACATCCATCGCAAGCTCATTCATGAGGTACTTTTTAATCTCCGTTGTAAAGCCCATTCAATCAGCCTCACTTTCTTTTGAGAAAGCGCCGAAGGCCTTCTCCCATCCGCCCACCGGGCAATAGGCGAGACACAGGTCGCAGTTGTTTTTTCTGAGATGATCCGGAAAATCCTTGCCGGCTCTCCTTATCGCCGCCTTGAGCTCCTCGTCAGTCGGATCGTCCGATTTTATCACGTCCCGGCGCCCGAATTTTGAAGTCAGGCCGCAGCTTGCGACCATGCAGCGGTTAGCGTTGATCTCGCGGCTTCCCGAGCCCGGTTCCGGAATCGCCTTTGTCGGGCATTTTCTTGCGCAGATCCCGCACTTCTCCGGCTCGCAGAGCTTTATGCCCAGTGGCTTGTCGCAGTCAAGCTCCATGGTTGTGATCACGGCGCCGAACTGTATGCGGGGACCGTATTCCGGGGTAAGCACAAAATCGTTCCAGCCCATTTCGCCGAGTCCCGCCGCGACCGCCGCCTTGCCGATATCGAAAGGCAGATCTATTTTATGCCCTCCCGCCGCTCTCGGGAGCTCTGTGTCCTCCGGGATGCAGTTTTGCATTCCCGCGGAGCCGCAGGGCAGAGGCATTGCGACAGCGGAGTATGTACGCTCAAGGAAGCGGCTTATTTCAAACGTATGGTATATTAGGAGCATATTCGGGGCGAGATCCGAGGCATATGCCTGATAGCTTGCGAAGGCGCTTTTTTTACCGTCCTCATACTTCCTGAAAACGGTCTGCACCGAGCCGTTTATAAGTCTTCTTCCGAAAACAATAACGGATTTTGCGCCAGGGAGAAGATCGCCGGGGCGTTTCCCGACGGGCTCGCCGTCGAAAGCGGAGGCAGGCGCAATTCCGACCATGGTCATGCCGAATCTGTCGGCAATACGGCGTTTGAGCTCCTGAGTCGCTGTCATTTTCCGCCCTCCTCCCATCCGTCAACCATTTTCGACATTTTTACCCTTGTGAGTCCCCTGTCCTCGAAGCGCTCCTTCCAGTTTCCCACCGGACAGTAAACCAGGCAGTAGCCGCATTTCCAGGTCGGGTTGTGCTGGTGGAAGTGCATGCGCGGGTTCTGGTTGTAGAATTCGAAGATGGGCTTGTCGAGATCCTCGTTTATCGGATTCGTCATTTCCTTCGGGATAAGATTTTCCCCCGTTTCGTTGTATTCGGGTATGGTGCCGTGGCACATCACGCGGCAGCGCGCCCAGTTCGTGCCCCCGTAAGTGCAGGTTTTGCCTCCGACGGTAACCACACGCCCCTGGTCCTCCACATAGGGCGGGATCGCCTTCGTCGGGCACATCGTAACACAGGCGCGGCATTTTGAGGGGTCGCAGAGCCTGGGCCCGCTGTACATCGGGTCGGGCTCAAGCTCTGCGGTGGTCAAAACCGCGCCGAAGCGGTTTCTCGGTCCGAATTCAGGCGTCAGCATTAGAGAATTCCAGCCGAATTCTCCGAGGCCCGCGGCAAAAGCCGCGTGGCGCATGCTGAGCATTCCCGTGCCGTGCGTTGGTCCCGCAGGCTCGGGCACCGCAATGCACCCTGTTTTCTCCTCAACAAACATTGCCAGCTTATAGTTTGCCCATAAAAGATTGTAGTTCGGCGCGCCGACATAGCCATAGGCGCCGTATATTCCGTGGGCGCTCATCAAATGCTCCTCGCATTCCCGCAAAACCGCATTGACGGCGCCGTCCGGTACCCGCGTGCAGAAAACGATAACGGATTTGCAGCCAGGCAGAAAATCCGTCGGATGCCAGCCCTCCGGGGAGCTGTTGAATCTGTCTATTCCCGCTATGCCGACCTTGTCCATTTTGCATTCTGTCAAAACAAAGCTTTTTATCTGCTGCGTTATCTTTGATACGCTGTTAATGATAGACCACCCCTTCTCATCTGTTTAACGTCAATATTTGCCGTACTCCCTGACGGTCTGGAACATTGCCTCCACATTCTCGCGTCTGGTGATTCCGAGGCTGGCCTTCGTCTGGAATATGAACCCTCCGCCGGGCGCGCAGGCGTCTATCATGCGCTTGCATTCGTCGACGACCTTATCGGGAGTCCCGAATTCGAGGACCGTATTCGGGAAGCCGCCGGTTATGCACGCGACGTCGCCGACCGCTTTTTTTGCCAGCTCCATCGGCGTATCCTCGAATTTGTATATCACCTTGCCCTTGGGTATGTCTCTCAAGTGCCCGAGCCGTGTCGAATATCTGCCCTCACAGAATACGTACGGAACCATCCCCTGGTCCACAATGGTTTGGATAATCTCCTGGAGGTGGCGCCAGTAGTACTTGACGTAGTGCTCGTCGCTCATAAACCCGTCGAGCCCCTTGTGAAGCGTCATATGCACGAATTTCCCCGTCTTGCTGCCGTCCTTGTTAAATCCCTTTATCGTCTCTATCATCCCCGGCTGGTACTCGTCTATAAAGCGCTCCACAACGTCAAGGTTGTCATAGAGGTCGGTTAAGGACAGTATGGTGCCGCGCAGGGTGTCGCTGTACTCGTCAAAGGGAACCATGGCCTTGCCGCCGCCGAATTCGGGGTAGCCAAGCTCGGCTATCTCCGCGGCCGCAGCTCTTTGGCGCTTGCGTATCTCCTTGTACTTGTCGCTAACCGTCCAGAAGGTCTGGATCATTTCCCTCATTTCCGGCTTTGAGAACTCGTCGGCCAAAACCTGAAGCCCCCCGCGGTGGGAAAGCGGTATTTTGAGGTGTTCCAGAGGCTTGCAGACAGGTGAAAGCTTCGTCATGGAATTCGCGATCTTCCACCCGGTACGGTCGGAGAAAAACTTATCGAATTCCTCGTCGAGCAGTATGGGAAATTCAATGAACTGCTGTATGGAGTTTACGTCGACCTTTGTCCCGGACCTGCCGGCCCACTCAAAAAAGGTCGGCGCCAGCATCTCGAAAGCCTTGCCCTCTCCGGATAATTCGGGAAGCCCGTTTGAGAAGTCGGGATCGTATGTAAGAAGATACCTGATAACAGAATTCTTGGCTTTTTCAATTGTTTCGTCGTATATTACCTCCGCCATGGAGTATCCGGCCTCCATGACCGCAAAAATATTGCCTCCTATCTGGATAGGTACCCTATCGCCTTCCCGGAGCGAGATCGCGGCTCGGATTCTGGCCTCTTTTTCGGCGTACCTTTTCTTTGCTTCCTCTGTCATCCTTAAACCTCCGTAATAGTCTGATTGTGTGCCAAGCATATATTTAGTATAATATATACGGCGTTTTTACTAAATAATCCGTTTTAGCAAAGTCAAAAATGTTGTGTTATTACCTGTAATATGCTATCATCAATATATAAAAATGGCAAACAAGTAGTTTTATGGCTAATCACAAGCAATTCTTTGTGACGTATAGGGGGTGTGTCCAAATTGTATTCAAGCAATCGAAGCCTGTATTGCTTTATGGTCGCGGCCGAGGAGCTCAATTTTACCAGGGCGGCGGATAAGCTGTTTATGACTCAGCAGGCGCTGAGCAGCCATATAAAAAAGCTTGAGCAGCAGTACGATACGGTACTGTTTGAGCGCAGACCCCGCCTGCGCCTGACTCCGGCAGGCGCACACCTTCTTTCATATGCGAAAAAGACGATACAAAATGAGCGGAGCCTCATGAGGTATCTTCAGGACGACAGGCGGCTGGAGCAGGTGCGGCTTCCGATCGGCATCGCGAGCCTCCGCGCAAAGACCTTTATACCCCAGATTCTGATAAACTTCCGCGAGCTTTATCCGAACGTAGTCCCCTCATTCCTCAGGGCGAGCAACTTCAACTGTGATTCTATGCTCAGGAGCGGCAAAATAAGCCTCTATTTCGGTATGTACACCCCTTCGGATTTCTATGGAGAAAGATTTGAGCTAATCCCCGACAAATTGTACTTTACGGTAAGCAGGGTTTTGCTTGAACAGGTTCTTGCAGACGGCTGGCAGGATTTTCTGGAAAGGAATGCGGCCGGCCTCTCCCCTGAGGACGCAAGCACGCTTCCCCTGATACTGCCTGGGGGCGACAGCGAGCTTCGGCCTACTCTGGACCGCTATTTAGAGCAGAGTGCACTGCCGTACAATACCATTACGGAGGTTTCCGGGCAGGATGTCATGCTTGAGCTCTGCGCGAAGGGCTACGGGGCCTGCTTTATCTCGCATTCGGTGTTTTACAGTCTCCGCTCCATGTATCGCGAGGACCAGATATACGCGTTCCCTGTACCCGACCTGACCGGGCTTCATGACCTGAGCATCTTCTACGACAACAGCGGCGGCGCGCCTCAGTATGTCGCGGATTTCATAGAATGCTCGAAAATCACCGTGGAGAACATTGGCAGGGAGATTGAGGAACATTTGCCGAAATTGCAGAGCATGTGAGTATATTGAATAAATCAGGGGACTCGGGTCCGCGTGCGCCGCACCGACCTGAGTCCCCTGATTTATTACGACTATGGCTCTATGACTTCCTTATACACTCTGCCTGTCTTTTCGACATTTTCAAGGAAAAACAGCGTCTCCTGCACCGTTTCTTCGATTATGCCGCACTGAGGATCCGCATGCCCGCACTGTGAATACAGTATCAGCTTCCCGTGGGGAAGAGCCATCGCGGTCCTGAGCTCAAGATCGGGTCTTGCGATGGGGTCATCGATTCCTCCTATCATAAGGGTGGGCGTCTGAATGGTTTTCAGCATTTCGACGACCTTTTCTTCGGTGCCGAATTTGAGCATTGGCCGGCGGTAATTTAGATTTTTTTCCTCCTCGCTCATTGTCTCTCTGCGCTTTTTTCCCCAGTCGGCGTTTTTAGCCCTCCTGCGCAGAATGGCGGGATCGTCTGTGTCGGCCATCATCTTCATTTTTGCCTTTTCCTTGTCGCTGAGCATTTTGAACGAAAACTGCGCCTCGCTGATGTTGTGCGGCCCGCCGACATAAGCTACAAAGGCGGACACGCGCTCGGGATAGTTCAGCACCACATGCCACCCCGTTCCCGCTCCATGAGACGCGCCCGTGTATACGAACTTGCCGATACCCATTTTGTCGGCAAAGGCAATCACATCGGCGGCAAAAATATCAAACCATTTTTCTCCGTGATCCTCGGTTATTTTTGTGGATTCACCTGTTCCGCGGTTCCAGAGCATGAAAACATGATATCCGTGCTTAGCAAGCTCTCTCTGATAGCACGCGGGTTCAAATCCCATCTGCATGCTGATGACGTACTTGTCTCCGCTCCCCGCCTCTTCGTATGCAATCTCGATTCCTTTTTCCACTTCGACTTTTTTCATATGTACTCCTCCGTGACGAATATTCACAAACCAATCACACAGATCCTATAAACTGGATTCCCAGTCTTAAGTAATGTCTACTGAATAAACGCGAAATTTCTCACAAAGCCTCTCGCCGAAAGCCAATTGAGCAGCGCCTGCAAGAGGGCATGCTGAATTTTCCTTAAATTCAGCACGACGACAGACATGGCGATGCTGTGGGAAATAGTTT
>JAJUHC010000013.1 GCA_029268065.1 Clostridiales bacterium | reverse complement strand
TAATTTAGAATTGCAGTATCATTTTTCCAACAGGCCTGAGCAGACCTGTAAGAAAAGCGAGGCCTTTTTGCGTCTATCCGACGAACAGGGCGGAATGCCGGATTCCGCCCTTCCGCCTTTCAACTGTTTTACCCTGCTTCACGCCAGTTTTGGGTTAGCGCAAGGCGAGGTATATGCCTTTTATTTCAATATCATAGACAAAATCCACGCGACAACGCCGCCTGCGACGGCAAAAATGATTCTGTCCACGAATCCGTTCCATCTGTGTGCAGGAATTCTCTCCAGCTTGTCGACCTTTTCGTCTATGCTGTCAACTTTCTCGGTAATATTTTTCTGCTCGTTTGCAAGCACCGCCACCGATGTCGCTATTGAATAGAGCGCCTCGTGCGCTTCCTCCAGCTTATCTATGCGGCTTGAGTTGGTTTTGCAGCGTTCGTCTACTTCGGCAAGCCTTACGGCTAAATCAGGCTCCCCCATTTTCACACTTCCTTCGGCAAATTCCTTACATATAATTATATGTCGGGGACCCTGAAGCTGACATAAGGCGGATTTTGTTGTTCATTATCGCCATTTTAAATGTCGCATTTTATTGCAATTTTGCAAAAGAATGATTGTATTCGAAGTATTACTCATATATAATGTTCTTGATACTGAAAAAGGTGGCGATGAATATGGATCAGCTCCGAGCGAAAAAGGGCTTTATCTGCGATATGGACGGTGTCATTTATTCCGGCAACAATCTTATCCCGGGAGTAAGGGAGTTCGTCGGCTGGTTGTACAGAAACGATAAAAAGTTCCTCTTTCTAACAAACGCAAGCGGCAAATCCACAAAGGAAATTCAGCTGAAGCTTTACCGCATGGGGCTGGACATTGATGAAAGCCATATATATACCAGCGCCCTTGCGACCGCAAAGTTCGTGAGCAGCCAGCATCCCGGGTGCAGCGCCTATGTCATCGGTGACCCGGGCCTGTACAATGCCCTCCATGACGCCGGAATTACGATAAACGACGTGGATCCCGACTATGTAATCGTTGGCGAAACGGAAAACTACAGCTTTAAGAATATCCACAGGGCCATGTGCCATGTAAATAACGGCGCAAAGCTCATAGGCACCAACAGCGACCTGACGGGCCCTTCCGAAAACGGGTTTTATCCCGCCTGCCGCGCTCTCGTATCTCCCATAGAAATGACTACTGGAAAAAACGCTTACTATGTCGGAAAGCCCAACCCGCTTATGATGCGCACGGGCCTGAAAAAGCTTGACGTCCACTCAAGCGAAGCGGCGATGATAGGCGACCGTATGGACACCGACATTATAGCCGGAATTGAAAGCGGACTCGATCCTGTTCTGGTGCTTACGGGCATATCCTCAAGGGACACGGTGGAACAGTTCCCTTACAGGCCCCGCCTTATAATTAACGGCGTCGGAGACATAGCGGAATAACCTCTTATAAAAAATTACACGCCTCGACGGCGTGTAATTTTTTATAAGTCTGCGGTATCCTCAAAATGCAATCTGACCGCTTCTATTCTTTTTGAGCACAGGCACAGAGTATAACCCTCTATAAACGGGAGTACGCGAAGCTCGTAATCCTTTTCGGCATCCAGTACCGAAAAGCTCTCAAGACCTATGCCCAATCCCTCGCCCACATATTTAACATAGCTTTCCTTCTTTGCCCATAACTCAAAAAAATCCTTCTCTGCGTATGACCTTGACTCAAGGTACTCCGCTTCGTCCCTGTGGAAAAAACGCTTCGCTATGCTTTCCCGCCGGCAGCCGTCATGACGCTGCAAATCAAGGCCCAGCCTTGAACGGCCAAACGCGCACGCCCAATAGCCGCCGCTGTGAGATATTGAAAAGTGAAGGTCCGGCATCCCCTCAAAAAAAGGTTTTCCTTTTTCGTCGGCCGCCTTTTTGAACGACGACTTGTCGAGGCCGGTAAAGATCGAAGCCGCAGAATAAAGCATGTCCTCTCTCGCCGCCCTGTTGTCGTGCAGAATATGCACAGCGAAGTCATAGGGATTCATACAACGTTGACGCCCCTCTTATTAAGGTAATGTATAACATCGGCGACGACCTTTATCTGCCAAACGTCACGAGTCGGAATGATAATGTTGAAGTACTCCTCAAAAGCGCAAATGATGTTCATTATGTCGAAAGAGTTGAGTTCCAGGTCCTGAATAAAATCCGTATCAAGAGTAACTCCCTTTTTACCCGTTACATCAAAAATGATCTTTTGTACAAGCTCAAGCATTGTTTTCCCCCCTTTTGCGGCCCTAAACGGAATACCTTTTTATCTTCTTTGACGAGGTTTTGGCAAATTCCTTCTCCCTGATATTAATCATCTGCACCTGCTGATAAGGCGGAAGCGTGATGTTTATCTTATTTATTTCCTTCTGAAGCTGTTCAAGTATATCGTACGAGGTCATGCCCTGCACGGCGTCGGGGTTCGGATATATGCTGGCCGCCGGCTTTACATCGTCCGCGGAGTTGCCTGTGTTTACGCCGTAAACCAGCACATCCTTGACGAGCGGTATCTTCATTATGAGCTCCTCAATCTTCTCCGGGGAAATCTTTTTTCCGTTTTTCAATACTATAAGATTCTTTATTCTGCCCGTAATCGTTAAAAATCCGTTTCTGTCGATGCTCCCGAGGTCGCCGGTTTTAAACCACTCGCCGTCAAAAACCTCTGCCGTCGCTTCGGGATTCTTATAGTAGCCCTTCATGGTATTCGGGCCCTTTACCCATATCTCGTCGTTTACGATCCTGACCTCGCATCCCGGCAGCACGGGCCCGACGCTTCCGAAGCTGTAAAATTTATTGCGGTTTACGGCAATCAGCGGGGAGCACTCGGTAATGCCGTAACCCTCAATCACGAGAATACCGAAGGCGTTGAGATTATGCCCGAGCTCAGGGTTCAGATGAGCCCCGCCTGTAATAACAACCTTTAAGCGGCCCAAAATCTCCTCCTTAATTGAAACAAGGGCATTATCGGAAATATTAAAGCCGAGTTTCATCAGCTTCGACCTGCGCTTCATAATGCTGCGGACCATCTCCACCTCGCCTCTTTTTTCAATTCCGGCCCACAGCACATGGTAAAGCGCCTCGGCCATCAGAGGAACGGCCATGAAGGTTTCGGGATTTGACAGGAGCAGATCCCTTACCATCGTTTTGATGTCGCCGTTCACCGTGATCTTTGAGCCGTTGATAAGTCCGTTAAGTATCGCGCAGGTAAGCCCGTAGGAGTGGTAAAAAGGCAGGGATGTGAAGGTATGCTTCTTTATGTCCACGGCTGCAATGGAACTGCTTGCGTTGTTGAGAAGGTTTCTGTGAGAAAGCATGACCGGCTTCGATTTGCTTGTTGTGCCCGAAGTGAACATTATCGCTGCCGTATCGTTCGGGCCGATCGCGGGCTCCGATACGTCAACGAGCGATTCTCCGAGCTTTATTAGCTCGTCCAGGCTCTGCTGCGCTTCGGATGCCTCGCCGCTCATTACACATAGCGAGGATATCTCATTCTGCTGCAGAAGCGGAGCGCAAATCTGATGGAACGTGGGTGAAACGATGACCATCTCCGCGTCCGCCTGGAGGATCATCTGACGTATGGTGTCGTCCGGCTGCTCGATGTCCACGCAGACGGCAACCCCGCCGGAAGATGTGATCGCCAAAAACGATATGATCCACTTATAGCAGTTTTCGCTCACGATGGCGACATGCCTGCCGGAAAGTCCCTTCTGTATCAGGGCCCTTTTAAGTGATTCGACGTCCCCGCAAAGTTCCCTATAGCTGCGGTTATGCCTTTCCTTACTTCTGTCGAACCATTCGATCGAGGGATTGTCGCCGTATTTCTCGATTCCCGAGATAAGCGCGGAGAAGTTGTCATAGTAGTCGGGATTGTAAAGCGGGTACTGTTTCATTATTTGCCCTCCATCATAATTTATCACAAAGCTCGAGTTCCGCAGTTAATTTGTCCCAATCTTTGATAACTTCAATAAAAACCTCTGCCATATGGCTGTCAAACTGGGTTCCTCCGTATATCCTAAGCTGTTCCACCGCTTCCGATATTGAAAGCGCGCTGCTGTATCGCCTCGTCGATATCATTGCGTCAAACGCGTCCGCTATCGCGACGATCCTCGCCTCCTCGCAGATAGCCTCGCCCTTCAAGCCATGGGGATACCCCAAGCCGTCTATCCGCTCATGATGCTGCAAAACAATAGGGGCTATTTCCTTAAAATAGGACACGACGGATAATATCGAATGGCTTTTCATCGGATGCAGCTTGATAATACCAAATTCTTCTGCGGTCAGCTTTCGGTCGGATATCAATATCTCGTCCGGTATTCCGATCTTTCCGACATCGTGAAAAAGTCCCGCCATTTTTACCCTTTCGCAGAAGGATTCGTCCTTCTTCAGCGCGCTTGCAAGCCTGTAAGAAAAATAGGCGACTCTGTCGGAATGTCCTCTTGTATATATGTCCTTCGCGTCCACCATCTGTCTTATGACCTGTATCATATCGTAGTAGCTCCTGTTGATCTTGGAAAGGAGCTGGGTATTGCTCAGCGCCGAAGAACACTGCCTGACAAAGAGCTGGAAAAGCTGCGACTGAAAGATAGTCGGCGCCTGTTCAAAGCCGACCGCCAGAAAACCTATCGGATTCTCCCTTTCGTCGTAAAGGCCGGCATGGAATATCGTTTCATCCTGGTTTTTGCCCGAAAATCTTTCCGCCAGCGCGTTCAAAGTCAAGCCCTTGGCGCCGGGTATCCCTTCGCCGACGATGAACTCCTGTATCTCAACCCCCTCGTCCTTTGGAAAATTGAGCTTCAGAAACCCATTTTTGCAGTTAAGCAATTCTATAATCTTGTTTAGAATGTTTTCTCCCACGCAGTTTGTATTTTCCAGGCTGTATATCTGCGGCATCGCTTCTATCAATGCGGCTGTGCTGTCCTGATAGCCCCTTATTGTGCGCAGCTGCCTGATTGATTTGACGCACGACTCCACAAGAAGCTCAAGCTGGTCAAAACGGTCGCTTTTT
Organism: Clostridiales bacterium; assembly: GCA_029268065.1. Classification (GTDB taxonomy): domain Bacteria; phylum Bacillota; class Clostridia; order Oscillospirales; family Oscillospiraceae; genus DUPK01. The sequence goes on along the minus strand of JAJUHC010000013.1, from coordinate 67,056 downwards.
TCGTAATAGCCCTGAATGTCAAGCTCGCGTATGGTCTTTATCGGCGGAGCCAGGCTCTTATGACCGGTCAGCAGTATGATGAAAATATCGCGGTCAAACTTTCTTATCTCTTCGACCACCTGGTCGCCGCAAATCGGGTTCATAAGGTAATCCAAAAGCAGAATGTCATAATGGCAGTTTCTGATCCTTTCAATGGCCTTATACGGGTCATTTTCCACGTCTATATGATATCCCGCTATCTGAAAATAGGATTGCAGCGTCGCCGTCATTATCGGGTCGTCGTCAAGCGTTAGTATCGTAAACGCGCTGTTGATAAAATCGCGCTTGTTCTTTCTCATCTTGACGCACCAGCCTTTGCAAGGTTTTTGATACTGACGGATTCTATGGGTATGGCGAAGCCGAATAGTGACCCTCCCTCGGGGTTGTCCTCGAGCCACATATACCCTCCGAATTTGCCCCTGATTATCGCGTTAGATATGTAAAGGCCGAGACCCGTACCCTTTGTGCCCTTATTCGTGATCATTTCCTTGAACAGTCTTTCCCTGACGTGCTGATCGACGCCGGTTCCCCTGTCTTTGACGTATATGCCGAGAAATGCGTCGTCCTGCCGCACTCCGATGTAGACCTTGTCGCTGTCGGTCTGGCGCTGCGCGTCGATCGCGTTCGTGATCAGGTTGTTCAGCACCTGTATAAGACTGTTTATATCGCCCGAAAGGGTAATCTGGATCTCGGGGTCGTAGTCGATTATCAGCTGGCAGCCGCTGCTCAGCAGCTCGTGCCGCATTAGAAGCGCCGTGCGCTTGAAAAGCTCGTCAACCGTAAATTCGGATTTATCCGACGCGCTTGCGTTCGCGGCCTGCCCCTTTATCGCCGATATAATATCTGACATATATGTGCACGCGTCGCGCGTCTTAAGGAGCCACTCGTCCATTTCCTTGTAGATTTCCTTGTAATCTTCAATCGTGACGTCGGGATCGCCGAGTGACTCGCGGCTTTCCTGCACCAGGACCTCTATGGCGGAAACGCATCCTGAGATGCTCATAATAGGGGTTTTCAGATTATGGGCAAGCCCCCCCATCATCTGGCCCAGAAACGCAAGACGTTCCTGCTCCATCATCCTCGTCTGGCTTTCCTGAAGCTGCTTGATGCTCTTTTTCATTTGCGTTATGTCTTTAAAGATTATCACAAAACCCGTGAGCATGTCGTTCATCAGCAGAGGTATGACGTCCACAAGATAGTAGAGTTTGATCAAATCTCCGTTCTGTGCCATGTTTATGGCCTGTTCGTAGGAAATCGTGGATTTACTCTCCCGGCAGGACTCCAGCGTAGTCAGAAGATTGTATATCATGGATTTGCCCACCACATCTTCTTCCCTTACGCAGTCCTGAAGGTACCTGTTTTCGGAAATATTGAAAAGCCCGCCAAAAACGTTTCTGAACTGCTGATTATCGCTAATCACAAGGTTTTTGTCGCTCAAAATCAAATAGCAGTCGGAAATCCAGTCGAGCACGTGCTGAGTGGCCACGGGCTTTATATCCAGCACATGCAGCCTGTAAATCGCTATGTAATGGCATCCGACAGTAACGATAAAGCTTATGGGCGTAAATGCGATTGAAAGCTGCGCGATTCCCGTGGTTGCAATTATGCTCACGACCAGCGGCGCGAGCTCTCCTATTGCGAACACTACGCTCTGCATAAGGTACAGGCGGCTCCGGTTCCTGATGGCGAAGCGCGCAACAAGCGTGAAGGCAGCGATAAGGCATATGTAGCTGTATGCGCCAGATACAATTATATACGGCCCAAAAACGATATTGCTCCGGATTACTGAAAAAACTACGTATTGAAGATGGTGCAGCGGGTTGGTCCAGACCACAAGGTTCGTTATAGTGGGAATAACAAGGAGCCAGTACCACCAGCGGGGCATTTTTGACACTCCCTGAACAAACGCCATCGTTATCATCAGCATGAGCACGGGTGAATAGGCGACGCCCAAGTAAGAAAGCGAGTCCCAAAAAGCAAGCGCTTTTATATTTGACGGATCAGAGAACCTTATCCCTATCATGGTAAGAGCCCAGATCGAAACCACCATGCAGAACATAAGGTACAGCTTATGTATAAACTGCAGTTCCTTTCTCCTTATGCTCCAGATCACAAAGCCTATGGATACGGTAATTATTATGAAAAAAATCACTATCGCAAAATCACTAACCATATTTATCGCACCCTATCGGTTTTATTTGTTTCGGCAAAACCCGGACAGCACCGTGCCCGGGACTATTTCGGGCCATTTTAACCCCCGGACATCCAGATACGTGTGGGTTTTTTCGGCCGTGACGCTTACTGTGAAGGGCGTAAGCCTGAATCTGTTGCAGGTTTCAATAAGGGGCGCAAGCTCTCCTGCCTCGTCGCCTGCGGCCCGTCTCAGCAGCATATCCTCAAATTCCTCATCGTCGACGATTGCGACCTCGGGGCAAATGCTCCGGATAAGGCTGCCCAGCGGCGCGGACTCCGGCTGAACGATGTGATAGGCCGTGAGAGGCCCGCCCGAAAGCGCTATTATTGATTTTGCACACAGGTCCACAGGTGTCAGCTCAACCGGCATGCCTGAAAAGGTTTCCGACAGGGCGCCCAGAGCCGCTATGCCTCGTACGAGAGTATAAAACGCGTTCGTATCGGCGTTTTTCTGGAAAACGCCGTCGCTGTGGCGTCCGACCAGCCGTCCCACGCGGAACACGCGCGCATTAAGGCCCTTCTCCGTCATTGCGCCGTATACGGCGTTCTCCGCCAGGAATTTTGTTCGGATATACACGTTTTCATCCCAGTTTTGCCCGATATCAAAGTCGGTTTCGCTGTATAAGACCCTTTTGTTGACATTACCTTTAATATATTCGCCGCTTATGCTCGCAGTGGATATATGCATAAGCGGAACGCCGGCATTAAGGGCCATATCTATGACATTCCGAGTTCCCCCAATATTCACGTCGGCCGATACGGTTCCCGAGGTATAGTGCCTTACGTCGGCCGCCGCGTGGAAAACGGCGTCGAGTCCTGAGAAGAGCCTGCTGCGGGATACTTCGTCGAGCCCAAGCATGGGCTTTGTTATATCTCCGCAAATTACCTCTATGGCCTCAGAGCTTTTTTTTGTCCACTCATCCCCGAAATACCATGCGAGAGTTTGAAGCAGCCGGTCCCTGCTTCCGTCCCGCATCGGGCAAATAACCTTTTCGGCCGGGCCCTCAAGCAGAAAATAGAGAATATGCGCTCCGAGGTACCCGGATGCCCCGGTCAGAAGTATATTCCTCATTTGAGATATGTCCGCCGATTTTACCGGATCCGGAACCCTTGAGGGGAACTTCGGGCGCAGGCGCGTTTCCTTTTTGCCGGGGCGCTCCCCTTTTTGCTGGCACCCGAAAAATTCGGCCTGAGCGGCCGCGGTTGGGTTATCATAAAACTGTGCCATGGTCATTATGAGGTTTCGGTTGTAATACTGGCTCAGGACGCTGAGCGCGCCGAGAGAGCTGCCTCCCTGCTCAAAAAACGATACGTCGGGCCTTAAGCCCTCGATTCCCAGCGTTTCCCGCCACAAATCAATAAGCAGCTCCGGCGTGATATCGCCCCCCGCAGCCTCCGGATTTGAATCCGCGGGCGCCGTATGCATCTGCGGCTCTTTCTGCGACGAGATCATGTTTTTCAGCGCGGGAAAATCTATTTTGCCGCTCGGATTATAGGGCAGTCGCTCCATCTTTATGATTTGAACAGGAATCATGTACGGGAGCAGGGTTTTGCCTATTCTCCTTTTCAGCTCGTGAATGTCTATGCTTTCGGGCGAAACGAAGCCGTAAAGGCTCGTAGACTGGTCGGAATTCCTTATTGCCACCGTGGCCGCCTGCTTTGCCCCCGCGTTCAGCATAGCGAGGTTTATCTCGTCAAGCTCCACCCTGTTTCCGTTTATTTTTATCTGAGAATCCAGCCTGCCGAAGCATTCCAGTACGCCGTCCGAACGCAGCCTGCCGCTGTCGCCGCTTTTGTACATCTTCTGACCCTCGAAAAACGGGTCAGGCACGAAAACCGCGTCGGTGAGGTCCGGTCTTGAAACATATCCGTCGGCCAGACAGGTTCCGGCAAGGTAGAGCTCCCCCCTCGCGGTCGGCATTACCGGTTTCCTTCTCTCGTCCAGAACATAAATGCGGCAGTTGTTAAGCGGAACGCCGATATTCACGGCTTCTCCCGCGCTCAGCTCCCCCTGCGTAACGTAGACGGCCGCCTCGGTAGGGCCGTACATATTCACAAATCTTCCTCTGCTGTGCTTTTTGAACTTTTCAACGAGCTGTGGCGTCACGGCCTCGCCCACGAGTATCACGAACTCTATATTATCCGCCGCGGCGGCAAAGGCGTCGTTGCTCAAACACATCTGGAGCCTCGAGGGCGTGAACTGCGCTATGGTTGTGTGATGTTTTCTTATAAGCTCCGCGGTCTTCCACGGAAGCATCATTTCCTCTTCGTCCGCGAGCACTACGCAAAGTCCCTGCGCAAGCGCAAGGAGGCTCTCCGTAACAAAAATGTCAAAGGTCACGTTCGTCGTACACAATACCGGACCCTTATGCGGTCTCATCAGCTCCCTTACGGAACCCAGCAGATTGGCTATCGCCCTGTGCGGAACCTGAACGCCCTTTGGCTGCCCTGTCGAGCCCGAGGTGAACAGGACGTACATAGGGTCCGCCGTTTCCTGATAACACTCAGGAGCTTCCGCCCCTTCGCACTGCGAAAGCGTTGCCACAGGACAGGACAGCTCCGACGGCAGTGCGTTTCGGCAGCTTTCGTCCGAAAGCAGCAGACGCGCTCCCGCGGTTGCAAGCATATACTTTATGCGTTCTGCCGGATAATCGGTCAAAAACGGCACGTAGGCCGCTCCCGCCTTCAGTATTCCCAGCATGGAGGCCAGAAGATCCGGCGTGCGCATGCATGAAAGCCCCACACGGTCGCCGCGGACGACGCCCTTACTTATCAGCAGGGCGGCGACGGCGTCCGACCTTTCATCGAGCTCCCTGTACGTCGTTTTCTCATCGTGCCATATGACGGCGGTTTTATCCGGATTTTCGAGGGCGGTACTTTTGATTATCCGGTTGATCGGCATATCGTCGAAAGCCACGGAGACGCTGCCGGGTCCGTAGATAAATCTCTTTTTATCTTCGGCCGAGAGCGCGCTGATATCCTCGACTGACAATGCCTCTCCAACCAGCATTTCCTCAATTATGCTTATAAAGGTGCGCCCGTACAGCCTTATCGTTTCTTCGCTGAACAAGGAAGCGCAGTACTCCGCGAAAATCGTGTATCCTTCCCCTTCTCTTGCGGCTTCGAAGGACAGGTCGAGCTTTGAAGTCCGTGTCGGAACAGGTATGTATTCGAGCCTCTCCCCGCCGAAGGTGAAGGAGCCCGCGTCCAATGGACGCATCGAGAACAATATCTGATACAGCGGATTTCTGGACAGGCTCCGCTGGATGTTAAGCCTGGATATGATTGAATCGAGCGGAAGAACGGGGTGGTCCAGCGCTCCGACGACGGCTTCCCTGACGCCCTCGAGGTAAGCCAGAATGTCCCCTTCCGGCCGCAGCCTTACGGGAAGGGTATTTATAAATATCCCACATACCTTCAGCAGCTCGGGACGGTTTCTGGCCGAGACAGGTATGCCGACAACAAGGTCCCTTTGCCGGGAAGCTTTGGAAACGAGTATCCCGAAGGCTCCCAGCATGAACATATAGGGCGTGAGCCCGTGTTTTTCACAGAAGGCGTCAATCCGCGCCGCGATTCCCTGATTGACGGAAAAGCTCAGATGCGAGCCGTTGTAGTCGAAAACCGCCGGGCGCGCGGAATCCAAGGGAATATCCAAAGGCTCCGGCAGCGGCTGAAGCACGCCAAGCCAGTACTCTTCCGCCGTTTTATTGCTTTCGCCGTCGTTCCTTTGATAAAAGGCGTAGTGCTTATAGGTAAGAGGTACGGAACAGGCTTCCCCCATGTAGATTCTGTTAAGGCGCTCAAGTATCAGCGGCGTGCTTACGCCGTCGCAGATTATATGATGGCAATCTATAAGCATGAACCAGCCGCCGTATTCATCCTCCCACAGCGCCGCCCTTATGAGCGGAGCCTTGGAAAGCTCGAACGGCCGCACAAATTCTGAAAAGACCTCTTCCCTGCTCCCGCCCAGAAGCTCAAGCCTGAACTCTGCGCTGTCGCTGATAACGGCGGCGATACTCGCGCCCTCACGCACAAACGAGGTACGGAAGTTGTCGTCGCCCTCAATAAGCGCGGAAAACGCGCTTTCAAGACGCTCGATGTCGGGCTTGAAGCCAAGCCTGAAAGCTCCCGGCATATTGTAAGCGATTTTTGTCGGGTCCATAAAGGATTGGACATACACGTTCTTCTGCATATCCGTAGGCTCGTATTTTTTTAGCTCGGGGAGCGCGTATCTGGGCTTCGGGCCTGACGGCGACTCCGGGCATAGTCCCGAAAGATATTCTCCGAGCCTCCTGACAGTACGGCAGGCATAAAGATCCGAAACGCGAAGGCGTATGCCCGTTTTTTCCTCTATTTCGCCGATTGCCTCCAAGGCGTTGAGTGAGTTGCCTCCACAGAGGAAATAGTCGCTGCCGGCGTGTATGCCCGGATTCTCCAAAACGCTCCTGAATGTTAAAAGAAGCTGTTCCTGCAAGGGAGTGGAGGCGCAGCTCACGGCTTCTTCGTCGGAAGGCTCCGGAAGAGCCGCCTCATCCGTCTTTCCATTAGGAGTCAGCGGGATTGCGTCGATAAGCATGACGCGCGCAGGTATCATGTACCTGGGCAGATAGGAAGCGGCATACGCGAGAAGCTCGGTTTCTGCTACGGGCCGCGACGTTACGCAGTACGCGATAAGCAGCTGCTGATCGTTTTTTGAAACCACCCTTACGGCAGCGTCAGTCACAAACGGGTGCTTTGACAGGCACTCGGATATCTCCTGCGGTTCTATTCTGAGCCCGCGGAGCTTCAGCTGCCTATCCCGCCTGCCGGAGATCACGATTTCGCCGTCCTCCGTCCATGCCGCTATGTCGCCGGTTTTGTATAACCTCTCCCCGGGTTCGAACGGACTGTTCAGGAACGACTGCGCGGTAAGCGAAGGCTCCCCTCTGTATCCCCTGCCGACGCACATTCCGCCGACGTACAGTTCGCCGTATACGCCCACTGGCAGCGGATTCAGCTTTTCGTCAAGCACATAAAGGCGGCAATTGTCCATGGGCCTTCCCACGGTTATCGCCCGCGCGTCGTTCAGCCTTGCATAACTGACGCCAACGGTTGTTTCTGAGGGTCCGTATTGGTTGTAAATATCTGCTTTTGTGAATTGAAGGATGTTCCGCAGCAGCTCCTGCGGGAAGGCCTCGCCTCCGCATATTATGGATCTAACCCCCAAAAGGCTGTCTGCAAACGCGCGGTTCCTTAAGTATGCCGCCAGTCTGGACGGGGTTATCGCCATAAAACCTACCGAGTACCTTTTTATAAGTGCGGCGAGTCTCGCGGGGTCCTCCTGATCGGAATCATCGGGCAGCACAACCGTTTTTCCGCACAGCATCGCGGCCGCGCTTTCAAGTATGAAGGCGTCAAAACCTATGCTGCACAGGGAGAGTATCGGGGAGTCCGGAAAAAGCGGAGCCGCTCCGAGCGAAAAGTTCAACAGGTTTTTTCTGGTGATCTCGACGCCCTTCGGTCTTCCGGTGCTGCCGGAGGTATACACGACGTAGGCAAGTCCTTCGGGTTCAGAGGGAATTACGGTGTCCGTCGCCGGAGGCAGGGCGCCCATATCGATCAGGGGCAGGCTCAGTCCGCTAAGCCCGTCTATGCATTCAATGACGTCACGCTCCGAAATCAGGGCATTCGCGCCGCTCTGATTCAGAATCTCCAATATTCTTCCGTATGGCGTATCGGGTGAAATTATTAACCATGCCGCCCCGGCCTGCATGATGCCGGCGATAGCCGAATACAGCTCCGGGCTCCTTGGGAGAAGAGTCGCGAAAAGCCCGCCGTCAGCTCCCAGAGCAGCGGCGACCCTGCCCGCCCGCCTTATGAGCTCGGCGTAAGAGATAGTATCGCCCTTATAAATCAGCGCCGGGCGGTCCGGGTGCTCCAACGAGTTTGAGACAAGCATTTCATACGGATTAACATACGAAAAGGGTTTGTTCGTACCGTTGAAATCGTAAACTACGCGCCTGTGTTCCTCCGGCGCAGTTATCGGAAGCTCGGCCAGGGGTTTCATTGGCGATCTCAGCGCCGCGCCTAAAATATGACAGATGGAGGAATGCAGCCTTTCTATTTCACTGTCGTGAAAAAACTGCACGAGATATTCATAGTTAACCGAATATCGGCGGTTATCCTCAAGATTCATTATATGTATGCAAAGCTGCTCCGCCTGGTAGCCGCCGTAGTGCCACACACCTGAAAAATCTATCCGCTCGCAATCGCTTTTTAAAACCTTGCTATCCTGATAGGAAAGCATTATATTGAAAAGAGGAGTTTCCGAATTTGAAAGCGCCCTTATCCTCTCAAGAGGAAAGCGCTGGTGGCGGAGAAGCTCAAGCCAGCTTTCCGCAAGACGCTCCCTGAATTCGTCAAAGCTCCATTCCTCAGATATTTCAGTGCAAAACGGAACGGTGCTCACAAACATCCCCGTGGTTTTTCTGAAAATATGGTTGGAGCGGTTAAAAACAGGAACGCCTACCGTAAACCTGTCGCCGGCCCCCCGCCGCTTCAGATACGCTGCGAGCGCCATATAAAAAACAAGAAACGGCGCTATCCTGTTTTGAGAGCAATAGGAGTACACGGCGTCGTTGAGCCACTCAGGCAGCTCGAAACTCCTTTGCTTTCCTACGGGAGATATGAAGGAGCCTCTGGCGCTTTTCAGCGAGACCGGCTCGCTTTCCTTTCCGGTTATACCTTTCCAGTATTCCTCGTCCCTCTCACAGGCCGCCGACATAAGATATCTGCGCTCTTCCTCTACGAAAAGAGCATAGCTGGGCAGCGTTTCAGCTTCGCTTTTCCTCCCCGCGGCGAGATCTATATATGCCCGTCCTATCCGGTTGCAGAGCGAAACCTGGGTCCAGCCGTCGGAGATTATATGGTGCGTAATTACAAGAATCCCCGCCGTGTCATCCCTGATCTTCATAAGAATGAACCTGTAAAGCGGAGAATCATAAAAATTAAGGGCTTCCCTTGTGACGGCTTCTTCCCAACTTTTTATCCCGTCTTCATCGGCCATTGAGAGGTCGATCAAAGGAAAACGAGACTCCTTATAGGGAACATGGTACTGACAAGGTCCGCCTTCTTTGATTGTAAGCTGAGTGCGAAGCGAAATATCGTTTAAAAGCACCTGGTTGAGTGCTTTTTCCATAAGCAGAAAGTCGATTTTGCCTTTAAAGCGTATGGTTGAACTTATAGAATTGATAGATTTCCCGGAAAAGGTCCTTTCCAGATCCCAGATGTTTTTCTGGTTTGAAGAAAGCGGAAACAGCTCTCCGGGCGCCCCTGCCATATCAATCAAGATGCCCACATCCCCAAAGCATTTTAAAGGAAAATAATACTCAGACAAGCCTAATTGTATAGTAATAATCTTCAAAAATCAATAATTAATTCTAATATTGACATAGATGTTACAATATTTTACATCAGCATTTTTTTATAGTATTCCATGCCGCTGCAACCTTTTACATATACGGAAGGTATTAGATGTGAGGATGATTTTATGAACGAGGAAATAAAATTAGCCGAGTCGGCCGACCCGGGAACGCTAATCCAAAAATACTCATCCGCCGTGTACCGCGTCGCATATTCCTATACGGGCAACAGACATGACGCCGAGGATATTATGCAGGAAGTATTTCTCCGGTACCTTAAGAAGCTGCGCTCATTTTCCTCTCCCGAGCATGAAAAAGCCTGGTTCCTGCGTGTCGCGGTGAATTGCAGCAAGTCGTTTCACAGCTCCGCATGGCGTCGTAAAATCATCCCTATCGAAGACTGCGGAGATCTCGCGGGCGACGATGAACCGAACGGTTCCCAACTGCCCGTGTTTGAAGCGGTTATGTCTCTTCCTCCCAAGCAGCGCCTCTGCGTTCACCTGTATTATTACGAGGACCTTTCTATCAAGGAAATTTCCGAAACAAGCGGAATGCCTGAATCAACGGTCAAGTCCCATCTTTTCAGGGCAAGGGCTGCGCTTGAGCAGAAGCTGAAAGGAGATTACCATGTTAAATGAAGACTGGAAAAATGAATACAAAGCCGGAATGGACAGGGTAAGTCCATCCCGGAACTCTGTCGTTAATTTGCTGAACGTCATGACCTCGAAACCCGCTCAACGGAGTTCATCCCCGTTTAATTTCAGGAAGCTCATCCCCTTCGCCGCCTGCTTTTTGCTTATTGCGGCGATCTCCATACCGCTGTCAAAGCAAATTCAGAGCGGCAGGAACAGTTCCCTTGCCGCCGCGCCGGCGCAGGGCGCGCCTTCCCCCGGTAACTTCACCGGAACGCTGCCCTCCGCCGAAACTCCGATGTCGGATGTCACGGCGCCCTCCGCAGCCCCCTCCCCGGAGCAGAGCTCCAGCCTTTCGCATTCATCGTCCGAGCTGTCTTCGCCGCCCGAGGCGTCTTCATCGCCGGCGCCGGCCCCATCGCCTGCACCGGCCTCATCAAGCGGCGGCGACTATTCCGAACTGTACAATATAATATCCAAGCTTCAAAAAAAGAGTACTGTGCGGGCATATGCCTCCAGCGGCGCAGAATCGTCAAACAAAGCGGCTGCTCCGGCGGCCGACGCCGCTTCCTCCCAGGGCTATTCGGACACAAACATCCAGGTAGAAGGCGTTCAGGAATCGGACATAGTAAAAACCGATGGAGAATATATATACACGCTTTCGTCCGAAAAGCTCAGCATTGTCAAAGCTGAGAACGGAGCCCTTACCGTCGTCTCCCAATTCCCACGGAGCGTAAAGGACGGAGACGGCGGACGGTCGAGCAGCGCTTTCGAGATGTATGTTTCCGGCGACCGCCTCATCGTTCTCAGAAACAGCTATGATTACCATATCATGACTGCCGCGCCCGAAGCTTCTGCGGATTCCAAAACTATCGCCCCTTCAATCCGTCCGCCTTATTCAAAGCCCTTTGTATCCGCCGATATTTACGATATCAGCGACAAGAGTTCCCCCAGACTCCTCAATTCCTTTTCTCAGGACGGGTCTTTTGTATCAACAAGAATGGTGGACGGCGTTTTGTACCTCATCTCCAACAAAAGCGTTTACGGAGAAATAGTCAGGGAGCGCCCCGAGACCTTCGTCCCTCAGGTGTACTGCGGCACAGAGGGCTCGCTCATCGCCAAAGGCGACATTTCGGTAGGCATAGACCCTGAAAAAAGCAGCGGCTCCGCTCAGTATCTTATTGTTACAGGTATTGATACTGCAGGCTCCGGAAGTCTCGTTTCCAACAAGGCGGTGCTCGGCTACGGCAGCCAGGTTTACGCAAGCAGGTCAAACCTCTATGTAACCGCATATTCAGGCATAACGGATGGCAGCACCTACACCGGCGCCACAAAGCTTTACCGTTTTTCCCTGAAGGCCGGAAGCATATCGCTCGAGGCCGAAGGCACAGTTCCGGGCTCGGTATTGAATCAATTCTCCATGGATGAGCACGGGAACAGCTTCAGAATGGTCACAACCGTGTACTCCTATACCGTGACCGTCGGAGGGACCGACAAGTCCGCATGGTCCTCTGTTTCCCAGAGCAAACAGTACAACAGTCTCTATACCTTGGATTCAAGCTTGAAAATTACAGGCAAAATCGAGGACCTTGCTCCCGGAGAACGCGTTTATTCGGCAAGGTTCAGCGGCGACATCGCGTATTTTGTGACCTTCAGGCAGGTTGACCCTCTCTTTGCCGCAGACCTTACCGATCCCGCAAACCCCAGGATCCTCAGCGCACTGAAAATTCCCGGCTTTTCACAGTATCTGCATCCTTATTCTGACGGTCTGCTTTTCGGGCTGGGACGCGACGCCGACGCCGAAAGCGGAAAGGCCGGATACCTGAAGCTTTCCATGTTCGATATTTCCGATCCGAAGAACGTGGCGGAAACAGGCAAGCTCGTCATCGAGGGAACCTATTACTCCGAGGCAAGCTATAATCACAAGGCTATACTTGTGGATGCGGCCAAAAACATCATCGCCTTCCCCGCCGACGGCAAATACCTCGTCTACTCTTACTCGCGTGAGAAGGGATTTAAACAGGAGGCTTCGGTTTCCGCGGATTCGAGCGCGATGTACGGTTACAATATGCGCGGCCTTTATATAGGAGACTGCTTCTATATTGTTTCAGCGGACGGAATATCCTCTTACAGCATAAAGGATTACTCTCCCATTTCGAAAATCAACTTCTGATACTGCAATCTTGCCGCAAGAAGCATTGGGGCCTCCGGTTTCGGAGGCCCCAATGCTCAGGTGATCATATCCATCAAGATGTTCTTGTAGTTGAATGACTTTACGGTTTCAAAGAATGCGTCTATATTCTCAAACTCTGTAAGGGGAGGAATGTCGCAGCCCGAGGATATCACGAAGTTTCTATGCCCGCGGCAGCTCTCCAGCACCTTTATGGTGGCAATCCTCGCCATTCTCGGAGTACCGTTACGGAAAACCTTTGAGGGACTTACATTTCCCATTATAAGGCAGTCTGCCGGCATTTTCATCAGCATTTCCTTCATATCCACCGCATCGCCAAAGTGGTAAACGATGCATCCCGTGCTTTTTATCTCCTCCGTCAGCCTGTTTGTATCTGAACCGCAGTTATGATAAATAACTATAAAGTTCTTGTCCTGTGTCTTTTCGACAATTTCCTTTACATAATCGGATGAAAATGTCTGCATCAGGGCGGGCGAAAGCATCCCCGCGAGGGGCTCAGCAAGCACTACGCCCTGCGCCCCGATCTTCTTATACTCCAGTATATATTTTATAAGAAAGTCGGTTGTCTTCCTCAGAACGGCATGCACCATCTTCGGCTCATCATAGCAGTACATCATGACTTCGTTTACGTTCATCAGCCTTCCAGCCAGTGAGTAAGGGCCTATGCAGCCCGCAAAAACAGGCCTGTCGGTTATGAGCTTCATGGCTTTTCTTACGCCTTCGATGCACACTCCCGTACGCCCTTCCCCAACCTCCGGAACACGCAGCGCCTCCGCCTCCGCCGGGGTAGACACAACGCTTCCCAGAACGGTGGGCACCTCGTCAGCGGCGTACACGGTCTTTGAACCGAAGGCTTCAGCCTCAACGGAAAGGTCCATAAAGCTTACAGAAGCCGGCATATCGTATTTGTCCGCCAGCATCTTCATGCCGAGTGCCTGCAGATTGCTGTCCGAAACCAATTCTCTCACAGTTACGAACAGAAGCTGAACCGACGGAAACGACAGGATCGGCAGTGCCTTCGTCTCTTCGTCGTTGATCATTTTTTCCACCCATTTGTACATATTCATAGTGCAAGCCCCCTTGTTTTATCTGAGTTATTTTGATTCCATTATCTTCTATTAATCGATATTTTTATATCAAAATATTTTAAGAGTTTGTACAGTTTTACTATTATAAATGCCTAGTTTTTATTGATTTTGTACTATAATAGTAATATTAGTAATATATTTGGAGCTAGCATCTGAATTATTGTCACAAAAAATGTAGCCACGGCATAAAATACTGAAAAGCAAAAACAGACGCTGCCGATTCTGACAGCGTCTGTTGTGTTTAGTTGCTTCAGTTCTATTTTCTGTTGCGAATATATTCCGGGAAGAGCTCCTCATCCGACGGAATTATTGCCGGTATAGGTTTGGAAACCACGGTGTAGTTCACGAACTGCTTCCAGGTAACATTTTCGCTGGTGCTGTTATAGCCCCAGGTCGAGCAGCCGAGGGTCATTGTTACAGGCATTCCGTTACCCCATGAGCCGCTGTTTGCGAGCGCCTGAGGCTGGTTTACCATGATTCTGGATACCGTCATCCGCCGCGCAAGCGCATCCACCTGCTCGTCGTTGTTCGTATGGATTCCGCAGCTGTGCCCGTTGCCCATGTAGGCGAGGCAGCCCGAAATCTTGTCCATTGCGTCCTCAAAGCTCTTGGCCTTAATGAGCGTCGTTACAGGACTCAGCTTTTCGCCCGTGAAGGGATAGTCCTGACCGAAGCCGCCGTTTTCCTCGACCATTATAAACTTGGTGGTTTCGGGAGCGTTAAGGCCGATAGCCTTCGCCATATCATATGCCTTCATTGCCACGAGGGTTCTCGAAAGCTCATGGTTCGCCGGCCATTCAGGCCACAGCGCCTTTCTCAGCATTTCCTTCTCCTCGCTGCCCTCCCTGATGAGGTATCCGCCCTCGGCCTGAAGAGCCTCTACGAACTCTTCGTAAATCGACTCGTGGATTATTGTCTCGTTTTCGGAGGAGCAGGACGTGGAATTGTCAAAGGTTTTTGAAAGCATGATCTTGTGGGCCGCGTCGGCAAGGTTGGCGGAGGGGTCGATATAGGTTGCGACGTTTCCGGTTCCGACGCCGATAGCCGGTGTTCCCGAGCTGTAAGCGACGCGAACCATAGGTGTACCGCCGGTAGCCGCGATATAATCGCACTGAGTCATCATTTCCTGCGTGACCTCTATCGAGAACTTGGCGGGATCGACCGCGATTATAAGATCCTCTGGTGCGTCGTACTTCTTAAGCACTCCCCTGATGTAATTCACAACGTACTCAAGCGTCTTTTTTCCCCTCGGGTGCGGCGACATGATGATGGCGTTCCTGCCCTTGAGCGCCCAGAGAGCTTTGACGACAGGCGTCGCTTCGCCGTTCGTTACCGGGATAAGGGCCGCGATGACGCCTACCGGCTTGATATACTTTACAAGCTGCTTTTCCGTGTTCTTTTCGACAATTCCGACCGATATTTCGTCCTTCATGTCGTTCCAGACGCCTTTTGCCTTGTTGTAAATCTTGTTGAACTTGTCCTGAACAACGCCCATGCGGGATTCCTCGACAAGCATCTTGGCCGCAGTCATCCGGAAATCCTCGTCCAGCGCCGCCCATGCAACCGCCGCGCAAAGCTCGTTGACTCTGGCCTGGTCATATCCCTCGGCTATCGCCTGCGCTTTTTTTGCCTTCGCGTAAAGCTCCTGTACATAAAGTTTCGCTTCGTTCCTGTCCATATTGCGCACTCCCTTTATATTATACTAAATATTACCCTTGCTACCGGCATGATTACTTTAAAGCCTAGTTTTGAACCGCGTCCTAATTTTAATATTGCGTTCCGCTTTTGTCAAATCAGCAAAAAAACGCCGCCTAAAAAAATGACTCAAGGGCATCGGAAACGTGCCGCAATGCACTTTTCCGTTCAAACAGAAAATTGCTTTTATTTGCATAACATGATATAATCATCAGGAATACTTATATGGTATCAAGGAGAATTTATGGAAAGCTGGGAGAAGCTGCGAGAATCCTGCCTTAATTGCAACCGATGCGCCCTGCATGAAACGCGCAACAACGTGGTCTTCGGTGTCGGGAATCCCGAAGCCGAGGTCATGCTTATCGGCGAGGGCCCCGGAGAGCAGGAGGACCTGACGGGCGAGCCCTTCGTAGGACGTGCGGGGAAGCTCCTGGACGATATGCTGTCGATTATCGATCTTGACAGGACGAATGTATACATTGCAAATATCGTCAAGTGCCGCCCCCCGAAGAACAGAGATCCGCTCAACACCGAGCAGGACGCCTGCATAGGCTGGCTGCGGAAGCAAACCGCTCTGATCAGACCGAAAATCATAGTCTGTCTCGGCAGGATTGCCGCCATGCGCATCATTACCCCGGATTTCAAGATCAGCTCAGACCACGGCTCCTGGTATGAGTCTAACGGCGTTAAGATGATGGCTATTTATCATCCCGCCGCTCTCCTGCGCGATCCGAGGAGACGCCCCGAGACCTTCCTTGATCTCAAGGAGCTTGAAAGCATGATAAAAAAGATATGTACAAAGACATATACATAAGACAAATATAAGGAGCTTGCGCGTGATTGAATTTAAAAAGGTTGAAATAGCGGATAAAGAATGGATGGACAGGCATTTTCTCGCCGAAAGCTCAAGGAGCAGCGAATTTTGCTTTACCAACGTGTTTACATGGGGCAGCTTCTTTAACCTCACCGTAGCCGAGGTCGAGGGAATGCTTGTTTTCAACAGTAAAATCGGCGGCAAAGAGTACTATTCCTTTCCCATCGGGAAGGGAAATCTCCGCGCGGCGATTCTGGCTATAACAAAGGACGCCGAGGAGCGGAAGCGCCCTTTTATTATGAGGAGCATAACCGCCGAAAACACCGAAAAAATTGACATACTCTTCCCCTGCCATTTCAAATTCATAAGGCACAGGGAGTATTTCGACTATGTGTACCTGGCCGAAAAGCTTGCGACTCTTTCGGGAAAGCAGCTTCACTCAAAGAGAAACCATATTAATAAATTTGAGCAGACATACAAATGGTCCTTTGAACCGATAGACGAGACCAACATTTCCCTATGCGTACTTCTCAACGCCGAATGGGTTCGCCGCCACGTTACGCCCGAAAACCTTGAGGATTACCGGTATGAGATCGAAGCTCTCGACAAGGTTTTTAAAAATTATAAGGCTCTTAAGCTGGAGGGCGGAATACTTTTCGCGGACGGGCAGCCCGTGGCGTTTACCATCGGAGAGAAGCTCTGCGCAGATACCTACATTGTGCATTTTGAGAAGGCCTATTCCGATATAAACGGCGCCCACCCTATGGTCAACCGCGAATTCGTCAGATACGTCCTTAAAACGCATCCCGAAATCGTCTATATCAACCGGGAGGACGACATGGGCTCTGAAAACCTCCGCAAGGCCAAAAAATCCTATTATCCCGAATTCCTTGTTGAAAAATATACCGCGGTCCCGCTTTAATAGGAGCCTTAAATGACTGTATTTCGGAATGCCGCGAAAAAGGACGTCCCGCAGCTTAAGCGCCTTTGGGCGCGCTCTTTCGGCGACAACGAGGATTCCGTTCAAAGGTTTCTCGACCACTTCGGCTTCAATATAGGAGTCGTTGCCGAAACCTCGGGCGCTGTTTCCGCCGCCGCCTATCTTATACCTACCGGCGGAATTTGCTTTCCGGGAGGTTCAAGGCTCAGCTGTTCATATATCTACGCCCTGGCAGTCCTGCCCGAGCACCGCGGAAGCGGTCTCGGCAAAGAGCTGACATACGCCGCGGTACGCTTTTCCATGGAGCGCGGATACGATTATGCCGTCCTGAAGCCCTCCCGCGAATCCCTGTATGAATTTTACGGAAAGCTCGGTTTTGAACGGTTTTCATACGCAAACGAGCTTCGGTTTGATAATATACTTCCTGGCTCCTCATGCTCCGACCGTTCACTTTATCCGCTTTCCCCTTCCGTTTATATGGAGATCAGGGAAGAGCTTTTGAAAAACAGGGCGCATGTCGCGCTTTCATTGAAGCAGGCGGAATACCAGGCGAAGCTCGGAAAACTTTTCTCTCTTACGTCCGGCGACGCAAAAGGCTGCGCCGCAATTGAAACGCATAACGGCCGTGTGAACGTGAAGGAGCTTCTCATATCCGAAAGTGCGCTTAATGTGGCTGTTTCGGCAATAGCGGGGGCGTTTCCTTCGGATAATTATATCGTCAGCTCGCCTGTATTTGATAAAAATCAAGCGGTGCCGACCGGAATGGTTTATCCTTCCCTGAGAGCCGAATATGAAAGCCCATTTCTTGGGCTTGCTTATGATTGATGGCGCGTCGGTGACGCGCCATCAATGCTTCCATTTACTGGATAACCTTCATTTGCTTTCCTGCGGTGTTTCTCATGAGGCGCTTTGTTCCCACCGTTTCAAAGGCGACCTCCATCAGAGCGTCCCCTCCCATCGGCTGGACAGATACGACTACACCCCTGCCGAAAGCCTTGTGTTCTATGGTGTCACCCTTTTTGAAATCAATAGATACCGTCTGCCGAGCCTGAGGATGCGAGAACGCAGCCGTAACCTTTGGCGTTATCGCCTGAGGCCGTCTGGGAAGATTGTCAAATCCGCCGAAACTGTAAACGGTCCTGGCCTGTTTTGGCCTGTCGATGAAGCTCTCGGGTATCTCGTCAACAAAACGTGAAAGCCTGTTTGATGAGGTTCTTCCGAAAAGCATCCTGTGATGGGCGTTCGTCAAAAAGAGCCTTTTCTTAGCCCTTGTTATAGCAACGTAGCAGAGCCGCCTCTCCTCTTCGAGCTCCTCCGGGTCGATGGCCGCCATCCCCGGAAAAATCCCCTCTTCCGCGCCGACTATGAAGACAGTCGGAAACTCTAGCCCCTTCGCGCTGTGCATGGTCATCATGACAACGGAATCGCCGTTTTCGTCGTACTGGTCCATGTCGGTATAAAGGGCTATCTCGTCAAGAAACTCGGAAAGCGTCCCCCTCTCGCGTTCCTTGAGGAAGCTAATGATGTTTGTTTTCAGCTCCCTGATGTTCTCGAGCCTTGAGGCGTTTTCCGTGCTCTCTTTTTCCTCCAGCATCCTTACATAGCCGCTTTTCTCGAGCACCATATCGTAGAACTCGTCGAGCGGCATGACCTCGGCCTGCGCCCTTAATCCTTCAATCAGCTCCGCAAACGCAGTGAGCTTAGCCGCGGATTTCTGCAGGTCCGGGTAGCGTCCTGCCGCCTTGACAGCCTCGAACATAGATATATTCTCAAACCTTGATATCCTCTCGACGTCTTCGAGGGTTTTGCTTCCTATCGACCTTGCCGGAACGTTGATAATGCGCATCAGGCGGAGATCGTCCTCAGGATTGTTTATAACGCAGAGATACGCAAGCACATCCTTTACCTCGGCGCGGTCAAAGAAGCGGACCCCGCCTATCACCCTGTACGGAATGCCGTTTCTTTTAAAAGCGTATTCGAGCTGGTTGGACTGCGCGTTCATGCGGTACAAAACCGCGAAGTCGCGCCAGCTTTCCCCTCTGGCGTAGCCCTCCAGTATCCTCGCCGCCACATACTGCGCCTCGTCGCTTTCGTTCGGGGCCGTGTAAAGGGTGAGCGCCTCTCCCCTTTCGTTTTCGGTCCAGAGCTCCTTGCCCTTCCGTCCTCGATTGTTGGATATTACCGAGTTCGCAGCATCGAGTATGTTGCGCGTCGAACGGTAATTCTGCTCCAGCCTGATGGTGCGGGCCTCCGGGTACTGGTTTTCGAAGTCGAGTATGTTCTTTATGGTGGCGCCCCGGAACTTATATATGCTCTGGTCGTCGTCCCCGACGACACATATATTTTTCCATTTTCCCGCCAGAGTACTTGCGAGCAGATACTGGAGATTGTTCGTATCCTGATATTCGTCGATCAGGACGTATTTGAATTTATTCTGATAGTATTCCCGCGCCTCGGCGTCTGTGAGCAGAAGCCTGACCGTATACAGGATAAGGTCGTCGAAATCAAGCGCATTCGCGTTCTTCAGGCGTTTCGCGTACTCCATATAAAGCTCGCCGATTTTAAGCTTTCGGAAATCGTTCCTCTTTTCAGCTTCCTTCAGATATTCCGCCGGACTGAGCATCATATCCTTCGCCGAGCTTATCTGCGAAAGCACCATACGCGGAGCGAAGGTCTTATCGTCAAGGTCAAAATCCTTTATTATGCGCTTCATAACAGTCACGCTGTCTGTCGTATCGTATATCGTGAAGCCTCCCGAAAAACCCAGACGCCCGATGTCACGGCGCAGTATGCGGACGCAGGCCGAGTGGAAGGTTGACGCCCATATGTCGAGCGCCGAGCTTCCGAGCATTTTCTCAAGCCTTGATTTTAGCTCGTCCGCCGCCTTGTTCGTAAAAGTGATGGCGATGAGCCTCCATGGCTCCACGGGCTCGAGCGCCGCAAGGCGCGACGCCCTGTCCGCTCCTTCCGCGGACGGGTTTTTTGCGTATTCCTCGAGAAACGCAAGGTCGTCCTGCGTCGCAAAGGACGGTATATCCGAGCTGTCAGAGCCTCGTCCGTATTTTATCAGGTTCGCTATGCGGTTTATAAGTACGGTGGTCTTTCCGCTGCCCGCCCCCGCAAGCAAAAGCAGCGGTCCTTCCGTGGTAAGGACCGCTTTTCTCTGCATATCGTTAAGATGTGAAAATTCCTTTTCTATTACCGCTTTTCTGGCTTTTATAAATCTTTCCTGAAACGTCATAGTACACCAACCTAGTTTGATTGGTACATTATAGCACGGACGAGTCCATATTTAAAGGTTTTTAACGTACATTTTAAATCTCGGCAGCATTCCCACTCTGTCCGGTACATGCGGAGGCAGCTGGAGAATATCGTGGCCCGGAAGGTTGTTGCCCTCGACGAGCACGGGCCCGCGGGGCGTTATGCCGACATCCCAGCCTACATACCCCATCTGCGGGACCCTTTCGGCCGCCTTCCTGCAGAGCTCCAGCGCTTCCTGCCACATCGGTACGGAAAAGCCTTTGATTTTGCAGCCGGTTTTGGGGTGCTTTTCATATGTAACCCTGTTTTTATCATATCCGGGCTGGGTAACGACGCCGCTTTCAAGGTCGATCGGCGCGCACATTCCTCCGGAATTTATGTTGTCTACGGGTCTCTCGCTGTTTCCAATCCTTATGTAAGCATATACGATATTAACCGAGCCCTCGCTGTATACGGTCACAATCCGCAAGGTATTTACGGAGCCGGGATAGAGCTCGTCGAGCTTTTCGTGCTGTGGTATCACCTCTTCGACAATCGCATTCGGTTTGCCGGAAATATATGCAAACATCGAATCCAAATCCTTGAAATCCGAGCGTTTCAGCTTTTCCACCCCGATTCCGCAGCCTCCGTTTACCGGCTTTATTATTATCTCGTCGTCCCCATTCAAAAACCTGACGAATTCTTCCTTTGACGTCGAATTTGCCGCCATCCACCGCCGACCGATAAATTCGGAATAAAGCGCATAAAACTCGTCCTTGTTGTCAAACAGGTGGTAAAATGCCCTGTCATTCATCAGTCTTGTTATCTTATTGTTTATGACTCTGGTCACATACGTGCGGCGCTGGTTTTTTGTAAGCAGATAGAACTCGAAAAGCAGATAATCATTGTAGGCGGCCCCGTACTTGAATCCGCAATACAAGATATCAAAAAAGAGGTAAATCCTGTTCTTTGTTGAAATTTTGTGGACTATTTCGACCGTATTGAACAAGCCCCTGATATTCATATGAAGTATACAGTCGAATAAATAGCCAAGGTAATGGATATCTCTTTTCAGCATGTTGAGCTCCCTCACCGCAATATTATTATGCTATATACTCTCACAATTAGTCATTTGTGTCAATAATTTTATATTATGACAATTGCTTGCGCAGAAGCTCTATCGCCCGCTTCTCTATTCTTGAAACCTGCACCTGCGAGACTTTCAATATTTTTGCCGCCGAGTCCTGAGTCATGCCCTTGTAATATCTCAGTACTATTACAAGCTTCTCGCGTTCCGGGAGCAGCTCGAGTGCTTCCCTTAGCGACAGGCTCTCAAGCATCTTTTCCTCCTGAAGGAAATCGCCCAATACTCCCTCAAGAGTCAGCCCTTCCTCCCCCATTTCCCGCTGAAGCGAATCCGCGGAAGCGGTTGCCGTTTCGGCCGTCGCAATGTCCTCCACGCTAAAACCGGTCAATTCGGATATTTCGGACAAAAAGGGATCGCGCCCCAGCTTCTGCTCGAGCGATACCCTTGCATTTTTGATTGTCTGCGCTCGCTCCTTTACGCTGCGGCTGACCTTGACCGTTCCGTCATCGCGCAGAAACCTGCGTATTTCGCCCGTGATCTTCGGTACGGCATAAGTTGAAAACTGGGTGCCGTAGGAGCTGTCAAAGCCCTGTATCGCTTTGATAAACCCCATGCAGCCGAGCTGATACAGGTCGTCGCTGTCCACGCCCCGCCCGAAAAACCTTCGGACGATGCTCCAGATCAGCGCCGAGTTTTCCAAAAGCATCTGCTCCGCCGCCGCTTTATCCCCGTTTTTTGCAGCCTTGAGAAGCTCGGTATCAAATCCGCTCATTTTAAACTTCCCGATCTGTAAGAAAGCCTCCGGCGCATGGTTACAGTCGTGCCCTTTCCTAACGACGATTTGACTTTGAGCTTGTCCATAAAGCTTTCCATTATTGTAAAGCCCATCCCGGAGCGTTCGAACCCGCCCGTAGTAAACATCGGCTCCATCGCCTTTGCAACGTCCTCGATGCCGCGGCCCCAGTCCTGTACCACTATTTCAAGCGTATTGTCGTCAAAAATCCTTCCTCTGAGGCTTATTTTTCCTATCACATCGGGATAGGCATGGACGATAGAGTTTGTTACGGCCTCGCTGACGGCGGTTTTTATGTCGCCGAGCTCGTCCAGCGTCGGGTCAAGCTGAGCCGCAAAGCAGGCCGCCACCGAACGCGCCAGACTTTCGTTGCTTGACTTGCTTGGAAACTCTATTTTTATGTAATTGACCGTATTCATCTTTTTATATCCTCCATGCATATGATTTTTTCCAGGCCCGACATTTCAAGCACCCTCCTGCACTGATTGCAAACGTTGAGCACCCTTAGTTCACCTCCGAGCTCCTTCATTCTCTTGTATGCTTTCACCAATACGGCGATTCCCGAGCTGTCCATAAAACCCACGTCCTTCATGTCCAGTACGCATACCTTCGGCAGGCATTTGTCTATGTCGCTGCAGATGTTTTCTATAAGTCCCCTTGCGGCATGATGATCGATCTCCCCGTGCAGCCTTATAACGAGCTTTCCCTTAACGAATTCTGTCGCAATTTTCATACGCATCCCCCTGAAACGGCGGAAATATCCGCACGACTTTAACGGGCGTTCCGTCCCGCGCCACGATTATTCTTTTGGTTTCATTTTTTGCCGCAATGCTTCCGCATTGTGCGCCATATGTAAAAAAACATCGTGTATCCGGTTTAGTCTTCCCGATACACGATGAATTATACGTTATTCAGTTAAAGAATTTTGTCACATTATTTGAGAGCCCGCAAACTCTCTTTCAAATTATCTATGAGCGAACGGAGCTTCTCCGCGCGCTCCTTTTCAGCCTTTACGACAGCCTCCGGAGCCTTGGAGACAAAGCCCTGATTATTCAGCTTCGCCTCGGTGCGCTCAAGGTTTTCCTGTGAGGCTTTTATCTCCTTTTCGATGCGCTCCCGCTCCTTCTGAAGGTCAACAAGCTCAGCCATCGGCATATAGAGCTTGGCGTCGTTGGTCACGACTCCGACCATGTTTTCGGCTTCCGCGGGAACGGTATCCATAATCGAAAGCTCTCCGGCGAAGGCAAGCTTTGAAAGATAGACGCGCCCCGCTTCGAATACTTCGCGCCTGTCGGTCACTATCGTAAGGTGCGGCTTCTTTGATGGCGGAACGTTCATCTCCGCGCGGCGTGCCCGAACCGCCTTTACGGCGTTCATTATTATCTCAAACTTTGCCTCGTCCTCCGGGAAGCTTATTTTTTCCGAATACTCCGGATACCTTTCTACCATCAGCGCCTCGCCATCGTGCGGCAGCGCCTGCCATATTTCCTCCGTTATAAACGGCATAAACGGGTGCAGGAGCTTAAGCGTTTCCGTAAGCACATAGAGCAGGACCTTTTGAGCTCCGATTCTCGCCGTCTCGTCCTCACCGTTGAGGCGGGGCTTCGTGAGCTCTATATACCAGTCGCAGTAGCTGTCCCAGATAAAGTCGTAAATCTTGTTCGCAGCGATTCCGAGCTCGAATTTTTCGAGGTTATCGTTTACTTCCCTGACCAGACCGTTCAGCTTTGAGAGTATCCATTTGTCCTCAAGCTCAAGCCTTTCAGGCAGCTCGTTTTTGTCAATCGTAAGGTTCATCATGACAAAACGCGAGGCGTTCCATATCTTGTTTGCGAAATTCCGCATCGCTTCGCAGCGCTCGTTGTAGTAGCGCATGTCGTTTCCGGGACTATTGCCCGTAACAATATTGAAGCGCAGCGCGTCGGCGCCGAATTTCTCAATGACTTCAATCGGGTCAACGCCGTTGCCGAGGGATTTCGACATCTTCCTGCCCTTGTCGTCGCGGATGAGCCCGTGGAACAGCACCGTCTTAAATGGCACTTCCTTCATATGCTCCATGCCCGAAAAAATCATACGTGCGACCCAGAAGAAGATAATGTCATAGCCTGTAACGAGAACGCTCGTCGGGTAAAAATAGTCGAGGTCGGGAGTCTTGTCCGGCCACCCCAGCGTGGAGAAGGGCCAGAGCGCGCTTGAAAACCAGGTGTCGAGCACGTCCTCGTCGCGCTTGATATTTCTGCTTTTGCACTTTTCGCAGCAATCGGGGTCCTGCCTGCTGACCGTGACGTGCCCGCAGTCCTGGCAGTACCAGGCGGGTATCTGATGTCCCCACCAAAGCTGCCTGGATATGCACCAGTCGTGGGCGTTTTCCATCCAATTGTTATAGTTTTTGACGAAGCGATCGGGTACAAAGCTTATCCTGCCGTCCTTTACGACTTCCAGCGCCTCTTTGGCGAGCGGCTCCATCTTCACGAACCACTGGGGGCTCGTGAGAGGCTCAACCGTCGTGCCGCAGCGGTAGCATGCGCCGACGCTGTGGCTGTGAGGCTCGACCTTTACAAGCTGTCCCAAAGCCTCAAGGTCGCTCACAACTCGTTTTCTGGCCTCGTACCTGTCCAGCCCTTCGTATTTGCCCCCGTTTTTGTTGATCCTTGCATCCTCATCCAGCACCAGTATCTGCTCAAGATTGTGGCGCTGCGCAACCTCGAAGTCGTTTGGGTCGTGACAGGGAGTCATTTTGACGCAGCCGGTCCCGAATTCCATGTCCACATACTCGTCCGCAATAACAGGTATTTCCCTGTTCATCAGCGGCAGGATGACAGTCTTTCCTACAAGGTGCTTGTAGCGCTTATCCTCGGGGTGAACCGCGACGGCCGTGTCGCCGAGCATGGTCTCGGGGCGCGTCGTGGCTACGACGACATACTCGTCACTGTCCTTCACAAAGTATTTTATGTGCCAGAAGCTGCTCGCCTTTTCTTCGTGCTCCACCTCGGCGTCAGACAGTGCTGTGCGGCAGTCGGGGCACCAGTTGATGATACGGTTTCCCTTGTATATAAGTCCTTTTTCATAAAGCGAAACAAAAACCTCGCGAACAGCCTTGGAGCAGCCCTCGTCCATAGTAAATCTGAGCCTGTCCCAATCGCAGGAGGAGCCCAGCATTTTCAGCTGCTGCACTATCCTGTCGCCGTACTGGTTCTTCCACTCCCAGACCTTTTCAAGGAACTTCTCGCGTCCGAGGTCATAGCGCGAAGCCCCCTGATTGCGCAGGTTTTCCTCCACCTTTATCTGAGTCGCGATTCCGGCGTGGTCGGTTCCCGGAACCCAAAGAGCACTGTAACCCTGCATGCGCTTAACGCGTATCAAAACGTCCTGAAGCGTTTCGTCAAAGGCGTGTCCGAGGTGAAGCTGACCGGTCACGTTGGGGGGCGGTATCACTATCGTGAAAGGCTCCTTTTCGGGGTCTATCCTGCCCTTAAAGTAGCCGCCTTTTACCCACATATCATATATTTTTGACTCTACGGCTTTAGGATCATATATCTTTGGTAGTTCCTTCATTGTGTCATATCCTTTCGACTGCTGGGTATTCTGCAATTGTAATTTGTAATTTATAAATATCTTCTGTTTATCAGGCTTACGACATCGCCTTTATAGTCATCGACAGCAATACGCTTCAGATGCATGAGTGATGAAGTATCGCCCTTTATTACTGTATTTATTCCTTCTTTTATAGTCACCGTAATTTTATATCCAAGCGATTCCATTATCTTCTCACTCAGCGGGGTGTTGTAGCCGTTGGGATATGTATAGGCAAGCGGCTTGTAGCCCATATTTTGCTCTATCATCGACGTCACCGTCTTCGTATCACTTACCAAGACTTTTATATAGCGCTCATAGTCCTCGTCCTGACGCTTTAAAATCCCGTGCCGCGTTACCTTTCCGCTTGGGTCGTAGTCATGCATCCTGTAAGAATGGGCTTCAATATGTACGGTTTCGGATTTGTACATCTCCTGAGCCTCGCTCCAACTGAAATGCGGTATGACTCCCGAAAGCTCCTTTATGCCCACCCAGCAGCCTATCACAGATATCTCCGCCTTCATGCCAAGCTCCTTGAGCACAGGATACGCATACTCGTAGTTGCTGTAATAGCCGTCGTCAAACGTTACGATGACCGGTTTTTCCGGGAGAGCCCTGCCTTTAGCCGCATATTCGTAAAGGTCGCTGTAAAAAATTGTATTATAACCCGCTTTTTTCAGGCTTTCCATATCCTGCCGGAACTTTTCCGGCGTAGTGTACCCCTTAGAATTGGAAATATGGTGGTACAGCAGTATCGGTACGGTAACGGATTCCAGCCCGCCCGGCTCCCTATTGTACTTTGACCACACCCTGTAAAGCATTGCTGCGGCTTCCGCTCTGCTGAGGTTATCCTTGGCTTTGAAGGCTCCGTCTGCATAGCCCGTCAAAATGCCCATCGAATACGCAAGCCTTATGCTGTTCAAATTGACCGCATCTATCTCATTTTTACCGTCCGTATTGGCGGCATAATAAACCGAACCCTCTTTGGCGATATCCGGAAAAAAGGCCGACATTGCTATCTTTACCGCAAGCTCCCTTGTTATCGGACGTGAATAGTCTGCCGAAGGCACTTCCTTATCGCTTACCCAATTCATATAGTTGGCGTATTTTATCGCTGCCTCAAAAGAATAGCCGCTCTTCTCAAGCTTGGTATCATCCATTCCGGTCATTCGGCAGGCTGCCGCGATGAATTCCGCAACTGTCACGCTGCTGTCTGGCGAAAACTTGCCGCCAATATAACCCTTAAGAAAGCCTTTTTCGCTCAGATATGTAATATATTGATACGCCCAGTGCTTTTCGGGTACGTCGTCGTAGCGCGGAGAGGCGTCCTGATAAGGCAATAGGGAAAACACAAGCATTATGCAGATAAGCAGGGCGAATGTTTTGAGAATTGCCTTTTTTTTCGCCCATATATATCGAGCCGTACCCTTTAAAAAACGTTTCGGAAACGCGGTTACGGCTTGCGCGGTCCTTTTAATGAAAGTGGAAACCCCGTGAATGGCCTTTTGACAAAGCTTTTTCAAATTCTTAGCACGGGAATCTGGGGCGGGTTCCTGGGCTTCGTTTTCCGCCGGTCTTAATTTGAAAACGCTTCCCTTCAATCCCTGCACCCCCGTAAGCTGTGTAGATAACTCTGATATTATACTAAACCGCAAAGTTTTTGTAAATATTATATTTTCTTTTTTCATTCTTTAGTATATAATATGGAAATAATCAGTTGAATCAGGAGTGAAACGATGGAAGAAATTTCTAAAAATTTTATCCATGCTTTTATAGAGGAGGATATCGGCGAAGGCGGTCGGTTTGAGGGAAAAAAGGTCCATACGCGTTTTCCGCCGGAGCCTAACGGTTACCTGCATATAGGTCATTGCAAGGCTATCTGCATCAACTTCGGATCGGCTGAGAAATACGGTGGACTCTGCAATCTCCGGATGGACGACACAAACCCGGCCAAGGAGGACACCGAGTATGTGGACGCCATTCAGGAAGACATCAAATGGTTGGGGTTCACCTGGGACGACAGATTCTATTACGGCTCCGACTACTTCGAAAAAACCTATGAGCTTGCCGTGGGGCTGATAAAAAAGGGACTTGCCTACGTGTGCGAGCTTTCTCCGGAGGATTTCAAGGCCAAGCGCGGTGATCTGACAACTCCCGCCACAAGCCCATACCGCGACCGACCGATCGCAGAAAGCCTTGAGCTTTTTCAGCGTATGAAAAACGGTGAGTTTCCCGAGGGTGCGATGACCCTGCGCGCTAAAATCGATCTTGCTTCCGGCAATTTCAATATGCGCGACCCCGTGCTTTACCGCATTCGGTACGTCAATCATCACCGCACCGGTGACAAGTGGTGCATCTATCCCATGTACGATTTCGCGCACCCGATTCAGGACGCTATTGAGGGCATCACACACTCGCTCTGTTCGCTCGAATACGAGGATCACCGTCCGCTTTACGACTGGGTGATTAACAACACCGACGTAAGCTGCAAGCCGCGCCAGATAGAATTCGCGCGTCTCAGCATAAATTATACGGTGATGAGCAAGCGCAAGCTCAGAAAGCTCGTTGAGGAAGGGCTCGTCAGCGGCTGGGACGACCCGCGCATGCCGACCCTTTGCGGTCTTCGCCGTCGCGGCTACACGCCCTCGTCAATTAAGAATTTTATAGAGCGGATTGGAGTATCCAAGGTTCCGAGCACCGTCGATTTTGCGTTTCTCGAGCACTGTCTGCGGGACGACCTCAATCTGAGGGCAAAACGCGTCATGGCGGTTCTGCGGCCAGTAAGGCTGACCGTTACAAATTACCCGGACGGCAAGACCGAGCTGTTTGAGGTTGAAAACAACCCAGAGAACCCCGAGGACGGCACCAGAACTGTCACCTTCTCAAAGAATCTCTGGATTGAGGCCGACGACTTCATGGAGGAGCCTGCGAAGAAGTATAACCGCCTCTATCCGGGCAACGAGGTGCGCCTCAAGTCCGCTTACGTTGTGAAATGCACCGGCTGCATAAAGGACGAAAACGGTAACGTGACCGAGGTTCTCGCCGAATACGACCCCGAAACGCGCGGCGGCAATACCCCCGACGGCCGGAAGGTCCGCGGCACCATACACTGGGTCGATTCCGGAACGGCCCTTGATGCCGAGGTGAGGATTTACGACAATCTGTTCACCGACCCGGATCCCGACGCCGCCGACAGGAATTTCCTCGATTTTATCAACCCGAATTCGCTTGAAATCCTCAAAAACTGCAAGCTGGAGCGCTGCCTTGGGAACGCCGCGTTCCCCGATAACTTCCAGTTCCTGAGGCTCGGCTACTTCTGCGTGGATAACAGGGACTCAAAGCCCGGCTCTCCGGTTTTCAACCGCAGCGTATCGCTGAAGGACAGCTTCAAGCCGTAAAATAACACAAGCGCCCGGCGCGTTTTAATGCGCCGGGCGCTTGTGTTATTTTGAGTAGACCCGGTTATAGGATTTTTTGCCCTTTCTGATTATGATTCCTTCGCCTGAAAAACGGTCCCTATCAAATTTCTGGTTGAAGTCCGAAACCTTTTTGCCGTCCGCCTCAACCCCGCCCTGCTCGACGGCCCGCCTCCCCTCCGACTTGGAGGATACAAGCCCGGTCCTTACAAGGATGTCTATTATACCTATTTCCCCGTCGGCAAAATCCGAATCGCCGAGCTCCGTTGAAGGCATGTTTGATAAGTCCCCGCCTGATGAGAACAGGGCCTTTGCGGCGTCTTTTGCCTTTTTTGCCTCTTCCTCGCCGTGCACGAGCTTGGTGAGCTCAAACGCCAGGATTTCCTTTGCGGTATTAAGCTCGCTGCCCTCCCACTTCTCCATCTTCTCTATTTCATCGAGCGGAAGGAAGGTCAGCATGCGCAGGCACTTCAAAACGTCCGCGTCCTCAACATTGCGCCAGTACTGGAAGAAGTCATAGGGCGTGGTTTTTTCAGGGCCCAGCCAGACGGCGCCGGACTGGGTTTTGCCCATTTTTTTGCCCTCGCTGGTCAGAAGCAGGGTGATTGTAAGCCCGTAGGCGTCCTCGCCCAGCTTGCGGCGTATAAGCTCGGTTCCGCCGAGTATGTTCGACCACTGGTCGTCGCCGCCGCACTGCAATCTGCAGCCGTACCTTCTGAAAAGCTCGTAGAAGTCATAGCTCTGCATTATCATATAGTTGAATTCGAGAAAGGTCAGCCCCTTCTCCATGCGCTGCTTGTAGCATTCCGCCGTAAGCATACGGTTAACGGAAAAATGCGAACCCACTTCGCGGAGCAGCTCGACGTAGTTAAGGGCCATGAGCCAGTCCGCGTTATTTGCCATTATTGCCTTTCCGCCCGAAAAGTCGATGAATTTGCTCATCTGCTTTTTGAAGCACTCGCAGTTGTGATCGATGATTTCCGGAGTCATCATCTGGCGCATATCTGTGCGTCCCGAGGGGTCGCCGATCATTGCGGTGCCGCCGCCGATGAGAGCTATCGGGCGGTTGCCCGCCATCTGGAGGCGCTTCATGAGGCAAAGCGCCATGAAATGCCCGACATGGAGGCTGTCGGCAGTCGGATCAAAGCCAATATAGAACGTGGCCTTTCCGTTATTGATAAGCTCCCTTATCTCAGGCTCGTCCGTGACCTGCGCGATTAGTCCTCTCGCCACCAGTTCGTCATATACTGTCATAATTTTCACTCCAAATAATAATAGCCCCCCGCTCAAACGAGCAGAGGGCGTTGATAAACGCTGTACCACCTCTGGTTTGCCCTTACCTCGCGATAACGGCATCGTGGAGTTCTTGACTCCGTCGCTTTAACGGGCGAACCCGGCGCGCGCCTACTCGCTTACGCTTTCGGGCGGCTGCTCCGAGATGTATTCGCACGCGTGACCCCTCCCCCTCTCACCAAACGGAGGCTCTCTTTGCGGGCAAATGGCGTGTTACTTCTTCTCTTCCTTGCATTTAATAAGTACTTTCTTCAGCTTTTGGCTCATTATATACAGGGCCGTTGTATTTGTCAATACCCTCCGGCCATTGATATCATCTCTTCGGCATGCCTTAAGCTCAGATCCGTGACCTTTTCTCCGGAAATGATGCGGGCTATTTCCGATACGCGTTCCCGCTTGTCCAATTGCTTTACGCTAATATCAGTACGCGCGCCCTCAGTATTTTTTGTTACCTTAAGGTGTACATCGGCATAAGCCGCGACCTGAGGCAAATGCGTGACTGATATCACCTGACGGTGCGACGCCGCTTCCTTCAGCTTGGCCCCCACCTTCTGCGCGGCTTTGCCGCTGACGCCGCTGTCAACCTCGTCAAATATCAGTGTGCCTATCCTGTCGTTTTCCGCTATGACGGTCTTCAGCGCAAGCATTATGCGCGAAAGCTCGCCTCCGGACGCAATTTTGCTAATTGGTCTTAAGCTCTCGCCGGGGTTCGTCGACATTTCAAAGGAAATGACATCCTTGCCGCTCATATCCATGGATTTTTCACTGAAAGCTATTTCAAGCCGAACCTTGGGCATGTCAAGCTGCAAAAGCTCGTCCAGAACCCTTTCCCGAAGGCGCTTCGCCGCCTTCCTTCTGTCGTCTGAAAGCCTTTCCGCAAGGTCCTCACACTCTTTTCTTTTTGCCTCGAGCTGTTTACTCAGCTTACTCAGCCTGTCGTCGGCGTATTCGATATTGTCAAGCTCCAGCCGGCACTTTTCAAGATACTCAATGAGAAACCTTACATTCCCCCCGTATTTCCTTGAAAGCCTGTTTAAGGCCGAAAGCCTCGTTTCAATGCGATCGTACTCCTCGGGGGAAAACTCCAGCTCGTCCCTGAGGTCGCGCAGCTGCTCGAGTATGTCCGAGGCCGAGCGGCAGAGCTCCGAAACGTCGTCAAGCAGGTTTTTTCCAAATCCGTCATCACCGCGCATCAGCGCCGAAGCAAGGAGGCGCTCCGCATTTGCAGCCAGTGCGTAAACGCCGTCGGTTTCATCGTCTCCGTCGAAGATGGCAAAGACCTTCTCTATGCTTTCCATCCTCTTCGCGGCGCTTTTCAGGAAAAGCCTCCGGGCTTCAAGCTCCTCATCCTCGCCCTCTCTGAGCCTCGCGTTCTCAAGTTCGGAAATCTGGAAGCTAAGCATATCCTTTTTGCGTTCCTTTTCAGACTCGTCCATGGTCAGCGCTTCTATTTCCTTGAGTATAGCGCGGTACTCGCCGTATGCTTTTCTGTACGCTTCGGAGCTTATCTGTCCGAAGCCGTCCACAAATTCAAGCTGATAGCTCTCGTCAAACATCTGGAGGCTGTCGTGCTGGCCATGTATATTAAGCAGCTCACGCCCGAGAGCCTTCAGCTGAGCCACCGTCACGGGGCATCCGTTGACCCTGCAGCTGTTCTTTCCGTCCGGGGTGATTTTCCTCATAAGGAGAAGGTTTCCATCTTCGTCGGGCAGTATCCCATTCTCCTCAAACCATCTAAGCTCCGGAGGAAGCTCGTTGAAAACCGCGGTGACGAGAGCGCTCTGCGCACCGGTGCGGATCAGCTCCCTTGAGGTTCGCTCGCCCAAAACAGCGCCGATGGCGTCTATGACGATGGATTTGCCCGCGCCCGTCTCGCCGGTCATCACGTTGAAACCGCTTCCGAACTCTATATCGGCCTTTTCAATTACCGCGATATTTTCTATATGCAAAACCGTAAGCATTCCGCACTTACCCCTTATTTGGTTTTATAATATCTCGTATATTTCCCTGCAGAATACCTTTGCGCATTCAACGTCGCGCATCGCGAGAAAAGCGGTGTCGTCCCCGGCCAGAGTGCCTACAAGATCCCGTATTTCCATACCGTCTATGGCTGAGCATGCCGCCGAGGCAAGCCCCGGCAAGGTTTTGATAACGACGATATTCTGGGCGTAGTCCACTGACGTCACGCACTCCTTAAGTATATTTTTGAGGCGCAGACTGTTGTTTGTCACCTCGTTCTTAGACGGCGCTGCGTAGCGGTAGCCGCCTCCCGAGGTGAGCTCCTTGACAAGCCGCAGCTCCCTTATGTCTCTTGATACGGTGGCCTGCGTGCTGCTGTATCCGTATTTCTTGAGCTGCTCGATAAGCTGATTCTGATTTTCGATGTCTGTTTCTTCAATTATTTTCAGTATTGCTTCCTGTCTTGAACCTTTCATCCATATACTCCCTTCCGGCTCATAGACCCGCGCCAAGCTTTTGGTTGACTATCTCGTAAAAGCTCCTGTTCAGCACTCGTACAAGCCGGGTTTTATATTCCGATTTCGTAATTTTGACCCTGTCTCCGCTTATAAGCTCGGCGGTTTCCGGTCCGTCAAGCGATAGGAACGCGCTTTTTTCGCTCAAATCGCCTATCTCTATGGTCACCTCGGCTTCGCTTGAAAGCACAAACGCTTTCGCTCTAAGGTCGTGGGCGCATATCGGAGTAACCACAAGAGCGCTCGCGGAGGGTTCGAGTATCGGCCCGCCGGCGGACATGGAATATGCCGTCGAGCCCGTGGGCGTGGCTACTATTATTCCATCTCCCGAAAGATTGAATATCTTCTTTTCATCGCCGTAAACCGCAAAGTCTATCGTCCTGTTTACGCTGCCCCTCGCCACGACGGCGTCGTTAAGAGCGAAGTCGGAGTAAATTGTTTCACCCCCGCGCTCGATATGCGCATTAAGCATCATTCTCTCGTCCACAGCAAACCTGCCCGAGACGGCTTCCGTTATCTTCTCGTAGTCGGCGGCCTCAAGGTCGGCGATGAAGCCTTTGCGCCCTATATTTATCCCGAGAACCGGCACCTTATTTTGCGCGGCAGCCTTCGCGGCGTGCAGTATGGTTCCGTCTCCTCCGAGGCATATGAGCAGCTCGGCTCCTTTCAGCGCGTCCTCGATCGGAACAAATTCCATGTCCTTCGGAAGCTCCGCATCCTTCGGCGGAAACAAGACCGTATTCAGAGGATTTATTCCGCATTTCTGTATCAGCCTGCGAATAGAGAGGGTAAATCTAAAATCAGCGTCCCTTCTGGGATTCGTACAAAGCACTATATTGTTCAAATCATTCCCCCCTGCCGTTTTCAAGATCCTCAAGCGCGTCTTTCAGAACTTCTGCGGCGTCGACAATACGGCCGTTTCCGTAACCGAGATGTCCCAGAAATTCGATATTCCCTTCAGGCCCCTTTATGGGCGAGTAAGTCAGTCCCCTGACTGCGAAGCCGTTCGCCGACGAATAAGAGATAAAATCAGAAAGAACCTCCAGCCGCGTCGAGTTGTCCCGCACGACCCCTTTCTTCCCCACCTTGCCCCTGCCCGCCTCAAATTGCGGCTTTATCAGGCAAACAATTTCTCCGCTTTCCTTCAGGAGAGCCTTGACGGCCGGCAAAACCAGCCTGAGAGATATAAAGGACACGTCTATTACGGCGAGATCAATGTCATCCGGAATCTGTTCTTTTGTAACGTACCTTATATTGGTGCGCTCAAGAGTAACCACCCTCGGGTCGTTCCTTATCGTCCACGCGAGCTGTCCGTAGCCCACATCGACCGCGTATACCCTGGCGGCGCCTCTCTTTAAGAGGCAGTCCGTAAAGCCTCCAGTGGAGGCCCCGCAGTCCAGGCATATCTTCCCCTCGGGACTGACTCCGAAAAAGTCCAGCGCCTTTCGCAGCTTCAATCCTCCGCGGCTAACAAATTCGGCCTGTACCCCGCGAAGCTCAAGAGAGCAGTTTTCATCGACCGAGGTTCCTGGCTTGTCCGATCTCTGACCGTTCACAAAAACATTCCCGCTCATAATTTCGGTACGGGCTCTTTCGCGGCTGTCTGCGAGGCCCTTCCGAAAAACCAGAAGGTCCAGTCTCACTTTACTCATGGCTTTTTCCTTTCAAAAGCTCTCTTGCCTCCTCCGCAAGGCTTTCCCCGTCTATCCCGCAGTATCGGTAGAGTTCGGACATCGTGCCCTGAGGAATGAATCGTTCACCGAGATTTCGGAGCCTGAGAATATCCGGCACGCATTTGCGCTCGGCAAGCGCGGCCGCAATGCGCTGTCCAACGGAACCCTCGCCAACGCACTCCTCCGCAACCAAAAGGCGATTGGTCTTGGAGATGGACCTTAGTACCGGATCCACGTCAAGCGGAAGGATTCTGCCATACTTTACAATTTCGGCCGAAATCCCCTGTTTCTCAAGTATTTCCGCGGCATGCAGCGCGGAGTTGACCATGGTGCCGTACACGACGAGGGAGATATCTGTTCCCTCGCGCAATATGACGTTTTCCAGGCCCGCATTTTCTTTATAGTAACCTTCCTTGCCTCTTGGATAACGTACCGCGACGGGCCCTTCCGCTTCAAGCACCGCGTACTCAAGCATGGTTTCAAGCTCTTTATAGCTTGAGGGGCAGAAAATGGTCATACCGGGTATGCTTGAAAGGTAATTGACATCGAAAACTCCATGATGTGTTTCACCGTCCTCACCGACGAGTCCGGCTCTGTCCACCGCCAGCACCACATGCAGATTCTGTATCGCAACGTCATGTATCAGCATGTCGTAAGAACGCTGGAGAAAGGAAGAATAAACCGCGAATACCGGAACAAGCCCCTGCTTCGCCATCCCAGCCGCCATCGACGCCGCATGCCCCTCCGCTATCCCGACGTCGAAAAATCTTGCCGGAAACCGCCTTGCATACTCGTCGAGTCCAGTGCCGTCCTCCATAGCCGCAGTTATCGCGCAGATCCGCTTATCCTTTTCGGCGAGGGCGCACATGATCTTCCCGAATTTTCCAGAAAAACCGCCGTTCGACTTCTCCACGCCGGTTTCTGGATCAAATTTGCCTACGCCGTGATACTCGTACGGAGCTTCCTCCGAGAAGGCATAGCCCTTGCCCTTGACCGTCGTTACATGGATGACTGTCGGCGCTCTCAGATTCTTCGCCCATCTGATGTAGTTTATAAGCTTTTCTATATCATGGCCGTCCACCGGCCCCAAATATTGAAGGCCCATTTCTTCAAAAACCGTGCAGTGGAAAATCGCCTCTTTTATCATTGTTTTCAATCTGTGGGTAAAGCCGTAAATTCTCTTTCCGCCGGGTATTTTGTTCATTGCCCTTCGGTACCAGAGCTTGAAGGAATAATAGGCGGGCTTGATCCTCTGGTGCGACAGGTATCTTGCTATCCCGCCTACGTTTTTCCTTATCGACATTCCGTTGTCGTTGAGTATTATCACCAGCGGCTCTCCGCTCGCGCCCGCATTGCTCAGCGCCTCGTAACAAAGCCCCCCCGTCAGCGCGCCGTCACCTATAAGCGCCACCACGTCGTAGTCTCCTCCCAGAAGCGTCCTTGCCCTTGCCATGCCAAGCGCGACAGATATGGAGTTGGACGCATGCCCGGCAATGAAGGCGTCGTGTTCACTCTCACTCGGCTTCGGATAACCCGAAATACCGCCAAGCTTCCGGAGGTTTTTAAACGCCTCCCGCCTGTCGGTAAAAATCTTATGTACGTAGCACTGATGTCCTACGTCAAAGACCAGTCTGTCCTTAGATGTATCATAAACTCTGTGAATGGCTATCGTAAGCTCAACTATCCCGAGATTGGAAGCAAGATGCCCCCCTGAAGCCGATACGCTTTCCACGATATATTCGCGTATCTCGCCGCAGAGCTGTGAAAGCTGCTCCCTTGTCAGCCCTTTGAGGTCATCCGGCGTATTGATGTTTTCTAATATGCTCACAGTCACACTACCTTGATTATTCACTGATAATGCAGTTATTTTACCAAAGCATAAGGCTTTTTACAACATAATATTCACTGTATTCGCATAAATGATGAATATTATGTCGTAATTGTCACCCAATATATTTTTTTAGTTGACAATCCGCCCATTCTTTGATACTTTATGAAGGGGTGAAAAAATGGCGACAAGGGAAAAGGTGCTTGAATATCTCGAGCTTCATAAGGGCGAGCGTGTTTCCGGGGAAAAGCTGGCTGAAGCCCTGAACCTGAGCAGAAACGCCGTCTGGAAGGCGATAAACGCCTTGCGCGACGACGGATACCTGCTGGACGCATCCCCAAAGAAGGGTTATTGTTTGCTGAACGAGAATAAAATACTTTCGGCTCAGAGCATTTCAAAGCACCTGAAAAGTCAGGATTTTTACAGAATAAACGTTTATGACTGCGTCACGTCGACAAACACTCTGCTCAGGCAGGCCGCCGAGCGCGGCGAAACGGAGGGGCTCGTTATTGCCGCTAACGAGCAGTCGGCCGGGAAAGGCAGGCTGGGGCGAGGCTTCTACTCCCCCTCAGGCGGCGGTATTTACATGAGCGTACTGTTAAGACCACGTCTTCCGGCCGCCGAGGCTCTGTTTATTACGACGGCCGCCGCCGTCGCCGTCGCATCCGCCATAGAGGAGCAAACCGGTGAAAAGGCTTTGATAAAATGGGTAAACGATATTTACTGCCGTGAAAAAAAGGTCTGCGGAATTCTTACAGAGGCTTCGATAGACTTTGAGAGCGGTGGAATTTCCTATGCGGTGCTCGGAATAGGCATAAACCTATCCGACCCGGAAACCGGCTTTCCGGGAGAGCTTTCGGATATCGCCGGCTCGGTTCTCGGCGGAAGTCCGTGCCCGCCGGAAGCAAAGCCCCGGCTTATAGCGGCAATACTCGATAGGTTTTTTGAGTATTACAGGTCGCTTCCTGAAAAGAGTTTTATGGAGGAATACCGCAGCCGCTCATACGTGATAGGAAGAGAGATAGTTATTATTTCGGCCGGCGGGGCCGAGAACGCGCTAGCCGTTGATATAGACGACGAGGGCGCTCTCGTGGTAAAAACGGAAAGCGGCGAAACGAGGCGGCTCAGCTCCGGAGAAATTAGCATAAGGGTGAAAAAACATGCAGAGAACGAATAAGGTTTCAATTAGGGCGCTCAGCGCGTCTGCCCTCCTGACAGCGGTTACTATCGTGCTGGCTCAGATATCGGTCATGACTCCCTGGGGCGTGCCTTTTACGCTTCAGACCTTTGCGATCGCGCTTTGCGGTTACCTGCTTGGAGCCAGGATGGGTTTCGCCTCAGTTATTACCTACATACTCATGGGAGCGGCGGGAGTCCCGGTCTTTTCAAATTTCAGAGGCGGGATCACCATGCTTTTCGGTCTGACCGGCGGCTTTATTTTCGGCTTTATTCCGCTCGTGCTGCTTTGCGGCGTCGGTGAAAAGCGCAGGCATACCGCGGTAAAGCTGTTGTTCGGTGTCCTGGGGCTTATAATATGCCATATTCTTGGAGTCCTTCAATTCTCCCTTGTTACCTCGTCCGGCATTTATCGCTCCATGCTGCTGGTTTCTCTCCCCTATCTTATTAAAGACCTCGTTTCCATAGCGGCCGCTTATTTTCTGTCGCTTGCCATACGCAGAGCCATTCCCAAACTTTTGAAAAACTAGGGGCGAAAGTACAGCTTTCCTTAAAATCCTATATGATTAAATCATTTTCATTTCTCTTCCTCTTCCTTTATCCGGCAGGGATTCTGAGTACCGAGCAATGACAAACTTGCGGAGAGCTGGGCAAATAGCCTTGAGAGGAATATTATCTCGGGATCCGTCTTGCCTTTGGCTATCGCTATCGCAAGCGCTGTCAAGGATGCTGCATAGTCGCAGTTATTCATTTTCTTCGCCTCCGTATATAAGATATGTTTGAAGGCGCGAGTATGCTTTCATAACATCGATATTAAAAAAGAAGGCCGATTGCCTTCTTTTTTAATATATTCATGTATACATATATATATATTTTTTTGTCCGAGACGAAGCCGAGACGTTTTATTGGCGGAATTGAAGCTATGAGCAGAATTCAGCCGTCGTTTGAATACGCAATTTGGGACAAGTAGCTCGAAACCTTCTCAATAGACTGATCCACATCCCCGCCGGAGTTTTTTATCACATTGATTGTGGCCTTTGCGTAGCCGCTGGTTTCCTCAACCTCCCCGACGGAATTCTGAGACCTGCTGGCAAGGTCGCGAATCGCCTGGGCAATTACGCCAAATCCCTTTCCCGCCGCTCCCGACCTTGACGCCTCAATCGAAGCGTTTATCGATAGTATCCGTGTTTGCATCGCAATATCGTTTACAAGCTTCGCCATGGCGTTGTATTTCTCTATTGCGTCCTCTATGTTTTTTATTTTTGTAAGGACGTTATTAAACAGCCGCCTGATTTCCTCTATTTCACCCGAGATATTCTGAATATTGTCCCTGCTTTTGCTCTTTTCGTTTAGGAACGCCTCTTGCGCCGCCAGAATCTCACAACGCGCTTTCTCAACGCAGTTTTCCGGCACATTTATACCCTTCGCTATCTTTACCGCCATTTCCCGGCAGGTTTCATTACCGCAGGAAAAACAGTTATGGTTCCTTTGCTCGAGAGAGGTCTTGCCCAGGGACAGAAACGCTCTCTCAAGGCCCTCATCGGTATAGCTTATCGCCCTCTGAGGGCTTCCTTTATATCTTCGGATGAAGGAGTCAATCGAAAGCTCCTTGTCAAAAAGTGAAAAAAGTATAGTATATTCGTCTGCGCTTCTTTTTTCGTACTTTTCCATCCCGATATGCCGCTGCTCGTCCATACCGGCGTTTATCGAAAAAACAGAGCATTCGTTCGAGCAGCCGGTACCGTTGTTGCAGCCTTCCTCACAGTTGAGCACGTCAAACACCGCCGGCAGATTTTCCTCATCTTCAAACGCAAACTTATCTATGTCACGGTAAACCCTGGACTGTCCTTCGGATTTATCGACGCGGATTGCTTTTCCCAAATAGAACTCTATATTCTCCTTCAGCCCCCCCGGCATCGGGTATATTCTGCCAAGCGACGATGAAATATGGTCAAACTGAAATTCCGAATCAGGTATCCTGATGCCCTTTTTGCCTATGTATTCCGAAAGCTTTTTAAACGTGACATTATACTCGATTACATTTGTATCGTCAAATTCCGCTTTTTTTGCAACGCACGGTGAAAGCGCAGCGATTCTGCAGTCGCTCTCCAGGTGCTCACGGGCAAAAATTGCGGTGCAAAGCATGGGACTGTGCACCGGTGAAAGGTTTCTTACAAGCTCCGGACGGTATTTTTCAATGTATCCTACAATCGCGGGACATGGCTGCGTTATTATGGGCGGAGGGTCTTTCTCCTTAATGTACCTTATATGCGCCCATGTGCATATATCCGCCCCGAGCGAAACGTCAAAAATCTTTAAGACCCCCCTGTTTTTCAGCCATGCTAGCAGTGACTCCCAATTTTGATAATTGGTTCTCAGGGCCGGAGCCGCGATAAGAACTATCTTTGTTCCCTTTTCAAGATCTCTGAAAAAACGTTCAGTATCATCTATGTAGCTCCTCGCCTCGTGCTGACATACCTTCAGGCACGCACCGCAGAGTATGCATTTTTCCGGGTCGACACGAACCCTGACCTTTTCGCCGTCCATATAGGCTATATTCGCTTCATCGACGGGACAAACCCTCACGCAGCGGTTGCAGCCCTCGCATTTTTCGGTATCAGTCTTTATAATAGTTTCTCTCATGGCGCCCCCCGGTTATTGCATTTATTTGCTATATCGACATACTACGCTTACATTTTTATGATAATTCTCTGTATAAAATGATATTGCTTAATGACAATAATTTACGCCTAAAAATTCTCCTCAACCTTAATGTTTGCCATTATTAATCAGTGATAATTGCTTAGCTATATTTCTCCTTTTTTCGCCAAAATATTCTGCGGTAAATATTGATTTATAGGTATAATTTTAGGCCATTTTTTCAATTACAGAGGCTTTTGGTTCAAAATATATTGTATTGCAAATAATTCAAATCTAAATTTGACCCAAATCATATCAAAAACATCAAAAATAATGACGCATTTGAATTTTATGTCCTTTTCTTGATAAAAAAAGCTGACAGCAGGCTTCAACGGACTGCTGTCAGCTATTAATGTCGAGTAACAATTTTCAGGATTTCTTATAATTCGTAAAAAACGCTTTTGTTCTCTGGCTCCTCGGCCTTTCAAACACTTCCTCCGCCGTTCCTTCCTCTTCAACCTGGCCGTCGGCCATAAAAATCACCTTATCGGCGACATTGCGGGCAAACTCCATCTCGTGAGTGACGACAATCATCGTTCTGTCTGAGGATTTGAGGCTTCTTATTACCTTGAGGACCTCTCCGGTAAGCTCCGGGTCGAGCGCGCTGGTGGGCTCGTCAAAGCACAGTATCTCCGGCTTAAGGGCGAGCGCCCTTGCAATCGCAACGCGCTGCTGCTGTCCTCCCGACAGTTGGAAAGGATAGGCGTCCATTTTCTCGGACAGTCCCACCCGCCCGATTATTTCCCGAGCGGAGGAGTCGATTTCCCTTAATATCTCCGATTTGTTCTGCTTATAGTCGCTGCGTTCCCTTGCAAGCAGCTCTACCGCCAGAGAAACGTTTTTTAGCACCGTGTATTGCGGAAACAGATTGAACGACTGAAACACAAGCCCGAAATGCAGGCGCTTTTTGCGTATCTCGCCTTCGCTGTGCGGCGAGCGGTTATCGGAATCAAACAGCGTCTCACCGTTTACCGTTATTATGCCGCAGTCCGGAGTCTCGAGGAAATTCAGGCAGCGCAGCAGCGTCGTCTTTCCGCTTCCCGAGGAACCTATGATGGCAAGCACCTCGCCTTTTTCCATGGCAAAGCCCACACCCTTCAACACCTGCGTGTCTCCGAAACTCTTCTTTAGATCTCGCACCTCAAGAATAGCCATTTTAACCTCTGTAATAATTCAGTTTCTTTTCGATATATCCGAACAAAAGTGTCAGAACCCCGCAAAATACCAAAAAATACACGCCCGTATAGAACAGGGGCCAGATAACCCCTCTTGCGGAAAATTCCTCGGCTATCCACAATATTTCCTGAACCGCAATAACGCGCGCCAGCGATGTATCCTTTACAAGGGTGATTATCTCATTGCCCAGAGGCGGGATAATGCGCTTCACTACCTGCATGAGCACGACTTTAAAGAAAATCTGCCCTTTGGTCATTCCAAGCACCTGACCTGCCTCGTATTGCCCCTTCGGTATGCTTTCAATGCCGCCTCGGTAGATTTCAGATATGTACGCGGCGTAATTAATAACAAAAGCAATCAGAGCGGAATACATTCGGGGATTTACCTGAACCCCGAGCATATGGTCAGGCATTTGAATATCAAACAGAAGACCCGGAACGTACATAACCACAAAGAGCTGCAGCATAAGCGGCGTGCCCCTGATTATCCAGACGAACGTCCTTGTGAGCCATTTTACCGGCCTTATCGAGGACATCGTTCCGAAGGTGATGACGAGCCCCAAGGGCAGGGCCATCAGGAGCGTCATTATAAAAATGAATCCGTTCTCCGCAAAGCCGCCCAGGAGCATCCGGGTCACTGTTTGAAAAGACATTGAACTAACCGCCCTTTACGCTTTATTAGGCTTTACAAGAATGAGATCCTGAAGCTTATACTTTAGAGCTATTTTCGCAAGCGTGCCGTTATCCGCAAGCTTCTGTATTGCGGCGTTGACATTTTTGATCGTTTCGGGGCTTCCCTTCCTGAAAGCTATTCCGTATTCTTCCTCCGCAAATTCCGCCTTGGGAACTACGGCGAGTCCCTCGTAGTCGGTTCCCTTTCCTATCGAACCGATGGACATTACATAGTCGATGACCCCGACGTCGGCAGTTCCGGACGCGACTTCAAGAAGCACCTTTGCCTGTGACGCGACCGGCGTATATTTGGACTCTTTAAATGCCGCTTCCTTTTTTACGACTTCTTCTCCAGCGGATTCCTTTTCAGCCACGACCTTCGCGCCCTTAAGGCTTGCAAGATCCGAATACTTTGCGGCATTCGACGACTTGACGACGATTACCTGTTTGTTCTTCATATACGGTGTGGATATGTCCATATTTGCCTTGCGTTCGGGAGTTATCGTCATGGCGTTCCATATGCAGTCGATATTTTTGGAGTTGAGCTCAGTTTCTTTTGAAGCCCACTGTATCTCCTGGAATTTTACCTTCACTCCAAGCTCGGCGGTCAATGCCTCCGCAAACTCGGTTTCAAATCCGATAAGCTTTCCAGACGCATCCTTATAGTTCATCGGCGCAAAAATGGTCATACCGACCGTCATGGTGCCTTTTGACTTTATGTAGTTCCAATCAGAGGCGCCCGCCGACGCCGTCGGAGCAGCCGAAGGCTTTGCGGCCGGCGTAGGAGTAGTTGTCGCCGACTGAGAGCCGCAGCCCGTAAAAATTGCCAGACACATTATCAGTGCCAGGCTTAATGCAAACGCTTTTTTCATTTAATAATTCTCCTTCCAAAAAAATAGACTTTCATTTAATGTTAACACTTTATTGCGATAAAGTAAACCAAGCTTTTTCTACAAATTTTCAATACAAGAATTGTTGAATCGCCACTTCATTTTTTAAAACATATTTTCATATACGGTTTTCCCTTATGGCAGGAAAAAAACTTATGAATATCATGTATTGCGGACTTGGAAGGCAGTATTAAAACTTGACTTATCGCGGAAAAATATTTAAACTTAAGCTGATGAAACAAATCAGCAGGTTGGGATTGATAAAATGATTACAGAGAGCATTCTTGACATTATCGGCAACACACCCATGCTCAGTCTGAAAAAAATGACGGGCATGAATATCTTCGCAAAGGCAGAATATCTGAACCCGGGCGGCAGCATCAAGGACCGCATCGCAAAGTACATGATAGAGCAGGCCGAGGCGAAAGGGCTCCTCAAACCGGGCATGACGATTATGGAGCCGACCTCCGGCAACACCGGCATCGGTCTCGCCCTCGCCGGCGTGCAAAAGGGATACCGCGTCGTGATAGTAATGCCGGAAAATATGAGTGAGGAAAGAAAAAAGATTATCTCCGCCCTGGGCGCAGAGCTGATACTGACGGAAGCCGAAAAAAGCATAGGCGGTTCTGTTTCCGAGGTTGAGCGGCAAAAAGCCATGAACCCAGATATTTTTGTGCCCCAGCAATTTGAAAACCCGGACAATCCGCAAATCCATTATTTATCCACCGCGAAGGAAATATGGGAGCAAACTGACGGCAGAGCGGATATATTTGTTTCGGGCCTGGGCAGCGGTGGTACGCTTCAAGGCATAGGCAGATTCCTGAAGGACAAAAACCCGAGCGTTAAGGTAATTGCGGTGGAGCCGAAGAACGTATCCGCTCTTCTGGGGCATGAGCCGGGGCTGCACAAGATTCAGGGGATCGGCGACGGCTTTGTTCCCCAGATACTCGACACGGGGATGATAGACGAGGTGGTCGAGGTAACGGACGATGACGCAATTAAAACGGCGCGATCGCTTGCCCGCTGCATGGGCATACTGGCTGGGACCTCTTCCGGCGCAAACGTCTGGGCCTCCGTCGAGATTGCGAAAAAATACGGCAAAGACAAAAATATAATTACGATCTTGCCGGACAGGGTTGAAAGATATTTCAGCACCGCTTTGATATAGACTTTACAAAGAAACTTCCGCAGGGTCAGACAGACCTGCGGAAATCTTTTCGGATCCCGCAAATACAAAACGACTCCGTCTTTTTTAAGATGAAGTCGTTTTTTTGGAGGCGCCACCCAGATTTGAACTGGGGAATCAGGGTTTTGCAGACCCATGCCTTACCACTTGGCTATGGCGCCGAGAATTGCCGCGAAGGTTAGTA
This sequence comes from Clostridiales bacterium, assembly GCA_029268065.1. Taxonomy (GTDB): domain Bacteria; phylum Bacillota; class Clostridia; order Oscillospirales; family Oscillospiraceae; genus DUPK01. The sequence continues at coordinate 22,704 of JAJUHC010000013.1, read as the reverse complement.
TAGCATACCAGCACCCTTTTGGCAAGACTATTTTTATTATTTCAGCGCCTTATTTTATCATATCTTCAAATTCCGACTCGCTTATTATCCTGACCCCCAGAGACTGCGCCTTGTCCAGCTTCGAACCTGCATTCTCACCCGCAAGCACATAATCGGTTTTCTTCGAAACCGACGAGCTTGTCTTACCTCCGTATTTTTCGATTACCGCGCCCGCCTCCTCACGCGTATACCCGCTGAGGGCGCCCGTCAGGACAAAGGTTTTTCCTGAAAATCTCGAATCGACCCTTTCCGTCAGGCTGAGGGTATTCACCCCCGCATTTTTCAAAAGCCCCAAAAGATGCTTGGACTGCTGGCTTTTGAACCATTCCCGGACATAACTCGCCGTAACCGCTCCGACGTCGAATATCGAGGTCAGCTCCTCCTCTGTAGCCCTCTCAAGCGCTTCGAGCGACCCGAAATGCTCAGCCAGAACCTTCGCCGCCTTCTGACCCACCTGGCGTATCCCCAGCGCATAAATAAGCCTGGAAAGGTCGTTGGATTTGGACCTTTCTATAGCGGCAATGAGGTTTTCCGCAGATCTCCTGCCCATCCTTTCGAGCTTTTCGAGCTTCTCGGCCTCCAGATAATACAGGTCTCCCGCCGAGGATATAAGTCCCGAGTTAATCAGCAGCTCCGCCACCGCTATTCCCAGGCCTTCGATATCCATAGCGTTTCGCGACGCGAAATGGACGATATTTCTAAGGAGCTGCGCGGGGCATTCGGCTCCCGTGCATCTTACCGCCGCTTCTTCGTCTTTTGATACCGGGGCTCCGCATACGGGGCACCTGTCAGGGAGCTTGAACGGAACCGTACCTTTCGGCCTTTTTTCCTTTACGACGCCTAAAACTTCGGGTATTATCTCGCCCGCTTTTCGGATAAGCACCGTATCCCCTACCCTGATATCCTTTTCGTCTATGAAACCCTGATTGTGCAAGGTCGCATTGGTGACCGTCGTGCCGGCAAGACGCACCGGCTCCACCACCGCTTTCGGGGTAAGCGCCCCCGTTCTTCCAACGTTGACCTCAATGGCTTTTATCCTGCTCTCCTTTATTTCCGGCGGATATTTATACGCCGCGGCCCACCTCGGAGCTTTGGACGTGCTCCCAAGCTCCAGTCGTTCGGCGAGGCTGTTCAGCTTGATTACGGCGCCGTCGATGTCATACTCATATTTCTCCCTGTTATCGCCTATGCGCGAAATCTCCCTGCAGCAGGACTCGATATCCCCGCAAAGCGCATAGTCCACCGTTTTAAACTTCAGAGACTTTAAATAGTCAATGCTTTCGGCATGAGTTTTGAAGTTGGATCCGCTTATCAGCTGTACGTTGAATACAATAATATCAAGCCGGCGGCTCGCGGCGATTTTTGGGTCAAGCTGCCTCAGAGAGCCCGCCGCAGCGTTTCTGGGATTCGCGAGCGGCGGCTCCTCATTTATTTCTCTTTGCTCGTTAATAGCTTTGAAAACGCTTTTCGGCATGAACACCTCCCCGCGGACAATCAGCCTGTCGGGAGCGTTTTCGATCCTCAGCGGTATGCTTTTGATTGTTCGCAGATTTTCGGTTACGTCCTCGCCGGTCACGCCGTCGCCCCGCGTGGCGCCCCTCACGAACAGGCCGTTTTCATATTCCAGCGCGACCGACAGCCCGTCGATCTTGGGTTCCACCGAATAGCTGACCGTACCCAGCGACTGCCTCATTTTTTCATCGAAGGCGCGCAGCTCGTCAAACGAAAAAACATCGTTCAGGCTTTCTAGCGGAACGGCATGTACGACGGGCTTAAACTCGGAAAGCGGCTCGGCACCGATTCTCTGCGTCGGAGAGTCCGGCGTGATCAGCTCCGGATGCGCCTCCTCAAGAGCTATGAGCCGGCGCATCAGCTCGTCGTACTCAAAGTCCGCTATAACAGGATTGTCTAGCACATAGTAGTTATAGTTGTGCCTTTCAATCTCCCTCCGAAGCTCGATTATTTCCGTTTTCGCGTCCATAGATTTCTCCTTAGCGAACAAAATTGTATTTTTGAATATTCGAATTAAGGCTGCTGTCGCTCGCCGAGTTCCCGTCTCCGAAATAGGCGTAGGTGCCGGGCACCTTCCCGACTATGACGGTTTCGGCAACCACTATCTGCTTTGTGACGGCAGACTGCGATATGGCTCCCGGAACAAGGACGCTCACCCGAACCTTGACGTCAAGCAGGATTCTGTGCCTCGTCTGATTGATTCCCGCAGATGAGAACTCGCTTGAAAAGGAAGCGTTTACCGAGTTTACGGATATAATGTGAAATTTAATGCTAGGTCCCCTTCCGGAAAAAAATGGATTTCCCGTCAAATTGCCTATGGGCAGCGATATTACAGAAGTTCTTGAATCCTTTACGCTCCTTGTTATTTTTTCAATAAGCTCGGATTGGAGCCTGTTAATATTTACGATATTTGCCGTAATAGCGGTTATATTCCCGCTCTCGTCCTTGCTGAGCGTGACAAGTGTATCGTAACCAAGCTCGCCAGAGTTCATTTTTTCCGAAACGGCCCTGTTTATCTCGATCGTAACCGCGTTTTGCACCGACGAGTCCGCGATTCCGTCCAGAAACGGATATATTTTGGAGGTAAAAAACATGAATAATAGCAGAAGTATCGCAAGGGCCGCGATTATTTTGAGCGTCCTCCTGCTCTTTTTTGTCAAGGTGAATCCGCCCGGATGACTTCCCCTCAGCCTTCTTACAAATCTTCTTATTGGCGTAAGGCTCACCCCCTTCATACAATGTGTATTCGGGGCGAGTCGGTTTTATCCGTTTTTAAGAAGCTCCGCGGCTCTCATTACACCCAGCTTGCCCGACTCAAAGGTCAGCCCGCCCTGGAGAAACACGGAGTACGGCGGGCGCATCGGCGCGTCTGCCGAGAGCTCGATCGAAGCACCCTGTATGAACGCCCCGGCCGCCATTATTACCTCGCAGTCATAGCCGGGCATGTCCCAGGGCTCCGGGGTGACGAACGAATCAATCGGGGCGCCCCGCTGTATCCCTTTGCAGAAAAGCTTTACGAGCTCCGGATCGTTAAGCTTTACCGTCTGAATGATATCCGAGCGCTTTGACCGATAGTCCGGATGACTTTCAAAGCCCATCAGGTTCATGAGGCGCGCGCAAAACACCGCGGTTTTGAGAGCCTGTGCCACAGTATGCGGCGCCATAAAAAGTCCCTGGTAAAGGGCCCTGCCGCAGCCCAGCGTTGAGCCGCACTCGCCTCCAATTCCCGGAGTTGTGAGGCGCATGGCGGCCGCCTCGACAAGCTTAGCTTTTCCAGCGATGTATCCGCCTGTCGGAGCCAGCCCGCCGCCGGGATTTTTGATCAGGGAGCCGGCCACAAGGTCGGCTCCGACCTCCGTCGGCTCCGTTTCCTCCACGAATTCGCCGTAACAGTTATCCACTATCACGGCTGCCCCGGGGTTTACCCGGTGAACGGCCTCGCATATCCTGCCGATTTCAGAAACTGACAGCGCGTCACGCTCCGAATAGCCTCGAGAACGCTGCACCGTTACCGCCTTAACCTTTTTATCCGATGCGGCGGCTTCTATGGCCCCGTAATCCGGCCTGCCCTCCGCCGTGAAGTCGACCTGTCCGTATTCAATGCCGTAGTAGCTCAGCGAGCCGGGATAATCCCCTGAAATTCCAATCGCGGCCTGGAGGGTATCGTAGGGAAGCCCTGTTGCGGAAAGCAGCTTGTCGCCAGGGCGCAGCGCGGAAAAAATCGCCGCCGTAATCGCGTGCGTGCCGTTGACAAAGCCTATGCGCACCAGCGCCGCTTCCGTTTTGAATATCTCCGCGTAAATCTGGTCCAGCGTATCGCGGCCTTTATCATTATAACCGTACCCGGTTGTTCCCGCAAAAAACGTTTCCGATACGCGGTATTTGTGGAAGGCATTTAATACCTTCGCCGTATTAATCTCCGAAATCCTGTCTATTTCCTTGAATACCGGCTCGGCGTCAAGAACGGCTTTTCTGGAAAGCTCTGTGATTTCGGGGCTTATTTCGAGCATATCTCATTCTCCCTGTGATTTTATAAACAGCCTTGCCAGACTAAGCAGAGCTTCAAAATCCCCGATTTTTCCGACGCAGGACGGCGAGTGTATATTGCGTATCGCTGCGGCTATACCCAGTACCCTTACTCCTCCGCGCGAGCGCTGTATTGCCGATGCGTCAGTTCCTCCGGCCACCATCTGCTTTGTCTGCCACCTTATGCGGTTATCGTCCGCAAGCTTTGCCGCAAGGGCGTAAAGCTCCCTGTCATAGATTGCCCCCTTGTCCATAAACGGTATGACCACGCCCTTGCCCGGAGAGCATATCCTCTCCGCTCCCGAAACTCCCGGCAGGTCCGCTGCGGTCGTACCCTCGACTATAAGAGCTATTTCCGGCTCCAGCCTGAAGGACGCGACGGCAGCGCCGCGTGTGCCCACCTCCTCCTGCACGGTAAAGGCAAACCAGGTGTCAACGGGCAGCTCCTCCTTTATGAGTTCAAGCAAGACGGCGCATCCGACACGGTCGTCGATTGCCTTTGCCTTGAAATAGCCCTCGCCAAATTCCAGGACTTCCGAATCAAAGGCTCCCACATCGCCGGGCGAGATATTCCGAGAGGCTTCTTCCTTATCAGACGCGCCGATGTCGATATACAGTTCCCTGACCTTCGGAACATTCTCCTCGCCGCTCTGCCTTGAATGGTGCGCGGCTTTGCAGGCGATGACGCCCGTAACACCGTTTATCTTCACGCGATGCCCGATGGCCACCCGCCTGTCGACGCCTCCGACAAAATCAAAGCAAAGGCATCCGTCGTCTGCAATAGAAGTTACGATTACGCCCACTTCGTCCATATGAGCCGCAAGCATGAGCTTTTTGCCGGGGGCTTCCCTGCCTTTTTTGAAAACAAGCAGGTTTCCTATATTGTCGATAATGATTTTGTCCGCAAACGGCGCCGCTTCGGATTTTATATAATCGCGTACCTCGTTTTCCGCTCCGGAAACACCGCTTAGGCCGCATAGCTTCTTCAGAGTATCAAGCAGCATCAGAGCTCACCGCCCTTCAGAGACGACACGAAGGCCGCGAGGAGTTCGGAAAGCGCATACGCGTCGCTTAGCTTAAGAGTTTCGTTCGGAGTGTGCATATACCTGAGAGGCAGCGATACAAGCGCTGTCGCGACGCCCTCCCTGCTGGTCTGCACCGCCCAGGCGTCGGTTCCCGTATCTCCGCCCATAACCTCCAACTGATAATTGATTCCTTTTTCCTTTGCGAGAGCAATCAGCTTATCCGAAAGCGGCCGCGCCATGTTCGGCCCTACGCCTATTGCCGGACCTCCGCCGAAATCCATTGCGTAGTCCTTTTTATAGTCGTGCGTTTTAGCGTAAGTGACGTCCACCGCTACCGCGATGTCCGGGCAAACGCCAAAGGCTCCGACCGTTGCGCCCCTGAGCCCTATCTCTTCCTGTACGCTGCCCATAATTATAAGATCGACATCCAGCTCCTCATTCTTGAGCAGCGAAAGAGTGTGCAGGATCACAGCCATGCCGGCTCTGTCGTCGAGAGCCTTGCCGCAGACGGAGCCGTTTTCAAGCTCTTCAAAATCGGAGTGAAACACCACCGGAGTCCCGAGCGGAACCGTCTTTAGCGCGCTTTCCTCGCTCATGCCGATGTCTACGCATAAATCCTTAAGCTTTGCGGCCTTGTTCATTTCCTCCTTGCCGAGGGCATGCACCGGCATGCAGGCGACGACACCGAATATGGGAGGGTCTGTAAGTATTTTAAGCTGCGCCGCCGGCATGGTCCTAACGTCCGGTCCGCCTATTTCCGAAAGCTTCAAAAAGCCTTCATCTATTCCTGTGACAATAAAACCTACTTCATCTATATGCGCTTCGAGCAGAAGCCGCCTGACTCCCCTCTTCCCGCAGCTTTTGAATCCTATCACATTGCCCAATGTATCGATCCTTACTTCGTCCATATAGGGTGCGAGAAGCTCGGAAAAACGCTTTGCCGCCGCCGACTCGCTGCCGGATGGCGCGTCAAGCATAGACAGCTCCTTAATGATATCCTTAAGCTCCATTCTTTTACTCCAGACTGTAAACTATTTTTTTGAAAACCTCGCCGCGTTCAGCAAAGTTCTTAAATCTGTCAAATGATGTACTTGCGGGCGAAAGTATGACTATATCTCCGCTCTCAGCCGCGGCCGACGCCGCCCTGACCGCATTTTCAAAATCCTCGCGAATCAATATCAGCGGCCTGCCCTCTGAGTAGTCAGGCGAGCCTTTAACAGCCGCCTCAATCTTTCCGACTGTGCTCTTTTCATTGCCGGTAAGGACAAGCGTTTTTACATGCCGGACTATTTCCGGTCCCAACGCGTCATAAGATATATTCTTGTCCTTGCCTCCGGCGATCAGGATCACCTTATCCTTGAAGGCCCTAAGTCCCGCAATCGTCCTCGAAGGGCTTGACGCGATCGAGTCATTGTAATATTTTACGCCTCTAAGCTCGCGAACCAGCTCGATGCGGTGCTCTACGCCGCCGAAGTCCATCGCCACTTTGCGGCATATCTGAAATCCGACTATACTTCCGACTGCGGCAAATGCCGCCATGTAATTTTCAACGTTATGAAGCCCGGGCAATTTGATATCACCGCTTTTTACAACCTCGGTAACCTTTCCGTTTTCAAAATACAGCACCGTCTTCCCGTCAAAATAAAAGCCGTTTTCCGGCCTCATCCGCCTCGAAAACGTCAGCACTTTTCCCTTCGCAAACGGTCTCAACGAGTTTGCAGTATCATTATCGGCGTTGAGAACCAGCGTATCGTCTTTGTTCTGGTGAAGGAAAATATTCTTTTTCGACTCTGTATATTCCTCCATGGACGTATGGTAGTCGAGATGGTTTGGCGATATGTTCGTTATCACCGCTATTTGAGGGCTCTTTTCCATAGTCATGAGCTGGAAGGAGGAAAGCTCAAGCACAGCCCAGTCTTCTTCAGATATTTCGCCGGCAACAGGAAACAGCGGGCTTCCGATATTTCCGCCTACATACACCCGCTTCCCTGCGGCTCTCAGAAGCTCCGATATTATAGTCGTGGTCGTCGTTTTGCCGTCGCTGCCTGTAACCGCAATAATACCGCATGGACAGACCTCGAAAAATGCCTCCATTTCGGAAGTGATAACGGCCCCTCTTTCCCTGGCTCTCCGAAGCTGCGGAACATCAGGACGCAAGCCCGGAGTTCTGAATATGACTTCGTGATCGAGTCCCTCCAGATAGTCGTCCCCGAGGCGCAGCTCGGCCCCGAGGCTTTCAAGCTCATCCGCAAGCGCCCCGAATTTTTCTCGGACCGTTTTGTCGCAGGCCGTAACTTTGCAGCCGTTTTTGAGCAATAGTCTTATCAGGGGCGTATTGCTGACTCCTATCCCTATCACGGCTATCCTCCTGCCCCTGAGGCCGCTCAGATACTCCGCCATTTTTCTGTTCAAAGGCTCCACCTCACAATTCAATTGACGGCTCATTATAGCATTTTTTCACTCAGGTTTCAATTATAACCACAATTATATTGCTTTGGAGCCGAAACCAGATTATACTTCCCGCTTGTTTGTTGACAAAACGCCTTAAAAAGCTTAGAATATCAACGCGAGTAAGCCAGACAGCCGCGTGAGCAGGGCGAAAGTCCGTTCATGAGGAAAGTCCGGGCTCCATAGGGCAAGGATAGCGGGTAACGCCCGCCGAAGGCGACTTCAGGAAAAGTGCAACAGAGATATACCGCCCGTTTATCGGGTAAGGGTGGAAAGGCGAGGTAAGAGCTCACCGGTCGATTGGAGACAACTCGACCCTGTAAACTCTATCCGGAGCAACACCGTGGAGGGGACAAGGCCTGCCCGGCCGTTCCCGAGGAGGTGGCTTGAGCGCAGCGGCAACGCGGCGCCTAGACAGATGGCTGTCAAGACAGAACCCGGCTTACAGGCTTGCTCACACCAATATCAGAAGCATCCGCTTATACGGCGGGTGTTTTTGTATTATCGGGCTTGTAAGCAATCTGCACGCCGGGTCATAGCTTAACAAAATCGTCGGTATGGCAATACCATCTTTAATCAATTTAAAACCTCTGTGCCCGGCTTGAGTCATCCACTTATTCCAGCAGATTAAATATTGAGTGTAATTTAATGACGATTGTTTGAATATTTAAATTTTTATTGCATGACATATTGATATTTTCTACTGCTTGTTATATTATTGTGCTATATTTATTAAAACTTTTAATTAACTTCGTAAGGCGGTTTTATATGGGCGCTAAGGGAACCAGTCTGACTGGTGTGAAGGCACATAACCGTATGGAAATCAAGCGCATGATATACTTCCACGCCCCCGTGACACGGCAGAAAATTGCCAAAGAGCTCGGATTAACGCTTCCTACAATTACTACTAATGTAGCTGCTATGCTGGAGGAAGGATTACTTACCGAATTTGAAGCTCAGGATAGAGCCGCTTCACCTTTGGGGGGCCGCCCCTCTGCGCTCATAGATTTCCGACCTAAAAGTATTCTTGGGATAGAGCTAGGGCCATATAATACACTTTTTTGTTTAACTGACCTGAGGGGCAAAACTATTTACAGCGAAGCTTTCGGTCCGGTGTCCCGGGATTACGAGAGTATGCTTGGTTTTATTTCTGAGAGAATTATAGCTTTTGAGAGAGAAGCAAGTTTTGAGCAAGACAAAGCCACGGGTATAGGTATTGGGCTACCGGGTATTATTGATAGCAGCACCGGTATCGTTCACAGCAGTCTTTATTCTTCATGGAACGGTAAGCCACTGGCTAAGGATATAAGTAAGAGGATATGCCTGCCGGTATTTATAGAAAATAACGTCAGGCTTCGTGCTCTTGGCCGTGAAATGTTTTCAAGGAATGAAGCTGTCGGTATTTTTGCTTATTTGTATGTATCCAGAGGTATTGCGTGCCAACTCATAATCAAAAACAACTTGTTGGGAGGCAACGTATCGGGTGCCGGGGAAATCGGTCATACAACCATCCTCCCCGATGGCCCTGTCTGCCCCGTTTGCGGAAGGCACGGCTGTCTTGAATCGGTGTCAGGCGAAGGCGCAATTATAAATAGCGTGTTGGCGGCCATCGAAAGAGGAGAAGTTAAAATGCTAACCGAACTTATTACCCACGGAGAGAGCCTTACTATCGATCATATCTTAAACGCACAGGAAAATGGAGATATAAAGATCGGCGCGATAATGGAAAAAGCAGTTAAGTTCCTCGGACTTTCCGTAGCCAATATCTTTAATTTTATTAGCCCCGATATTGTAGCGGTTGACGGTTACATTTTTAAAAACAAACAGAACCGTATTATTCTGCAGGAGACCGTAAACAAGAATCTATATGGCTTAAGGAATAGCGAGGCGAAAATAGATTTTTTAAGCTATGACCAATACTCAGGCGCAAAGGGAGCCGCCGCCTTCGTTATTTGCAGACAGCTTTTAAATTAAAGGAGAACATTACGCTTAAGCTAAAAGTAAACGATGAAATATTTGATGCCGCCAAAAAAGAACTGCCGTCTTATGTGAAAGAGCATGTGCAAATACTTAAAGCGGTGCAGGCAGGCGAAGACTGCTACAAGGACAGCCTTGGCTGGTATGATACAAGCGTCTGGGCCGGAGATGAAATTATCGATAAAATTGAAAGCATTGCCGCCGGAATCAGAATAATTACGGATGTCTTTGTTCTTATCGGTGTCGGAGGCTCAAACAATGCCGCTCGTTCAGTTATCGAGGCCATTTCACCCGATGGCGGCACAGAAATCATTTATGCCGGAAACACCATTTCTCCCAATGCATTAAACAGAGTAATAAAGATGCTCGAAGGTAAAGAGGTATATATAAACTGCATCGCAAAGAACTTTGAGACGCTCGAGCCCGGTGTTTCCTTCAGAATCCTTCGTCAGTATTTAGTCAACAGATATGGTAAAGAGGAGGCCGCTAAGCGTATAATCTGTACCGGCACAAACGGAAGCAGCCTTGACAAGCTTTGCAGGGATAATGGATACGCCTTTGTACCGTTTCCGACCAATATTGGCGGGCGATATACAGCGCTAAGCTATGTAGGCCTGTTGCCGATGGCAGTAGCCGGAATCGACATTCGCTCCCTTGTTAAGGGAGGTAAAGACATGGAAAGCAGTCTCCGTCACTCTCCTGCGAAGAAAACACTGCGATGCAGTATGCTTCGCTGCGAAATATTTACTTTTCAAAGGGCTATAAACTGGAGCTTTTATCGGCATTTGAACCTCAACTGCGCTGGTTTTACAAATGGTGGGAGCAGCTCTTCGCTGAAAGCGAAGGCAAAGAAGGTCTCGGCCTCTTCCCTGTCACAGGCGAATTCAGCGAGGAGCTGCATTCTCTTGGACAATATATTCAGGACGGAAGTCCTCTCATGTTTGAGACGTTTATTGATATTAAGGACAGGCAGGATAGCCTTATAATTAGGGTCTGCTGAAAGTGACGAGAAAGGATTCAAGAAATGCCTCCTATCAACATTATGATCAAGCCAGCAAGCGGAAACTGCAATATGCGATGCAAGTACTGCTTTTATAAGGACGAGGCGGCAAACCGCGAGGTGCCGTCTTACGGAATGATGAAGCCCGGCGTGCTTGAGGCCGTAATTAAGCGCTCTCTTTCCTTCGCTGAGGGCAGCTGTACCTTTGCTTTTCAGGGCGGGGAGCCGACTCTCGCGGGCTTGGACTTTTACAGGCGCGCTGTAGAGCTGGAACAAACGTGGAATGTCAATAGGGTTCGTATTGAGAATGCTATTCAAACAAACGGATATCTTATTGACGAGGAATGGGCGGAGTTTTTTGCGAAGAATAGCTTTCTCGTCGGCATCTCTCTTGACGGGCCCAAGGAGATACATGACCTTTTGAGGGTCGATGCAGGAGGCAATGGTACATTTTCGAAGGTCATGCATGCGATACAGCTGTTTAAAAAGCACAAGGTTGAATTCAACATCCTGACTGTAGTTACCGCTTGGACGTGCAAAAGGGTGCAGAAGATTCTGGGCTTTTTCGAGAGAAACGACCTTAATTTTCAGCAGTATATCCCCTGCCTTGATCCTATCGGCGAAGAGCGCGGACAGCATCAGCATTCGCTTACGCCAGAGCTTTATGAGAAATTTCTGAAGGATCTTTTTGATTTTTGGTACCGAAACGCAATGTCCGGCAGAAAGGGATTTAACAGATACTTTGATAATCTTTTGATGATGCTAAACGGTCAGGCTCCCGAGGCGTGCGGAATGAGCGGGATATGCGGAAGACAGTATGTAGTCGAGGCTGACGGCAGTGTGTACCCTTGTGACTTTTATGCCCTCGATAAGTGGAAGCTTGGCAATCTCGTTAGCGATACCTTTGAAGAGATAGAAAATAAGCGAAACGAGCTGCGCTTTATTGAAATAAGCAGAAATGTTCATCCCGACTGTATTAATTGTAAATGGATACGCCTTTGCCGTGGCGGATGCCGAAGAGACAGAGAGCCCTTCACGGAGAATATAATCGGTAAAAACTACTTCTGCAGCTCATATAAAAATTTTTTTGAGTATGCTTACCCGAGGCTTATTGAAGTCCTGCGAAAGCTGCAAAACAACCTGTAAACGAAAAGAAGATTGCGATAAAGCAATCTTCTTTCAGACTGTAGACAAAGCCGCAATCGGGAGCTTCCCGAAAGCGGCTTTGTCTACAGTCTGAACCACCGGCCGTGCCGATGGTTATGATTATTTTATAGGCGATACCTTATTCTTTCTGTTCTTTAAGCATCTTACCACATCCGCAAGACACGTCCCCTGCGATTCTGGCAAGGTCTCAGTATCAATACTTCTAACGCTCTGCGACGTATCATAGCGTTTTTGCCTTAGCGCCGTTATCAGCACCTGCCTTCGGCATGGCTGAGGTCGCCTCTCTATCGGTACCCACACCCGTAACATCCACGCCCGAAAAGCTGTTGTTGCCGAGGCAATTTTCTTTCATTTGCCTCCGCCATGATCGTCGATAACAAGTATGTCCATTATGTTGCCCCCTTAGCTTTATTTATAGAAGCATTCCAGCAGATACTGAAGGATAATTATTAAAAATTAACCGGCGGGTGAACACGCTTGTCATCGAATCTCACTTGCAAATGCCAGTGACTCGTTAATTGCACAGCGCGATAAAATTCTTTGCACTCTCTGTTAAGAATTTATTACGATGGTATATTACGCAAAAGTTCCTTTTAAACTGTATTCCCTCTATTTTGAACTGACTAATTTCCCTTCGATCAAGGGCATCCTTGACCAAAAGGTATGGAAGCACGGATACGCCCAAATTTGCCTGTACGGCCCGTATGATAGCCTGGGTACTGCTGCTTTCCCATGACGGTGAAATTGCAATTCCTTTAGCTGTCATCATGCCTTCAAAAATCTCTCGTCCGGCACTTCCGGCCTCCCTCATCAAAAAGCTCTCTTGATTTAATTGCGATAAATTAATACTCTCTGCTCCTGCAAAAGGGTGATTGTTTGCACAGATTAATACTAGCTCGTCCTCACGAAACCGCTTTGATTCAATATAGGTGCTATGAACTATACCTTCTATCAAACCTAAATCAATTTGATTAGTTAAAACAAGCTGCTGAATCTTATCCGAGTTTTCAATTGTTACCTTTACCTCCATTTTTGGGTGAACTTCTTTGAAGCTTAAAACATAGTCCGGGAGCAAGTAATTACCGATAGTAATACTGGCACCTATTCGGATTACCCCAATCGCATCTATGTTTTTTACTTCCTTTTCCATGTCCTCAAAAAGGCTGACAATATGAGTTGCATACTGCAAAAAATGCTTGCCCGCTTCAGTAATATAGAGCCTTTTTGCAATGCGGTCAAAAAGCTTTATTCCGTAATATTCTTCCAGCTCAGAAATAGCAAGACTGATTGAGGGCTGGGCAATATAAAGCTTTTCTCCGGCCGCGGTTGCGCTTCCGGTTTCACACACCGTAACGAATATTCTTAGGTGTCTTAATGTCATAGTACCCCCAGCTAATATAAAATAATTATTATGAATTATATATAATAATACTATTTTACATATATACTATCAAGCCCTATAATAAAAATAAAGGAGGGTTTTTAAGTTGAAAATTAAAAATAATTTATTATTGAAGCTATTCACATCTACATTCTATTTGAGCGCGTTCACATTTGGTGGCGGTTATGTTATCATTGCACTTATGAAGAAAAAATTTGTGGACAACTTGTCATGGATTGGTGAAGATGAAATGCTCAATTTGACGGCCATCGCACAATCCTCACCCGGTGCGGTAGCTGTAAACGCGTCAATTCTACTTGGGTATCGCGTGGCGGGTATTCCAGGCGCTTTAATTACAATTGTGGGAACGGTGCTGCCGCCTCTGATAATAATTTCCGCTATATCCTTTTTCTATAAGGCATTTCGTGACAATAATGTCGTAAACGCCATCTTAAATGGAATGCAGGCGGGGGTTGCTGCAGTCATTGCGGATGTTGTACTGAATCTTGGCGGCAACATTTGTAAGGAAAAGGACCTTTCATATATACTGGTTATGGTTTCTGCTTTTATAGCAACGTTCTTTTTCAAAATCAATGCCATGTACATCATTTTAGTTTGCGGCATTATTGGAGCTGTTAAGGTGTGGCTTCAAGCTAAGCGCGTCAAGAGGGAGGTTTTGTCCAAATGATAGCGATAAAACTTTTTTGGAGCTTCTTCCAGATTGGCTTGTTTAGTATAGGAGGCGGTATGGCCGCCATGCCCCTAATACAAAATCAAGTGGTCGATTTACATCATTGGCTGTCATTAACTGAATTTACTGATCTGATCACCATTGCCGAAATGACACCGGGACCAATTGCAATCAATTCCGCCACCTTCGTAGGCATTCGGATTTTTGGAATTCCGGGGGCATTGATTGCAACTTTTGGGTGTATTCTCCCCTCCTGTATAATCGTCTCAGTGCTGGCATTCATTTATTTTAAATACAAGGAAATGACGGTAATTCAAGGCGTACTTTCAGGTCTCCGTCCTGCCGTCGTTGCTCTGATCGCATCAGCTGGCGTGTCGATCCTCAGACTTACAGTATTTGGTGAATCGGGATTTTCAACACAATCTCTCAATTACATTGCTGTTTTACTTTTTGCCTCAGCACTTTTTGTTTTGAGAAAATGGAAGCCGAACCCGATAATAGTAATGCTTGGTTCAGGGATTATCGGCGGTGCAATTTACTTATTGGTATAGGAGTGCTAACTTATGAAGTTAAAAATACAAAAGGGATTTTTTACTTGGCGTCTGGTTAACGAAAAAGGTGAAACTGTTGCAAAAATCAGCAACCAGAAGATTATTGGAGCAGCCAAAAAAGTCAGCGATAATAAAGGTAATATTGTTTTTACCACAGACATTGTAAACCTGCCAAGACAAGAGAAAGATATGAGCTATGCTGATTCCCGAAAGTACATCATCTATAAGAATAATAATCCGGTCGCAAGCGCGAATCTGTTTCTTGAATCAAATACAGAGGATGGCGCTACGCGGGCATTTGCCATACGCCCACCGCAGGTTGTTAAGATGGCGGTAGAAACGCCATATGGAAAATGGCTTATCCAGCGCCAAAAAAACAATGGCCTAACTATTACCCACGAGGGTACTACGCTGGCTAATGTTTCACCTTTTTTCAAATTTAAGCCAATTTGCCTTGAAATCTCGGAAAAGCACGAAATTACTTTTTGGGCGGGAATCTACGTGCTGATTGAGTACATGATGCACGAAGATGACATAATACTGGTGTAATTGTTTTGTGCCAGTCAAAAAACGTCCCGGCTTACAGGCTTGCTCACACCAATATCAGAAGCATCCGCTTATACGGCGGGTGTTTTTGTATTATCGGGCTTAATTTTCAAAATGAAAACAGGGACAGGCGGCCACCGAAGCGGCTCCCTGCCCCGCTTTTATGCCGGGAGTATGCATTAGAAATATGACGTTTTTACAGCACTTGACCTGGCCTTAACAGGTTTTAGTCTTTGCTTCGACGACGCACAAAGCTAAAAAGCAGTAAATCTGCGGGTTCCCCCGCGTCAGCGGCCTTTATTATGCCTGTCGTTCCACGCGGCAAGGTATGAATAGCAAAACCAGAAGGCGTCGCGCGAAAGAAGCGCCTCCATAAGGGCGTCAGCCTTCCGCCACAGTCCGACGCTATGCAAATGGACGCAGATGCCGTACAGGATAATGGCATATTCCATATCGTCCGGCTCAGCTTCAAGCTGAACCAAAAGCTCGTCGGCAGTGATCGCTCCCGTAAATAGCATGACCGCTTTATCGTAGGCAGTATGATGCCCTACCTCCATACCGGCACGGTATTTTTCCAAAAGACCGGGGCTTGTGTTGCTGCGCAGGCTGCACAGGGTATGCCAGTAGATAACGGCTACGCCCATTTCGTCGTCGCAAAGCGGCATGGCTTCTTCAAAGCTCGCAATAGAATCCGAATAATTACCGATGTAATAGTCACAGAGTCCTATACGATAGATACAGTCAAGCCTTTCGCCGCCGAGCTCAAGGCAGCGGATAAAATCGGCCTTGGCGTTTTCCGGCTGAAGCGTAGAGAGATACCTTCCGGCCCTGCCGCGGTATACCCGCAGCTCGCCCGGCATCAAGCTTTCCGCCTTATCGTACGCCTCAATCGCTTCGCGGTATCTGAGCTGCCTGCTCAGCGCTTCACCCAACGCGAGATAATCCTCTCCATCCTTTAAGGCGGCTCTCCTGGCCTCGACTTCCGCGGAATCCGGTGTCTCGTGCGGTGCTCCGGCGAGCTGACTGTGCCAGCTCGCATGGACATCGTCAAAATACACGCCCATGGCTGTCACCGATGCATGCGCTGGCGTTTTCGGAAGTGTGAATTAAATGTTTCAAGCTAAAACCCCTTATCTGAATCGTCACAAATTGGTATCGCCCGCAGTGTTCGACCTGCGGGCGACTTTTTCGCGAGGAGTTAATATAGCATCTTACTTCGGTTCCATTATACCTCGGGCCAACCCGCGCCTGCAAGCTCCCATGGGGGATAAATATGTTGTAAAATATTACGGAATATAAGGAATATATCGTTATCCGCCCAAATCTCTCGTATCCCATATCATAATTCCGACGACGCTTTTCTGCGACTGAGAAAACATACCCTTTTCATTAAGGCGGGACAGTATGTATTCCCTCAGCTTTGATTTGAGGCTCTCGTCAATCGGCCCGTAACGCCCGAATTCACGGCACACGGCTTCAACGGCCTCCTCAGGCTCCTCTTCCTTTGTCCATTCGCACGGAGCATATGTCAGCTCCGGGCGGTAGCCCAGGCCGTAAATGATATTGAAGGGATGTATGATGTCGTTGCCGCCGGCGGTCATCAGCTCGCGCCCGAAGACAATTCTTTGGAAATCCCCACGCGAGGAGCTGCGAGCCGTCCCGTGAGCTGTCACGTAGCAGCAGAAGCCTTTTGAGGCCTGGTTCATTTTCAGCAGCGAATCAGCGTCGTTTATCCCGGTGTTCAGAGAGGATAGGACTATATCGAACCTGCACGGCAGCTCGCTTTCCTGAATGCTTTTCCAATCGGCGCATATTGGTATTATATTTCTTATCCCCAGTTTTTCAGCCTTTTCCGCCATCACCTTCTGCATGCCGCGGGAGCTGTCCAGGGCGTAGACGACTTTGCATTTTTCGGCCAGCGCCAAAGTATAAGCGCCCGTGCCGCTGCCGATGTCCAGCGCGACAGTATCGGGACCGAAAGCCCCAAGCCTTTCAAGCCGTTCGATTGCCGTTTCGATACGCCTCGTATCAGAGCCCATCGCAAGGTCATAAGTCGCGGCCATTTTGTCCCAAACCACGGTCTTTTCCCCGTCTGTGCATTTTTCAAGGCTGAAATGCTCGCTTTTGCCCATTGTGAGACGCCACTGCTCGCTTGCGAAGTTGGTATACTGTTCAAATTTCACGTTATTAACCCACGCTTACTTTATAGAGATCGGGGCAGAACGTCACATCCAGATTAAAGTTCTGGACGCGCTTGTTCATTGCGTATATGGTAACGTCGTACCAGAGCGGTATAACATATTCCTTTTCCTTGACGAGCTTCTGCATCTCTGCATAGTACTTTTGACGCTCTGTTTTGCTCGGCTCGACCGCGACCTTATCGATGAGGCTGTCCAAAGCCGCATCCTTGATGCCGTAGCTGCGCGAGGAGTTATTTGTACCGCCGCTTCTCAGGTTGCGCACGAAGAAGTAGTTCGGCTCCCCCGCTGAAACGGTGAAGGGCTGAGGGGCTATATCATACGTGCCCTCTTTAAGCCTCTTTGTCCAGGTCGCCGAATCGACCGTTTCAATCTGAGCGTTTACTCCGATCTCCTTTAGCTGCGCCTGAATCATAGCGGCCGTGTCCTGGTAGGGCCAGCGCCCGAGCAGGGATGAGTTGAGAAGTATGGTACAGCTCACTTCGCCGGTGCCGACAGCCTTTAACTTAAGCTCTTTTGCCTGCTTTGGGTCAAAGACGTTGCCGCAGTCCGCAAGCCACGTCGGCCCAGCGGAGGTCAAAACGCTTTTTGCCGGTTCGCCGTATCCCTTGAGAAGCTTCTTCACGATGGTATCCCGGTCAATGCAGAGGCTCAGCGCCTTACGCATACTGACATCGCTGAAAAGCTTTCCGCTGTTCGTGTTCATAAAATAGTAGTGAACCGTGCTTACGAGCCGCTGCTTCATCACAAGCTTATTGTCGCCTAAAACAGTGGCGGCCTGCTGAGGAAGAATTCCCCCGACATCGGAGATTACGTCCACCTCGCCGCTCTGAAGAGCCGAGAGCCTGGTCGTCGCGTCGGCAATATTCTTGAATATCACCTTATCGAGCTTCGGCTCACCCTCCCAATATTTTTCAAATTTAGAAAGGGTCAGCGTTTCTGTCTTTTCGTCATAGGATTCATACTTGTAAGGGCCAGTTCCGTAAGGCTTGGTAATCGCTTTCTTCGAATCAAAGGAAGCGGCTGCGAACATTGCGCTGTTTTCATAGCCGAGGCGCAGGTCAAAATCGGGGATAGGCTTTTCGTGGGTTACCGTAAAGCTCAGATCGTCCACCTTGGCCATTTTTGTGATTTTCCCGAATTCGCCGGTATTTTCAAACGCGGGGTCATAGGACTTTGAGCCGCCGTTCCAGTGATAGAGCCGGTCCAAGTTCATAATAGCTACATCGCTCGTAAGCTTGGTTCCGTCGTGGAACGTTACTCCGTTTCTGAGTTTTATTGTCCACGTCAGACCGTCCTGAGATGCCTTGACAGATTCCGCGAGCCGCATTTCGGGCTCCATCTTGTCGTTAAGCATGACGAGCGCCTGCCAGACATTTGTGCTTCCGTGAACGTAAATATTGCTTGTGGGCCCCTGATAAAAGCTGCGTCCTGCGGCTATGGTCACTATTTTCGGACCCGAAGCCGTAGGCTGGGGGCTGCTTTGCGGTGACTGCGAACAGGCCGTCATAATGCTAACGAATAAAATGACAGCCGAAAGTAAAAGTGCGGTTTTCTTTTTCATATGTTCTCTCCTTAACTATATTAAAGGCTGACGGACATTTTTGATTCGATCAGTTTCCTTGTATAAGGGTGCGAAGCTTCGTTTAAGTCAAGGCTGCGTAAGGTTTCGACTATCCTGCCGTCCTTCATGACGGCCTTTTTTGTGCACAGCTTGTCGACGGCGGAAATATCATGGGAGATAAAGAGAATAGCGGTTTGGTTTTCCTCGTGAAGCCTGCGCATCAGCGCAAGTATTTGCGAAGAGGTTATAACATCAAGATTCGAGGTCGCTTCGTCGAGGATAAGGAGCGAAGGCTTGAGCACCATCGCCCGTGCGATGGAAACACGCTGCCGCTGGCCTCCGGAAAGCTGATAAGGCTTCCTTTTCGCCCAGTCCGAAGGAAGTCCTACCAGCTCGAGACTCTCCTCCGCCCGTCGTTTTGTTGGTAAATTATAGTTCCTCAGCGGCTCTGTAATGATATCTTCCAAGGTCATGTGAGAATCAAGGGATGTGCCGCTGTTTTGAAACACTGCCTGTATATTCCGCCTTATCGGATATAACTGTTTATAGCCGTGAAGCCGCGTAATGTCTTCGCCGTTGAACAAAACCTGGCCCTGATCCGCTTCGATCAGTCTGAGCAGAATATTGGCGACGGTGGTCTTGCCGCTCCCGCTCTCCCCGATGAGCCCCATGGATTCTCCGCTGTCCAAAGAAAAGGAAACGTCCTGCAGCGCGGCGAATGTCTCCTTTTTCTTGTAGAAAAAGCCGCTCAACCGTTTTGAAAAGCATTTTGTTATGTTTTTTACTTCCAAAAGCGAGCACATATGTATAACCTTTCCATCTATTTTGCAGCGGCAATGAGCTCCCGCGTATAAGGCGCCCGGGGATTTGAAAACAGCTCCGCGGTTTTCCCCTGCTCGACCACCATTCCGCTTTTCATGATAATTATTGAATCCGCGGTTTTTGAGAGTTCGGCGAGATTGTGGGAAATATAAATCATTCCGAAGCCAAGCCTTTCCTTCAGCGACACGAGCTCGTCGATTATTTGGAGGCGGATCTCCGCGTCAAGAGCGGACGTCGGCTCGTCAGCAATTATAAGCCTCGGCTCTTTTGAAATCGCCATCGCTATGACCACACGCTGCTTCATGCCTCCGCTCAGCTGCGAGGGGTAACTGTCAAGCATGCTTTTGGGGTCTGTAATATGGGCATGGGTCAGAAAGTGGATGATCTCGCCGTCCGCGGCCTTTCTCCCTCTCCGATTAGTGCCGAAAATATCATAGAACTGATGCTTTATTTTCCTGACGGGATTGAGCGCCGTCGAGGGGTCTTGAAAGACCATTGAGATTTCGCTTCCGCGCAGCCTCTCAAATTCCTTTTCGGTCATGCCGACCAGCTCTTTTCCCCGGTATTTTATTGAGCCTTCGACCTTCGCGCTTTCGGGGAGGATACCGAGTATCGCCTTAGCGACGGTACTTTTTCCGCAGCCGCTTTCACCCGCAATCCCGAGCGTTTCACCTTCATCAAGTGAAAAGCTTATGTTTCGTACCACGGCGGTCTGCGAATAGGAGATGCTTAAATCCTTTATTTCAAGAAATCCCATATCATTCTCCGTCAATCCGATCTGCTGTCTATCCTGTCTCTGAACCCGTCGCCTATCAGCTGGAACGCCAGGACCGAAAGAGTTATTGCAAGGATAGGATAAACTATCAGGGAAGGTGCTTCAGTCATATAAAGCCTTGCGTCGTTTATCATCATTCCCCACTCGGCCTCGGGTGCCTGAGCCCCAAGCCCTATAAAGGAAAGCCCTGCGAACTTGAGTATCGTAGATCCGATATCGGTCACGATTATAGTACCGATAGCTCCGACGATATTGGGAATAATATGTCTTACAACGATCTGAAAGCCGCTGGAGCCCGAAACCCTCGCCGCTTTTACGTAGTGAGCCTCTCGGACGCCGATTACGAGGCTCCTTACAACCCTCGCGTATCTGGCCCAGGATACCAAAGCTATGGCAAGCATGACGTTAACTATTCCCGGACCTAAAAGACCTGATATCACAAGCGCCAGAATAAGTCCCGGGAAAGCCAGCACCAGTTCGCAGAAAGCCGTCAAAAGCTTGTCGGGCAGCCTCCCCGCAAAAAGGCCGGAGACAGTCCCGATAACGGAGCCGATAAACACTGTAAGCAGAAGAACGAGGCAGGTAACGCCGAGGGAAGTCCTCGCGCCGTAAAGCAGTCTGGAAAGCACGCAGCGTCCCAACTGGTCTGTGCCCAGAGGATATTTGGCGCTGGAGCCTTCGAGTGCTCGGGCCATATTCACAGCCAGAGGATCATTGGGCGCTATAAGCGGCGCGATAAGCGCCGCAATTATGAGAGTTGCCGCCAATACAATCCCGAACGCCATGGAGGGTGAGAGCTTACATTTAGTTTTCATCGCCGCCTCCCAGCACATAGACTGAAGGCATGGCAAGGCAGTATGAAAGCTCGATCAGGACATTGATTACTATATAAATCACGGCCATTACAAGCGCATAAGCCTGAATCACAGGATAATCCCTCGCATAAATAGCCTTAACCGCATAGCTTCCGGCCCCTGGCCAGGAAAAAAGAGTTTCTATGATTGCCGAACCGCCCAGCATCGTGCCTATGGTTAATCCGATATTTGTAATCACCGGCGGGATCGCATTTTTCAGCACATGATTTTTCAGAATGACCGAGCGCTTTACTCCGAAAACCCTAGCCGCGGTAACATGCTCCGATTCCAAGTGTGTCAGAAGCTGACTCCGGATAAGTCGGGCAAGCGCCGCTCCCGCACCTATGCCTATCGAAAGCGATGGCATCAAAAGGTGCTGAAAACTGCCGCTCCCCATAACCGGCAGCCATTTATGCCTCACACCGAAAAAAAGAATCATCAGTATGCCGATGCAGAACGATGGTATAGATATCGCAAGCACATTTACAAGGCGAAGGGCATAATCACCAACGCGGTTATGCCCAAGGGCTGACGCGATTCCAAATGGAAAGGCGATGATAAGCATTACCGTGACCGAGCCGAACGTCAAAAGCATCGTCTGTGGAAGGCGCACCGCAAGCTCCTTCGATACTGGCTTTCCGGTTTGATAGGACAGCCCGAGATCACCTCTCGCCGCGCGCCGAAGCCACCTGAAATATTGGGAAACGACAGGCTCGTCAAGCCCCAGGTACTTCCGGGCGGATGCGATTTCCTCGTGGCTCGGATTTCTGGTTCCGGCCAGAACGGTATCCACGGGGTCCCCCGGCGCCAGCCGCCCCATGGAAAATGTCAGGACGGATACGCCGAGTATCACAAGAATGGATATCAGTATTTTTTTTGCTATGTATTTCATCATGTCACAGCATCCACCAGGAATTAACGTATTCGGTCGCCGAAAAGACTATTCTCTATTCCTTTAAGCTATCATACTGCCAAAACCCGCACAAGCCCCCCGGGGGGATATAAGCCGGCAATCTGCATAATTCTACAAAAACAGAGCATATTTTTCCAAACTTCCTCATCGAGGGCAATAGGGCATATGGAACGATGTGATTTTTTCGTTTAGATTTGATAATATTATGCGGTCCGACATTTTTCGCGCTCGCCCCTGTGATTCCGGCTGTTTTGTTTACATTCCACCTGTTTACGGTTTTCGTACCAGTCTGAGGCATTCGTTATGTGCGTTGAAAAGACACTTGTGTTTAGACGAAACGTCAAATATACGTCACGCTTCGGCTCATAGTTAAAAGCACCTCAGGGGTATCCAATACCCCCTGGATACGAGCCTTACGGCTCGATACCCCCGGTCGCGCACAATTGCGCGGGATAACGTATTTTTCCGGCGTACACGCCGCCGGAAAAATGGTTAAATACTGTTTGCACATTTTTTGCTCTCAGGTTTTTTGACAGTCTGAGCACCTCAGGGGTATCATAAATACCCCTGAGGTGCTCAGCCTGTCAAAAAAGCACGCCGAGGGCGTGTTTTTTTGGTATAATGGAGAAGCAAGGAGGCGGAGAAATGGAAGAGTGGAAAAAAGACAGCCGGCGTGACGTCATAATGGTAGACATAGACACGCTTGTGCCTAAGG
>JAJUHC010000012.1 GCA_029268065.1 Clostridiales bacterium | reverse complement strand
CCGCAGAAAAATTCAATGTTTCACGTGAAACAAGAAAGCCGCAGAGAAAAAGTTTCACGTGAAACATTGAAATAGGGGAAATTCATGGTATAATATCCGCGAGGCGGATATTATACCCGCGCATGCGCCCTCTCCGAGGGCGCGCGCTCAAAACAAGGCCGTTTTGCTCCCGGCTCCTTCGGGCCGGAACCGCAAAACACGGCGACATACCATGAATTTATCAAATTCATGGTATAATATCCGCGAGGCGGATATTATACCCGCGCATGCGCCCTCTCCGAGGGCGCGCGCTCAAAACAAGGCCGTTTTGCTCCCGGCCCTAAGAGCAGCAGCGGCGCGGATACCACAAAAGCATCATTGCGGGAAAAATGGAGGCGACTAATGGGGAAGGTTATTGCCGTCGTTAATCAAAAGGGCGGCGTGGGAAAGACGACAAGCTGCATCAACCTGTGCTGCGCGCTTAGCGAAAGCGGCCGCAGGACGCTGCTCTGCGATATGGACCCGCAGGGCAACAGCACTTCGGGAATGGGTATAGACAAGAATTCGGTGTATCCTACCATATATGACGTCGTAATCAACGGCGCCGATCCGGTAAAAGCTATTATAAGCACGCCCTACGGATATGTTATGCCCTCCAATAAGGCTCTTTCGGGAGCCGGAGTCGAGCTGGTAGGCGTATCGGAAAGGGAGTTCTGCCTTCAAAAGGCCGTAAATAAGATAAAGGACGACTATGATTACATTATAATTGACTGCCCGCCCTCGCTTGAGCTCCTTACGCTGAACGGACTGTGTGCGGCAGACACGCTTCTGGTGCCCGTCCAATGCGAATACTTTGCTCTTGAGGGGCTAAGCGATCTGCTGACCACGCTGAAAATAATAAAAAAGCGGCTGAATACGGCTCTGGAGATAGAGGGAGTGCTCCTGACAATGTATGACGGAAGGACGAACCTGTCGCTCCAGGTTGCCGAAGAGGTGAAAAAATACTTTAAAGCAAAGGTTTTCCGAACCGTAATACCCAGAAACGTCCGTCTATCGGAGGCGCCAAGCTACGGAAAGCCCGCGATAGTATACGACAGAAGCTCTCGCGGCTCCAGAGCCTATGCCGAGCTTGCGGAAGAAATAATAAAAAACAACAGGGGGGTCTGAAAGTGGCCGAAAAAGGGCTTGGAATAGGGTTGGGCGCCCTGCTGGGGGAAGCGGCGATGGACAGCAATTCCGCCGATTTTCTCTTTCTGCCGATATCAAAGATTGAAACGGCGCCGAATCAGCCTAGAAAGAAGTTTGATGAGGTAATGCTCCGGGAACTGTCCGAATCCATTGCGGAACACGGAATAATACAGCCGCTTACCGTGAGAAAGCTGGCGTCGGGGTACTATCAGATAATTGCGGGCGAGAGGCGTTGGAGAGCGGCGAGGATGGCGGGGCTTTCCGAGCTTCCCGTCAGAATCATAGAGGCTGACGACAAAAAGGCGATGGAGCTCGCTCTTGTCGAAAATCTCCAGCGGGAGGATTTGAATCCCATGGAGGAGGCGGAGGGCTTTAAGGCGCTGATGGAGGAGTACGCCTTTACTCAGGAACAGGTAGCGGAACGGGTAGGCGTATCAAGGCCGGCTGTTGCAAACGCGCTCAGGCTGCTGTCGCTTCCAAAGAGCGTAAAATTGATGGTGGAAACGGGAGAAATAAGTCCCGGACATGCCAGGGCTGTCATGCAGCTTTCGAAAGCTGCCGAGCAGGAGGCCTTTGCGAAGCAGATAGTAAAAGAGGGAATGTCTGTTCGAAGAGCCGAATCCGTAGCGTCGAAGCTGACAAAAAGCGACAAAGCGCCTCATGTTAAAGGTCAGGAATACCCGGAAACAGCGGTCAACTATACGGCGGAAGCGGAAAAACAGCTTACAGAACACCTCGGCCGCAGGGTAAAAATAATAGAAGGACGAAAAAGAGGACGAATAGAAGTCGAATATTACGGCGACGACGATATGCAGACGCTTATAGAAGCTCTGCTGTCATTAAAAGCAAAGGGGAGTAAATAAAGTGCTGGACATCAAACTTATAAGAGAAAATCCCGACAAGGTAAAAGCGGGGCTCATCGCAAAAGAGGTTGACTGCTCAAAGGAGATTGACCGCATTCTTGAGCTGGACACCCTGCGGCGCGAGGCGATATATGCCACAGAAAACCTGAAAGCAGAGCAGAACAAAGTCACAAAAATGATTCCCGAGCTCAAAAAGTCCGGTCAGGACACGAGCGCTGTGTTTGCGGAAATGAACAAGCTGAAGGATTCGATAAAGGAGAACGACGCGAAGCTGAGCGATATTGAAAGTGAATACAGGACGCTGCTGCTTTCGCTCCCTAACATGCCTGACGAGGATCTTAAGCCCGGCGGCAAGGAGAACAACGAGGCGATAAGGTTCTTCGGAGAGCCGCACAAATTCGGCTTTGAACCCAAAAACCATGTCGATTTATGCACAAATCTCGGTCTTATAGACTATGTAAGGGGCGCAAAGCTCTCCGGCAGCGGCTTCTGGGTTTACCGCGGGCTCGGCGCCAGGCTGGAATGGGCGCTTCTGAACTTTTTTATAGACACGCATATAGCTGACGGCTATGAGCTGGTGCTTGTACCGCACATGCTCGGCTATGAAGCGGGGCTTACAGCTGGGCAGTTCCCAAAGTTTGAGGAAGACGTATACTGGCTGCAAAGCTCCGAGGATTCGCAGCGCCGTTTTATGCTGCCGACTGCGGAGACCGCGCTTGTCAGCCTGCACAGGGACGAAATAATGTCAGAGGCCGAGCTTCCGAAAAAATATATCTCCTACACGCCGTGCTTCCGCCGCGAAGCGGGCAGCTACCGCGCCGACGAGCGCGGAATGGTGAGAGGGCACCAGTTCAACAAGGTGGAAATGGTGCAGTATACCAGACCCGAGGATTCCGACGCGGCTTTCGAGGAGCTGGTCACCAAGGCGGAGACGCTTGTGAAAAAGCTCGGATTCCACTTCCGCACAGTGAAGCTTGCGGCGGGCGACTGCTCGGCGTCTATGGCAAGGACCTATGATATCGAGATTCACATACCCTCCATGAACGGCTACAAGGAGGTTTCCTCGGTTTCAAACGCGCGCGAATATCAGGCAAGAAGGGGAAATATCCGCTTTAAAAGAGCCGAAAGCGGCAAAAACGAGTTCGTACACACCCTGAATGGCTCCGGACTTGCCACAAGCCGGATCCTTCCGGCGATAG
This sequence comes from Clostridiales bacterium, assembly GCA_029268065.1. Taxonomy (GTDB): domain Bacteria; phylum Bacillota; class Clostridia; order Oscillospirales; family Oscillospiraceae; genus DUPK01. The sequence continues at coordinate 69,026 of JAJUHC010000012.1, read as the reverse complement.
TGGAGCAGAACCAGCGGGCCGACGGGAGCGTTGTGGTCCCGGAGGTTTTGAGAAAATATCTGGGCGGACTGGAGCTTATTGAGAAGTAGAAGGGCGCCGTGCGTATCAAAGGAAAGCCGGCATCAGGGGAGGTACAGAAATTGGGTAAAAGAGCGAGATTTGCCGAGATTGCCAAGGAATTCCGAGATTTCGCAATGCGCGGAAACGTCATCGACCTTGCCGTTGGCGTTATCATAGGCGGCGCATTTGGGAAGATAACATCTTCCGTTGTGAACGACATCCTTATGCCGTTTATCGGCATGTTTCTCGGAGGGCTGGACTTTTCAAGCCTTGTTATAAAACTTCCGGATTTCTACAACAAGGGCAAAGACAACTACCTTAAAATCGGTTCGCTGATAAGTACGGTTGTCGACTTCCTGATTATCGCAATGGTAATTTTCCTTATGGTGAAGGCGCTCAATAAGCTCAAGCAGCTTCAGGAAAAGAAAAATGAAGCGGCGGAGGAGGAAAAGACAGAACCGGAGCCTAGCCAGGAGGCGAAGCTTCTTGAGGAAATCCGCGATTTGCTGAAGGATAAGAGAGCGTAAAAGGTATGCGTGAGATACTCGTTCCGGGCGCGTCCCGTTTAGGAATAACGATTTCCGAAAAAGCGCTTTCGCAGTTTGAAACCTATGCCGGGCTGCTTGAACAGGAAAATCAAAAAATGAACCTTACCGCGATCAGCGGGGAGCGGGAAATAGCCGAAAGGCATTTTTTGGACAGCCTTGGAATCCTGTGCGCCGCTGGAAACGATATCAAGGGCGCCAGAGTGATAGACGTAGGCTGCGGAGCGGGCTTCCCCGGATTGCCCGTGAAAATCGCGGAGCCCTCTGTCGAGCTGACCTCGCTTGACAGCACCGAAAAGCGGATACTTTTTCTGCGGCGCGTGGTTCAAACGCTGGGGCTTGAGGGAGCCGAATGCTTGTTTGCACGAGCGGAAGAGCTTTCAAGAACAGAAAACTACCGCGAGAGCTTTGATTTCGCAGTTTCGAGAGCGGTCGCGAGGCTGAACGTGCTTTGTGAGCTCTGTCTTCCCTTTGTAAAGGTCGGGGGCTGCTTTCTGGCGATGAAAACCGTCTCAAGCGAGGATGAGGTCAGGGAAGCGGAGCGGGCGGCAAAGGAACTCGGAGCCGAAATCGCAGGCTTCCATGACTACGCCATACCTGACGCGCTTCACCGAATAGTGGAGATAAAAAAGCTCGCCCCTACGCCGGAAAAATACCCGCGGCGTTTCGCAAAAATACAAAAACAGCCCCTATGATGTGAGAATTAATAATTTGCGTTGAATTTTTAGATGAGCAAAACCTGATGAATTTTGCCCCGCTTGACTTGCAATTACCTATAATATAAAATAATCAGGCAACGGAACCCGTAATTCTCACAGGAGGAATGCACAGATGAAAATAGGTTTCACCGAAACGGTTTTGCGCGACGCCAACCAATCGCTTATTGCAACAAGAATGCCCCTCGGCGTTTTTGAACCGATACTCGAAAAAATGGACCAGGCCGGATACTATTCGGTAGAGTGCTGGGGCGGAGCCACCTTTGATTCCTGTCTCAGATATCTGGACGAGGATCCGTGGGAGAGGCTTCGCATCATCAAATCGAAGATGCCCAATACAAAGCTGCAGATGCTTCTGCGCGGGCAGAACCTTCTTGGATACAAGCACTACCCGGACGACGTCGTGCGGAAGTTCGTCCAGCATTCGGTTAAAAACGGTATAGATATCATCCGTATTTTTGACGCGCTGAACGATATACGAAACCTCGAGGTTGCCATCGACGAAACCTTAAAGTGCGGCGCGCACGCTTCGGGAGCCATTTCATATACCACGAGCCCCGTGCATACTCTCGCGAAATTTGCCGACCTCTGCAAGGACATGCAAAAAATGGGAGTGCAGTCAATCTGCATCAAGGACATGGCGGGCGTTATGAGCCCGAAGGAGGCATACGACCTCGTCAGCGCCATAAAGGACAAGGTGGATCTGCCGCTGGTTCTTCATACGCACTGCACGACGGGGCTTGCGTTCATGACTTATCTCAAGGGCGTCGAGGCGGGCGCGGACGTTATCGACACTTCCATTTCTATATTCTCGGGCGGAACCGCTCAGCCTGCGACTGAGACGCTGGCATACGCGCTTGAGCAGTTCGGATACGAGACTGACCTTAAGCATGATGTTCTGAAAGAGGTCAACGACTTCTTCAAGCCCTACTTTAACGAGTGCCTTTCCACGGGGCTTCTTGACCCGACGGTTATGGGCACGGCCACCGAGGCTCTGGATTATAAAATACCGGGCGGAATGCTCTCAAACCTTATTTCACAGCTCAAATCCCAGAACGCTATGGATAAGTTCCCGGAGGTACTCGAGGAGACCCCGAGGGTTCGCAAGGATATGGGCTATCCCCCTCTCGTCACCCCCCTGAGCCAGATGGTGGGCGTGCAGGCGGCAACAAATGTTCTTCTCGGAGAAAGGTACAAAAGCATAGGCAAGGAGATAAAGGCTTATGTAAGGGGCGAATACGGCAGAGCCCCCGGCGAGATCGACGAAAATCTGAAGAAGAAGATCCTGGGCGATGAAAAGCCCATAGAATGCCGTCCCGCAGATCTTCTCGAGCCAGAGTTTGAAAAGACCAAGGCCATGCTCGGCGACCGCGCGGAGTCCGACGAGGATGTGCTGAGCTATATCGCCTTCCCTCAGGTTGCCGAGAAGTTCTTTGCGGACCGCGAAAAGAGGATGCAGAACATGGCAAGATACTCCATAGAGGTCATTGATTAGGAGGGAATGAGTTTGGAAACGAGAATCCCGGCTCTTATCGGCCGCAAACGCAGTCTTGCTCCAGCCAAAGGCTCCTGCGGGTCGGTTAACATAACGACTGTTCCGCCTAAAATTGCGGCTATGCTTATGGCGATAGTGGCGGACGAGCTTAAGGTACCCCTGAACGAGCTAAGGTTCATATCCATAAAAGAGAAAGGCTCCATCTAGAGGAGGGTGATATAAATGAAATACAGAGTTACGCTTAACGGAAAAGTATATGAGGTAGTGGTTGAACGCGGCAGCGCAATAGTAGCCGACGAATACGACGCCCCGGCGCAGACGGCGCCAACACCCGCACCCGCTCCGGCACCAGCGCCCGCCCCCGTACCGACGGCAGCCCCGGCCCCGGCACCCGTTCCCGCGCCAGCTGCGGCACCCGCGCCCTCCGCGCCGGCTCCGGCAGGCGGAGAAGTGGTGAAGGCTCCTCTTCCGGGCACCATATTCAAGATATTAGCTCCGGTTGGAACCGCGGTTAAGGCGGGAGATGTCATTCTGATTCTTGAAGCGATGAAGATGGAAAACGAGATAACCGCGCCCTGCGCCGGAACGATAGCGGAAATATTCGTTTCCGAAGGCAAGCCCGTAAATAACGGCGACATGCTGCTCACAATAAAATAAATGATGTCAGTATTGGCGGGAGGCTTGGTCTCCCGCCGCTGCATTTTGTAAAAACAAAAAAAGGGGCGCCTTCCCTTTTGGGAAAGCGCCAAGTTCAGCCAATGGGTGATTGGCAAACGGATTATCCTTCAAAAGAGCGCCTGGGGCTTCTTAAGAGGGCAGATAATCCAGGGGATTTACATAATTGCCGTTCAAGGTCATCTCAAGGTGCAGATGGGGGTCAAGCCCGGCTTCAGCGACCGAGGTCTGGCCTACTGAGCCTATAAGGCTTCCCATTTCGACACTGCTGCCGGTCTTAAGCTTTACGTTGTCCGCGAGATTAGAGTAAACGCTCACAAGTCCGCCAGCGTGCTCGATTTTGACCGTGGTTCCCGCCATTCCCCCGCTTTCGACGCTTATAACCTTGCCGTCAGCAATGGCGGATACGCCTGTGCCGATATCCGATTTGATGCAAATACCCGGGTGGGTGCGCCAATCCGACATGGTGGCGTTGAAAACAAGAGCGTCGGCCGAATAGGGAACGAGTATATCCCCCGAAACAGGCCACATGAAGGTTGTCTGCTTGGTTTTCGGGCTTGTTTTCGGCGCCGCGGACGGCGACGGGGTTTTCGGGGCTACCGCGATGCTGGGTTCAGGGGTCTTGGGAGAGAACACGTCCTCTGAAAACACGGGATACTCGGGCGGGATGAGATTATTGGTATTTTTGATGTTCAGCGTAGCCCAGATGCCGATACCAACGGCAACCACGCATACTATAAGGGCTATGAAGAAGCCCTTATCCTTGGCTGAGAAGGGGTCGCGTTGCTTGTTCATGAAAATACCTCCGTATGCTCCGCCCGCCTTATCATAAACCTTTTATTTTCAGGCCGCCGCAAGAAGCGAAAGCCGAAGACAGGCGGGCGTCACGCATTTAATAAGTATAGTGTGATATTTCACACCCATACGTCCAAAAAAAGCTCTATGCCGCAATTTTTGACGGCAAAGAGCTTTTTTATACAGCGTTTATGGAAAAATTTTCATTTAAGGAACACGCAGAGCGTGCTATTTGCGAATATTGAAGAAAGCGGAGTTTCCGGGAAACTCGGCGGCGTCGAAAAGCTCTTCCTCGATTCTGAGGAGGCGGTTGTATTTTGCGACGCGGTCGCTTCTGGAGGGGGCTCCCGTTTTTATCTGCCCCGCGTTGACCGCTACCGCGACGTCGGCTATCGTGGTGTCCTCAGTTTCGCCGCTGCGGTGCGAAATAACGGCGGTGTATCCCGCGCGGTTTGCAGTTTGTATGGTGTTGAGGGTTTCGGTGAGTGTACCTATCTGATTGAGCTTGATCAGTATTGAGTTCGCGACGCCCATAGAGATGCCCTTGCTCAGCCGCTCCACGTTGGTGACAAAAAGGTCGTCGCCCATTATCTGAATTCTGCCGCCCAGCGATTGGGTCAAAAGCTTCCAGCCCTCCCAGTCGTCCTCGGCCATGCCGTCCTCAAGCGAAACGATAGGGTAGCTGTCAACAAAGCCTTTCCACATCTGCACCATATCGGAGCGGGAAAGCTTCCTTTTTGACTTCGGCATCAAATAATAACCGCCGTCTTCATTCACGAACCATTCGGATACCGCGGGATCAATGGCTATCATAAAGTCATGCCCCGGCTTGTAGCCCGCAATTTCTATCGCCTTGACCAGCGCCCTCAGCGCGTCCTCGTCTTCGGCGAGATTCGGGGCGTAGCCGCCTTCGTCTCCGACTCCTGCGGAGGGAGCCACCTTTTTCAAGGTATGGAACACCTCGGAGCACATGCGAAGCCCTTCGCGAAAGCTCGGGGCGGATACCGGCATTATCATAAATTCCTGAATGTCCACATTGTTTGAGGCATGCGCGCCGCCGTTCAATACGTTCATCATGGGCACGGGAAGCGTTTTGGCGTTAACGCCGCCGATATAGTTGTAAAGGGGAATTCCCAGGGATTCGGCAGCCGCCTTCGCCGAGGCAAGGGACACGCCAAGTATTGCGTTGGCTCCGAGCCTCGATTTGTTTGGGGTTCCATCCAGCTCGCAGAGCATCTTGTCTATCGATACCTGGTCCATGGCGTTCAGGCCAAGCATGCATTCGGCTATTTCGCTATTGACATTCTCAACCGCCTTCAGGACACCCTTGCCCAGATAACGGCTTTTATCGCCGTCGCGCAGCTCGCAGGCTTCGAAAATGCCGGTAGACGCGCCGGAAGGGACGGCGGCACGGCCTACCGCGCCGTCGTCAAGCGTCACCTCGACCTCTACCGTCGGGTTGCCCCTGGAGTCGAGGATTTCTCTTGCGAGCACGTCTACGATTTCAAGGTTAAGTTTCATTTAATACACCTCCGATTTTTTTGAGGCAGCTATACTATAAGACTTTCGCCGGTCATCTCATCGGGCTTTTGCAGGCCCATCAGGTCGAGCATAGTCGGAACGATGTCGGAAAGCCTGCCGTCCTTAAGCCTGACGGAGGAGCCGACGACAATGAAGGGCACGGGATTTAACGTATGCGAGGTGCAGGGGGAGCCGTCGTCATCATATAGCCTGTCGGCGTTGCCGTGGTCGGCGGTCACGATAGATACTCCACCCTTGCTTCTTACTGCGTCAAGAACGCGTCCCAGACAGGAGTCGACGGTTTCAACGGCCTTTACCGTAGCCTCGAAAACGCCGGTGTGTCCCACCATATCGCAGTTTGCAAAGTTTATTATTACGGCGTCGTATTTTCCCGATACGATTTGCCGGCAGGCGGCTTCGCAGACCTCGTCGGCTTTCATTTGAGGGATGAGGTCATAGGTCGGATACTCTCGCGAGGAAGGGATCAGAATTCGATCCTCGCCTATAAAAGGCTGCTCCACTCCGCCGTTGAAGAAGAAGGTCACATGAGCGTATTTTTCCGTTTCGGCTATGCGGAGCTGGGTCATGCCGAGCCGGCTCAAGAATTCACCGAAGGTGTTCTTCGGCGTTTCGGGGGGATAGGCCACCGAAACATTGGTAAAATCCGCGTCATACTGGGTGGCGCATACAAAGTCGGGGTTCAGGAAGCCGCCCCGGCGGACAAAGCCGCTGAAGCTCTCTTCGGTAAAGGCGCGGGTTAGCTCTCTGGCCCTGTCGGGCCGGAAGTTGAGGAAAATAACGGTGTCTCCCGCCTTGACACGGCCTTGGGGGTATATTATGACCGGCTCGATGAATTCGTCGGTCTTGCCGTTTTCGTAAGAAGCCAGGACCGCCTTGACGGGGTCGTCGGCCGCGGAGCCCTCGCCGGAAACAAGAGCGTCGTACGCCTTTTGTATGCGGTCCCAGCGGTTGTCGCGGTCCATCGCGTAAAAGCGCCCGATAACTGTGGAAACGACGGCTCCGTACTCGCCGCATTTTTCGACGCAGCTCTGCATATAGCGTTCGCCGCTGGTGGGGGAGGAGTCGCGACCGTCCATGAAGCAGTGGACGAAAACGCGCCCGGCGCCCTGCCTTTTACAAAGCTCCATCGCCGCCCAGAGATGCCTTATGTCGCTGTGGACGCCCACGTCCGAAAGCAGGATAAAAAGATGGACGGCGGCGCCCTTGCGGACAGCGCGGCTCACAGCGCCGACAAAAACCTCGTTTTTGAAAAATGAACCGTCGTTAATGGAGTTTGTAATACGGAGCAGGTTCTGATAAACGATCCTGCCAGCGCCGATATTCATGTGGCCCACTTCGCTGTTGCCCATGGTGCCGGCAGGGAGCCCCACGTCCACGCCGCTCGCGGAAAGCGTGGAATGCGGGCAGGTCCTCAGAAGCTCGTCCATGACGGGGGTATCCGCCGCCGCGATTGCGTTTCCACGGTCGGCAGGGGCGAGACCGTAACCGTCCAGGATGATGAGCGCTGTTGGAACTTTCATTAATTATTTCCTCCGATTAACACGTTTACTGGTTGGCGGCTTCGATAATCGCGGCGAAATCGCTGGGGTTCAGAGACGCCCCGCCGACAAGCGCGCCGTCGATGTCCGGCATGGCGAAAAGCTCCGCCGCGTTTTTCGGGTTAACGGAGCCGCCGTACTGTATCGTTACCGCCCTTGATATCCTCGCGCCGTAAAGACCGCGTATGACGGAGCGTATTTTGTTGCAAATCTCGTTTGCATCCTCCGCGGTCGCCGTTTTTCCGGTGCCGATAGCCCAGACGGGCTCGTATGCTATGATGATATGCCTTATTTTATCGGCGGGGACGCCGCTTAGGGCGAGCTTGACCTGCATGGACACAAGCTCCTCGGTAACGCCCTGCTCTCGCTGCTTGAGCGTTTCACCTACGCAAACGATGGGGTTTAAGCCCGCGTTAAGCGCGATTTTAATTTTTGCGTTGACAAGCTCGTCCGTTTCACCATAATAGGCGCGCCGCTCGCTGTGGCCGATAATAACATATTTCACGCCGAGATCGCGAAGCTGGTATGCGGAAACCTCCCCTGTATAGGCTCCGCTTTCCTTGTCGCTTAAATTTTGGGCGCCCACCGCGATACGGCAGTCCTTAAAGGCCTTGACGGCCTGGGGAAGCATTACAAAGGGCGGGCAGACAAGCATGTCACAGTGCCTCGCCTTTCCCGAAAGCTGGCGCAGGGTTTCCGAGTATGCTTTTATGTCGGAAGGGAGCAGGTTCATCTTAAAGTTGCCTGCGATAACGGTTTTTCTGTATTTTCTGTTCAAAGGCTTATCCTCCAGACGCTTATTTATCGAGCAGACATACGACGCCGGGCAAATCTATACCCTCAAGAAACTCGAGAGAGGCCCCGCCGCCCGTTGAAATATGGCTTATTTTGTCCTCAAAACCGAACTTGCCGACCGCGGCTGCGCTGTCCCCTCCGCCGACGATCGTAATCGCTTCCGAATCTGCCATGGCCTTGGCGACCGCCACGGTTCCTGAAGCGAAAGCGGGATATTCGAAGACGCCCATGGGACCGTTCCAGATAACCGTGCCGGCGGACTTTATCGAGCCCGCGAAAATCTCCGCCGTCATGGGGCCTATGTCAAGCCCCATTTTATCCTGAGGTATAGAATCTGACGGGACTGTCGAGCTTTCCGCCGTATCCGATATTTCGGACGCTATGACCGAGTCTACGGGCAGGAGCAGGGAAACGCCCTTTTGTGAAGCCTTGGCCATCACATCGCGCGCGTAATCGAGTCTGTCGAGCTCACAAAGCGATTTACCGATCTCCTTTCCCTGCGCCTTAAGGAAGGTATAGGCCATGCCGCCCCCTATCAGTATAGTATCCGCTTTTTCGAGAAGGTTATTAATAACGCCGAGCTTGTCGCTGACCTTGGAGCCTCCCAAAATTGCCACGAAGGGTCTCTTGGGACTGTTCAAGGCTCCGCCGAGTACGGTGAGCTCCCTGTCGAGGAGAAAGCCGCTTACTGCGGGCAGAAAGTGCGAAACCCCTTCGGTCGAGGCGTGGGCGCGATGCACGGTCCCGAAAGCGTCGGAGACGAAAACATCCGCCATTTCGGCGAGCTTTTTAGCAAAGCCCGGATCATTTTTCTCCTCCTCCTTATGGTAGCGGAGGTTTTCAAGAAGCATTATCTCACCCGGCTTGAGGTCCGCGGCAAGGCTGCGGGAATCCTCTCCTATGACGTCCTTTGAAAGCTTTACGGGGATGCCGAGAAGCTCCGAAAGCCTTTTTGCGACGGGCTTCATCGAGAGAGAGGGAACCCATTCCCCGCCGGGGCGCCCGAGGTGAGAACAGGCGATGACAGCGGCGCCGCCGTCAAGGAGATACTTTATCGTGGGAAGCGAGGAAGAGATGCGAGTGTCGTCGGTTATCTCAGCCGTCTTTTTATCAAGAGGGACATTAAAATCGCAGCGCAGCAGCACTCGCTTGCCTTTAATGTCGATATCCCTGACAGTCTTCTTGTTGCAGTTCATGGTACCGTCTCCTTTGTAAAATAATAATTAATCCGCTTTCGGGGTTAAGGACATTTCACCGGTTCGCGTAAGATTAGGGAAGCCCTGCTGGCGCATAGCCTCGTAACATAAAACGGCTACGGAATTTGCCAGATTCAGGCTTCTCGCTTCGCTCAGCATGGGCAGACGGATGCATCTGTCGCGGTATTTTTCTCTCAGAGATTCAGGCAGACCGGCGGTTTCCTTCCCAAACAGGATAAAGGCTCCGTCCGTAAACTCTGCTTCGCAATACATGCGCGGCGCTTTAGTAGTCGCCAGCCATATATTAGCATCACCATTTTTAAGAAAAAAATCGTCTAAATTCTCATAGACCCTTATATCCACAAGATGCCAGTAATCAAGCCCGGCGCGTTTTACGGCCCTGTCCGAAATGTCGAAGCCGAGAGGCTTTACAAGATGGAGAACGCTCCCCGTAGCGGCGCAGGTCCGCGCGACATTCCCCGTGTTCATCGGGATTTCGGGCTCCACAAGAACCAAATTTACCATTGAATGCCAATTCCTTCCTCTAAACGCGTGAGTACATTGTATCCCAATGATTATAATTTTTCAATATGGATTTTCAATAAAAAAAAGTAAAATAAACATATTTTAATAACTTTTTAAATATATTAATCAAAAGTTAATTAATTATAAATAGTGTTTATAATAGATTGACAAACGGACAAGGTGCGGTATACTGATTCCACAAAGGACAAAAGGAGCCGTATTATGGACAGGCTTTTCATAGTAATTCCCTGCTATAACGAGGAGGAGGTTCTTCCCGAAACCTCCAGACGGATACGCGAAAAGATTCGACAGCTGATAAGCGAGGGCAAGGCGGCGCCGGACAGCCGCGTGGTTTTTGTAGATGACGGCTCAAGGGACCGGACCTGGGAACTGATACTTGAGCTTCACGAGCAGGACAGCCTTTTCTCGGGGGTGAAGCTCAGCCGAAACAAGGGGCATCAGAACGCGCTGCTTGCGGGACTCACGGCGGCAAAGGAGCTTGCGGATGTGACCATTTCGATGGACGCGGACCTTCAGGACGATATAAACGCCGTGGACGAGATGATGGATAAATACAAGAGCGGCTGCGATGTTGTTTACGGTGTCCGGAGCAGCAGAAAAAAGGACAGCTTCTTTAAAAGGTTTACGGCAGAGGGCTTCTATAAGCTCATCCGCACGCTTGGGGGCGAGGTAGTTTTCAATCACGCGGATTACAGGCTCTTAAGCCGGCGCGCGCTTTCCGCGCTTCTGGAATATCAGGAATCGAATCTTTTCCTGCGCGGCATCGTGCCGATGATCGGCTTCAAGTCGGATACGGTCAGCTACGAGCGCGGCGAGAGGTTTGCGGGTGAGAGCAAGTACCCGCTCAGGAAGATGCTCGCGTTTGCGGCGGACGGAATAACCTCGCTTTCGGCAAAGCCCATGAGGATGATTATAAGCTGCGGCGCAGTTCTGACGCTTCTCTCTTTCGTGCTTTTGATATATACGATTGTCAGCTGGGCTAGGGGCGGCACGCCCTTCGACTGGAAGATAGTGACTCTGTCCGTCTGGGGCGTCGGCGGAATGATACTAACGGCAGTCGGCATCGTCGGAGAATATGTCGGAAAGATATACCTTGAGACGAAAAAGCGTCCGCGCTTCATAATTGAAAGCTTTGTAAATAAAGATTAAGAGAATAAGCCCTCCTCTCATATATTGCATTGAGAGGGGGGCTTTTATTTGCGCATTACTCCGTACGACAGGGAAAATGCCGTTGCATACGCGCACAAATGGGCCTATTCGCGCAACCCAAGGTATTACGATTACGAGAATATCGGCGGGGATTGCACCAACTTTGCTTCGCAGTGCATACTAAGCGGCAAAGCGGTTATGAACTATACTCCCGACACGGGCTGGTACTATATAAGCGCAAACGAGCGCAGCCCCTCCTGGACTGGCGTAAACTTTTTGTATTCGTTTCTTGTTTACAATAAGAGCGTGGGGCCCTTTGCAAAAGAGGCCGGAATGGGTGAAATACTGCCAGGGGACCTTGTGCAGCTTAAGTTTGAGAGGGGGCTGTTTCAGCACACGCCGGTGGTGGTGGAGGTCGGCAATCCTCCCAACCCCGACAGCATTCTGGTCGCGGCGCACACCTTTAACTGCGACTTCAGGCCGCTCTCGAGCTTCGGCTACTCGGCGGCGAGGTTTCTCCATATACTGGGCGTCAGAAGATTCTGACGAAGCTGCGCAGCGGGACCGTAACCGGGCGGTCCCGCTGCGCACAAAAAGAGGTCGTTGGCGTCATGTTGAATTTTGAGCACTGTAAGTCAGGGGCAGCGCCTGTTAAGCGAGAACAACCTCGTCTCCGCATACCTTGTATATGCCGGCGTCCATGCCCTGATCCTCGGTTATTCTTATCATATAGTCGTTTATCCGGCTGAACATGGGGTCGCCGCTTTTAACTATATAAGGCGCGCAGTCCTCGGGAAGATAAGCGGGAAGATACGAGACCTTTGTGATTTTCTTGTTCTCTATCTCCCATTTCGCGACCATGGTCATGTATGAGTCCATGGGGAAGCAGCGGGTTGTGGTTTTAAAGGCGTCGCTTATCGCGGTCATTTCCAGGTGGCTTTTTGAGGAGTACATGTCCTCGCCCGTCTGCCCCTTCTGCCTTTGGTCCTGGAGCATATTGTGGACCTCCTCCATGGCGAAATTGCCGAGGCTGTTGAAAATGACCTTGCCCTTATAGACCTCTATCGGTTTGAGTATGTGGGCGTGGTGACCCAGTATAAGATCGGCTCCCGCGTCTATTGCGAAGTGGCCGTAGTAACGCTGATAGTCGGCGATAACGCCTTCCTTGAAGTGGACGCCCCAATGGATGGATACGATAACTATATCCGCTTTTTCCCTGGCCTCACGGATGTCCTCGGTCATATGCTTAAGATCGTCGGGGTGGGGAAAGGTAAAGATCCGACAGGGGGTGCCCGGCTGATCGTGCTCGACAGGGACATAGGCCGTGATGCCTCTTGCGGGATTGCATCCCGGGCGGTTTTCCTCGGCCCAGAAGCCCTGCGGAAGAATGCTGCAGTAGCCGAGGACGGCTACCTTGGCGCCTTTTACATCGATGATCGGATAGCGCCTCGCCTCAGCCTCGTTTTCTCCCGCGCCGGTCAGATAGAGTCCCGCCTCGCGTATGTTTCTCAGAGTGTCCCTGAACGCGGTCCGGCCGTAATCGAGGGCGTGGTTTGAGGAAAACGACACCACGTCGAAGCCTGCGTCCTTCATTGCCCCTGCAACCTCGGGAACGGAGGAGCAGCCCATCCTTGTGCAGCTTGAAAGCTCCAGCCTGGAGCTGAGAACGGACTCGAGCTGGGCGAAGCAGAGATCGCCCGATTTAAATAATTCCGCAACATGCCTGAACGAGGAAGAAAGGTCTTCGCGATACGGGGCGCAGTCCCCGACCGCATACATAGTCAATTTCTCCATCAGCCGCATTCCTCCCGACATAGTAAGCTTTTAACAATAAAGTAAACACAAATAATGAAAAGCGCAATACTACCTCGGCATAATTGTGCTGCGTGCACTTTTAAGGAAGTCAATTTGTAAAGCAAACCCCAATTCAGGCGTTAACCTGCATCGGGGCTTGTGAAAGAGCAATTATCAATTACGGAGCGGTGGCTAAATTTTAAGTCCGGTAAGGTAGCGCCTCAGCATATCCAAAGCGTTGTTGACCGCCGAAATCCTGATCCTGCCCCTGTCGGCACCAAGATGCAGCGCCCTGCAGTAGATGCCGTCTATGGCGGACAGGGCGACGAAGACCGTTCCTACCTCGTTGCCGCGCTCGTCCCTGTCCGGGCCCGCAACTCCCGTTATGCCGAGACCAAATTCGGCTCCGAGCCTTAGGCGTATGCCCTCAGCCATAGCTTTTGCGACTTCCGCGCTTACGGCGCCCTCCTTTTCGAGAAGCTCCGAGGAAACTTCCGCCATCAATGTTTTCGCCTTGTCCGAATATGTCACCGCGCCGCCTTTAAAGCTTTTTGAAGCTCCAGGTATGTCCGTAAGGCGCTTCTGCAAAAGACCTCCGGTGCATGACTCCGCCGCGGCAACCGTAAGGTTTTTCTCTTTAAGTATGCGGAGAACGACATGCTCCAGGCTGTCCTCGTCTATTGCGTAAATTATGTCGCCGAGGGCTTCGCGCACCTTTTCTATAACGGGGGCCATCAAGGTCTCGCACTCCTCGGCGGTGTCAGCCATCGCGGTTACGCGGAGCATGACCTCGCCCTCCTTTGCGTAGGGGGCGAGCGTCGGGTTTTTCAGCTCCGTCATTAAATCCCGCAGCCTGTCCTCAACGGCGCTTTCTCCCATTCCGAAGATGCGTATGCTGTGAGAAAGGATCTCGGTCTCCGAGAGGGTTTTCAGATACGGCACCGCGCAGTTATTGAACATCGCGTTGCATTCTCTCGGGGGACCCGGCAGCATGATAACATGCTTGCCGTCGCCTCGGAAGGCGCAGCCGGGCGCCGTGCCCCACTCGTTATGAAAAATCGTGCAGCCCTCGGGCAGCATCGCCTGCTGCATGTTGTTTTCCGTAAATTTGGAGGTGTGCAGGCTTTTTTCGAAGTAGCTGCGTATGCATTCGGCCTCTTCCTCGTTAAAAACAAGCTTCTTTCCGAAACAATCGGCGAGAGTCTGCTTCGTGAGGTCGTCGTAGGTGGGCCCCAGCCCACCGGTGGTTATGATAATATCGGCGCGCCGCTTCGCTATCTCGACCGCAAGACGAAGTCTTGCCGGGTTGTCGCCGACGACAGTATGGAAGTACACGTTGATGCCGAGAGCGGACAAGCCCTCGGATATGTCCCTCGCGTTCGTGTTGACCGTGTTTCCGAGCAGAAGCTCCGTGCCCACGCCGATGATTTCCGCAACAAGTGCCATAAAAATGCCCCCTAATTGTTATTCGTTATTTCAATTGCGGCATAAACGTACAGTTTCGATCCCCGCGAGCGCTTCGTCGACGAGCTTCTCAATATCGAGCAGGGCTTCGGCGGCCTCGACCTCCTCAAGGCGCGGCTTTGTTTTCGGGTGCCTCGGGGTAAAGACGGTGCAGCAGTCCTCATAGGGAAGAATGGAAGTTTCAAATGTCCCGATTTTACGCGCGATACGGACGATTTCCTCCTTATCCATGCCGATAAGCGGACGCAGGACGGGCAGGGAGCAGCAGGCCTCCGTAACGGCCATAGCCTCCATGGTCTGGCTTGCGACCTGACCCAGGTTTTCGCCGGTTATTATTCCCTTGCAGCCGTGCATCTCCGCGACCTTCTGGGAAATGCGCATCATAAAGCGGCGCATAATGAGCGTGAAGTAATCCTCGGGGCACTTCGCCCTGATTTCCTCCTGTATGCGGGTAAAAGGGACGATGTCGACCTTGAGCTCCCCGCAGTAGTTTTCAAGAATGGAGGCCAGGTCCAAAACCTTCTGCTTTGCCAGCTCCGAGGTGTAGGGAAAGGAAAAAAAGTGGAGGGGCACGAGCTTCAGGCCGCGCTTTGCCATCATATAAGAGGAAACGGGGCTGTCGATCCCGCCGGAAAGAAGGGTGACGGCGCGCCCGCTCGTTCCTACGGGCAGTCCCCCCGCCCCGCGCACTCCGCCCGCGTGGACGTAGGCGGAGTAATCTCTCACCTCGATGTTAACGACAAGCTCCGGCTCGTGCATATCGGGAATCAGGTTCGGGAAAGCGTCGTGAAGCTCGCCTCCTACAAACTGCGAAAGCGCTATGGATGTCATGTGAAAGCTCTTATCCGAGCGCTTGGTTTCGACCTTGAAGCTTTTCGCCGAGGATAGCTCCTCTGAAAGGTAGGTTTTCGCCGCATTTAGTATCGCTTCGGGCGTTTTTTCGCAGGCGGCGGCGCGGGAAAGCGAAATCACCCCGAAAACCTGCCGCAGCGCCGAAAAAACCTCGTCCATGTCGCAGCGTTCGTCCAATGGTTCGACATATACGGTTGACTGGACGGAATATATGCGGAATTTGCCGAGCTTTTCGAGGCGCTTGCCGATGTTTGCAATCAGCCTTTGCTCGAAATATCTGCGGTTAAGCCCTTTGAGCACCAGCTCTCCAAGCTTGAGAAGTACAATGTCGTTCAACTGCTTTTCTCCTTGTCAATCGGCGTTTTCGCCGAAGGATATGTTTCTGTACTGTATGGCCTCGGACAGATGCTCGGGAAGAATTTCCTCGCTTCCCGAAAGGTCTGCGATGGTCCTCGCGACGCGCAGTATGCGGTCGTATGAGCGTCCGGTTAGTCCGAGCTTAGTGTAAGCGCTTTCCATCAGTTTACCGCATTTGTCATTGAGTTTGCAATACTCTTCTATCGCGCGAAGCGGCATATTCGCGTTGCTTTCGACGCCGCGGGCGCGCTGGCGCTCCCTTGCGGCGTTAACCCTCCCGCGTATAACGGCGGAGCTTTCGCCTCCGCCACGGCCGGACAGCTCGTCGTATTCGAGCGGCGGCACGTCCACAAAAATGTCTATACGATCCAGAAGAGGACCCGAAATGCGGTCGTGGTAGCGCTTGACCGAGGCCTCGGAGCAGGTGCAGCGGTTAGACGAATGCCCGTACCAGCCGCATTTGCAGGGGTTCATGGCGCACACCAGCATAAAGCGGCTCGGATAGGTCGCTCCGCCGGCGGCGCGGCTTATGGTGACCTGCCCGTCCTCCATGGGCTGGCGGAGGACTTCCAGAACCTCGCTTCTGAACTCCGGGAGCTCGTCCAGGAACAAAACGCCGTTGTGCGAGAGCGATATTTCGCCCGGCTTTGGGTTTGAGCCGCCTCCGGACATCGCGGCAGCCGACAGCGTGTGATGCGGGCTGCGAAAGGGTCTTTGCGTGATGAGGGGATTATTGCGGCTTGTGAGGCCCATGACCGAGTGTATCTCGGTGGTTTCAAGCGCTTCGGTGCGGCTCATGTCCGGAAGGATTCCGGGGAGGCGCTTTGCAAGCATGCTTTTTCCCGCGCCGGGAGGACCGCTCATCAGCACGTTGTGACCGCCCGCGGCGGCAATTTCAAGCGCCCTTTTTGCCGCGTACTGACCCTTGACGTCGGAATAATCCGGCACATTTTGTGAAAATTCAGAAAGCGGCGGAGCTATGGCGGGGCTTATCCTCGCGGAGCCTTCAAGATGCGCGAGAAGTTCCTTAACATGGGAAACGGGATATACGGTAAGCCCTTCGGCAAAGCTTGCCTCCGGGGCGTTTTCCTCCGGTACGAAAAGCGATTTAATCCCAAGCCTTTCGGCGCCGAGCGCCATAGGCAGAACGCCGGGAACGGAGCGCACCTCCCCCGCGAGCGAAAGCTCCCCGATGAAGGCGGCGCTTTCGGGAATGCTGTTGATATCGCCTGAAGCCGCGAGTATGCCGATAAGGACCGGCAAGTCGTAGACTGTGCCGGCTTTTTTTGTATCCGCGGGCGCGAGGTTAACGGTTATGCGGCTTACGGGGAATTTGAGAGAACAGTTTTTGATGGCTGCGCGGACTCTTTCCCGTGCTTCGCGCACGGCGGCGTCGGGGAGTCCGACTATATCAAAGGAGGGGAGTCCCGAGGAAAGGAAGCACTCCACGGAGACCTCGTAGCCCATTATTCCGTTAAGACCCAGGGAACGGACTTTTGTGACCATTGGGGCGCGCTCCTTTCACGATATTATTTCTTCTCCAGGTATACCAGATTGAAATCCTTTGAAGCAGGTTCCGTTCTGAATCTTACATACCCGTTGCGTTCATATAGTTTCAGGTTGTTTATGCTTCTGTCGCTGGTAAACAGCTCCCTGCGAAGCCCCTTGTTGTCCTCCTCGATAAACCGCAAGAGCTCGGTGCCGATCCCGTTTTTCTGATATTCCGGCAGCACCATCAGCTTTCCAATATATACCGTTCCGGTTTTTATTACGCACCGAACAGAGCCGACAATCATATTTTCCTCTGTAACAGCCTTATATATTTTTCCGTTATTATACTCTTCCTCCAACTCCTCAAGCGTCTCCGTCAAGGGTTGAATGTTAAAATTGTCAAGAAGCCTCGCCTCGCTCTGATATGCGATATATTGCAGGTCTAAAATGCTCCGTAAATCCTCTTTTGAGGCCCGTAGAATTTTCAAAACGGCCCCTCCTTAAAATAGCTTTTCACAACAAGCAGAGAGAAGTGCTTTCACCCTAAGAGCTTATTTAAGACGTTGATTGTTCCCTGAGCGCCAAAAGGCTTTTCGGGAATTTCAAAATCGTGCATGAGCAGCCCCGCCGCATTTCTCACGAGCTCCGACTCAATTTTGCCGTTGTGTCAATTACCGCCTGTCGGCGAGGTCTGAAACGGCTATATATCGTTAACCGAAGCTATGGTCATGAACCCAAATGTCGACGCTTCATTCTTTTTGCAGATATATGCTGCCGCGGTTCTTTCCTGAAATAAGAAGGAGGGTCGCCAATACCAGTACGAGCGTTATTACGCCGGTTTCTCCGGCGTAATACGACGCGACGGGGGAGCTTGTCATGGGGCCGAATATTATCTGGTCGAAATAATTATGGCTTGCGTGGAGTACAATAGCGGGGAACACGCTTTTTGAAGCGAAACGAAAATATGCCATAATCACTCCGATGAGCGTGATTTCCGCGGTGAACATCGCGAGCTGGAACCACATTGACAGGGATTCTGAAAGGTAATATATCAATATCGGGAAATGCCACAAGGACCAGATAAGGCCGCTTATTACGGCGGCTTTTTTGAAATCAAGCACTCCTGCGAGCCTGGGGAGCAGAAAACCGCGCCAGCCGATTTCCTCGCCCGCCGCGGAAACAAGCGAAGATATAAATATCATGATCAAAGCCGCGGCGTCGCGCGTATATACTTCTCCGGTAAAAGAATCCTTGTTGAAGAACAGAAAAATCCCGTATGAAGCGCCAAAGTATATGAGCGGAATCAAAAAAGAGAGCACTATGTATTTCGTTCCGCAGAGGCGCAGGCCCAAAACGGCTTCATTTCTGTAAAACAGAATTTTTATGATGACAGCGGCGATTCCGGGACAGAACATTGTGTTTATTTCGATTTCAAAACCATTGATAATCAAAAAATCGACGGACCAGGTCAAAAAAAACGTAATGCCGAGGAACAGCAGCAGCGATTTTATTGTTCGGATATCCTTCAAAAATACTTCCCTTTCTTTGGATATTGTCAGTTTGCATTTCGATGACGCCCGACGGAACGCCATTACAAAACTGTTCCGAAAAGGTACGGGATATTTTTTGCAGGGCAATAAAAATAATACCGGGAGAAAAACGGTCAAATTATGCGTCAAATCGACAAAGCAAAAATGAAAAGGTTCCATGAAATTCATATAGCATATAATATCATTTATCAGCCGCCAGTGCAATTTTTTTGGAGAGAACAGTTAAAAATAATGTAAACAATTCAAAGGCGAGGGTTTACTTTGATGCTGCAAAATGCTAAAATGCTCTTGATAAATTAGAAAAAATACCCTTGGTATATTATATTTTTTAGGAGGACTTAAATGGCAAGAAAACTTAAAACGATGGACGGAAATACTGCGGCCGCCCATGTTGCTTATGCGTTTACGGAAGTCGCGGCTATATTTCCGATAACGCCTTCGTCCGTTATGGCCGAGCTTGTGGATCAATGGTCGGCCGGAGGCCTCAAAAATGTTTTCGGGCAGACGGTAAAGGTTGTTGAGATGCAGTCTGAGGGCGGCGCCGCGGGCGCCGTGCACGGCTCGCTTGTCGCCGGAGCTCTTACCACTACGTTTACGGCGTCCCAGGGCCTTCTTCTCATGATCCCGAACATGTACAAGATCGCGGGAGAGATGACGCCCAACGTCATACACGTTTCGGCGCGCGCGCTCGCGACACACGCGCTTTCGATTTTCGGCGACCATTCGGACGTAATGGCCTGCCGCTCGACCGGCTACGCGATGATGGCCTGCTCAAGCCCGCAGGAGGTCATGGACCTTAGCGCGGTTTCGCATCTTGCGTCAATCAAAGGCAGCCTGCCTGTTCTTAACTTCTTTGACGGATTCAGGACCTCCCATGAGCAGCAGAAAATAGAGGTTTGGGATTACAAGGACCTCGCGGAGATGCTGGACAAGGACGCGCTCGCCGCGTTCCGCCGCCGCGCGAACAACCCCAATCATCCGCACCTTTTCGGCTCGGCCGAAAACCCCGACACCTTTTTCCAGCACAGGGAGGCCTGCAACAGCGTGTACGACGCCTTCCCGGCGGCGGTCGAGGAATATATGGCGAAGGTCAACGCGAAGCTCGGCACAAATTATAAGCTCTTCAACTATTACGGAGCTCCCGACGCGGAGCGTGTCATTATCGCCATGGGCTCGGTCTGCGAAGCGGCCGAGGAGGTAGTCGATTACCTCAACGCAAGAGGAGAGAAGGTCGGTCTCGTCAAGGTTCGTCTTTACCGTCCGTTCAGAGCCGACAAACTTATCGAGGCGCTGCCCGATACGGTTAAAGCCATCGCCGTCCTTGACAGGACAAAGGAGCCCGGTTCTCTCGGCGAGCCCCTGTACATGGACGTTGCGAACGCCGTTCGCGGCTCAAAGCTGAGCGGCGCAGTCGTCGTTGGCGGGCGCTACGGACTCGGAAGCAAGGACACGACTCCCGGCGCCATCATTTCCGCGTTTGATAACCTCAAGAACGCCCAGCCCAAAAACGGCTTCACCATCGGAATAGTGGACGATGTCACAAATCTTTCCCTGCCGATTACCGAGGAGCCCGACACGACCGCCGCAGGGACGGTTTCCTGCAAGTTCTGGGGTCTCGGCTCGGACGGTACCGTCGGAGCGAACAAAAACAGCATAAAAATAATAGGCGATCACACGGACAAAAAGGTCCAGGCATACTTCCAGTATGACTCCAAGAAGTCCGGCGGCGTCACGATTTCGCACCTGCGTTTCGGCGACAAGCCTATCAAGTCCACCTATTATGTTACAAAGGCTGATTTCGTCGCCTGCCACAATCCCTCATATATCGAAAAGTTTGAAATCGTTCAGGACGTCAAGCCGGGCGGCACCTTCCTTTTGAACTGCTCCTGGGATATAGACGAGTTGAGCGAGCATCTGCCGGCCGCTGCAAAACGCCACCTTGCCAACAACAACATCAAGTTTTACACCTGCGACGCCATAAAGGTCGCGAAAGAGCTGGGCCTCGGCAACCATACGAACATGATACTGCAGGCGGCCTTCTTCAATCTGGCTAAGATCATCCCGATCGAGGAAGCAACAAAGTATATGAAGGACGCAATCGTCGCCTCCTACGGCAAAAAGGGTGAGGCCGTGGTGAAAATGAACCAGGCCGCCGTCGACGCGGGACTTACGGAAGCCAAGGAAGTGAAAATCCCGGCTGAGTGGAAGACCGCTTCGGACAGCAAGGTTGATACAAAGGTGGACAGCGACCGTCCGGAGCTCGTCAAGTTCGTCGAAGAAGTGCTTATTCCCGTAAACAATATGCGCGGCGACAGCCTGCCTGTTTCCACCTTTATTCCCACCTCAAACGGCGTTCTGCCGCAGGGAACAGCGGCTTTTGAGAAGCGCGGCATAGCTGTGGACGTGCCGGAATGGATCCCCGAAAACTGCATACAGTGCACCCAGTGCTCATATGTCTGTCCGCATGCCGTCATCCGTCCCTTTGCGCTCAGCAGGAGCGAAGCTGCGGCCGCACCCGCGGGACTTAAGACCGTGCAGATGACAGGAAAGGGCTGCGAGGAATATTCCTTCTCCATATCCGTATCCGTGCTCGACTGCACGGGCTGCGGAGTGTGCGCCAACGTATGCCCCGCCAAGACAAAAGCTCTTGTCATGAAGCCCATCGAGACTCAACTGGACGAGCAGAAGAACTTCAATTACAACGAGAAGAAGCTCTCTAAAAAGGAGCTCCCCTTCAAGGCGGATACGCTGAAGGGCTCGCAGTTCAGGAAGCCGCTTTTGGAGTTCAGCGGAGCCTGCGCGGGCTGCGGCGAGACGCCGTACGCAAAGCTTGTGACGCAGCTTTTCGGCGACAGGATGTATATCGCCAACGCAACCGGCTGTTCTTCGATTTGGGGCGGCAGCGCGCCGAGCACACCCTATACTGTTAACGAAGAAGGAAAGGGGCCCGCATGGGGCAACTCCCTCTTCGAGGATAACGCCGAGTTTGGCTTCGGAATGGCCGTCGCGAACAAGCAGCGCCGCGCAAAGGCCAAGGCGGTTGCCGAGGACGTTGCGGCGAACAGCAAGAGCGAGGAAGTCAGAGCCGCGGCGGCGGAGTGGGTGGCTGCCTTTGACGATGCCGAGGCTTCCAAGACGGCGGGAGCGAAGCTCGAGGCTGTGCTTGCGGAGAGGATGAAGGTCAGCGACTGCGAGCATGTCGCCGAGCTCTACGAGCTGCGCGACCTGTTCGTAAAACCCTCGGTATGGGTGTTCGGCGGAGACGGCTGGGCCTACGATATCGGCTATGGCGGTCTCGATCATGTCCTTGCAAGCGGAGAAAACATCAATGTTCTTGTGTTTGACACGGAGGTCTATTCGAATACGGGCGGGCAGGCGTCCAAAGCCTCCCAGATCGGCCAGGTCGCGCAGTTCGCCGCCGCCGGCAAGGGCACAAAAAAGAAGGACCTTGCGCAGATGGCGATATCCTACGGCTATGTATATGTCGCGCAGGTAGCTCTCGGCTCAAACTATATGCAGACCTTAAAGGCTATACTCGAAGCGGAGTCCTACGACGGTCCGTCGCTTATTATCGCGTATGCGCCCTGCATCAACCACGGTTCGAGAAGCGGTATGGGCAAATCCATACTGACGGAGAAGCAGGCTGTCGAGGCGGGATACTGGAATACCTTCCGCTTTGACCCGCGTCTCGCCGAGGAGGGCAAGAACCCGCTCTCGGTTGACAGCAAGGAGCCAACCGCGAGCTATAACGACTTTATTATGAACGAGGTCCGCTATACGTCGCTGCTCCAGAGCTTCCCGGACAGGGCCAAGGCTCTGTTTGCGGAAGCCGAGAAGAACGCAAAGGAGAAGTACGAAAAGCTTGTCGCCCAGAAGGAGATGTACGACAAGAGGTAACCGAAATACTAAAGGAGAGGGACGATGTCGTCCCTCTCCTTGTTTCGTTTGTCGGTTAATCCAGGTATTTTGCGCCGTAGCAGTCCAGCGAAAGAATATCTGAAAGCTCGGTGAGTATAGGGGTCATGCCGCCCTCTCCGTATCTGACCGGGCTTTCGGAAAATTTGTCCGCGGATCTTTTGGGAACCGTGAATTTTATGGTGGTGCTGCGGCCGGCCCTGCTTTCAACGATCATAGAACCGCCATGGGCTTCAATAATGTAGCTGGAATAGGCAAGGCCCGCCCCGAGAGTGTTGAACGAATCGTCAAGCGATTTGAAACGCAGGCCCGGCTCAAAAACCTTCTGCAGCAGCTGATCTGGGATCGCGGTACTTGAGAACGATACAGTTATCACAAAAAAATCCTTGGACGATGAGAGATGAACGGTAATGTCGTCGCCTGTTCCCGCATATTTTAAACAGTTGGAGAGGATATTAAGCAGTACATATTCGAGCTTGTCAAAATCCGCCTCCGTTTTCGCGCTGTCGAGGCTCGTATTAAACCAGATTCGCACGCCCCTCTCCTTCGTTAAGAGAGAGACGGTGTTTATCAGATTTTTGCAGAGAGATATCAGGTCCACGCAATTAAGGTTAAGCTTTGCACTTTGGGTTTTCAGCTCGTAATAGCCTGATAAAGCATTTGAGATGCGAATCAGTTTGTAATAATTCTTGTATATTACGGACAGATTGTTTGATAACACCTCGCTGCCGCTGCCCTCGATCAACGGCAGCATGGCGTTGGCCGCGGCGGAAATCATCGCGAGCGGGGTCTTAATCGACTCGTTCAGCAAAGCGAACATTTCAAAATTATCTTTCTCATCATCCCTTGCGGGAATAATGGAAAAGATTCTGTAATCGTTGAGACGAGACATATGAACAGAGTAAGATCTCCCGTCAAGAGTTGCTGTTCCGCTCGCTCCGGTGGATTCGGAAGCCCAAACGGCCTCAGGCACCCATTTTGAGAATGGCAGAAGCCCGTCACCGCCGTCCAGGACCTTTCGGGCGGCTTCGTTTGCGAAAATATAGCCGCCTCCGTTTTCGACAACAATGGCTTCCGAATGCTGCTTGAGTATCTCCAAATAGTCATAAAGAAATTCAGCCATGAAGCACCCCAAAAAAATCATTACTGATATTCTACCAAATTTATCACAAAATTACAAACAGTTTATGCAATAAACCATTAAGTTAAATTGATATAAAAATGCGAAAATTATTAAATAATTATTAAAATATTATTAAGATATTGATATCGGGCGAAAAACGAGATAGAATGTAAGCGCAAGAATTATTATCCTTAGGAGGATATCATATGAGCGTCAGAATTGGAATCAACGGCTTCGGCAGGATAGGCAGGCTGATTCTGCGTGCCGGCATTGAAAACCCGAACATTGAATTTGCGGCAATCAACGGTACGTCAAACCCCGAATATATGGCTTATCTTTTTAAATACGATACGATGCATGGAAAATTCAGGGGTGAGGTAAGCTATACGGACGACAGCCTCATAATAAACGGGAAGGAAATACGCACCTACCGCATAGACGACCCTGCGGATATTCCGTGGTCGGAAACGGGAGCCGAGTACATTATCGAGTCTACGGGTAAATTTACGAACGCGGAGGCGACGAAGGGGCATTTCAACCACGGAGCCAGGAAGGTAATCATTTCGGCGCCCGCAGACTGTCCCATGTTCGTTATGGGTGTAAACCATCATATGTACAATAAGGATATGATGGTAGTATCAAACGCATCCTGCACAACGAACTGCCTCGCTCCTGTGGTAAAGGTTCTGAATGACAATTTCGGGGTTGCCGAAGGGCTTATGACTACCGTACATTCTATCACTGCTACTCAGAAGACCGTGGACGGAACCTCGAGAAAGGACTGGAGGGGCGGGAGAGCGGCATCGTTTAACCTTATCCCCTCGTCAACGGGAGCCGCAAAGGCGGTCGGAAAGGTCATACCGGAGCTTAACGGCAGAATTACCGGCATGTCGATAAGGGTTCCGACGCTTGACGTTTCCCTGGTGGATCTCACGGTGAACCTTAGGAATCCGGCAAAGTACTCTGAAATCTGCGCGGCGATGAAGAAAGCCTCCGAGGGGGAGCTGAAGGGCATTCTGGGCTATACCGAAGACGATGTGGTATCCTCCGACTTCGTTGACGATCCCCACGGCGCCATATTCGACGCCAAGGCGGGAATTGCAATGACGGATACCTTTGTCAAGGTCATGGCCTGGTACGATAACGAATACGGCTACTCCCGCATGCTTTTAAGGCTTGTCGAATACATGGAGAGCGTCGACAATAAGTAATACCGCTCAATAAGCAGGCCCCCGGAAAACATCCGGGGGCCTTTCGCTTTAAGTCTTCTTCCTGCTGGGAAAAACCTTCCTCGCCATGTATCTGTGGAAGAACCATTCTCCTATGCCAAGCACGACGGCGGCTGTCACGCAATCGGCGTAAGCCAGTATGCCCGCTCCGTATCTGTAATTGAAAGAGTAAATAATACCGAAAGCGATAAGCGCGTTCACAAGCGTCGCCACAGTATTGTTCCAAAAGGTGAGCACCAGCAGGTCTCCAATCAAATAGGAAGCTATCGTGACCGCCAGCGAAATTATCAGAATCTGAACGAGGGTCAGGGCGGTCAGCAGGCTGAGCAGGATTTCCAGAATAACCGCAACCATGACGTATTTGATAAGGAATGCGACAACGTGTTTCATTATTCCACCTCATTATATTTTGTGCCGGAACACAGTCGGGTTTGCTCTTGTTCTGCCATTATTGCCTAGGATACCCTGATTTTGCCGTATTATTACAAATACGCCGCCATTATTCCGGATTTTTCCGATTTTAATGCCTGATGGCGGAAAACAGCGGACTCCGCGCAGGCGGAGTCCGCTCAGACTGTCAAAGAACCTAAGATTAAAAAATGTAATAACAGTATAAAAACATTTTTCCGGTGGCGTGTACGCCGGAAAAATACATTATAACGCGCAATTGTGCGCGACCGGGGGTATCGAGCCGTGAGGCTCGTATCCAGGGGGTATTGGATACCCCCTGGAAGCGTGTCGAAACACTTTTTCGACACGCTCAGCGGACTCCGCGCAGGCGGAGTCCGCTGTCTGATAAATAGATTTTTTAACCCTCAAACTTGATATTCCTGCTTTTTAACCAATCGTCAAATTCAGATGCGATTATTCTCTCTCCCGTCATGCCCTCGGCCTGCTTTGAGGCCAGAAACAGGATCGGCCTTTTCATAACGGAGGGGTCGAGCAGGCTCGAAAACTTAAGGAAATCGGCGCGGTTCTTTTCATTCATCAGCGCAGTGTCGGCGGGCCCCCCGGGAAGAAGAGTGTTCACCGTTATGCCTAGCCCTTTCAGCTCCTCGGCCATAACCGAGCCGAGAGCCTCCGCGCCCGCTTTGGCGGGGCCATAGGGCGCGCCGAAGGGCATCGTCATGGTCTTAAGGCCGGTCGATATATTTACTATCCTTCCTGCTCCTGCCATCAGCATCGGTTTCACAAAGTATTTGGATACTATGAAATACCCGAGAAAATTCGTTTCTATCAGATCCCGTACGCCCTCGACGTCCAATTCGTGAAAGGGTTTCGGGTTTTCTACAAAATCGGGATTAAGCCTAGTCATCCCGATGCCCGCGTTGTTTACAAGCAGGTCTATTTTTCCCAAAAGCCCCTCGGCCTTTTTGGCTGCGCTTTTAACCTGCCTTTCGTTCCGTACATCCATGGGCAGCAAAACGGCATGGTAACCCTTGCCCGAAAACTCAGCCACAACGCGCTCCAGCCGCTCCCCCGGGCGGGAGGAAACGGCGACCGTCGCGCCGTTTTCAAGCAGCGCCTCGGCCATTTTAAGCCCCAGTCCGCTGGAGCCTCCTGTAATCACCGCCGAAAACCCCTTAAGATCATTTTTCATTTGTGCTCTCCTGTCTGTTTTTCTCGCCTCAATGGCTCTCTTCGGCCGCCATGGCTTCCGCTTTTGTCCGATGGACCGTGCCGAACGGGTGCTGCGGCGGCGCGTATATCGAATAAAGCTTCAGCGGAGTATTGCCCGTGTTTATCAGGTTGTGCCACTTGCCCGCCGGTATGATGATAGCGAAATCATCGCCCACTCTTCTCCGGTAATCGAGATAATTCATGCTGTCGCCCATAAGCACAAGGCCCTGTCCTTCTTCAATGCGTATGAACTGGTCCAGGTTCGGGTGCCTCTCAAGGCCGATATCCTCACCCGGCCTGATGCTCATCAGGGTCAGCTGCAGATGGTCTCCCGTCCAGAAGGCCGTCCGGAAAGCGTTGTTTTGAAGAGTTGCTTTTTCAATATTGAACGCAATCGGCTCCGGACCGTAATCTCTCAGCACAAGGCGGTCTTCCGAATAATCCGAAGTCTGCGTGCCGCGCTTCGCATAGGGCGGATAATAGTCATCATCGCCGTATGGAAGGGGGCGGCCCTTATGTATATTGTCCTGCCCGCCTGAACAGGGGGCGCAGGGATACGCTTTATATGCTTTTGACATACTGATAATTCCTTTCATAAATCATCAGTAGTATTTTATGACGCCGGCGCACAAAGCGTTTGTCTTTCTCAAAAAAAGCGGCCGGTAATCCCCTGCCCGCCGCAGTTAAACTGTGCGCTCCTGCCCCATAAGGAAACGAAGCCCGCTCGTTTTGAGCAGGCTTCGCAGGAAGATCAATCGTCTGCCGCAAAGGCTTCAAGCTTTGACTTTATTGGTGTCGGCCTGTTGTCGCCGTGCTTTACGAGAAGCATAGTAACGAAGGCGAGGGAGACGAACACGCAGCCGTAGGGAAAAAGCGTAGACATGCCGAACTTATCCATTATAAGCCCCGAGAATATCGGCGTCGCGGTCTGAGCCGCCATACTGGCGGTATAGTAGAAGCCGGTGTATTTTCCGACCTCTCCGCCCTTTGATAATTCCACCACCATGGGATAGCTGTTCACGTTTATCGTTGCCCAGCCTATTCCGGCCGCGGCGAAAATGATGTTCATCATAATCGGCGAGGTTCCCTCGCGTATAAAGGAGGCGCAGAAGAAAGCGCTGCCGAGCAGAACTATGCCGCCGAGTATGGACTTTTTGCGGCCGATTTTTGAGGCGAGCATGCCGACAGGCAGGTAGGACAGGATTGCTATGCCGGTGGCGATTGTAAGAGTAGCGTTATAGTCCTGGTTGAGAACGCTGCTGGCATAGACGGAGTACTTGCTCGTCACGGCGTTGTATCCGAAGAACCAAAGCACGACAGACGCGAGAATAAGCAGCAGGGATGCGCGCTCCCTTCCCGACAGCCTGCGGCCTTTGCCGGCCTCGTCCTCGCTTGTTTCATCCTCGATGCCGAACCTCCTGCTTTCCTCGTGCATCTCCGCCACAAGCTTCGGCTCCTTGACCTTCCAGAGGAATATGATCAGGGAAGCTATCATTATGCAGGAAACGCAGGCGAAAAAAGGGGCGTAGCCCATAAGGGCGTTTCTGGCCCTGCCGGTGCCGAACCTGATTCCCAGCAGGAGGACGGTTATCCCGCCCGCCGAGCCCATGAGGTTTATTATCGCATTGGCCTTGCTGCGAAGCGGCTTAATGGTGACGTCGGGCATCAGCGCGACAGCCGGGCTTCGGAAGATCGACATGCTGAGCAGCAGGAGAAGAAGCACGACGATGAAAAATATAAGCGGCTTCCTGTCGGCGGCGGTAACCGAAGCGGCGTAAGCCTGCCTCGCCGGCACTACATAGTTCATATAATCCTGATTTCTGCTCCCCTTAGGGGCAATTTTAATGCCCGCGAACTGTTCCTTTGAAAATTTTTCGCGGATAGCCACAGATTTGCCCTCGGGCGTAGTCACGGTGAGGCCGGCGTCGTAAAGGGTTTCCTGAGCGGTTGGGTTTTCTATCGCCACCGCCGAAAGGTTTCTAAGCTGCATTCCGTCCGCTGCGGAAAGCAAAAGGAGGAAAAGCGCCGCCATGACTGTGCCGACGACTATGTAAGGAGTCCGTCTGCCCCTCGGGCTTTTGCATTTGTCCGAAAGCGCTCCGAAAAGCGGCAGCAGAAACAGGGCGAGAATGTTGTCCAGCGCCATTATTACGCCGGACCAGCTCTGGGACATTCCGAACTTATCGGTAAGTACCTTAGGAATTATCGTGTCATAGGCCTGCCAGAAAACACAGATGAGGAAAAACGCGAAACCGACGAATATGGTCCGCTTGTAGTTTAACTTCATTTAAACCTCCCATGCGCAGCTGTGCTGATAGAAACGGCGTAGCCTGAAGCCCCGCATGATGCATCGTCATCTTAAACGATTGCCCGGCGCGGCGCGGAACGGGCCAAATCCGGCGGAACAACGCCGCTTTGCGACATTGTTCCGCTCATTCTCCAAATACTGCTCTTTTACTGATTAAATTTTACACTATTCGACGCTCCAATTCAACAATGATTTGACTGTAATTGCCGCCGGAGGTAAAATAAACGCGTCGGAGGTGTTTTAGTGCAAGCATCACTTGAGCTGTTTATGTTTGTAGCGGGCGGGGTCCTTGCCGCCGCGTCGTTTTTGACGGCGCCCGCAAAAGCGGGCAGGGACATCGTCTCGCCATTTTTCGGCCGCAACTTTGCTCACCGGGGTCTGCATGAACCCGATCAAAGCCTGCCCGAAAATTCGCTTCAGGCCTTCGAGGAGGCCGTGAAGCTGGGCTACGGCGTCGAACTGGACGTCCACATTACAAAGGACGGGAAAATAGTCGTTTTCCATGACGACGACCTCGCGCGCGCCTGCGGTCTTAACCGCCGAGTGGAGGATTTATCCTGGGAAGAGCTGAGTGCGCTGCGTCTTTTCGGTACGCGGCACCGCATACCTCTCTTTTCGGAGGCGCTGGCCCTCATCGCGGGACGCGGTCCCGTAATAGTAGAGCTGAAGCGCGGCGGCAGGAATACTGAGCTCTGCGAGAAAACATACGCGCAAATCAGGGAATACGGCGGCGCCTGCTGCGTTGAGAGCTTTGACCCGCGCATTGTGGCGTGGTTTCGCCGCAATGCTCCCGAGCTGCTCCGCGGTCAGCTTGCGCGCCATCCGAGAGAGCTTTCAAGGGATGCCGGGAGGCTGAACGCCTTTTTGGTCGGCAATCTGCTTACGAATTTTATGGCGCGCCCGCACTTTATCGCATACGGGCTCGGCCCCAAGACTCCGACCGTTAAGCTCTGCGAGCTTTTCGGAGCCATGAAGGTCGTGTGGACCTCGCTTGACCCGAAAAACGAAAAGGGCAACGACGCCGTCATTTTCCAGTATTACCGTCCCGAAGCAAAATACAGGTAAGCTGCGGAATCTTTTATTATCATACTTTCCGGAATCCCTTATAATGCCAGTACGCATACTGCGATATATTTTTTTACCTGAACTGCAACTTTTTGGAGTCCGGAAAAGTATACAGGACAGGAGCGCTGTTGCGCATCAACAATGTATACAAAAAAATAGGAGTTGATAATATGCTGAAAAAAACCGCCGCCATATTCCTTAGCATAGTGATTCTGTTTTCGCTGGGTGCTCCGGCCTTTGCCGCCTCCAACGGACTTGACGAGGAGCTTGCGCGCGTGACGGAGAAGGTCAAAAAAACGCTCGGGGTTGACAACAGTTATACCAAATTCACCGGTGACGTCAACGATAGGGGGACCTATCGCAATTGGTCTTTAAACTGGCAGGGCGACAACGGAACGCTGAACGTCATGGCCGATTCAACCGGCAAGATACTGTACTTCTACCGGTATAAAAACGAAAATTACACGCGTGGCAGCGATTACTCGCCCGCGTTTCCGAAGGCGAGCCGGGAGGACGCGCTGCCTGTCGCGAAGGCGTTTGTTGAAAAGCTGCTCTCAAACGGCGAAACGGCGCTTTTTGATGAGAACAACAACATGGTGTACGGCGCCCGCAACGTCAGCGCCTTCAACTTCAGCGGCACTATCCTTTTGAACGGATTAAAATCTCCGATAGCATTTAGCGTCCGAGTGATGGCGGACGGCATGGAGGTCAACAGCTTCAGCAGAAGCGACGCCCATATGCGTGTTGCAACGTCTATTCCATCCTCTCAGCCGGCGTTTTCGTCTGAGAAAGCGGACGTTCTTCTTCAAGGAACGGTAAGCATGAAGCTCCAATATGTTTTTTCAGACGACGGCAAGACCGCGGTATTGCAGTATCTTCCCATACGAAAGGGCAATTACGTGGTAAAGGCAGACACCGGCGAGCTCGTGGATATTACGCCCACATACGATTTCGGATATGCCAAGGGCATGGGAGGCGGCTCGGACAGAGCCCAGGCGGTTGCGGTGTCCGCTCCCAGCTTGTCTGAAGTGGAACTTTCGGCCGTGTCCAGTCTCGAGGGCGTGTATTCGAAGGAAAAAATTGACTCAAACCTCCGTTCCGTTTCCGGACTGGGCCTTGACAGCGGCTTCACGCTTAAATCTGCCCGTTATTCAACGGACAGCGAAAACGGAAAGATTTACTGCCAACTGAATTATATGAAAAAAATCAGCGACGAGGCGCTTATCAAGGAACAATACCCCGATTATTACGGCTACGCGGGGAAATCTCCGGAAAGCAGTCCCCTGAGCATATACAAATACATAACCGTTGACGCAAAAACTCTCGAGCTGAAGTACGTCGAAACCAGTACAAGCGCCGGAGACAACGAAAAGAGCGTACTCAGCGAGGAAGCTCTTGAGAAAAAAGCCTCTGCTTTCCTGGAAAGCAACCTTGGAGACAAGTACAAAAAATCGGCCCTCAACAAGGAAGACAGCGACTCCGCAACCGCGAGGTTCGTATATTCCGAAATGGTAAACGGCATACCCTTCCCGCAAAATTCGCTTAACATTTCCGTCAGCAAGTACGACGGTACTGTAAAAAGCCTTTATACCAGCTGGAAGGACGGCGTGGAATTCGCGTCTTCGGAGGGCATTGTCGGCGCCGACGCGGCCAAGACCGAGTACTTAAGCAGCTTTAAGCCTGTCTTGCAGTATATACAGGTTCCGACAGACAAGGATGGCGAGGGCTATTCGCTTATTCTGGCGTACAGACACGAGTCCGATGAAAACGTCAGCGGCGTAGACGCCAAAACCGGCAAGGCGATAATAGTGCCCGAAGGCGTCAATAATCCCGCGCTTGCCTACGACGACATAGAAGGCTGTTACGGCAAGGCGCAGATTGAGGCTTTGGCCAAATACGGCATAGGCTTCACCGGCACAAGCTTTAAGCCCGAGGCGGCGCTTACGCAAAAGGACGCGCTGATCCTGCTCCTCAGCGCGACGGGCTATTCCTCTGACGGAAAGGACGAGGCTTCCCTGTACGAAGTCGCATACAAATACAGGCTTCTGACAAGGAGCGAAAAAAATCCCGACAGCGTGCTCACCCGCGCCGCGCTTATCAAAATGCTGATCGGCGCAACGGAATACGCCCCCTCGGCAAAGCTTAAGGGCGTATTCGTCTGCGGCTTCAGCGACGACGCCGATATTTCGGAAGAGCATTACGGGTACGTTGCGATCGCAAAAGCGCTTGGCGTTGTAAAAGGCGATAGCGAAAACCGCTTCAACCCCTACCTTCAGGTTGCACGTCAGGACGCCGCCATCATCCTGTATAACTTCATGGCAAGATAGCGAGTGCCCCGTCTGGGGTTAGCGACGCGAAACCGCTCAAATGAATCCTCAATGACATGCAAAAATGACAAGCACGTACCCGGAAGCCGCCAAAAAGGCTTCCGGGTACGTGCTTGTATCTTCAAGCAGCAACTTTTTGGGCTGAAGCCTGGGTTTTTCACAACGAATGGAGCCGTGAATAATATAGAGTATGATTGCGAAATGAAGGAGGCAGAAATAATGTCAGAAGAAGCGCTGGAAGCCGAGGTTTTAACCGACGAAGCGGAAAAGGGAATACTTTTCAAGGACTGTCCCGCTATAATTAGCGAGCAGGTATGCATTCAGGCGGACGTAAAAATATGGCCCAAGGTAAGGGTCGGGAAAATCATGACCTTTTGCGACGATCCGATGATAGGAAGGTGCTCCAGAGTATCCTGCTCGTGCGAGCCCTGCGAATTTACGGTAAGCCGTACGCTTTGCGTGCAGATCCCCTTGATTTTCTCGGCGGAAACCACCGTCCGCCCGGCGGGTCATGTATGCGGAACTCCCGAAACGGAGCCCTGCCGCGAGTGCGAAGAGTAAAAATCCGGTTTTACTTAGTACCCGCAAAGCGGCAATGGGTCGGGGCGCCCAAAGGCGGCCCCGACCCATTGGCAAAAAAGGGGGGAGGATAAGTATATATCCGACAGCCTGAAGCAATATGCCGATATGCCCCAGGTTTCAAGCGTTCCTTTTTCTTCACGAACCTCCGAAAAGCTCTCTTCCGCATGAGTAGACAAGCTCCGCTCCGCCGGGCTTCCTCTCGGGGTTGGTTTCGACATAAAACAGCAGCTCGCGGCCGCTCCTGCCGATACCGTGGACATTTTCCCTGATAGCCGCCTCCACAGCCTCCGGGCTTAAGTCGGCGGGGTACATCAGAATGTTGACTATTCCGAGCCTGTCGCCGTACTTCTCCATTATTTCCTCCTTGTTGTTGCAGTTGGTCTGCCCTTCCCAAAAATCGAAGCCCGCTTCAATAAAGTTTTCGATCTGAAGGCCGACGTTCCCGCAGGAATGGAAGTTTACATATAGACCCATCTCGTGCGCAGCCTCGTTCATTCTCTTGTAGTGAGGCAGCATGACGCTCCTGAAGGTTTCGGGAGACATAAAGGCGTTTTTTTGCGAACCCATGTCGTCGTGGAAGGTTATGACGTCCGCGTGGTAATACCTTTTCGCTATTTTCATCAGCTTTATATGAAAATCTGTAAGCGCGTCAAAAAGCTCGTTGACCGCGTCCTGCTCCTCCAAAAGATAACACAGCGCATCCGAAAAGCTCGTCAGATCGGCCAGGCGCTCAAAGCAGCCGTTGACTATGACAAACATCGTGGCCCTGTCGAGATCCATGAGGCCGGCATAGTTCTCGTCATAGTCCTTCTGCCAGTCGATCGCGTCGAGGTCGGGCCATGAAAGCTCCTCGGACCACTTCGTTATGTCCGACAGCCGTCTTGTTCCGGGCCTGACCATGGCGGCGGCCGAAAGCGGCTCATACTGCCAGTCGATGCCGAACCAGTCGATGCCCCCGTGCGCTCTGGCGTAAGCGTCCGGCATGACCTCCGGCTGTATAAAGTTAAAATCCTGATTCAGGTTCGGGATCCAAAGGGGCCTTTCCTTTCTGCACACCCTCAAAAAATTCTCGCGCGGGGTGATGGGCGTGTTGAATTTCCTGACCGGGTAGGCCTTCATTCCGTAAGGTCTCGGGACTGCCCTGTACATACCCACGTCTTTGAGCTCTTCTTCTCTGTTAAAGGGAATGTTCACAGTTTTTCCTCCGTATCCTTAAGCCCGCCGCGTGGGGGCTTAATATGCGCGGCCAGCCGCCGCGGTCATTTTTTTGCTGTCTGCGCCGCTCCCGGCTTTGCCGCTGCAACCACGATGCAGCTTATGACGGTGGCTGCCGAAAGTCCGATTGCGGCGACATACCATCCGCCCCTGAGACCCGTAAAGCCGAGCGCCGTTGCGACGGGCGTCAGGAGTATCGGTGAAAGGAACTGCCCTAAACCCGTAAACGCAAGGTATACTCCTATCGAAACGGAGGCGGGAGCGGGCGAGCTTGTGACGATCTTCATGACAAAATCGGGGTTGAAGGTACCGAAGCCCAGTCCGAATATGATTCCGCAGACAATGAACATCGGGTATGTGTTTGCTCCGAGCATTACTATGAACGAAACGCTCACGAGCGCGAGCGAAAGGACGATAGTAAATTTCTTGAACAGCTTGGATGTAAAGGGCCCGTAGAGAAGCCCCGCGGCGAAGGCTCCGGCGGTAAACATTGTGAGAACCATGCCCGCCTGCGCGGCGTTTCCTATCTTCCCTCCGACCATAACTATCGCCACCGTGGACATGAAGGAGAACTGCAAAATGTTAACGAAGGCGTTGAAAATCGAAAGTCCCCAGGTCTTGCCCGTCAGCTTGCCTCTTGATGCGCCGTCCGCCGCGCCGGAGCCGGCCTTTTCAGGCTCGGGCAGCCAGAAGAGAACGATAAGGAAAGCCGGTATTACGAGCAGGAAAGCAAGGAAGGCGTATCTCCAGTTGTAAACCGCGAGGAAGCCGCCCAGCATCTGAAAGACCACGCCGGCGGCGGCTCCCGTTGAGCTTTTGAAGCCCATCAGCGTTTCCCTTTCCTTACCTTCGAAGAGATAGGCTATCATGGAAGAAGAATAAGCGAACACGATGCCGTAGCCGGCCCCGAAAACGACTCTAGTAGCGAGGATAAAGGTCATTCCGCCGAAGAAGGCGGGCAGCACTCCGACGAAGCTGAGAGCTATGCCTATGCAAAGAATGGTTTTTTTGGACATAAAGCGCTCAAGCTGTCCTGGAAGCTGAGAGAACACTATCATCATCAGGGCGGGTATCGAAGCAATCTGCTTGATCAAATCGGGATTAACGGTCGGAAAGGCCTTCGCGATGTTTCCCAGCGCCGGCGTGGTTATGCTTGTGGTGTACATTATGACCGCAATTGTCAACACCGCGATTTTCACCTTCAGGCCATATTTTTTTTCTGCCATATTTCTCATCCTTTCAAAATATAAAACTCCGGATTACTGACAGTAGAGCGCATTTCCCTTGCTTTCGGACATAAACCACCTCCTCGGAAGATCATCGTCTTGAATAGACCCAAAGACTGTATTCAAACAGCTCCCTTGCGATCAATTCGTTTACATGCTCGTCTCTCGCCATGTACGAGGCCATCACACCCCCGTCTCCGGCGTATGTATCCACATAATCGCGGACGTGCGCCACAATCTCCTGATCCGAAACCCCGGAAAGATAGGTTATGTCGCTGTTCAATGCTATCTGCAACGGCAGCTGCCTGCCGTATCTTTTTCTAATGCCGACAAGGTCGTTCATAAGCTGGGCTTCCCACATATCCGCCTTCAGCTCCGCAATTTGCGGCACCAGAGTTTCGATTTTTCCGCAGGAGTGGAAATTTATGTACTTGCCGTTTTTGTGAGCGAATTCGACAATTCTCTTCATGGGTCCGAATATATACTTTCTGTACATTTCCGGCGAAATGAAGGTGCTTATCTGAGTCCCCCAGTCGTCGCTGTTGATGAAGGCGTCGAAGGGCGCCCACTCCCTGATAACCTTGTCCATCAGGGCTATTTTGTAGTCGGCCATCGCGTTGAAATACCTTGCCGCCGAATCCTCTTCCTCCGCGAGGAAGCAGAAGACCTCCTCGGTTGGCGCAAGGGAAAGCAGCCTTTCAAAAAGCCCGTCCTGCAGTAGGTAAAAATTCATTACCGTTTTGTCCGTTTTAGCCTCCGCCTGCTCCCGGCCGGGCGTGAAGTCCAGCCTGTCGAAATCGGGAAAAATCAGTTTTTCCTCCCACTCAAGCGGGCTCCCCATGATAAATGTATTGGGCGTCACCATCTGTCCCGCGGCAGTCTCGACATAAGTCCAGTCGACCCCGAACCAGTCCTTGCCGCTTGTTCCGAAAAACGGCCTGTCGTTGTCGTGCGGACAAATTACAAGCCCCTTTTCCATGTTCATGTTCGGAATCCACAGCGGCTTTTTCCTGTCGAAAATCATTTTCAGGTTCTCTCTCGGGCTGATAGGATAATCAAGCTTCACTTTTGGGAAAACCTTGCCCATCGTGGGTTTGAATTCAGACGTTTTTCCGGCCATAAAAACCCTCCCGAAACATTATTTAAGCTTTATAAATCGGATAAATGCCGTTACGGCAGATACTCCATCACATTGTCAAAGGCGGTCCTCACGGCGTTGTAAAGCGTGCCTCCCCGCTCCAGGGAGCAGTCCCCGATAACGCGCACCGTCTCCGCAAGATGCTCAAACTGCGCGACCTCGGCTTCGTTCCGCTTTACCCCGAGCGAAAGTACTGCGGTGTCGCAGAAAATAGTCTCCCTTGCCCCGTCTTTGGTCCTGATCACGGCGCCTTCAGCGCTTACGTCCTCCAGCCTCACCTCACAGCGGATGCCTACGTTGTTTTCCTTAAGGAGCTGCATCAGGCCTATCATGCTGATCTCAACGCCGTCCGCGCCGATCATATCCTCGCTCACCATGTCTATGACGGTTACGCTTTTCCCCTTATAGGCGAGCTCAAGCGCGGTTTCAAGGCCCGTAAAGCCCGCGCCGACTATAACCACGTTCCGCCCCGTTTCGGCGGTCCCGAGGTCCACGTCCCCCGCCCAGACGATTTTATCCGTTCCGCTCATTGAAAACTCGGGAATTATCGGTTCTGAGCCGACGGCGACGAACAAAGCATCCGGCTTTTCCGCGGCCACAAGCTCTGGTGTCGCCTTTGTATTTTTGCGGATCTCTATGTTCGGATCGTTTTCCACCGTTCTAATCGACCAGTCAAGGTACTTTTTCATGTCGTACTTGAACGAAGCCGCCGCCGCGTATCTCAGCATGCCGCCCAATTCGGCGTTTTTCTCAAGCAGCAGAACCTTGTGACCCTTTTTCGAAGCCGTGCGGGCGGCCTCCAGTCCTGCAGGACCTCCCCCGATAACGAGCGCCTTTTTTGGGGAGCTCGCCGCCGTTGTGGGCGGATTCCAGAGCTCGCGCCCCAGGCGCGGGTTGACCGCGCAGCGGACGCGGATAAATTTGCTGTGCGTCCTGCCGATGCACGTGTTGCAGCGGACACAGGGGCGGGTCAATTCGTCTTTTCCCTTATACGCGTTTGATACGCAGTCCGTATCCGCGAAGATAGTCCTCACCATCGCCACAACGTCTACGTCGCCCCATCTCAACGCATCCTCGGCAAGCTCAAGGTTGAAGGCTCCGACGACAGCGACTGGAATAGACAGCTCCTGCTTGAAGCGCTTTGCATACTCAAGATTAATGGCGCGAGGGAAGTACGCGGGCGCGTTCAGATAAGGCAGGCACTCGCGCTTTTCGAGAAGGCCGCGCGAAACGTGTATCATGTCTATGAGCCCTTCTATCTTCTTGGCGTATTCAAGCGTTTCATCTATGTGAGTGTAGCCATCCAGCATCTCGTCCGCGCTTATGCGGTATTCAACGGCGAGCCTGTCGCCCACCTTTTCACGTACTGCGCTCAAAAGCTCGATGCCAAAGCGGCATCTGTTTTCGAAAGAGCCGCCGTATTTATCCGTTCGGCGGTTGAAGCGCTCCGAAAAGAACATCGCAGGCACATTGCCGTGACCGCCGTGGATCATTATCATATCGAAGCCCGCCCTCAGGCAGTTCAGCGCGGCATTTGCGAAAAGCCCGATAATTTCCCGTATTTCTTCCTCGGTCGTTTCGTTTGCAACCTTTTCGGCGGGCATACGCATATACTTAGAATGGACAAGCTCTATGCTTGCAAGCGCGCCGTGCTTGTGTATGATTTCCGCGGCGTCGCTGAGGTCGGCCGCCAACAGAGGATTTCCAACGCAAAGAATGGGCGAGCCAGTGGCCGACGTGTTTACGTTTGAAACTCCAATTTCTACTATTCCGGCGCCGGATTTTGCGAGATTATTCAAATACGCCGCATATTCGAGATTCATTCCTCCGTCCCTTCCGGAGAGAAAGGGCGCGGCGGGAGCCACCTCGATGCGGTTTTTGGCGGTCTTTGTCCCAATTCTGATCGGCTTAAAAATGTCAACGTACTTTTCCATTTAACTTGCCTTTCCCGTTTTCACTTTGATGCGTTCAAATGATACGAAACTCGTATCATTTGAATGTTGAGATTGAAAATTCTTTTTATTAATGGTAATATAATCTTGTTTAGCTCTTCAACTTACAGAATTCGGTTTTTGTTAAAAAATTGTACATATATATTAATTTGCAAAAACTCAGAGCAAACCGTATTGGTGATTTTGCTTATTTCTGTTATAATTGGGCTGTTCAAATCGCAGAGCATTGAAAGGCGGATTCGACTTCAGTCTCGGCGACGCAAGGTGAACGGCACCGTGATAAAGCGTTCATTTTCCCGCGCCCGAAACGGCAGAGCCATCCTGTGCGGAGGCTTTCTTGGGAAAGAATATTTGCTCCGAAATACGGGAGGATATTATGGGCAACAACGAAAGAACAAAGAACCTTTTGGCCAACGCTGTGCTTGAACTGTCAAACAAAAAGCCGCTTTCCGATATTTCCGTTTCCGATATCACGGACTTTTGCGGCATGAGCAGAAATACCTTCTATTATCATTTCAAGGACAAGCAGGAGCTCGTTTTCTGGATTTATACTACCTTCCACGATAAAACAATAAATCTTACCGTTGCCGACAAAAAGCACAGCAACACGATGGAATTGCTTAAATATATGCGAAAATACCTGTCTTTTTTCAGGCAGGCCTTCGGCGAAACGGGCCAAAACTGTTTTAAGACCGAGTTCCAAAAATCAATGTACAAGGATTATGAATACGTTTTGGGCAATAATTACGAAACGTCCGATATAGAAGCTGAAATAAAGCATTTTATTGCTATGTATATGGCACACAGCTCCGTCGAAGCCTTTGAAATGCTGCTGAATATTCCCGCGCAGGATCTTGAGAAGTACGTCGGTATATACCTTTCGCTTCTGAGCAACGGTCTGTCCGGAACGATAAAAAAGCTGGGCAGCGAAATCGGAGCGGCAAAATAGCCGCCTATCATAATGAAGAGCTTTTTGACGCGTTCCCGAATCGCCTGACATATCTCAGGCAGCCTGAAAAGCACATAAATACACCGCCTCGATTCCTCGGGGCGGTGTGTTTTTTTGCTTGGCGTCTAAATTTGTAACTTTTAGTTATTTCTTTCTTCGTGCAAGGATTATATTTGAATTCGCTTTTGACAAATGTTATATTTAAGGCAAAATAAACCGAAGGCGGGCTTGAAATTGAGAAAGATAATGATTGTCGAGGACAGCAGAAAGATTCGGGACGAGCTCAGCATATTCCTGTCCCGGAACGGTTACGAGTGCGAAGCGCCGGATGACTTTACGGACATAATCGAACTGATTCGAGCTTCAAATCCTCATCTTGTCCTCCTTGATATCAATCTTCCCGTGTTTGACGGTTATCACATTTGCAGGGAAATAAGAAAAACAGGCGAAATACCCGTTATCGTAGTCACGAGCCGCGATACCGAGCTTGATGAAATAATGGCCATCAACCTCGGCGCGGACGATTTTATCACAAAACCTTTCAACACGCAGATACTCCTCGCGAGAATAGAGAACATAATGAGACGCGTCTACCGGGAGGCGCCGCAGGACAGGCTCAGCTGCGAGAATTTTACCATTAACCTCTCCAGAAGCGAGCTTGAGGCCGGCGGAAAACATTTTGAGCTTACAAAAAACGAAATTAGGATTCTTGCCTGCCTGTTTGAAAAGAAGGGCTCGATCGTAAGCCGCGAGGAGCTTATGCGTTATCTATGGGACAGCGAGCTTTTCGTGGACGACAATACCTTAACGGTGAACATCGGCAGGCTCCGGCGAAAGCTGGACGAAGCGGGTCTCGGTCAGGTGATTGATACGAGGAGGGGACAGGGTTACATAATGCTATGAAGTTAAAAGACTATTTGAAAGCCAAGCTCCCCTATTTTGTCTGCCAGTCGCTGGTCGCCGTCACCACGGTTCTTATGCTTGCGGTTTTGCTTCCCGGCGGGGCAAAGGTCTTTTCCGCGTTTATCGGCGTAATCTACGTTTTCGGAGCGCTGGCGCCGCTCGCGGTCGAATACCGGAAAAAGAGCAGGTTCTATAACGAGCTTATGAAGGTTTTTGATGATCTCGACCGTAAAAATCTTGCTGCGGAAATCATATCGGAACCCGATTTTTTTGAAGGCGCGCTGCTCTACAATGTGCTCAGGGCCTCGAACAAGGCCTGTCTGGAGGAAATTAACGGCTTCAAAACCCTTCAGGAGGAGTACAGGGAGTATATTGAGATGTGGGTGCACGAGATAAAGACGCCCATTTCGTCCTCAAAGCTGATGATGCAAAACAGGAGCGGCGGCGCCGACGCGGGTATTGCCGAAGAGCTTGAAAGCATAGAAAACTATGTTGAGCAGGTCCTATTTTATGCCCGGAGCAGTACGCTGGAAAAGGATTATATTATCAGGAAAACAAGCCTCGAGAAGCCTGTTTTCGCGGCGCTGAGGAGGAATTCCAAGCTTTTGATAGGAGCCGGAGTGTCGGTTTCGGCGCGGGATCTGGATTTGACGGTATACTCGGATACAAAGTGGCTCGAGTTTATTCTCAGCCAAATCCTAATTAATTCCGCAAAGTACGCGCGGGAAACCGGTGCGCTGATAGAAATATCGGCGGCGGAAACGGAAAACGGCTGCCTGCTTAAAATATCGGACAACGGAATCGGAATACCCGAAGGCGAGCTGCCTAGAATATTTGACAAGGGCTTTACCGGAACGAACGGCAGAAAAAGGGGCAAATCCACCGGAATGGGACTTTATATCTGCAAGAAGCTCTGCGGCAAGCTGGGCGTTTCAATAAGTGCGGCTTCGGTTCCTGACGGCGGAACGACGATCTTCATCGCGTTTCCCAAAAACTCCATGACGGACATTTTCTGATTTGCTTACGGTATTCTTGCAAAAATGTAAGAATACCGTAAGCAAATATTATGGCACTAAAGCCGGGGGGCTTTTAAAATAGAACCGTAATTTAAAGATAATATGCAAGGAGTGCAAATATGGGAGAAATTTTAAAGGTCTCAAACGTCGAAAAGTATTACGGCAACAAGGGGAGCCTGACAAAGGCGCTCGACAGGGTCAGCTTCAGCGTGAGCGAGGGCGAATTCACCGGTATCATGGGGTCGAGCGGCAGCGGGAAAACCACGCTTTTGAACTGCATATCGACAATCGATTCGGTGACCGCGGGAAACGTAATCATACGTGGGGCGGATATCACCAGAATGAACAGCCGGTCTCTCGCGAAATTCAGGCGCGAGGAGCTGGGCTTCATGTTTCAGGATTACAACCTGCTCGACACGCTTACCGGGTTTGAAAATATTATTCTTCCTCTGACGATAGCGGGAGAAAATCACAGATCTGCGGTTGACAAGGTGAACGAGGTTGCGAAAAGGCTTGAAATATCGGAAATACTGGAAAAGTATCCCTATGAAATGTCCGGCGGACAGCGTCAGCGGATTGCGGCCGCGAGAGCAATCATTACGGGTCCCGCGCTTATTCTGGCGGACGAGCCGACCGGCGCCCTGGATTCAAAATCTGCCCGCATGCTTATGGAGTGCCTCGAGAGCCTGAACACAGGTATGCGCGCCACGATTCTGATGGTAACTCACGACGCTTTTACCGCAAGCTACTGCCACAGGATACTGTTTATAAAGGACGGCAAAATATTCAACGAGCTTGTGAGGGGGGCCGACACGCGCAAAGAGTTCTTCGGCAAAATAATAGAGGTCGTAACCCTGCTTGGAGGTGACGCGGCTAATGTACTTTAAGCTGTCGCTTCGCAACGTCCGAAAGAGCTTTTCCGATTACGCGCTGTATTTTCTGACCCTTACCTTCGGCGTATGCGTTTTTTATGTATTCAACAGCATCGAGGCTCAGAAGGCCATGATGCACATTTCCAGCTCCGCCCAGCAAATCATGAAAACAATAACCTGGCTGATGGACGGGGTGTCCGTATTCGTTTCTTTCATTCTGGGCTTTCTAATCGTTTACGCGAACAACTTTCTCATACGCAGGCGCAAAAGAGAGTTCGGCATATACATGACGCTCGGAATGGAAAAGGGCAAAATCTCGAGGATACTCATATCCGAGACCTTCATAATCGGCGTTTTCTCGCTTGCCGCCGGTCTTTTCGCCGGAGTGTTTCTCTCTCAGTGGCTGTCGGTGGTCACCGCCAAGCTGTTTGAGGCGAGCATGGCTGAATACAGGTTCATTTTTTCCTTAAGCGCACTATTGAAAACCATCCTTTACTTCGGCATAATTTTTGTCATCGCCATCGTAACAAGCACGGTCGTTATTTCAAAATACAAGCTCATAGACCTGATTAATTCAATAAAGCAAAACGAAACGCCCAAGATTAAAAACCCAGCCGTGACAACCGTACTTTTCATTCTGTCCGTGCTTCTCATCGGAACCGCATACAGGCTGGTTTTGAAAAACGGCATCGCCTCCTTCGACAGGATGCTGGCCTTTGAATGCGTGCTTGGCGCCGCGGGGACCTTTCTCTTCTTCGCCTCGCTTTCCGGCTTTTTCCTCGGGCTTTTCAAAGCAAACAGGAGCCGCTATTTCAGCGGGCTTAACATGTTTATCATGCGGCAGATAAACAGCCGCATCAATACTGCCCATATTTCGATGTCCTTCATATGCCTGATGCTTTTTGTAACGATCGGGATATTTTCCACGGGTCTCGGAATAACCAAAGTGCTTAACAAAGGCTTCAGGGACGCCGCCCCCTTCGACGTGTCGCTTTCAGTCGAGAAGGACGCCGATTTGAGCGCGATTCTCTCTGAGCAT
This sequence comes from Clostridiales bacterium, assembly GCA_029268065.1. Classification (GTDB taxonomy): domain Bacteria; phylum Bacillota; class Clostridia; order Oscillospirales; family Oscillospiraceae; genus DUPK01. The sequence continues at coordinate 25,987 of JAJUHC010000012.1, read as the reverse complement.
GGGGTGAAGCTCTCAGATTACTCGGACAGCTTCATTCAGTATAAGGAGTACAGCTTTAAGGATGACTCGCTGACCCTGGGGACGGTGCTGAGTAAGGTGGAGGACCAGATACCCCCCGAAGGTCGTGATACTGTCATAAAAAGAATGTATCCGATGCCCGTAAAACTTATCAGGCTGTCGGACTACAACAGGCTGATGGAGCTCAGCGGCAAGCCCGGACTAAGCCTTTCCGGCAGCCAGGCCGCGTTATTGACCCAGTACGCCTGGAGCGAGGCGGACCTGCAATCGCTGCTCGAAAACTACATCAGCCAGGGAAGCCACCTGAATATAGGAGGCGCCGACTACTCTGTTTATCCGCGGCTTCTTACGGAGGGCATAGTGAATAACGGATACGACATTTTTGTCCTTGTGGTTCCGGACGAGGCGGTGCAGAAGAGTGCGGTAAGCGGAAGCGTCCTGTGCTTCAACATGAGGGCCGATTCGGTAGCGGCGCAAGACCGATTTGAAGACGCGCTCATGGCCAAGGGCATACCGGCGAGGTGTGTTTCAAAAAACAGCGTGCTTGCCCAGGCGGCAGGCTCCAAGGCCATCATATCCTTTGTCTGCATTTATGTGGGCATCATTTTCCTTATCACGAGCGCGGCGGTTTTGGCTCTTCAGCAGCTCTCGGAGGCCGCCGACAATAAGCACAGATACGCGATACTGAAAAAAATAGGCGCGGATAACGGCCTTTTGAGCCGCACCATCCTGAAGCAGATAGCGATTTACTTTATGATACCGCTCGCGCTCGCCTGCGTGCATTCGATAGTCGGTATCAAGGTGGCAAACGACGCGATACGCCAGATAGGGAGCCTTAACGCGGCCTTGAACATAGTCATTACGGCTGCCGCAATATTGCTGATTTACGGAACCTATTTCGTCGCCACCTACCTGGGAAGCAAAAAAATCATACTGAGGAATTAAAAAGTATGAGATAAAATAACAGTTTGAGGCCTTCGTAACATTACAAAGGCCTCATCAGACTGTCAAAAAAACTAAGATCAAAAAATGCGCAAACAGTATTTAACCATTTTTCCGGCGGCGTGTACGCCGGAAAAAAACATTATTATCCCGCGCAGGGGGACCCGTCGCAGACGGGACGGCGCGACATGTTAGCGCCGGCCGCAAATAAAATATAAGGACCCCCAAGCGACTGGTCGCCTGGGAATCGCGACCGGGGGTATCGAGCCGTGAGGCTCGTATCCAGGGGGTATTGGATACCCCCCCTGGAAGCGTGTCGAAAAAGTGTTTCGACACGCTCAGCGCGCCCGCAGTTTTGCGGGCGCGCTTTTTTCGGGGTCATTTGCTGGTGCCGCTGACCGGGATCGAACCGGTACGATGCTCACGCATCACGGGATTTTAAGTCCCGGGCGTCTGCCAGTTCCGCCACAGCGGCACGGGAACCTGAACCATACTAACATCACAGGCGCGCTTTGTCAATATTATCGTTCATAGCATATTTTCATTGACAAAATATAAACATTAATATACAAAAAGTGCAAAAAAATATACGCATATGGACTTGAAAGAGGTAATTTTTTGTGATAATATCATGCTAATTTATAAGGGAAAGAGTGATAGATGCTTTGGAAAACAACAATCTGATATACAACCAATACTATGATCAGCCGCAGAAAGACATCTACTTTTTCCAGTTTGTGCAGGAAATCAAACGCCACCAGCTTTTATGGCGCGAGAACATGACTTTAATAATCATTTTGAAAGGAGAAGTTGAGATCACCGTACACGGCGACGTGACCGTGATGAAAGAGGACGACGTATTTCTTATCAACCCCAATTACGAGTATTCCACTATGGCGCGGACCAGAAACTGCCTTGCGGCAGTGGTGATTTTCGATCCCGTTATCTTCCGGCGCAGCATAGAGAATTTTGACGCGCTCTTGTTTGACTGCCGGACAGAAGAAAAAACGAGGTATGAGAGCAGATTCAACCGCATCAGGGGCCTTATTGCTTACCTTATGAAATACGGCATGACAAACGACAATGTGCTCGATATCGAAGGAGCGTACTATCTTTTCGCTTCCATGCTTATGAGGGACTTTCCTCCCGAATACTTCAACGCCGGTCTTGGCGAGCAGCGGCTGTATACCTTTGACAACATACTTGAGTATATCCGCAGCAACTACAAGAGCAACATATCCCTGCAGGATGTTGCGAAGGTCGGCAACTACAATCCCGCGTATATTTCGCATCTTTTCAAATCCAAAGTCCGTGTCGGCTTCCACGACTGTCTTACGAGGCTCCGTCTGAGAAGCGCGGTCGCGGACCTCAACCACACCGATAAATCCATGGTGCAGGTTGCTCTGGACAACGGTTTTCCCAACGCGAAATCCTTTTACAAGAGCTTCAGGGACATGTACCAGAAAACACCCTTCCAGTATAAGAAGCAGATAATGTCCGGTGATCTTTCGGAGCTTCGCGCCTCGACTGCCGAGCAGCAGCAGTCCCAGCAGAAGATCAATGAGATGGGCATTTCATACCCCAACGATACCGTTGAGTCAAAAATAAACGAATATCTCAGCAAAATATGCTTTGTCTAAGGTTTTTTCTTTGTAAAATTGACAAAAGACAAAGTATAATATAAAATTCTGGCAAGATGGCTGTGGGCCATAAATCCGCAGCCGTCTTATTTCTTCCCGAGGTGGTGCCGCGATGAATTGGCTTGAGGCTTCTGTCGATACAAAAAACGGAAATATGGATGAGGTTTGCGCGCTGCTTGAAAAAGTGGATATAAGCGAGCTTATAATAGAAGACGGCTCGGATTTTGAAAGCTTTCTTGAAGCAAACCGCGAATACTGGGACTATGTGGACGACGCGCTTCGCGAAGAAAAGCGCGGACTCAGCCGCGTCAGGTTTTATGTCGCTGACGACGACGCAGGGCGGAAAAAGCTGTCCGAAGCGCGGGAAGTATTAAACGGTTCAGGCTACGATATGAGCGTCGCGCAGGTGAGGGACGAGGACTGGGAGAACAACTGGCAGCAGTATTACCGTCCAATCGAGATTGGGGAGCGGCTTATCGTGGTGCCGGAATGGGAAGAGGCGCCCAAAACGGAGGGGCGCGCCGTTCTCCGCCTGAACCCGGGGCTGATTTTCGGCACCGGCAGCCACCCTACGACAAGGATGTGCCTTTTGGAAATTGAAAGAGCGGCGGCCCCCCATGTGAACGTGCTTGACCTCGGCTGCGGCAGCGGGATACTCTCAATAGGCGCGCTGGTGCTCGGCTGCCGGAGTGCGCTCGGTTGCGATATTGACGAGAAAGCGCCGGAGACGGCGAAAAAGAACGCCGCGCTCAGCGGCGTTGAGCAGGATAAGTTCAGAGTTTACGCCGGAGACGTGCTGCGCGACAAAAAGCTGCGTGCCGTCATAGGCGAAAAAAAGTACGAGCTAATATGCGCCAATATCGTTGCTGACGTTATAATCGGACTTTGTCCCGACATACCGGGATGGCTTTCGCCGCGGGGAATATTCGTCTGCTCGGGAATAATAGAGGGGCGGCAGGACGAGGTAACGGCCGCAATAAAAAAGAGCGGGCTCCGAATAATCGAAACCCGCCGTGAAGAAGACTGGTATGCTATTACTTCTTGCCCGGAACGCCCGGCTTAGAATTCGCCGTTATCAGAAGCTTTTTCAGGAGTGGGAACAGGAAGCCTCCAACGGAATTGCCGAGAGTCATTACGACTACAAATAAAAGGGTTTTCCCGCTCCAAACCCTTGCCACCGTAAAATACAGCATATTCGCCACGCAGTGCTCAAAGCCGCAGAGAATGAACCCGGGGACGCAGAAGAGAATGCCGAGATACTTGCCGAACTCGTGAGGATTGTTTCTGAAGCTGTCAACGGCTATGTAGATGAGTATTCCGCAAAATACAGACAGAATGAAAATGCTGGTAAGGTTATCGTTCAGCTTTGTGTTCGCGATGGTCTTTGCCTTGTTTGCGATAGAGGCGACCCTCGTCATCAGGATAAGGTTGCCGACCGCCAGGGAGCCGAGCAGGTTTCCAACCCAAATAATAACAAGGTCTATTATGTAGGATGGCGGGTTGTCAAATATGTAGCAAATCTTGCCGGTATATAGGTTGTGTCCGAAAACCAGCACTGTAAAGAGCCCCAAGGAGAAGAATATGGTGCCGACGACCTTGTCGTCTATGGAGAGGAACGCAATACCGGCGATAGCTATGTCTACGCCGGCCAAAAACGAATAAACAAAGAGAGAAAGCTTTTTCATCAGGAATCCCCCAAGCAAAATTAATCTAGTATAGTATAAGATTAATGCGATATTATTACAATGATAAATCAGCCTGGATTTTTGTAAAATATTTTGAATTTACAGAAAATCTTCCTGAATTTGCCAAAAAGCGAAATAACCGACGGTTTGCCGGAAATAAGCTTCCGTTTGCAAGCGTTTGGTTAAAAGAGGACGTTTTAAATGAATTTTATCAATCCCGCGATCCCGAAGCCGGCGGCAAAGCCCGAGACTCCAAAAATCAACGAGAACAGGAAATACAAATAGAAGTTTAATCGTTCCCTCTTCTTGATGAGGCGGAAGCCTTCGTACATGAAGGTTGAAAAGGTGGTATACGCACCCAGAAAGCCTTCGCCAAAAAGAAGGTAAAGGCTGCCGCGCGGACAAACGCCGGATATAAAGCCAAGCAGGACGGCGCCGCTGATATTTATGACGAATGTTCCGACCGGAAACGACGACGAGGTCCTTTGAGACATATACTTTCCGAGGCCGAATCGGGTTACGGCTCCCAAAATGCCGCCAATGCCGACAAAAATTACTCCCATCTATTCCACTTCGCTTTCGGTTTCGATATCCGGCTCTGAGTCCTCGTTTTCCCCATAACGGGCAAAGCCTGCTCTTTCCGCCAGGAGAGCGCCCAGGTATGCCGCTCCCAGTCCGAGAGCCGCGGAAATGACGGCATACGAAAGGGCGAAAAAATAGCGTCCCGCGGAAAAAAGCCCGATGGTTTCCTTGCACAAGGTCGAAAACGTGGTATAAGCGCCGATAAACCCTGTTCCCACGCCAAGCCGAAGGTCTTCGTCGAGCCTCAGGAGATCAGAGGCCGCGGTATAAATAAAGGCCAGCAGCAGGCTTCCGCTCACGTTTATTATCAATGTGTTCAGCGGGAAAAGATGGTTATAATCCCAGATGGGAATTGCTTTAAGCAGATATCTGGAAATCGAGCCCAGAAATCCGCCCAGACCTATATAGACATACTTTTTCATTTTCTCACAACCAACAGATAGTTTTTTCTAAAAGACCATAGATACCCTGTAAAAATAAAAAGAAATCCCCCGCAAACAGCACGGAGCTGATGCAGGAGTCATTAGCAATCAAGCGTTTACGGCGAACTCCATCGCCTTTATGAAGGATACCACAATACCTTTTTTATTGCAATGAAAAAAATATAGATTTATATTAGAATAATAGTTTAATTTGAAGAACCTATCTTTATTCACTAAGAGGAGAATACAATGAACTTTGCGGCTTCCTGCATTTTCGGCCTTGAGGGCCTGGTGTCCGACGAGCTTAAAAGGCTAAAAACAGAAAACGTGCTCGCGGAGAACGGACGCGTTTTGTTTTCAGGCGACGAGGCCGTGCTGGCGCGCGCCAATATTAATCTTGCCTGCGCCGAGAGGGTGCAGATAGTGGCGGGGGAGTTCGACGCGCTCTCCTTCGACGAGCTTTTTGAAGGCACCAAGGCAATTCCGTGGGATGATTATATTCCGAAGGGCGGCGCCTTTCCCGTAAAGGGGCATTCGATAAACTCAAAGCTTTTTTCCGTGCCCGACTGCCAGGCGATAATCAAAAAAGCCGTTGCCGAACGGCTTAAACAAAGATACAAAACCGAGTGGCTTGATGAAAGCGGAGCGAAATACCAGATACGCTTCAATATCATGAAGGACAGGGCTTCCATATATATCGACACGAGCGGCGAAGGGCTGCACAAAAGGGGCTACCGCCCGCAGGGAAACGCCGCACCGCTCAGGGAAACGCTGGCCGCGGCCATGGTAAGAATAGCGAGGTTCAGAGGCAGGGAGGAATTCTGCGACCCGTTCTGCGGCTCCGGCACCATAGCCATAGAGGCGGCGCTGGCCGCCAAAAACCGGGCCCCGGGCTTAAACCGGCGTTTCGAGGCGGAAAACTGGGAGCTTGTTCCGAAAGCGATATGGGAGCGGGAGAGAGAAGCGGCCAGAAGCAGGGAATATGACGGCAATTACAGCATATGGGGCGGGGACATAGACCCGAACAGCATAGAAATCGCAAGGCGCAGCGCCGCCAGAGCGGGGGTTTCGGCCCTCGTGTCATTTGAAAAAGCCGACGCCGCGTCGTTTTCGCGCAATTCCGGCGGCGGTCTTATAGTAACAAATCCGCCTTACGGAGAGAGAATAATGGAAAAGGAGGAGGCCGAGGGGCTGTACAGGGCTTTCGGCAAGGCCTATGACAAGCTTGACGGCTGGAGGCTGTATCTGCTTTCTTCGCACACGGAATTTGAACGGACCTTCGGAAAAAACGCGGACAAAAAGAGGAAGCTCTACAACGGAATGATCAAATGCGATTTATACATGTATTTGGGAGATAAGCGATGAGACATGTGTTTGTGATAAATCCCGCCGCGGGCGAAAGGGACAGGACCTCGGAGATAAAAAGAACGATAAAAGCGACTCTGGAGACCAGGGCTCCGCAGGATACTTATGAAATATATGTCACCACGGGCCCGATGGACGCAGCCCGTTTCGTCAGGGAGCGTGCGGAGACCGGCGAGGAGCTCCGGGTATATGCCTGCGGAGGCGACGGAACGCTTAACGAGTGCGTAAACGGCGCCGCCGGGTTCGCTAACGTAGCGCTTACTCATTATCCCGGCGGCACCGGCAACGATTTTATCAAAATCTTCGGCAAGGGCGCGGAAAAATTCGGGAGGCTTGATTTGCTGGTAGACGGGGACGAGAAGCCGGTAGACCTTATCCGCTGCAACGGGCGGTACAGCATCAATATCTGCTCCGTCGGGATAGACGCGCGCATAGGGACGGAGGTACATAAGTATTCCGGCTACCCAATGTTTGCGGGGAAGGGCGCGTATATTATTTCAACCATAGCGAATATTATTAAGGGCATAAACCAGTTCTTTACAATAGAATCCGACGGAGAAGCCTTTGAGGGAGAGTACGCACTTGTCTGCGCCTGCAATGGGAGATGGTACGGCGGGTACTTTAACCCCGTGCCCGAGGCCATGCCCGACGACGGGCTGATCGACTTTCTCGTAATAAAAAAGGTGTCCCGGATCAAATTTCTGCAGCTTGTGGGAAGCTATAAAGACGGCAGGTACAGGGAAATGTCCGAGCATATCAGGCATATTCGCGGAAAACGCCTTGTGATAAAAAGCCGAAATAAGATGATAATAAATGTGGACGGAGAAATTGTCGAGGACAATACGGCCGATTTTACCGTTAAAACCGGCATGCTGAGGTTTTTTTACCCCAAGGGAGCGGAGTGGTAACAAAAATTTAACAAAAAAATTAAGAAAAAATTGAAAAAAGGGCTTGAAAAAATCCATAGTATAGCTTATTATTACAATTGCGTTAGCACTCTAACCGCAAGAGTGCTAACGCAATTGATGCAATATAAAATAAAAATAACAATATCAGGAGGTATACGCATGAAACTTATTCCTTTGGCAGACAGAGTCGTTTTGAAGCAGGTCGAAGCTGAGGAGACCACAAAGAGCGGAATCATTCTTTCCAGTGCAGCGCAGGAAAAGCCTCAGGTTTACGAGGTGATAGCGGTAGGCCCGGGAGGAACGGTTGACGGGCACGATGTCGAAATGACCGTTGAGGTCGGCGATAAGGTCATAACCGGCAAATACACCGGAACCCAGGTCAAGGTGGACGGCGTTGAGCTCACGATCGTACGTCAGAGCGACATCCTGGCGGTAGTCGAATAAAGCTTTCTGTGGGTACGTTTCAGAAAAAACGGGTAAATTAATGGCACGTTATTGTAAATAAAATACTATGGAGGTAATTTAAATGGCAAAGCAGCTTATTTATAACGAAGACGCTCGCCGCGCGCTTGAGAGCGGCATTAACAAGCTTGCGGACACCGTGAAGATCACGATAGGTCCCAAGGGCAGGAACGTAGTCCTTGACAAGAAGTACGGCCCCCCCCTCATCACGAACGACGGTGTGACCATAGCAAAGGAAATAGAGCTCGAAGATCCGTTTGAGAATATGGGCGCGAGCCTTGTAAAGGAAGTCGCGACTAAGACCAACGACGTGGCCGGCGACGGCACTACAACCGCGACGCTTCTTGCTCAGGCGATCATCCGCGAGGGAATGAAGAACGTGGCTGCCGGCGCGAACCCGATGGTAATGCGCCGCGGCATCCAGAAGGCCGTGGAAGCGGCTGTCGCGGAAATCAAGAACATTTCCCAGCCTGTCAGCGGAACCGAGGACATTGCCCGTGTAGGCACCGTTTCCTCCGGGGACGAAGTTATAGGAAAGCTCATTGCCGAGGCTATGGATAAGGTTTCCCAGAAGGGCGTCATAACCGTCGAGGAATCCAAGACCGCCGAAACATACAGCGAGGTCGTCGAGGGAATGCAGTTTGACAGAGGCTACATCACTCCCTATATGATCACCGACAGCGACAAGATGGAAGCCGTTCTCGACGATCCCTATATCCTTATTACCGACAAGAAGATCTCTAATATTCAGGACATCCTTCCCATACTCGAGCAGATAGTCAAGGAAGGCAAGAAGCTCCTCATCATAGCCGAGGACGTCGAGGGCGAAGCTCTCGCGACCCTTATACTCAACAAGCTCCGCGGCACCTTCACCTGCGTATGCGTCAAGGCCCCCGGCTTCGGCGACAGGCGCAAGGATATGCTTCAGGACATCGCCATACTCACCGGCGGCGAAGTGGTATCTTCCGATCTCGGAATGGAGCTCAAGGATGCCACGGTCCAGATGCTGGGAAGAGCCCGCCAGGTCAAGGTAGCGAAGGAGAACACCATCATTGTCGACGGCGCAGGCGACAGCAAGGCAATCAAGGACAGAACGACTCAGATTTCAAAGCAGATTGAGATTACGACGTCCGATTACGACAGAGAGAAGCTGCAGGAAAGACTTGCGAAGCTCTCCGGCGGCGTCGCGGTCATCAAGGTCGGCGCCGCGACCGAGACGGAAATGAAGGAGAAGAAGCTCCGCATAGAGGACGCCCTGAACGCGACGCGCGCCGCCGTCGAGGAGGGTATAGTTGCCGGCGGCGGAACGGTATACGTCAACGCTGCGAAAGCCGTCGAGAAGATTGTCGACAAATTCGAGGGCGACGAAAAGACCGGCGTCAAGAGCGTGGCCCGCGCCCTGCAGGAGCCCATACGCCAGATCGCGGCGAATGCCGGCCTCGAAGGCTCTGTAATTCTTGACAAGGTCAGGAACTCCGGAGATAAGAACTATGGCTTCGACGCGGCGAAGGAAGTATACTGCAACATGATAGAAGCTGGCATAGTTGATCCTGCGAAGGTCTGCCGCAGCGCGCTTGAAAACGCTGCATCGGTCGCCGCCATGGTCCTCACGACCGAGGCGCTCGTGGCCGACAAGCCCGAACCCAAGGCTGCTCCGGCGATGCCTGCCGGCGGCGACATGGGCGGCATGTATTAATAGGCGAATATAATAGAATGGCAAAAGAAACGCTCCCTTTTGGGAGCGTTTCTTTTGCTCAGGCGGTGCCGATCTAATATTCAATTCCCTGCCTTGCCCCTATGCCCTTGTCAAAGGGGTGCTTTACCTTTTTCATCTCGGTTACATAGTCCGCCGAATCCAAAAGCCAGGCGACGGGCTGGTGTCCGGTGATGACGATTTCGGCGCCGGTGCATGTGAATATCAGCTTTTTCAGCAATTCCTCGTCAAGCAGGCCTTTCCGGAGTGCGTCCATTCCCTCGTCGAGGACAAGGAGCTCACACGTTCCGCCGAAAACGCTTTCACAGGCGCATTTCAGGTTACTGTTGTGTATCTCCTTAGTTGCCGCTTTTTCCTCGTCGGTCATGGAGAAGCCGCCTGCCTTGCCTCGCAAAAGCCTTATATTCGGGAATTTGGCAAGGGACTGCTCTTCCCCGGTAGGGGAATTCTTCAAAAATTGCACTACGATAACCGACCGGCCGTGCCCCGCCGCCCTTATGGCGAGACCCATAGCCGCCGTTGTTTTTCCTTTTCCGTTTCCATAGTAAACGTGAATCATTTTACACTACCACTTTTCCGTTTTACAATGTCGCTGATAGCGTCAAGAAGGCGCTCGTTCTCGTCATGGGTACGGACGGCAATCCTGTAATAGCCCTTTGAAAGCCCGCGGTAATTCGAGCAGTCGCGGAGCAGGAAGCCGTTTTCCCTGCAAAGCTCGCCGAGCTCCGGTATCGGGCTTCTGAAAAAGATAAAGTTTGCGGCAGGCTCGAAAACCTCCATGCCGCAGGACCGAAGACCTTCCGCAAGGCGGACGCGCTGTTCGCGTATGAGCTTCAATGAACGCTCCAGATATTCCGTGTCGGACATTGCGGCGATACCCGCCGCCTCGGCGACCGAGGACACCGACCAGGGCTGACCGGCTTCACGCAGAGCCTTTATCAGGTTCCGATCATACGAAAGGCAGTAGCCGAGGCGCAGCCCCGCCATGCCGTAGATTTTTGTAAAAGCGCCGAGTATGACCAGTTTCGGATTATCCGGAAGCTGCTTAATGAGAGAGTTTGAATCGGGTTCGTCGAGAAAGCCGTTGAAGCATTCGTCGAGTACCATATAAATTTTGTATTTTCTGCATGCCGAGAGAATTTTGAGGAGCAGCGAGGGGTCTATAAGGCAGTCGGTGGGATTGTTCGGGTTGCAGAGAAAAAGGATGTCGATATCGTCGGAAAGCTCTTCCAGATACTTTTCGGTGAGCAAAAAACCGTTGTCTGAAGAGAGCGTGTGAAATTTCAGCTCGCATCCCGAGGCGCTGAGAGCCAGCTCGTACTCGGCAAAAGCGGGGGCAAGCAGCAGGGCTTTTTTGGGCTTCAAAGCCGCCGTCAGCCTGAATATGACCTCGGCCGCTCCGGCGCTTAAAAAAATGCTCTCGGGGGGGACAGAAAGATTTTTTCCCAATGCCTCCGTGAGCCTGCGGGAAAGAGGGTCGGGGTAGCGGTCGGCAATGCTCAGGGAGGCGGCCGCGGCGGTCTTTGCTGACTCAGGCAGCCCGAGCGGGTTGCAGTTCGCCGAAAAATCGACCGGTTCTTTCCCGTATTCCCTTACATAACCTTCGATATCGCCTCCGTGTATCAACGCCATAATATGATGATTCCTCCAATAAGTATATACAAGATAAGGCAGAGTATAGACGTGCAGAACATTAAATTGATGGCGCGGGGTATGTCGGAAGGCTCAATCGGCCTTGTCGGGTCGCCGATAGTCGGTTTGTGGACCAGCTTCCCGAAGTAAAAATTGGCACCGCCGAGAGAAACGCCCAGAGCGCCGGCTGCGGCGGATTCGGTCTGCGCGGAATTCGGGCTCGTATGGTTCTTCCTGTCGCGCAGGAAAATGCGAAGGGCGTTTTTTGCGTCAAGACCCGCGAAAAGAGCTCCCGGAACCATCAAAAGTCCGGATATTCGGGAAGGAATAAAATTCACGATGTCGTCAAGCTTTGCCGCGGCCCTTCCGAAGTAGAGATAGCGGTCGTTCTTATATCCTATCATGCTGTCCATGGTGTTGACCGCCTTGTATAGCACCCCGAACGCTCCGCCCCCAGCAAGAAGGAACAAAAGCGGGGCGATCACCCCGTCGCTGGTGTTTTCGGCTATTGTTTCAACGGCCGCGCGGGTAACGCCCGCCTCATCAAGTCCGCCGGTATCGCGTCCCACCACCATGCCCACGGCCTTCCTCGCGGCGGGAAGGTCAAAATTCTGCAGCTCATTGTATATGCCTATGCCGGCGTCGCTGAGACTGCGTGCAGCAAGGCACTGCCAGCAAATCAGGGACTCAAAAGCAAGGCGGAGGAAGGGATGCGCCGCGCCGAGAAGGTTCAAAACGATGAAAACGGGCGCCACCGAGCAGACAAGGACCAGAAAAACAAGAACAACCCCGCCGAAGAGCTCGCCCCGCGGAGTTTTCGGAAAGCGGTCCCTGATAAGCCTTTCAAATACTTCTATGAGCTTTCCGATGCCTGCGACGATGTGCGGAAAGCCTGCCGGATCGCCGAGTATATAATCCAGCACAAAACCGATCACGACGGCGGCCATGTTCAACATATGCTCAAGTCCTTTACAAATTCGCGGTTCCTGAGCTTCGGGTTTTCGCCGTCGTATTCCGAAACGTCGAAGCGAAAGCCCTCGCAATGCGATACGCGGCAGCCAAAATAATCGCAGGGGGGCTCGGAATAGCTGCTCGTTACGGCCATAATCGTACCGCAGTGCGCCACAATCACAAGGCGCCCGTCCTTGCGCCCAAACGCGTCTTTCAAAACCTTTTTGAAGGTTTCGCAGGTCCTCAAAACAAATTCGCCCCGGCTCTCGCCGCCCGGGCAGTTGTCTACGCCGTTTCCGTCAACCCAAGCCTGGTAAGCGGGGTCTTCCGCCATTTCTTCAAAGTTTTTGCCCTCAAAAGCTCCGAAGTGCATTTCCTCAAGCCCCTCGTACGGAACAAGCTCGGCGTTGGGAAATATGATTTCGGCGGTCTGCCTCGCGCGGAGAAGAGGGCTTACGATCACTCTTTTTATATCGGGGCATACACCGGCCGATTGGGCGTGCTTAACGCCGGCTTCACATAAGGGCTCGTCCGTCAGGCCGATGTAACGGCGCTCGAGGTTGCCCTTGGTTTCGGCGTGCCTTAAAATTATCAGTTCCATGTTTTCAATCCTTTAAAATCTGAGGTATGCCGCACTGTATGCGGACCACGCGCTCCGCCTCGCGCGCAAGGCGTATGCAGAGCCGCCCCACCGCCTCGCGCTTTTCCCGCTCGGCGGGGTCAAGAGGCACAATGCCGCAGCCTATATCGGTGCATATGATGACCCGCTTGCCGAGAAGCGCGGGAAAAAAGCGCTCCGAGTCCGCGTCTGAGTTTATTATGTCCTGCAAGTCAAAAAGCACGGGGTAGTTTTCGGAAATCGAGGACGAAATTTCCGCGTCCGAGAAGCCGTATTCGGTTTTCACATAGCTGCGCTTGCCGGAGGCAAGTCCGCCGACAACAAGAATCATTCAAACCAGCACCTTCATAATCGTTGTAAGGCCAATTAGCATAAGAAGCTCAGCGACAGTAAGAAACCAGCCCGCGAGATCCCCGCTCATACCTCCGAACTGCCGCCAGGAAATTAGATAAAGAGCCAAAAGAGCGACCGCCACCAAAAGCAGCATCAGCATGGCCGCGAGGGGGAGGTAAAAGAGCATAAGCGTCATGGAGGCGACCGCAAAAGCAAAAAGCACCACCGCCGCTGCGGTCCTGTCGGCGGTATCCCTGAAGGAACGGAAAAGCCCTTCGTTTTTTGACGAAGGGAAGAAGATCACCGTAAGTCCGCTTGCCGAGCGGGAAAGAACAGGAGAAAGGGAAAGCAGCGTGAGGGAACGAAGGGTAATATTGAGCTCAAAGCAAAAAGCAAAATACAGCAGGTAGTAGAGCCCCAGCGCTATGACAGCAAATGCCCCGACATGAGAGTCCTTCATTATCTGCCGCTTTCTTTCAGGCTCCGCCCGGCTCGCCAAAGCGTCCGTGGTGTCGCAGAAGCCCTCGAGGTGTATGCCGCCGGAAATTAAAACGGGGATGGCGGTAAGCCCGGCGGCCCTGACAGCCAGCCCAAAATTCAACACGCCGCAAAGCCACATCCATACCCAAAAGAGCAGGCCTATAGCCGCTCCGACAAGAGGAAAGCCGCAGAGCATATACTTCATGTTCTCTTCGTTCCACTCGACCTGCGGCACCGGTATCCGGGAGAACATGGACATGCCGAGCGCAACGCCCTTTAGAAATTTCAGGTTAATTCACCCCTTGATTGCAACCGGAATGCCGCAGACGACCTCAAAAACCTTTTCAAAGCGCCCCGCGAAAGCGGCGTTCACGCGGCCAAGCGTTCTGATGTAAGCAAGAGTGCCCTCGTCATAGCGGTTACCTCCCGAGAAAACATCGTTTGTAACTACGACAAGGTCGTCGCACTGAAGCGCAAGAGAGGATATTCCGCTCAGTATAGATTCAAAAGCCTCATCCTCGGTCAGGCCTCTGCTGAAAAGCTCGTTGGCCGTAAGGTTGCCGAGGCATTCAAGAAGCGCCGAACCGCGTTCGGGAAGCCGAAGCCCGCCTATGTCGGCATAGTGCTCCAGCGTGAAAAAGCCCCTGTCCCTGCGTGCCTGCCTATGCTTTTCGATGCGCCAAAGACTGTCGGCGCCGTAAGGCATCATTGTTGCGATATAGTACTTTTTTCCCGCAAGCCCCGAAAACAGCTCCTCGGCGTATTCGCTTTTGCCCGAAGCCCCTCCGCCGATAACGAGAGTCCTCATATTAACCCCCCTGGGGCGTATATGCCTCTATGCCGATATCGTCGAAGGTCGCCATACCGTTATATACGGCAAGGCCCATGTCCAGAAGCGGCAGCAGCGCGACGGCTCCCGTACCTTCCCCGAGACGCATTCCCGCGGTAATCAGAGGAACAAGTCCGAGCTCCTCCAGAACCATCATTCCGGCGGGCTCGGCGGAAACATGGCTGGGAAAGAGCGCGCAGGCGGCGTTGGGGCAAAGCCTCTTCGCTATAAGGGCCGATACGGCGCTTATAAAGCCGTCGATAATTATCGGCACGCGGCAGATTGCGCCGCCTATGAATGCTCCGACCATGCCGGCAATATCAAAACCGCCGAGCTTTGAGAGCACGTCAAGCGGATCCGAGGGATCGGGCCTGTTTGCTTTTATGGCACGCTCGATAGCGTCAATTTTTCGGACCAGTCCCTCGTCGGAAAGGCCGGCGCCACGCCCGGTGACGCTGGTAACCGGCCTCCCCAAAAGCACCGAGGCGACCGCGCTCGAGGTCGTGGTGTTGCCTATACCCATTTCACCGGTCGCAATGATGCCGTAGCCCTTTTCTTTGAATTCACGGACGAGTTCAATGCCCGAGCAGATGCCCGCAACGGCCTCTTCCTTTGTCATTGCGGGCCCGAAAACCATGTTTTTTGTGCCGCAAGCAACACGGCGGTCAAGTATTTTGCTGTTTTGGGACGCAGTGAGCATCCCCATGTCAATCGGGACTATTTCGGCATGTGCGACGGCCGCCATACGGCACACAGAGGTGTCTCCCCGGGTAAGGTTTTCGGCTACGATAGCCGTTACCTCGGGTCCGGTCTGGGTAACCCCCTCGGCCACGACACCGTTGTCGGCGCAAAATACAAACACAGCCCTCTTTTTCAGCTGCACGTCATCGGAGCCGGTGAGAGCCGCGATGCGGATTATAGAATCCTCCAGGAGACCGAGGCTGCCGATAGGCTTCGCTATAAGGTCCCAGCGGCGCTTCGCGGAAAGCGCGGCGGCGTCGCTGGCGGGAGCGACGGACCTGAGAAGCTCGCTGAATTTGTTAAGCTCCATGTTTACACCAGCATTTCGTAGAAAATTGTCTCTTAAGTATATCAAATGCCCTCAGGGATTGTCAAACGCAATAACAAAGTAATTGAAATAAAGGGAAAAATGTGATAGAATCAGCAAAAATGAATAATATGTTCATACGCATGAGGAGTGCCGGCTGTTAAGCCGAGGGAATCAGGATGAAATTTCCTGGCTATCCCAGTAACCGTGAAGCTGACGAAGCTGCAGGAGCCACTGTTTCGACGGGAAGGCGCAGCGGTAGGATGAAGCCAAGTCGGGAGACCTGTATGGACAAATTCTCCTGGGGATGAGGGCGGTTTTTGCCTTGACGCGCGAATTTTCCTTCTTTCCGGAGAGGGATTTTTTTATGCAATCAGATTTTTACCTGCTCTTTTTGGAGGAAAGACGATGAAAAAACACAGAGCCTTTATTTTAGTACTCGCACTTTTGCTGGCGCCGTCCGCCCTTTCCGGCTGCGGGGAGAATCAGGGCGTATCCGCGGCTTCCCCGACGCCGGCATCGGCGCAGAAGAGCGCCGCCATAAATGTGAAGGATATGCAAAACCGTGAGGTATCGCTGAGCGCGCCCGCGACCAAGATAGTCGCGCTGACCCCCGCGGACTGCGAGATACTTTACGCTTTGGGCGCCGGCGGCACGGTAGTGGGGCGCGGGCAGTACTGCGACTATCCTGAGGCAGTTAAGAAAATCCCTGCCGTGCAGTCCGGCAGCGATACCAACGTGGAACAGATAATCGCCCTCGGACCGCAGGTTGTGATAATGAGCAAGCTGGCGCAGACCGACGAGCAGATTGCGGCGCTTGAAAAAGCCGGAATCAAGGTTGTCGTCACGACCGCGAAGGACATCGCCGGCACCTATACCTCGATAAGGCTTATAGGCGCCGTGGTCGGGAAAAATAATGAGGCGGAAAAGCTTGTTTCTGACATGAAAGCCGCTTTTGCGGAGCTTTCATCCAAGGTCAAGGAAAACTCCGGAAAAAAGATTTATCTTGAGGTCGCATCGCTGAAAAATGGTCTCTGGGCTGCGGGGAAGGGCACCTTTATGGACGAGATAGCGACCATGCTCGGCCTGAAAAACATATTCTCAGACATAAGCAGCTGGTCAAAGGTATCGCAGGAGCAGGTTATCGAGCGGAACCCCGATTATATAGTGACCTTCGAGATGACGTATACCGACGGTCAGGACCCGGTTAAGGAAATAATGAGCAGAAAAGGCTGGGAGGATATAACGGCGATAAAGAACAAGGCAGTGCTCAGCTCAACCTCCAACGAACTGATGAGACCGGGGCCAAGGCTGGTGGACGGGGCGAAAATGCTGTATAATTTCGCGTATGGAAAATAAGGGCTGCAAAGCCGACGCGCCTGCGGAACAATAAAATACCGGGGCGGGCATTTTGCCCGCCCTTAAATTAAGGAATAAGCATATGAAAAAAAGAGAAGGTTTTTCTCCGACCGTGTATATCCTGTCTTCGCTCGTGACTCTCGCAGTGCTGCTGCTCTGCGTGTCGGCGGGCAGCGTCAGAGTGCCGCTCCGGGACACCGTGTCGATCATCTGGAATTCCGTGCTCGGGCTGCCCATACCCGAGGGAATGTCCAAATCCATCGTATTTTTTGTCAGGCTTCCGAGAGTGATCTGCGCCGGGCTCATAGGCGCCTCGCTTTCGCTTTGCGGGGCCGCCATGCAGGGGCTGCTCAGAAATCCCCTCGCGGACGGCTCGACTCTCGGAATTTCCTCCGGCGCGTCCATAGGCGCCGTTCTCGCCCTCGCTTTTGGGTTCAGCATACCCGGACTCAGCGGCGGAGGCGTGATGCTTACGGCGATCATATTTGCCTTCGCCTCGCTGATGGTCATACTGACGCTCGCGTACAGCCTTGATTTCTCACTTTCCACGAATACAATAATACTGATCGGCATAGTATTCAGTATGTTTGCGGGAAGCATTGTGAGCCTTGTCATAACCTTCTCAGACGAGCATGTAAAAACCGTCGTGTTTTGGCTTATGGGCTCTCTGTCGGGAAGCAGCTTTCTGAACGCCCTTATATTGCTGGTCACGCTCGCCGTATGCGGGACCGTGATACTGCGTTTTTCAAGGGAGCTGAACGCCTTTGCAATAGGGGAGGACAACGCGAGAAACATAGGGGTCAACGTACGGCTTGTAAAGCAGATTGTTCTGGTGGCGGTTTCGGCGCTTATTGGCGTTACGGTTTCGATAGGGGGAACTATCAATTTTGTGGGGCTCGTCATACCGCACATGACAAGGATGGTTACGGGCCCGAACCATAAAAAGCTTCTGCCCGCCTCCATGTTCTCGGGCGCCGTGTTCCTGATGCTGGCGGATCTGTTCAGCAGGGTTATCCTGAGCCCGAAGGAGCTTCCGATAGGCGTAGTTACGTCGTTTGTGGGCTCGATTACCTTTGTCTATATATTTTATTCGTCCAGAAGGGGGAGAGGCTGATGCTTGAGGCAAGGAATCTCTCCGTGAGATACGGCAATCTCTCCGTGCTTGACGACGTGAGTTTCAAAATCGGCAAAAAAGAGTGGGTTATGATAGCGGGGCCTAACGGAGCGGGCAAGAGCACGATTGTGAACGCCGTTTCCGGCGGCGCGCCGTATACCGGCGTCCTGCTTTTTGAAGGGAAGGACCTCCGCAGGCTGAAGCCCGCCGAGATTGCCAGGCATATCGGGATCCTGGCGCAAAGCTCTCATGTTGGCTATTCCTTCACTGTCGAGGAAATCATAAAGCTCGGACGCTACGCATACTCAAAGGGTGCGTTTTCCCCGATTTCTCGAAAGGATGAGGAATATATCGAACGCGCTTTGGAGCTTACCGGGCTTTCCGAAATACGCAGGCAGTCGGTGCTTACCCTTTCCGGCGGGGAACGGCAGCGTACCTTCCTCGCTCAGGTCCTGGCGCAGGATCCGGAGCTGCTGATACTGGATGAGCCGACGAACCACCTCGACCTGTTGTATCAGAAGAGCACCTTTGAGATGATAAAAACATGGATAGAGGAAACCGGAAGGTCGGTTGTCTCCGTCGTTCATGACCTGAGTCTGGCCAAGGCTTATGGAACCCACGCGCTGCTTATGAACAAGGGCAGGCTCGTGGCCTCCGGGGCGGTTAAGGAGGTGCTGACAAGGGAAAGGCTGGGTGTGGTATACGGAATGGACGTTTACGACTGGCTTTCCTCCATGCTTTCGCAATGGCAGGAGGATTGATGCATTGACTATATACAGCTTCAAGAACGGCGATACCTTGAGAAAGTACAACGAAGCCCTTGTAGCCTGCTTTTCGGAGCGTAGAAAGGTTCTCGGCACGGCGCCTCTCAACGGAGGGAGGCAGGACGGGCTGAAATGGATATTCAATCACGGAGGAGAATTCTCCGGCGAGATGAGGGCTCCAAGCTATGAAGAGCATGTCGCGGCGATTGCAGGGGAGCTGGGGCTTGATCCCCGGCTGAGCTCCGGCATGAGCACGGCGGCGTCCATGGACAATGCCTCGATAAAGACGCTCGAATACGGCGAAATGAGCGTAACGGCCGTAGTAACAGGCGGAATAGACGTAAACGCCGGGCGCGTGGGCGACATAGCCCTCTGGCACGAGGATGAGGGAAGGTTTAAATTTGTCGCGGGTACTATAAATATACTTCTATTTATAGACGCAGACCTTACGGAGGGAGCTCTCGCCAGATCGCTCGTAACCTGCACGGAAGCCAAAACCGCCGCCCTGCAGGAGCTGCTGGTGCCGAGCCGCTACTCAAGCGGCATTGCTACGGGATCGGGCACCGACGGGACGATAATCGTCGCAAACCCCCTGTCGCCGACAAGACTTACTGAAGCAGGAAAGCATTTCAAGCTGGGAGAGATGATAGGGAGGGCGGTCATCCCCGCCGTAAAAGAGGCGCTGTTTCTCGAAACGGGGCTTTGCGCAAATCGGCAGATGGACGTTTTCTCGAGGATGGGCAGGTTCGGAGCGACCAAAGACGCGCTTGCGGAAAGGGCTCTCAGAAAAGGCGTTGCTTACGAGCGCTTTTCCGAGCGTATAGGCAAAATCGCGAGAGACGAAGGCCTTGTGTCGCTCACATCCCTTTACGCGCACATACTTGACCAGCTTTCGTGGGGAATGCTTCCTGGAGAGCAGGCGCTCAGGACGGCGGGACAGCTTCTCGCGCTGATGGGGATGGATCCGTCGCCGCTTTCCTTTAGCGAAAACGCCTTAGACTCCATGGCGGAAGCATACATCGAAGGGCTGCTGTCAAAGCTTCAATAAACGATAAGGGGATGTTGCAAAACATATTTGCGACAGCAAATTGCACAAAAAAGCGGCCCTACAAACAAAAAATGCGCTTTGAAATGGCTCTTAAGGCCAAATCAAGGCGCATTTTTGTACATTATTTTTCAACCAGGGCGTTTTGCAACAGCCCCTTTTTCAGAACTTGCTTAGCATAGCCCGGTATTCGCTTTCGGGTCTTATTCTGCCGACCGCGGAAAAACCGAGCGTTTCAGCGTTCAGCACCTTGCTTGCCAGACGAAGAAGATCGTCCCTCGTCACGGCGTCATAGGCGGCGATAGTTTCCTCGGTTTCCGGCACACGGCCCAAAACCATCTCGCTCCTGGCCATGCGGTTCATCCTCGTGTTTGTCGACTCGAGGCCCATGAGGATGTTGGCCTTCACCTGCTCGCGGGAACGGTCAAGCTCCAGGTCCGAAACCCCGCCCTGAGTCATCCTATGGATTTCATCCGCGATCGTATGCAGCGCCTTCTCCTCCGACTCCTGCGAAAGCGCGAGGGAGATGCAGTAAACCCCGGTGTCGTCGTGGGCGGAGAGAAAGCTCCCGACGGAATAGCACAGACCTCGCTTTTCGCGAAGCTCCTGGAAAAGGCGCGAGGACATTCCGCCGCCAAATATGTTGTTCAGAAGCTGCATGGCGTAACGGTCGGGGTCAAGATTGCTTACGGAGGGGAAGGAGAGGCAAATGTGGTTCTGCTCGATTTTCTTTCTTTTTGTTACAAAGCAGGGAGAATAATGCGCGGCGGACAGTCTCGCCTTCCTGCTTTTCGGAAGAACGGAAAACTTCTCACGAAGGAATTCAACGTCCTCGTCTTTGAAGCTGCCGGACATTGCGACCACTATGTCGCCGGAACGGTACTTCCTCTCCATGAAATCGCGGAGGAACGCGCCGCTCATGTTCTCGAGTGTTTTCTTTTTTCCGAGTATCGGCCTTGAAAGAGAGGAGCCCTTGTAAACCGAGGCAAAGAGCTGCTCCACGACAAGATCCTCGGGAGTATCCTCGTACATGCCGATTTCTTCGATTATTACGCCGCGCTCGTTTTTCACATCCGTCTCATCAAAGCGCGAATAAAAAAACATGTCGCAGAGGACGTCTATGGCGAGATGGAGATGGGTATCCAGCGCCTTGCCGTAAAAGCAGGTGCAGTCCCTTGTCGTGAAGGCGTTAATCTGTCCGCCGATATGATCCATCTGTTCGGCGAGCTCCGCCGCGCTCCGGGTCTGCGTGCCCTTGAAAAGCATGTGTTCAATAAAATGCGCCGCTCCGTTCTCTGAGGCGGACTCAAAACGCGAGCCCGTTCCGACCCATATGCCCACTGCGGCGGAGCGGACGTAAGGAATGCTTTCGGTCACTATCCTGACGCCGTTTTGCAGTCTTATCTTGTTATACATGAAATGCTCCTAAGCTTTTATTTCTTTAGTATTATCACGGCTATCTGAGGATTATTCAGAAACCTCGGAATGTGCCGGAAAGGTCCCAGCCCGCGCGAAACGAACATGACGGTTTTTTCTCTTATGAAAAAGCCGGCGTCGTATTTTGGGAAAAACGATCTGTCGGTGCTTAAAACGCCGCCGACAAAGGGAAGCCTTATTATTCCTCCATGACTGTGTCCGGTCAATACAAGATCTGCCCCTATCCCGGCGTATGTATCAAGAAGAGTGTTCCTGTGCGCCAAAAGCAGCGTATAATTGTCCTTATGCTTGCTTTTGATTTCGCTGAAGAGCTGTTGCGGCGTTTTCTGGTCCGCAAAACCGTTCGGGTCGTCTACTCCCGCAAGAACCAGCGAGTCCTTATCTTTGGTAAGCAGCAGGTATTCGTTCCGCAGGGGGATCACCCCGCAGTCGTCTATGATTTGAAAAAGCTCAACAAGACCGCCGGACGCCCATTCGTGGTTGCCGGTGACATAATAGACGGGGGCTATCGGAGTAAGGCTCTGAAATAGGGACCTGGCCCACGCTCCGCTTTTGCTGTCCTCAATAAGGTCTCCGGTTATTACTATTATATCAGGCTTGGCCGATTTTACGGCGGAAACAAGCCTCTCGTTGTTCTTTCCAAAGCTTTTTCCGTGAAGGTCGGATAGCTGGACAATTCGGTAGCCGTTAAAGGCCTCTGGGATCTTTGAGCCGGAAACGGGAAACTCCTCGGTTACAATGCGCGTGTTGCTGTCATACCCCATAACGACCAGAATCAAAACCAGTAGAGCAAATACGAAAACAGCCCGCCTGCCGCGCCTGCGGTTTCTTTTTTTTCTGCGGAAGTACATTCTAAACCTCTTTGTCTCTGATGTAAATATGGGTGGTGTTTGTTCCGGCGACCTGACGCGCATCGACCTCAAAGCGGGGGATGGAGCGGACCAGGGCGGTCAGCTTTGAAAAACCGTAGTTCCTGGAATCGAAGTCGGGACGCTTTTTTATCAGCAGGTTGCCCAGCTCACCGAGATAAGCCCAGCCGTCTTCGTCTGCAATGTCCGATACCGAATCCGCGATGAACCTGACCGCGTCGGCGGGTACGGGCGGGTGTTCCGAGCTTTTTTTTGGAAAGCGGCGGATACGCTGCCCCGACTTCTCGTCTTCGGGCTCCTGATACTTTGCCCTGATTAGCTCGATATAAATAAACTTGTCGCAGGACGCAATAAAAGGCAAGGGAGTTTTCTTTTCGCCTATGCCGATCACACGAAGGCCGGCCTCGCGAAGGCGTATGGCGAGGCGCGTAAAATCACTGTCGCTCGAAACGATTACGAAGCCATCCACATTTCCGGCGTACAGGATATCCATCGCGTCGATAATCATGGCCGAATCAGTGGAGTTTTTGCCTGTGGTATATCCGTACTGCTGTACCGGTGTAATGGCGTTCTCCAAAAGGGACATTTTCCATGTACCCACATTTGGGTTCGTCCAGTCGCCGTAAATGCGCTTGATTGTAGGTGTGCCGTAAATTGCGATCTCCTGCATGATGCTGCCCAGCGCCGTGCGCGGGGCGTTGTCGGCGTCTATCAAAACGGCGAGATTCAGGTTGCACAGCTCTGTCGCCAAAATTAACCCTCCCAATCTGATAAATATAAACGCATGCGCGGGTATAATATCCGCTCTGCGGATATTATACCATGAATTTGTTCATTTTACTAACCCTTAAAATGCCCTATTTTCAAGGGCTTTTGAACTTTTTGAACTACCCCAGGAAGGGTTCAACCATGGGGGTTAGTAACACGATAGTAACACAAATTCACCCTTGAAAATTAACTTTCAATAGTCCACCCCATCAGGGCAGTCAGTGATAAAAGGCTTGTTTTCATCCAGGCATTTCTGAACAGCCAGGATGATTTCCCCTTCATCCATGTCACGAACAGTGAACAGTGGGAAATTGTCATTGAATTGTTCCGCATATCGGGTCAATTGTGCATCAAGCTTCATTTTCATCACCTTCCCTGAAAAAATGACCTTCTAAAATGCCCTGTAAGCCATTTTTATTACCTTCAAGGGGTAATTGTACCCCCAGGATATAAAGCAAAGCATCTGCCCATGCTGTGTGGGTTCAGGTGCTTGTTTTTCATTTGTGTCCTGTACTGGTTAACATACAAGCAGTATCACCATTTTTGAAAAGTTAATTTCAAGATATTCCATTATATCACACTTCATGTGAGAAAGCCATATTTCCTTTCAGAACGGTTTTAATTTGCAGGGGGTATAATTCCATTACCCAATGCCTTGAAGCTTCACACAGGGCAAGTAGGAAGGACAGGCAAGGGAAAAAGCACCCTGCATTATAACAAGGTGCTTTTTTCTGCTCATGGTTTATTTGGTTGTCCAGTCAAACATGGTGTTGATGAAGTTCAGCATTTCAAGCCTGGTCACTTCACCATCAGGGTTGAATTGGTCATTGTATTCAAACCACCGATAAGAAATAGCAGTGTTCAGTGCATCCTTTGCCCAATGCCTGGTGATTATCTTCCATTCATGATTTGGTTCAGCGAACTTTGCCAAGATGGACACCATTTCACCCCAGGTTACATTCTTGTCAGGGTTGAATATTCCACCAGTACCACCTGCAATCAGACCTGCATTTGCCAAGCTGCTGACAGCTTCATTGTACCAATCCTTTGATGAAACATCCTTGAAGCTGTTCTTTTCTGAATATACCGCAGCTTTACTGTCAGGGGTCAGAAGCCTATATATAATTTGGACAAGTTCTGCCTTTGTTACAGTGCCTTTGCTGCCCATCAGACCATCAGTGAAGCCAAGCAGGTATTCTGTCTTTGTAGTGTCCAAAACAGCTTTCCCATAAGACAAAACAACAGCCTTGGGTGCAGTCACAGCAGGTTTACATGAATAACTGCTTCCACCGCTGCCTGAACTGTTACTTGGTGAAGGTGTCGGTGTTGGTGTCGGTTCAGGGTCAGGTGTAGGTGTAGGACTTGGGTCAGGTGTTGGTTCTTCATCCTGGTCATCATTTGGGTCAGGTGTCGGTTCAGGTTCTTCTGTCGGTTCTTCGGGTTCGGGTGTTGGTTCAGGTGTGGGGTCAGGTTCTTCTGATGGGTCAGGTTCAGGTGTCGGGGGTGTGTATTCTTCCACCAGGTATGTTCCACCATTAGTCAGACCAACAATTTCTGTTCCTGTCAGTGCTTCTGCATCCTCTGCATCAGTGGTCAATGTTCCATCAGCTTTGGTATAGTAAATTGCTGCATTCACAGAAACCTTATACACCTTTCCTGCTGAAAGACCAGTGATTTTTTCATTGTCTGCTGTTCCTAATGATGCCGAATCAAGCAGCACTGTTGTTGGTGCAGGGGTGAATTCCTCAACCAAATATGTTTCACCATTTGTCAGACCAGTGATTTCATTTCCATCCAGTGGGAAAGCTTCTGATTCAATTGCAGTCAGTGTTCCATCTGCTTTTGAATAGCTGACCACTTCACCTGATGTGACCTTGTAATACTTCCCTGATTCAAGACCTGTGACCTTTCCATCATCTGCTGTTCCCAGGGAAGCTGCATCAAGTATGACAGCAGGGGGTAATGGAACATAATATTCAAGTCTTAGATACTGTGAATAGGGTTTCCCATCAGTGTAATCAGTCACCCAGGCTGTTGGAATTATGCCTTCATCAGCAAACAAGGTAACAAAGGTTGTAATGGATTGTAAAGGTTGCATCCATCCTAAACTTGCAATGTCTGCACCACCAATAGAAGCTATGTTGTCATATATCTTTGTTCCAGTGACGGTCAATGCCCCTTGACTATAAACACCACCGCCATATTCATCTGCTTCATTATCTGTTACGGTACTGGACAAAACATTACCAGTAGAATTTGAAAGTATTGCTATTGCACCACCTTTTGAATTAGCATATCCACCAGTCATTATACTGTTTTCAATTGTTGCGATACCATAATTTATTGCTGCTATATGACCACCTGATGCAGCACTATTGTTTTCAAACAGGCAATTATTGAAAAATGCTTCTGTTGATTTTATCACTATTGCACCGCCATCAGAAGTGGAAGCAAAGTTTCTAAAAACACAGTTTTCAAATGTCATGGTCTGATTTACTTCAAACATTGGGTATTGTGATGAAACCCCTTGACCATCAAATACCAAGTTTTGAAATAAAATAGGGTATCCATTATTGACAATGAATCTACTTGCATTGTCAGCCCTATGTATGGTAATCCGCTTGTTGGTGTCACCAATAACAATATTGGATTCAATGGTAATGGTTGATTGAATAGTGATGACATCACCATCTTGTGCATTGCTGATTGCTGCCTGCAATTCAGACAAAGTGGATACAATTACAGGTGAAGCATCATCTGCAATTGCCACTATTGGTTGAAGCACTTGGCAGGTAAGTAATGCCATTACCAAGCACATCAATAAGGTAACCCTTTTGACTTTGTGTTTCTTCATGTTCATTGTCGAAACCTCCCAAAAATAATATATTTGCAGCTTTCACCGCATACTAATATTATAATTGGACTTGTCCACAACTGCCTTAAAAATCGGTAAAGAAAACCCCTGAACAATGAAGTCCAGGGGTCAAATTCATGTCATGAT